>NC_020911.1:998228-1633957 GCF_000155675.2 Octadecabacter antarcticus 307
ATTTGCCCCGACCAGCACGCCAAAGAATATCATGGTGTCGCGCAGTGCTTGCATGAACGCCACCTTAGGGGCGGGGGGCAGATGCGGGAAATGTTTGGCTTCGACAGCGTCCGCCACGTCTTCGAGGAAGAACGACGTGATGGCGGATGCGGCAGGGATCATCAGGAAGATCGACATCAAGATGATGACGCCAAGCCCGCCCCAGCCGAGCAGATTGCCGATCCATGTGACTTCCCCAATAATCGGCAGCGTGATGGGGCCTGCAGCAAACACGTCAATAAGTGCCAAAAAGCCTGCGTAGATTGCCACCAGCAGGGCCACCGTTAGACCAAGGCCAAGAAAAAGCACGCGGCGGAATGCGCGGTCGTTGATTTGGCCAAGCGCCTTAGCGAAATCCGAAAATATCATGCGTCAAGCCACGTTACCTTCTGCGCCAGATCGGGACGCGGGCGTTCGGGTGGTGCGTTGGTTTCAGTGCCGATATGGATCAGCCCCGCGATGCGTTCATCGGGCGCAAGGCCGAGCCCGTCTTCGCAAAACACACGGTCATGGGATGCCCAGCCGGACAGCCAATTGCCCCCCCAACCCGCCGCAAGGGTCGCGTTGAGCAAGGATAGACAGACAGCCCCCGCCGAATAGGTCTGTTCAACCTTTGGCACCTTTTCAGACGCCACGGGGCTGTCGACCACCACAATCGCAAGGTCCGCGTCGCGATATTGTGAGATCGATTTTTCCAGCTTGTCTGGCGCGATATTCAACGCGGCTGCCCGGTCCGGGATCATGCCCGCCAACCGCGCCAACGCAGGCTTGCCCAGCACGATAAACCGCCAAGGTTCCAGTTTGCCATGATCTGGCGTGCGCGCGGCGGCGCTCAACAGCATATCCAGCGTCGCGCGGTCCGGCACGGGTGCGCGCAGCGTCTTGGCGGGGCGCGACCGGCGGGTCAGCAGAAAATCGAGGGCGGCTTGGTTTGGTACGGGCATTGGGCATCCTTGATCAGGTTGCAAACAGATAGTCCCTCGGCGCGCGCTCTGCTAGGTCATGGGGGAACATACAGTTGAACATCAAAGGAAAAAACAATGATCGAACGCATTGAAACGGGCGAACGCTCCTCAAAAATCGTCAAACACAACGGCGTGGCGTATTTGACGGGCCAAGTGGCCGAAGGCAACACAATAGAAATTCAGGTGCAGACCTGTCTGGACAAGATCGACGCGCTGCTGATCAAGGCCGGATCATCGCGCGAAAAGATGCTGCGGGTCACGGTTTGGCTGGCAGATATGGATGACTTTGCAGGGTTGAACGCGGTCTGGAATGCATGGGTTCCGTCCGGTCACGCCCCGGCGCGCGCTTGTGTGAATGCCAAACTGGCGCGAGCTGAACTGAAGGTCGAATTTATGGTCGATGCGGCATACGAATAGGGTGATTGCGCGGTGAATAGGTGGTGTGCCGTGCTGCGCTAGAACACCCGCAGGCCGAGTTGAGCGAGCAATTCGGCCGCCTGTCGTTTAGAGATGAGAGCGCCTTTGAAGCGGCGCGCATCATGCAATCTAACACCGCTGAGATCAGCACCGCGCAGATCGGCGTTTTCAAACATGCAGTTTTCCAGATTTGCGTCGCGGAGGGAGCAGTCGTCAAATATAGAATCGCGAAAGTCACATGACCGCAGGTCCGCCTCGCTGAAATTAACGCGCCTCAGGGTCATCTTGCGAAACGAAAGCTTCGGGAGAATTGCGAAGACCAATAGAACGTCCTGCAAAACCAGGTTGGCGGTTTTCGCGTCTGTCAGGTCAGCACCTGTCATCTTGCAATGGCGTATCGTGATGTCCGCCAGCAGGGCGTTGCGAAAATCTGTGTTGCTGAAATCCCCACCGTCAATCGTGCTCTCTTGCAAGGCCGCGCCCAAAAAGCGCGCGTCCGCAGCGCGGCAGCTCTTGAAACTTGTGCCATCCAGCTGTGAGCCATTGAAAGACGTGCGTTTGCAACCGCAGTGATCAAAACACCAACCGGTGAAGTCTAGATCCGATAAATCCAACCCGTCTAGATCGCAGTTTGTAAGGGTGGTTGGCTGCTGCGTATCGCACATGCGTTCAATATCCGCGCGCGACGGTTTCAAATCATCGAAGGCGTGGGTTTGCGATGTCATGGTGAATTTTTGCAGAGCGCGACACTGCGCGCAAGCCAGCGGTGACGACAAATGAGGACTGATATTTGCGGCGTCCCCGTCGCCTGCCATAGCGTGATGGGATTGATACTGTAGCAACCACGACACCCTTTCAGGTGTTCCAACATAACAGCGAGGCATGAAAACGATTTCAGTCAAACGTGTTGTGCGTGGTGATCTTGATGACCTGTTTGCACTACGTGAACTGCACCTCTTGGCGGCTTTCAATCGCGCAATAGACGACCGCATGAGCGCGTTTTCGCCAAGCGATAGATCGACGCAGACTTATCGCGGTGATGTGATCGCGGGCTCTGTTTCTTGCAAAGTTTGGCTGTGTTAAAATTCGGCGGTGTTAACCATGTAGTTCAATAGTTTAAGGATCTGAAAGATGACCCCCACCAAACTCGCTGCCGCCATCATCGGTTGTGTGCTTGCCGCCTCAGCCTCGTTGGCCGATGTGGTCACGACCCGCGCCAATGTCAGCGTTGAGCAGGCTTTGGCCAACCTCACGGCCGCAGCTGAAGCAGCGGATGCCACCATTTTTGCGGTCATCGACCATCAGAAGGGCGCAGAAAGCATTGGCGTGGAACTGCGTCCCACGGTCAAGGTCATCTTCGGTCATCCGCAGTTTAGCACGCCAGCCATCGCCGCATCCCAGCTTATGGGTCTGCTGCTACCGCTGGAAATGCTGATCTGGGAAGACGCCGACGGCGTGGTCTATCTCAGCGTGCCAGAAATCGACCATGAGGCCAAAAAGTTGGGTCTCGACCACGCACACCCGTCGGTGGAGATCATCGAGGACGCACTGGCGATGATGGTCGCTGCGGCAGCGGGATAAGGCACCGCGCGAACGAAGTAGCGTCGGCAATGGCGCCTTGAAGATGCGTGCCTTTGAACCCGAACTGACAAAGTTGGGAGCAGGAATGGCCGGACTGTCTGGATACAGGCAGTTCGGACACGCCATATCGGACGTTTGGTGCACACAATCAGGACGGCGCGCCAAATCGGTTAATGCTAAAGCGCGTCCGCCATGTCCCCCAACAGCCCATCCAAGAAACGATCAAACGCCGCACTTGGTTGGCGCAGTGGGAAGACCTCGCCAAAAGGGTCGGGTGCGACGATGTCACTGCCCGCCATTTCCGCGATGACGTGGTGGCCACAGAACGGCACGTATACTTTAGAATAGCCGCCCTCATGGGCCATCATCAATCGGCCATTGCAGAGGTCTTGGGCAAGGGATTTGACCTGCTGTGTCATGATTTGAAACGTTTCAGCTGTCGCCAGCATCCGGCCCAACGGATCGATCGCGGCGGCGTCATAGCCGCAGGCGATAACGATGACATCGGGTTTGAAGGCTTGGATTTGTGGGATCACGATCTGTTCCATCGTTGACAAGTATCCGATGTGACCAGTGCCGGGGGGCAGTGGGATGTTGAGGTTGAACCCTGCACCCTTGCCGCGCCCGCGATCAGTAAAGTCGCCGGTATCCATCGGGTAGTTGCGGTCCTGGTGCATGGAAATCGTCAGCACGTCGGGGTCTTCGTAAAATATCGCTTCGGTGCCGTTGCCATGGTGCACATCCCAATCGAGCACGACAACCCGCTGCGTCAGATCGTTCGCGCGGGCAGATTGAATGGCCAGCGCGAGGTTGGCGAACAGGCAGAACCCGTTAGGGTAATCGGGCAAGCAGTGATGTCCGGGTGGACGCGACAGGGCATAGGCGTTGGTGACATCGCCTTTTAGCACGGCTTGCAATGCTGCAATGCTAAGGCCCGCAGACAGCGCTGCCATTTCGTATCCACCGGGGCCAAAGGGCGTGCGCCGCCCGAGTTCACCGCCCCCAGTATCAGATGCCGCCTTGAAGGTGTCGAGGTAAGACGCCGGATGCACGCGCAACAAGTCGATCCGCGATGCCTCTGATGCGCTGCGCAAATCGAGTTCGCCAGACAGTCCGGTGACGTCCATGAGGTTCTTCAGGCGCCGTTTGGATTCAGGGCTTTCGGGCAAACCACCGCCGACCATCGGCTGCACCAAGCCGCCGACGGGCAACATGCCAGCGTAATTGCCGCCACCGTGCCAAAAGCACCTTTCGTCCCAGAAAAATCCAGTTGTCATCGCGCACCCTTTTGCTTCTTTGGTTCTAAAATACCTAAATCCCGTTTTCGGCGTCTGTGTCTGAGCTAAATTGATAAGCTCCTTCGGGCAGGTCCAGCGCCAAGGATACATCGCGCAGTTGTGCCATGGACATCGTGATGGTCACTGGCTGGTCCGTGCGTGGATCGACTTGGGTCAAGGTGACACAGTCTTCAAACGCGGAAATCACCACGTCTTCGCGCAGCGGCACGTCGCCATCATCGACCAGCGTGACCACTGTCGCATCAAAGTCGTGTTCGATGGTGAACATGGCTGGCCCTCTTTTGTTTTATTGGCGTCATCTGCACCCTGCCTGTGCGGGTTTGCAGGCGTCAAGGGCCGTTCGCCGCTTACAACTGCGTGAGGGGACTGGCAGGCACGGGGTTCCCTGCTAGAATGACAGATAAGCGTCGCAGCAAAGGAACGCACAACATGCAGGTATTCAAGACACTGGCGGTCGCTATGCTGGTCGGAAGCGCGTTCGCGCTGGCGGGGTGTGATGTTGTGGTGGACTCCAATGGTCAGACCGCCAATGGTCGGACCGCAGGGCAACAGTCGTCTGTCGCGGTGCCGACAGCCGGGTCATCGGCTAATCCAGTTGCTGAAATACCGCGTGAACAGCGGGCCATGGCACGCGCGTTTATTGAGGTTGTGAACCGACTGGAACCCGTGGCCGAACGCGAATGCCGCAGCCGGCCGCGCGGATTTAATTGTGATTTCCTGATTGTGGTTGATGATCGCACAGGCCAACCTGCCAACGCGTTTCAAACCGTCGATGAACGGGGCCGGCCGATTATTGCTTTTACGCTCGCCCTGATTGCGGATGCGCGAAACACCGACGAATTGGCGTTCGTTATGGCCCATGAAGCCGCGCATCACATCGAAAACCATCTTGATCAGCAGCGCCGGAACGCAACGCTTGGCGCGGCTGTGTTTGGTCAATTGGCAGGCGTCACCGGTGGCGGTAATGAGGCCATTCGCACCGCGCAGGAATTGGGTGCAGCCGTTGGTGCGCGCAGCTATTCCAAGGAATTTGAGCTTGAGGCGGACCGCCTTGGCACCATCATCGCATTCCGTGCTGGTTTTAATCCGGTGCGCGGTGCAGATTTTTTCTTTCGTGTCCCTGATCCGGGTGATCGTTTCCTTGGCACCCATCCGGCCAATGCTGAACGGGTGCAGATCGTGCGCCAGACGGCTGCCGGTCTTTAGGGTCTGGTTTTCAGCCCATTCGCTATGGAATGCCCGACTGTGCGCGATTGTGGCGTGGATCGGTGATTAGGCGGCTGGCAAAACGCCAAGGGCGATGGCAACGCAAAAGCACACAGATGCGGCCAACACCAAGGTGTGCCAAATCGCGTTCTGGTAGCGCAGCCCGTTAATGCTGAACACAACTGCGCCCAATGAATAAACCAACCCGCCCGCCACGATCAGGCCCAGCGTCACCCCAGACACCAGCGGGATCAGCGAGGAGACGAGCGCGACGCTGAGCCAGCCGAGCCCGAGGTACAGGCCAACACCCCAGCGGTTGGGGCGGGACCAGAAAAACAGTTTTGCAATCGCGCCGACAGCGGCAAGCGCCCAGACAAGTCCCAAAATGCCATGGGCGAACGCGGACCCGATCAACACGACAAGGGGTGTGTAAGTACCTGCAATCTTAAGGTAAATCGCAGCATGGTCGATACGGCGCAACACGGCACGCGGGCCTTCCCACGGGGTGAAATGATAGCACGCCGAAGCCACGAACGACCCGATCAGCGCCGCTCCATAAATAGACAGCGCGACAACAGTTCCAACGGTGGTGTCGCCGCTTGCCGCGATAATCAGCAGGGTGGTTGCGACGATGGCAAAGACAATGCCCGCGATGTGCACGGCGCCATCGGCAATCCGTTCGCTGCGTGTGAAGTCGGGGTAGGGGTCTGATACGTTCATGCGGCCAAGGTAGTTGCTAAATAGCGTCTGAACATTGTGCCGTTGCGTCACGAAATAACCAATGCACCTAACGCGCGGGCCTGCGCCGCATTGGTTGGGCGCCATTGGCCAGCGTGTGGTGCGCGCGCGAAAGCCCGGATCGGGCCAATTGTAACCTAGCGCGACCTCAGGCAGGGTGGGTCGATGAAGCAGATGCGCGTGTTTGAGAATATCTTCACTGACCGTGGGTCGAAATACGCGGTGTCCGGTGGCCCGTGCGCGTCTGGGGTTGCGGCCAAGGCGTTCATCAAGGCGCTGTGTCGGCGCAAGAAATTTGCCAAAGCCACCCACAACACATGGGGTCTGATCCTGCCTGACGGCACGCCGATCAAATCCGATGACGGCGAGGCGGGCGCGGGTCTTGTGATCATCCGCATGCTGGAACGCGAGGCGCGTGTTGGTGAGATTGTCGTCGTCACGCGCTGGTTTGGCGGTGTACATCTGGGTGGTGACCGGTTTCGCCGCGTGCAGGATGCGGTGCGGGTCTATTTGGAGGACGGGTGAATGGGTTTTTTCGAGCGGCTAAAATTGCGGACTATTTGGTCATGCGACGGCATCAGGGACACATGGCTGACGGAACGGTCGTTTCGCCAATGGGTCTGGGCCAATATTGTATCTGGCGGGCTTGGTTTTGTGCTGCTGGATGGCGGCGAACGCGCCCTGATCCTTGTGCTTGGGTTAATGGTTTTGGTGGTCGAACTGCTCAACACTGCAGTGGAACGCACGGTCGATTTGGTGTCATTGGATCGCAGTGATTTGGCAAAACAAGCCAAAGACGCGGCGAGTGGCGCTGTGATGCTGAGCGCGATCGCCGTTGGTGTGGCTTGGGTGGTGGTGTTGGTGGGGTAGAAAAAGCTGCTCAAACAACCGCGTTCTCAGGGAAAAGACGGAGTTGCACGCTGGCTTCATTAAGCATAGAAATTGATACTTCAAAGCTGCGTTGAAAGAATTTTTCATTCTGGTCTGGAGCAAACGTATTGAGTTCCTTTACACCAGATTGAATGATGGCTCGGGTGCAGTCGGCACAAGGAAATAAGTTCACATATAGTCTCGAGTTGAGCAGGGCTGAACCGCTTCTAACAGCGTTATAGATGGCGTTTCTTTCCGCATGTTCAAACCAGTAGTATTTTTCACCGTCAAGTGACGAGTGACGATCTGGTTTGTCTAGAACCTCCCGTGGAAAGCCGTTGTAACCAGTGCTTAATATTCCATTCTCTTGACTAACAATGACACATCCCACTTTTCGGCTTTGATCCTCGCTCCAACCCGCTATCGTGTTGGAAAGCTGAAAAAACCGTCGATCCCAATTGGTTATGGTGTCTTCTGTAACATGACATTCTGGAGAAAACTCTATGACATTATCTGGCACTGGTAAGTCCTCAAAGTTAATTGTTGGTTCGGAGATCATCTCCAGAAAGTTGCTAGTAGGTGGTGACCAAACTAACTTAAAACACGCAACTTATGATCTTACCATCGGAGAGATTTTCCCAGTGGACAAGTAGGGTTACAACGAAAAACGGCGAACTACAATTGATCGGTATGCAATTAAGCCCAACGAGGCGGTTTGGTTGCTTTCAAAGGAGGAGTTTCAACTCCCAGCGACAGTCACTGGGCTTGCAACATTACGCACTACATTCACAAAACAAAGACTAATTGCGTTTAATGTCGGAGTAATTGACCCGTTTTACAATGGCCCTATCAGTACTGTCCTTTTAAATTTCAGCAAACGAACAGTAGAAGTAGCCTTAGGGGAAAAGTTTTTTCGTGTGCTTTTCTTTGAACATGATGATGTTAGTGAGCATCATCAGCGAGATGAGAGTGTAAAAAGAGAAAGTTATCAGAAAGCCATAACCTCTTATGCACTCAATGATTATTCTCAGAGCTTTCTGGATATTCCCGTTTTTGACAACGAGTTTTATGCCAAAACTACATGGCAGCTACTGTACGGAACGGCTGCTAAGCATCCGTGGTGGACCGTAATCTTTATGGTCGTTGTTTTTGGACCCATTGCATATGTATGGGCACTTCCAGATTATCAAAGTTGGTGGGATTCTGTCCTAACTTGGATGCGCAGCTGGGCTGGATCAGCAAGCAATACAGTTATCCCACCGAATGAGGGCTAAGTTACGATTAATCCCCATAAATCATACTCCCCAGCCTCATCAACCTCGACCTTTACAATCTCCCCCACAGACAACCCCTCCGTGCCCTCGTCAATGAACAGGTTGCCGTCGATCTCTGGTGCATCAGCCTTCGTGCGGCAGGTTGCGACGCCGTCGGCGTCTATGTCGTCGATGATCACGTCTATGACCTGACCTACCTTTGCGGTCAATTTCGCCTCGGATATCGCCTGTGCCTTTTCCATGAAACGGTCCCAGCGGTCTTGTTTGACTTCGGCTGCGACGTGGTCGGGCAGGGCGTTTGATCGCGCTCCGGCGACGTTTTCGTATTTGAAACAGCCGACGCGGTCTAACTGCGCCTCATCCATCCAATCGAGCAGCACTTGGAATTCCGCCTCTGTCTCACCGGGGTAGCCGACGATGAATGTCGATCGCAGGGTGATGTCGGGGCAAATTTCACGCCACGCGGTTATTTCATCGAGGGTTTTGGCGGCCGCTGCGGGGCGGGCCATGCGGCGCAAGACATCCGTTGACGCGTGTTGGAACGGAATGTCGAGGTAGGGCAGAATGAGCCCGTCAGCCATCAGCGGGATCAACTGGCGCACGTGCGGATAGGGGTAGACGTAGTGCAGGCGCACCCATGGTTTGTTTTCGCCGCCCAGGCTGCCAAGATCACGCGCCAGATCGGTGATATGCGCGCGATGCCCGCGGTCCCGTGCGTGTTTGGTATCGACGCCATAGGCGGACGTGTCTTGGCTGATGACCAGCAGTTCCTTGACGCCATTGTCGATCAGCTTTTCAGCCTCGCGCATCACCGCGTGGGCGGGGCGGCTTTGCAGGCGGCCACGCATGTCGGGGATGATGCAGAACTTGCATTTATGGTTACAGCCTTCGGAGATTTTCAAATAGCTGTAGTGGCGCGGGGTCAGGGACACTTGGGTTGCGGGCAGCAGGTCAATGAACGGATCGGGGCTGGGCGGCACGGCGGCGTGCACCGCATCCAGCACCTGTTCGTATTGGTGCGGGCCTGTCACCGCAAGAATGCGTGGGTGGTGTTCGCGAATGTAGTCAGGTTCCGCTCCTAGACAGCCGGTGACGATGACCTTGCCATTTTCGGTCAGCGCCTCTCCTATCGCATCAAGGCTTTCGGCCTTGGCGCTATCCAAGAAGCCACAGGTGTTGACGACCACCGCATCCGCACCCGCATAATCGGGGCTGATCGCGTAGCCTTCTGCGCGCAGGCGCGTCAGGATGCGTTCGCTGTCCACCAGCGCCTTGGGGCAGCCCAGCGACACCATGCCGATGGTCGGCTGATTAACCCGACGTGCGTCAGGTGTTGCGATTTTCGGGGCGTCGCGCGGGACGCGCGCATTGGCCAAATCCGGACGAAGACTGGGAGGGTTTTGTGACATAGCGCCGCTTTAGCGTTTTTGATGCTTTTGCGGAAGGGGGATTCGCATGTCGGTCTTGGCTGCGCGGCCCCTGCATCTACTGTGCAAAGGCTTATCCCCTTTGCTCCGGCGGCACCTGATGTAGTGTGAAGCGGCTTGCCAATCTACAATGTTCTTGTATTGTTCTACCCATGCCAGCCAGATGGAAAAACGACAAACCCATGTCCCGCTCGGCGTTCGACGCCAGGTTTTCTGATGAGGAAGCGTGTTCGCATTATCTGGCGGAACATCGTTGGCCTGAGGGCTTTGTGTGTCCTTCCTGTGGCACCTGCAAGGGCTGGCCGTTAAAGCGAAATCGCGCGACTTGGGAATGTGCCGGTTGCGCACGGCAGACATCCGTGACGGCTGGCACGGTGATGCACAGCAGCCATTTGCCGTTGCGAATTTGGTTTCTTGCCGCGCACATCATCACCAGCCATTCCAACGGCATGTCAGCGCTGCAACTTCAGGCGCAACTTGGCCTTGGCAGCTACAAGACGGCGTGGCTCCTCTTGCAAAAGCTGCGGCGGTCGATGGTCAACCCTGACCGCAACCCCCTGAAAGACCTTGTCGAGATCGATGAAACAGAGATTCCGTTCCGGTCCCGGCATGATCCCGAGGACCGGCCAAAGGGTGGGCGGAGCCCGGTCGGAAAGATGTTTGTCGTCTGCGCCGTCGAGTTATCAAGAGACGGACATCCGCGCCGTATCAGGATGAAACACATTCCCGACGGCGCATCAAAGACGCTACACGGGTTCATTGGTCAGGCTGTAGAGCCTGGCGCTCACGTCATCACGGATGGCTGGCTAGGTTACGAAAATCCCCCTGCAAACACGCATGAGGCGAAGGTCGTCAGCGGCAAGAAGGCACATGACATACTCCACTGGGTCCACCGCGTGTTCTCCAACCTAAAAACGTGGGCAAAAGGCGTCTTCCACGGCCTCAGAAAATGCCATCTGCAACGCTATCTCGACGAATTTGTGTTCCGCTGGAACCGACGGCGACACATGCGAAGCGCCTTCGACACGCTGCTGGGGATCGGTGTTGGTATTGGCCCAGCGACATATCGTGATTTTGTTGAACAGCGCGCCTGAAGGCCCTTGTTCACGGCAAAAGCCACGCCCCATAAACCCACCAGATGTTACAAACTGATCCGATCCGCCTCTCAAGCCACAAGGGCGAGGTTCTGCGCCGCGTCAACATGTGGGGCAACCGGACTAAAAGGGATAAGCCTCTACTGTGCATTTGCGCACACCATCCGTTACAGGGTGGCGATTGAATGCGCCTGTGCGCCGTCCTACATCAGTCACACCCCAACCGTAGGAGACACCCATGTCAATTCGTCCCGTCCTTGAGACCCGCAAAGCCGTTCCCACCATGGAGGGCGCAGGCGTGCATTTGCACCGCGCGTTCGGGTTTGCAGACCCATCCGAATTGGACCCGTTCCTGTTGTTTGATGATTTTCGCAACGAGGTGCCTGCGCAGTTCGAAAAGGGCTTTCCGTGGCATCCCCATCGCGGCATTGAAACGATCACCTATGTGCTGAACGGCACGGTCGAACATGGCGATAGCCTTGGCAACACCGGCACGCTGGGCGCGGGTGATGTGCAATGGATGACCGCAGGGTCCGGCATCATGCATCAGGAAATGCCGCACGGAAACGCGGCGGGGCAGATGCACGGTTTCCAGCTTTGGGGCAATCTTCCGTCCGCACAAAAGATGACTGATCCACGCTATCAGGATGTAAATGCACGTGAAATACCAGAAGTTACCGATGACGATGGCACGGTTGTGCGTATCATAACAGGCGAATTCTGGGGCGAACGTGGTCCGGTGGATGGCATTGCCGCTGATCCGCAATACCTCGATGTGACGGTGCCAGCGGGCGTGCGCAAGACGTTCCAGATCGACACCTATCGTCGCGCGTTCGCCTATGTGTTTGAGGGGGCTGCGGCCTTTGCCGATGCCAGCCCGCCGTCCGGTGTGCTGCTGGAAAAAGAAGTCATGGGTGAAGAAGTCAACATCCGCGATCTCTCAGGTGACCGCACCCTTATCCGGTTCGGCACGGGCGACGAGGTCACGGTGCAAGCGGGGCCAAACGGCGTGCGTTTCCTGCTGATATCTGGCGCGCCGATCGAAGAACCCGTCGCATGGCATGGCCCCATCGTGATGAACACGCAGGATGAGCTGAAAAAAGCGATCCGTGATTTACGCAACGGGACGTTTATCAAGCCTGCGCATTAAGGCGGGGGGATTGGCAGGTCGTCTGTTCAATCGCTGCTCTTTGGACGACGCGTGCTTGGGTGTCGTGCGGGGCCGATGGGTTGTTTTGGAATACGGGCATCCAGCCAATGGTCCTGTTTGTGTGCCAAACACCGGGGTTTTTCCGTGGCCATTGGGGATGCCGCCACTGTCCGCTTCGGGCTTATCATGACCACCATTCTGCGATGTGGTGATGTTGCAATCGCTGAGAATATTTTGTGTGGGTTGCTCCTGCATAGCAAGATATTTTTGATCAGATTTGTGCATTTGTCAGAAGCAGCCATGTGTTCCCGCTGCCGAGCAGTTGATTGCAAGGCAATCAATGAGAGGGGCCTGTTTGCGCGGTTTTGGCCGCTGGCCCCCTCTCGGCAGATTGCTGAGCAATCGCCTGCCGGGTCCTGTTGGTGCATTTCAGCGGCTTTTATGCATGGCTTAAGGAGCCATTGAGCCAGCGTGCACTTGAAGATGTGCGTCAAACGGATCTGATCCAGCAGGCCTGGGCAGATAGCGGCAAAGTCTATGGATACCGCAAACTGCATGACGATCTGCGTGACGCGGGTGAGACCTGTTCAGAGAACCGTGTGGCGCGTTTGGCCAGCTTGGCAGGTGTCACTGCCCAGATTGGCTACAAACGTCGACCTGCTCGATATGGCGGCAAGCCAGCGGTGGTCGCTGATAACACACTGGATCGACAGTTTGAGGTTGATATGACCGCTCTCGTTTGGGTCACTGACATCACCTATATCAAGACGCACGAAGGTTGGTCGTATCTGGCTGTTGTGATTGATCTGTTCTCAAGGCGTGTGGTTGGGTGGTCGATGCAATCGCGCATGACGACGGACCTCGCCTTGCAGGCCCTGCTGAGTGCTGTTTGGCGGCGCAAGCCTAAGACCAAAGTAATGGTCCACTCGGGTCAAGGCTCACAATTCACCAGCAAGGAGTGGCAATCGTTCCTCAGCAAACACAATTTAGATGCCAGTATGAGCAGACGTGGGAACTGCCATGACAACGCCGTCGCAGAGAGCTTCTTTCAACTGTTGAAACGTGAGCGGATCAGGCGGCGGACGTATCTGACGCGCGACGCCGCGAGACAGGACGTGTTCGACTACATCGAGATGTTCTATAACCCAAACCGCAAGCATACCAACAACGGCATGCTGTCGCCGGTTAACTATGAAATAAAACAAAGGAAAATGATCAAGGCAGGTGCCTAGCAAACTAGGGGCTCCTCAATGCAAGCGATCGCCCTAGCTAGTAACAAGGCTTTTGTTGTCCGCATAGTGGCTCGATGTGAAGGGTCTGTTGGTCTTGACAAGAATCGCCGTGACAAGCTGATTTAGGCGCAAATCGTTTTAGATCGTTCAAACAGACCCAAAAATTGAGTCAGACGCGGAGCAGGCCATCGACCATATCGATGAACTCTGCCCGCGATCGCCCCTTTGACCAATGCGCAGCAACACGCGGCACGTTGGCGAACATCTTGTTGGATATCGCGATGCTAAGCAGCGGACCAAAAACAAGCTGGTTTATAGTAACATCAGGTACGTTGCGATGTGTGCCAGATGTGCGGCAAGGTGCGTAAACCTCCGCGAGGGAGGTTTCAAACTCAGCAATGAAATCGTCATGAAATCCCTCAGCAACCTCGGGGACTGTTTGTGAGGTTTCCGAAATAACGGTCATGATGCTACCGATAGCAGAGTTCACCATCGCGTCATAATATAGCCCCAAGGCACCGCGAAAGACGGCTTCTGGGGCAATTTTGGGTTGCTCCATAAGCTGATCAAACTGAGAACACAAAGGGTCGAGATCCGCCGCAAGGGCCGCAAGGAAAAGCTGCTCTTTTGAGGAAAAGTGATGATAAAGCGACGGCTTCTTTATCCCTGCGGCTTTTGCAACGGCGCTCATTGATGCGCCAGAATAGCCTTTTTCCAAGAAGATCTGGAGAGCAAATAACGCAAGCTTGGTGCGGCGATCTTCGCCAGTATTTTTTTGTACATCTTCCATTGACGTGGTTTCCGAATCATTTATATGACGCTCAAGCCGACCGAACGATCGGTAGTTTGTTATGTATCCTAAGGAGCCTTTAATGCCACTTATAACCTATTTGCAAGCCACCATCCCAATGATTATTGTCGCGGGGATGGCTCTGGCACAGGAAACACCGCTGACCCCATCAGGTGATCCAGTTCCGTTGTTCGCTGTGCGACTGGTTTCTCCAGATGCGGTTTCAGCGACGTCACGCGCGTTCTTCGGGCGCGTTGCAGCCCGTGAAACTGTTGATCTATCATTCGAAGTTGGCGGTCGTTTGGTTCTGTTTCCGGTAACGGAAGGTGTAGCGATTGAAATGGGCTCGATTTTGGCGCGGCTTGATCTTGCGCCGTTGGAACGAGCGGTTGAACTTGCCGAGATCAACCTTGCTCAGGCCCAACGAGAACTGACGAGAGCGGAAGCGTTGGCTGCGTCAAACGCCGCGTCGCAGGTGCGTGTTGAAGATGCAGGAACCGTGCGGGGACGAGCGGATGTCGCGTTGCGCAATGCCCGTGCAGCCCTTGAGAATGCAACCTTGTATGCTCCTTTTGATGGGATCGTAGCATCGCGTATTGCGACACATTTTTCCAATATTGAGCCGGGCGAGCCGATCTTACGGTTGCACGACATGAGCGAAGTTCGGGTCGAAATAGAAGTTCCCGAACAAGTTTTGACCCGTGCGGGCGATCCGTCATCGATCCTTTTTACGGCACAGATGCCTGACGGTCAGAGTATTCCTCTTACTCTGGCGGAATATGAGGCACAGACGGGCCAAGTAGGACAAAGTTTTCGCGTGGCGCTGCGCCTACCGGACGAAGCGGCAGTCGGTCTTATTCCAGGAATGTCGATGACGGTCACTGCGGCATTGGATGCGGTGGGGAGCAAAATGGCTTTGCCTGCGGGTGCAATTCTGGCCACGACGGATCGTGGTTTCGAAGTCATGGTGTTCAGCGCTGATGGTGAAAATACTGGTATTGTTGAACGACGCGATGTCGAGGTCGGTGCGCCAAATGGGTTGGGCTTCGCTGTTTCAGGGCTGATAGTTGAAGACCGTGTTGTCGCCGCAGGGGCGCACCTGCTGCGTGATGGCCAGCGCGTGCGAGTTTATGATGGTCTTATCGTTGAGGAGACAAACTGATGATGCGTGCAATTGCGAAAGCCTCTGTCGAAAAGTCACTATATACGTGGATTGTGATCCTGTTCGCCCTTTTTGGTGGGATGTTCGGATATCTAAATGTAGGTAAACTTGAAGATCCTATATTCACGCTGAAATCCGCCCTGGTTATTACGGCATATCCGGGGGCCACCGCTGCGCAAGTCGCGATGGAAGTATCAGAACCTATCGAGGCTGAAATTCAGCAAATGGGTGAGATCAAGACGATCACCTCACGCAATGTTCCTGGCGTGTCGATAATTGAGGTAGAGGTTGGCGAGCAGTACGACGGTGAAGACCTAAAACAAATCTGGGATGATCTGCGCGACCGTGTCGACAACGCCCGTGGGCTGCTGCCCGCTGGAGCACTGCCTTCCGTCATTAATGACGATTTCGGTGATGTGTTTGGTCTGTATTATGCCGTGTCAGCACCCGGGTACTCAGACGCTGACATATGGGAGATTTCCACTTTTCTGCGCCGCGAGCTTTTGGCCGTTGACGGCGTCGCAAACGCGCAGCTTTTGGGCTTGCCGCAAGAAGCGATTTTTGTCGACCTTGATAATCGTGCCCTTAGCACACTTGGTGTCGCGCCGGGCGCAATTCTTGACGCAATATCTACAGCAACCGATATCGTGCCAACAGGCACGGCCGGGTCTGATGGACGTGACCTTCGGATCGACGCTCCCCGAGCGAATGACAGCACGGCTGATCTTGGCTCTTTGTCCCTTGGGGTGAATGGCGAAGTCATCAACTTGCTCGATATAGCGACTCTATCGCGGCACCGCGTTGACGACCCGACGCATATTATCCGTCATAACGGTCGTGCCGCATTCACCTTAGGCATTGCAGGTTTGAACAGTCGCAACATTGTTGATGTGGGTGAAGCCGTTGAGGCGCGCCTGGACAGCATCATGCCGCTTTTGCCACTTGGAGTGCAAATTGACCCAATTTACGAACAGCACCGTGTCGTGGATGAAGCGGCCGCTGGTTTTCTAGTATCACTTGTGATGTCGGTGGGTGTGGTCATCTTGGTTCTGGCGCTGTTCATGGGTTGGCGCGCATCAATCGTCGTCGGTGGTTCACTTTTATTGACGGTCATGGCGACCTTTTTTGCAATGTATCTGTTTGATATAAAAGTTGAACGCATCAGCTTGGGCGCGCTCATCATCGCGATGGGTATGCTTGTCGATAACGCTATCGTCGTCGCCGAAGGCATGCAGCAAAAAATGCGACAGGGCACCTCAGCGACTGAAGCCGCCGAAATTGCGGCAGGGCGGACCGGCATCCCACTGCTGGGAGCCACTGTCATCGGGATCATGGCATTTGCCGGGATCGGCCTATCACCTGACGCCAGTGGTGAATTTCTGTTTTCACTCTTTGCAGTGATTGGCCTGTCGCTGATGTTGTCTTGGGTTTTCGCCGTGACGGTGACACCTCTTTTGGGGGCATATGTGTTTAAGGTCGGAGGATTAAAGGAGGGTGAAGACCCCTACAGTGGCCCAGTCTTTCGCGCTTACCGCGGGATTGTGCGCGGTGCGTTGCGGGCGCGCTGGTTGGTCATTGTGTCACTTCTTGGAATTACAGCAGGTTGCATTGTGGCATTTGGTCAGGTCACGCAACAGTTTTTTCCACCCTCTGACACACCGTTGTTTTTCCTTGAATACAAGGCAGCACAGGGCAGTTCGATTAATACAACATCCCAAGACCTCGCACGGATCGAAGATTGGCTGTTGGAACGCGATGACGTGGCCGCTGTTACGACGAGTGCGGGACAGGGCGTGACGCGCTTTTTGCTCATTTATGCGCCACAATTGCCCGAACCATCCTATGGAGAACTGGTGATCCGAGCAAGCGATGTTGACGCGATCCCTGCATTGCGTCGGGACTTGGATATGTTCGTGGCGCAACACCTGCCTTGGGCCCGCTTGATGACGAAACAGACCATATACGGCCCATCGGTGCTTGCCGATATCGAAGCGCGCTTTTCTGGTCCTGATCCGGACGTATTGCGCGCTTTGGCGATTGAGGCTGCGCATATCTTGCGCACCGCAACGCCAGATCTACATAGCGAAACAATCGACTGGCATGAGCGAGAGGCGGTCATTCGCCCGATCTATGCAGAAAAGCGTGCCCAGACCATTGGCATTGCCCGTGCTGACATTGCAACGGCCATCGCACTTGTAACCGATGGCGTCCCAGCGGGTGTCTACCGTGAGCGTGACCGGCTTATCAACATTATCATCCGCAGCGACACAGCTCAATCAGCAAGCCAAAATGCGCTTTTAGATCAACCGGTCTGGTCGTCAGCTACGGGTTCCTACGTCCCACTGGCACAAGCAATTGATGGCTTCGAGGTCCTAGCGCGCGATACGCTCATTGAGCGGCGTGACCGCCAGCCAACCGTCACTGCGCATGCTAATGTCATCGCAGGCATGACCCCACCTACCGTATTCGCGAAAGTCCGTCCCGCAATAGAGGCGATTTTACTGCCCGAAGGATACGCGCTGGAATGGGGGGGCGAGTTTCAGAGCGCAGGCGAGGCGCAGCAAAGCCTTGGGCGGCAGATGCCGCTGTCGTTCGGGGTGATGCTGCTGATTACGGTCTTGTTGTTTGGTAAGTTAAGGCAGACCGCAGTGATTTGGACGATCGTACCAATGGCCGTGAACGGCGTAGCATTGGGTCTGCTGTTCACTGGCTTGCCGTTTAGTTTCACAGCTTTGCTGGGAATGCTTTCGCTGACTGGGATGGTGATCAAGAACGCCATTGTCCTGGTTGAGGAGATCGACATCCAAAAGGAAGAGGGCCTTAGCCAGTATGATGCTATCGTTGAGGCCAGCACAAGCCGTCTGCGTCCCGTAGTGCTAGCTGCTGCGACAACGATCCTCGGCATGGTGCCTTTGCTTGCCGATAGTTTCTTTGCCGCAATGGCAGTGGCGATCATGGCGGGCCTTGGTTTTGCCTCCATTCTGACCCTCGTAGGTGTGCCGGTCCTTTACCACACCTATCTACGAAAGGAGCGGCGCGAGGGGCTTTTGGTTCGTAAACCTGAAACCGATGTTACCCAGAAAATAAATAACAAAACCCCGCAATTGCATCCCATTGCTGCTGAATAAGAGCCGAGGGCAGGGCGCAAACAAAGCGTGATCACGTCTATAGAAACGATTTTATGTGCTCAGTCTGACGATAAGCGTTGACGCTTCGGCTTGGTGGCACCGAGACGGATAGGAGATAAAATGCAAATATGCTCTGGGCAAAACCTGCAACCGGCGCTTCTTGATAGCGAGACGATACTGCTGGGCATTAGAAAGCCACGTCTTCGCTTCGAGCCGGATGGGCTGCCGTCGCATACGGCATCAGCCCATCATTGACTATCTGGCGACTGCACTGAGTTTTGCTAAAGAATGGACTGACAGGTCGGTTTCACGCGGGAAATACTGTTTAAGAAGCCAATTTGCATTTTCGTTTGATCCACATTGCCAAGGAGACGGAGGATCACAGAAGAAAATCAGTCACAACTGGCGAATATGCCGCCCAGCTTATGAATTGCGCCCCGCATCGATAATCAATATTGATACACCCATGACTTTTGACCAAATCAGAACGTTCCTTTGGGTGGCCCGGCTCGGTGGATTTCGCAAAGCGGCACAACGGTTGCATCTATCGCAGCCAGCCATTTCAACCCGCATTTCAAATTTGGAACAAGAATTGCGTGTGCAGTTGTTTGAGCGCGGCCCAGGCGAGCTGATTTTGACGAAGCATGGTACGCTTCTGCTGTCTTACGCTGAACAGATGTTGTTCGTTGAAGAAGAGATCAAGCAGCGCGTCGCAAACCCGTCGGAAGCAGAAGGACTCTTTCGGGTTGGTGCGGCGGAGACGATTGCCCAAGCGTGGCTCCCGGAGTTCATGACCGCCTTTAGTGAACAATATCCGCGGGTAAACATGGATTTGACGGTCGATATATCAATGAACCTTCGCGCGGCCCTGCTGGAACGGCGTCTGGATCTGGCATTCTTGATGGGACCAGTATCCGAATTCACGGTCGAAAACGTAGAATTGCCCGCTTTTGATTTGCATTGGTATCGATCCGCGACCAACCCGCAGACCGATCTAACTGCCATTCCCATCATTTCCTATTCAAGCAAAACACGCCCTTATCGTGAATTGATGTCTGAGCTGTCGCGCAGGGTAGGGCCGCAATTGCGGGTCTATGCGTCGGCGTCTTTGTCTGCGAGCTTGAAGATGATTGCTGCAGGAATCGCTGTTGGGCCATACCCGCGCGCTCTCGCCAATGATTTCGTGGCTTCCGGACAAATCGTGGAATTCGATCCTGGATTTAGGCCCAAACCACTGGCCTTTACAGCATCATATTTGTCGGAGCCCCGCAGCTTTCTCGTTGAAAACAGTGCTGAAATTGCCCGTGATGTCGCGCAGGTATGGGATATCACGCACCGCAAGTAGATAGAAAATTTCTATCACAAATGATACAAAATGATAATTTGCACAAAAGTGGACGGGCATGTGATGCTTTTGGCATATCTTGGGGGCTGCCATCATGACGATCACATCCGTTTCGCATACCGATCTTGTAGCCTCCGCTGCGGCAGATGTGCGCGCAGCGATCCGCACAAAATCTTTCACGGGGCATACGGCCGGTCTTGCGGCTGGCAAGTTGCAGTGCAACATCGCAATCCTACCTGAAAACGTCGCGTTGGATTTCCTGCGGTTTTGTCAGCGCAACCCGAAACCTTGTCCGATTGTGGCGGTGGGCGACAGTGGTGATCCATATCTGCCGACGTTGGGCCAAGACATCGATATCCGCACCGATGTGCCAAAATATCGTGTGTTTCGAAATGGCGCGCTGACCGACGAGGTGACGGACATTCGCGACACATGGACAGATGACATGGTGACCGTCGCACTGGGCTGCTCGTTTACGTTTGAGAATGCGTTGCTGCGCGAGGGTATTCCTGTGCGCCATATTGAAACGGGTAAGAACGTGCCGATGTTTCGCACCAACATCGATCTTGTGCCTGCGGGAAAATTTGGCGGGAACATGGTGGTGACGATGCGCCCTATTCCAGCGACGCAAGTTGCCCGTGCCACTGAAATTAGCCGGCTGTTCCCCCACGCACACGGCGCGCCCATTGCGGTGGGAGACCCCGCGCAAATCGGAATTGCGGACCTGTCGCGCCCTGATTGGGGCGATGCAGTCGAGATTCGTGCAGGTGAAATTCCGGTGTACTGGGCGTGCGGTGTGACGCCCCAAAATGTCCTTCTGGATGCGGGTCTTGCGATCTGCATTACCCATTCACCTGGTCACATGTTGATCGCGGATGTGGCCGAGGATGCCGAAACGACAATATTAAAAACAAACTGAAACGACCCAACAAGGAGACTGAAAATGAAACGTACATTAACAATCCTCGCGGCGACAACAGCGCTTGCGACGCCGGCATTTGCCGAAGACCTGTCCGTCGTGGGCAGCTGGTCCAGCCTGCCGTTGCACAACGCTTACGAAGCGCCGTTCTGGACCGAGACATTGCCTGCCGCATCTGGCGGCACGATCAACGTGGAATTGACGACGCACAACCAGATGAGCCTTGGACTGGGTGACATTTACCCGCTGCTCGGCCAAGGTGTTTACGATGTCGCGATGACTGTGGGCGATTATGCGGTGTCCGACGCGCCGGAACTCGAAGGCCTGGACGTGCCACTTTTGGCGCTCACGGCGGATGATGCGCGCGCCATGGTCGATGCTGCCCGCCCGATGGTGGCAGACATTTTCCGTGACCGGTTCAACAGCCATGTTCTGGCCATCGCGCCGTACCCGCCACAGGTCGTGTTTTGTAACGCGGACATTGCCAGCCTTGCCGACCTTGAAGGCCTGAAAGTCCGCGCATCCGGTCGCATGACCGCGCTGCTGCTCGAAGCATTGGGCGCTGAAGGCGTAAACGTATCGTTCTCCGAAGTGCCGGGCGCGTTGCAAAAAGGTGTTGTCGATTGCGCCGTCACCGGTGCCGGGTCCGGGTACAGCGCGGGGTGGTGGGAAGTGTCCACGCACCTGTTGCCGATCCCGCTGGGAGGCTGGGATCCGGTCGTAACGGCCATCAACCTCGACAAATGGAATTCCATGAGCGCGGATGATCAGGCGTTGATCACCTCCGAAATCGTGACCGGTTTTGAAGACCCAGCATGGGCCAGCGCGCAGGGTGCATTGGTGAATGACGTGGCCTGCCTGACCGGCAATGGCGAGTGCGTAGGCGGCGAAGCACGCGCCATGACCCTTGTCGAGGTCAGTGAAGAAGACTTCACGCGTGCCCGCACCATCCTGACGAGCGAAGTGCTGCCTGACTGGGCTGAGCGCGCTGGTGGGGATTGGGCCACACGCTGGAACGAAAGTGTCGGCACTGCGGTTGGCGTTTCGATCGAGTAAACGGGCAAGCTAGGGGACGTGGCAAACATGGAACTCAAGATGATAGAGCGCTTGCGGGCGATCAACAAAGGCGTGGCCCTCATGGTCGGCTTTGGGTTGCTGGCCTGTGCGGCTTTCGTGCTGACAGATATCATCATGCGCCGGTTTGGCACGTCCCTTGGCGGCACCGAGGAAATCGCGGGCTACGCTATGGCGCTCGCGACGTCCTGGGGCATGTCTTACACGCTGTTGGAACTGGGCCATGTGCGCATCGATATTTTGCGCACACGGTTCCAGACCTTCGGTAAGGCCGTATTCGATGTGTTCAGCATATGCGTCATGTCCGGCGTAGTCATCACCATCGCGATCAAGGCATGGCCAGTTGTCGAACGTTCCTTGGTTAACGGGTCGCGCGCCAACACGCCCCTGCAAACGCCGCTGATTTGGGTTCAATTGCCGTGGTTTGCGGGCTGGGTCTGGTTCGCAATTATGTCCACCTTGTTGAGCTTTGCGGCCATCAGCTTGGTGTTCAAACGTCGCTACGGCGAGACCGAAGCCATTGTTGGCGCCTTCGCAGAACAGGACACGTTGAAATGATTACCTATGTCGGCGTCACGCTTTTGGGGCTGCTTGCCCTGTCCATTCCGGTTGGTGTTGTGCTGTTCCTGCTGGGGTTCGGCATTGATATATTCTTCTCTAATTTTCCGCTGATCCGGGGCCTTGGCAACATGGTGTGGAGCGCGTCAAATTCCGCCACGCTCATCGCTATTCCATTCTTCGTGCTGCTGGGCGAAATTCTGGTACGCAGCGGTGTGGCTGAGCGTACCTATGCCGCCCTTGATCGCTGGGTGTCCTGGCTTCCCGGCGGGTTGGTGCACGCCAATATTGCGACTGCGACGATGTTTTCGGCCACGTCGGGATCGTCTGTGGCCACTGCCGCCACGGTTGCGACAGTCGCGATGCCGCAAGCGGAAAAATTGGGCTATGACCCGAAACTATTCTCTGGTGCGATCGCAGCGGGTGGGACGCTTGGCATCATGATCCCACCGTCGATCAACCTGATCGTCTATGGTTTCCTGACCCAATCATCGATCCCGCAGTTATTTTTGGCGGGCTTGATTCCGGGCCTTGCGCTGGCGCTTATGTTCATGCTGATCACCGTCATCATCTGCGTGATCCGCCCTGATCTGGGGGGCATGCGCCGCACGTTCCCGTTCCCGCAAATGATGCGCGCACTGGTCGATCTGGTGCCAATTGTGCTGTTGTTCGGCCTTATCGTGGGGTCCATCTATCGCGGCTGGGCGACCCCGACCGAGGCCGCCGCCGTCGGTGTCGCAGGGGCCTTCTTGATCGCGTTCGTCTTTGGTGGCGTGTCGTGGGACATGCTGACGCAAAGCCTGACGGGCACGGTGAAAATCACATCAATGATCATGCTGATCGTGATCGGCGCGTCGTTCTTGAATTTCACACTGGCGTCTGCCGGATTGGGCCGCGAGCTGACGACCTTCATGGAGGGCCTTGGCCTGTCACCGCTTGGCTTCATTCTGGTCGTCGTCGCCATGTACATTGTGCTTGGCTTTTTCATCGAAACGCTGTCGCTTATGGTTGTCACCATTCCGATCATCGTGCCGATGGTTCTGGTGCAGGGCTACGACGTGATCTGGTTTGGTATCCTCATGATCGTGCTTATCGAAATGGCGCTAATTACGCCGCCGGTCGGATTGAACCTTTATGTGGTTCAAGGCGCGCGAAAGTCGGGCAGCTTGAACGAAGTGATGTTGGGCGCGATTCCCTATTGCTTGACGATGTTGCTGATGGCTTTCTTGTTGATCGCCTTCCCCAATATCGCTCTCTTTTTGCCGCACGCTTTGCAGTAAATACCATAGTCCTGTAAAATCAAACGACTGTGGGTTTTAGACGCCTGCAAATAGAGGAGATATGTCTCATGTGGCAGTTTTGGGTTGATCGCGGCGGCACATTTACCGACATCGTGGCCAAGGCACCGAATGGTGCTTTGCACACCCATAAGCTGCTGTCGGAAAACCCTGAAGTGTACGCCGATGCGGCAGTGCACGGTATTCGAAATCTGCTCGGGTTAACGCCAGATGCGCCGATCCCTCCTGCGACTATCAGCGCCGTGAAAATGGGTACGACCGTCGCCACAAATGCGCTCCTTGAACGTAAAGGTGAACGCACAGTTTTGGTGGTCACGAAAGGATTGCGTGATCTTTTGCGGATCGGATACCAGAACCGCCCAAAGCTTTTCGACCTTAACATCGTGCTGCCTGAACTTCTTTATGACGACGTGATTGAAGTGGATGAACGTATTGCGGCGGATGGAACGCTGGTCACTGCGCTGGACGTAGACGCCGCGCGGACCGGGTTGGCGCAGGCCTACGCCAAAGGCTATCGGTCAGTCGCCATTGCATTGATGCACAGTTATCGGTTTTCCGATCACGAAAAGCGCATCGGTGAATTGGCGACGCAAATCGGGTTCACGCAAGTTTCTTTGAGCCATGAGGCAAGCCCGCTGATCAAACTGGTCGCGCGTGGTGATACCGCTGTAGTTGATGCATATCTGTCGCCGATTTTACGTCGCTACGTGCGCCAAGTCGCCGACGCACTGGGCACGACGAAGGGCGGTGGGCAACGGTTGATGTTCATGCGCTCAAACGGTGGATTGACAGATGCGTCCTTGTTTGAGGGACGCGATGCCATTTTGTCGGGGCCAGCGGGCGGCGTTGTTGGCATGGTGCGCACTGCAGCGGAACAGGGGTTCGATCGCTTGATCGGGTTCGACATGGGCGGTACGTCCACGGATGTCTGTCACTACGCGGGCGAATTTGAACGCAGTTTCGAGACGGAAGTCGCAGGTGTGCGAATGCGCGCGCCGATGATGTCGATCCACACCGTTGCGGCCGGTGGAGGCTCTATCCTGTCATATCGAGATGGCCGCATGCAGGTCGGCCCCGAAAGCGCGGGCGCAAATCCCGGACCGGCCGCCTATCGTCGTGGTGGCCCCCTTACGGTCACGGATTGCAACGTGCTGTTGGGCAAATTGCAGCCAGATCAGTTCCCGCCAGTTTTTGGTCCTAACGCGGATCAACCGCTTGATGGAGACGTTGTGCGAGAGAAGTTTGCGAGCATGGCAGCAGAGATTGGCGGTGATCGAAAGGTTGAAGACATCGCCGAAGGGTTCTTGCGCATCGCCGTCGAAAACATGGCCAATGCAATCAAGAAAATCAGCGTCCAACGTGGCTATGATGTCACCAAATACACGATGAACTGCTTTGGCGGTGCTGGCGGGCAGCATGCCTGTCTGGTCGCGGATGCGCTGGGGATGGAAAGCATATTTATCCACCCCTTTGCGGGGGTCTTATCGGCCTTCGGGATGGGTTTGGCCGACGTGCGCGCAATGCGCGAACATCAATTTGGTGCGCCATTGGACCGCGTCGCAGATGCTAAAGACGCGCTTGAAGGACTGGTTGACGCCGTCCAGTCCGAGGTGATGGGCCAAGGCATTACGCCGGATCAAATCAATGTTGTGACCACCGCACATATCCGTCCTGACGGTGCGCAACAAACCCTGCCGGTCCCGTTTGGCGCACCCAACGCCATGGCGGCGGCGTTCAATGCCGCACATCAGCAGCGGTTCGGGTTCGTGCCAACGGATGCCGCCCTCTTGATTGACGTGCTCAGCGCCGAGGCCATTGGCAACACGGGCGAACAGGTCAGCATGCCTGATAACATCCACACCGATGCGACGCCGCAAAGGGGTCAGATGTGGTCTGCGGGTGCGTGGCGCGAGGTGCCTTTGGTCGACCGCGCGACATTGTCGAAAGGCGCGCGCGTTGACGGCCCCGCAATCGTAACCGAACCCACCGGGACCAACATCGTCGAAGCAGGTTGGCAAGCGGAATGTGTGGACGGCGGCAATCTGGTTCTGACGCGGGTTGTCCCATTGGCCCGCCAAGAGGCTATTGGCACACAAGTCAATCCAGTGATGCTTGAAGTGTTCAACAACCTATTTATGTCCATCGCTGATCAGATGGGCGCAACGTTGGCCAACACGGCCTATTCGGTCAACATCAAAGAACGCTATGATTTTTCATGTGCGATTTTTGACCAGAACGGCGATCTGGTGGCGAACGCGCCGCACGTGCCGGTGCATCTGGGGTCGATGTCTGAAAGTGTGCGGGTCGTACTGGCTCAAAACGCAGGCAATATCCGCCCAGGCGATGTGTTCATGATGAACAACCCGTATAATGGCGGCACGCACTTGCCCGACGTCACCGTGATTACGCCCGTGTTCGACACGGCAGGTGAGCAGATTATTTATACGGTCGCCAGCCGTGGCCACCACGCCGATATCGGCGGCAAGACACCGGGATCGGCCCCGCCCGACAGTCGTGTCATTCAAGAAGAAGGCGTGCTGATCGATAACTTCCTGTTGGTCAAACAAGGCCAGTTGCAAGACAGCGCTGCGCGCGCACTTTTAGCATCTGGCAAATACCCTTGCCGCAACATCGATCAGAACATGGCTGACCTTGCTGCACAAATCGCCGCGAACGCGACGGGCGTCGCAGAGTTGCAGCGCATCACGGCACAGTTCGGCCAAGACGGTGTCCACGCCTACATGTCCCATGTTCAAGACAACGCTGAAGAGAGTGTGCGCCGCGTGCTCGATGTGCTGTCGGATTGCGCATTTACCTATCCATTGGACAGCGGAGCGCAAATCAAAGTCGCCATCACGGTGGACCGTGATGCGCGTGAAGCGGTTATCGATTTTACTGGCACGTCTGAGCAGAGCGAGTTTAATTACAACGCACCACTCGCGATTTGCCGTGCTGTCGTCTTGTATGTATTTCGCACGCTGGTCGGCAGTGACATCCCAATGAACGAAGGGTGCCTAAAGCCGCTGATCCTAAAAGTGCCGGACGGCAGCATGATCAACCCTCGCGCGCCTGCTGCTGTGATTTCGGGCAACACCGAGGTCAGTCAGGCGATAGCCGATACGATGTACGGTGCACTTGGCGTGATTGCGGGCAGTCAGGGGACGATGAACAATTTCGTCTATGGTAACGACATTCATCAAAACTACGAAACGATCTGTGGCGGCACAGGGGCAGGCAATGGTTTCAACGGCACAAGTGCGGTGCACAGCCATATGACAAACACGCGCATGACTGATCCTGAGGTGTTGGAAACACGGTTTCCCGTTCAGGTTGATGAGTTTTCAATCCGCCAAGGATCGGGCGGTGGTGGTGCATTTACTGGTGGCAACGGCATCATCCGGCGATTGCGCTTTCTGGAACCTATGACGGTCACCGTTCTTTCATCGCACCGGATTATACCGCCCCACGGGGCGGCGGACGGCCTGTCGGGTGCCGTGGGCGAAAACGGCATTGAACGCGCCAATGGTCAGGTTGAAAAGCTACAAGGCAACGATGAAGCACAGCTGAACACGGGCGACGTTTTTGTTATGAAAACCCCGGGTGGCGGTGGATATGGGCCCGCTTAGGCAGCCCGCAAAAAGGAGAAGTGAATGCAATTTCTGATTGGATCTGAGCAGGTTGATGTCGCGATCGAACATCTTATTATTGCAGGTTGGACGGGGCGCGACAGCGCGATGGTTCAACATCATATTGATGAATTGGGCGCGCTCGGCGTGGCACCGCCGTCCACGACACCATTGTTTTATCAGGTTGCAAATACATTGATGACGCAAGCGGACGAAATTCAGGTGTTGGGGGCTGCCACGTCCGGTGAGGCTGAACCACTTTTGGTCAATCAGGGTGGTAAGCTGTGG
Organism: Octadecabacter antarcticus 307; assembly: GCF_000155675.2. GTDB lineage: Bacteria > Pseudomonadota > Alphaproteobacteria > Rhodobacterales > Rhodobacteraceae > Octadecabacter > Octadecabacter antarcticus. Next base: position 1,025,708 of record NC_020911.1, read on the forward strand.
CTTGGATTGGCGTCAGATCACACCGATCGAGAGCTTGAAGCGACATCGGTCGCTGCGTCAAAGCAGGTCTGTGCAAAAGTCTGCGCGACTGATCTGTGGGATTTCAGCGTTGTACAAGAACACATTGATCAAGTGCAATTGCGATCATGGATCAAAGAGGGTGGGAATTGGGTGCTTTATCAGGATGGCAGCTTGGAACAGATTCTTCCGCTACAGACGCTTATGTCGCGGATTAAAGACGTAGACGGCGCGGCAATGCTGTGTGGAACTTTGCCAGCTATTAGTGGTGTCCGCGCCGCAGTTGAGTTTCGCGCTGAACTGTATGATCCTGTTATGGAAAGAAAAATTGAGCTTCAATACAAGACCAATTGTTTAGACTTGGTTCACTGAGGCCCTGTTCCACATTCCGCTAAGAGACTGGGTAGGCGTGAGGAGTCGCATTGCCCGCACTGTGTTGTTTCGAAGGGCAAGCTGCCTATTATATATTGGTTTTCGTGACACGCAGCATGATCTGCGTCTTTGCCCGGTCGTTTTCCACGCTGGGTTTGGGTTGATGTGGCGCAACTGACAGAGGCGACGCATGTTGTAGGCGAGGTTCTTCAGAGGCGATCGCGGGAATTCGGACCCGTAGTTAAGGTGGATCAACTTGCGAGAGAGATGATCCAAAATGACGAAACGAAAGAACCATTCGTCCCACTGCCCTCTCATCGTTTGCTTGCAAACGATGAGAGGGGGGCAAGGCCAAGATTGCGCTTGAAGCGATCCGCGAAGAAATGACAATGGCGGAGTTATCGAAGAAGCATGGCGTGCACCTATTACTGGCAGGTGTTTGCGAACAAACACTGGGAGGCCGCGCAGATGGGGACTTGGAAGCGTGCCGCGATCAAGAATATGGCAGCGAGGTTTTCCAAGAGGGGCGGTGATCGTGCACAGGTTGATGATGCCATGATAGACAAATTTTATTCCAAGGTTAGCCAATTGGTTGTGTAATGCGATTTTTGAAACGCGGCGGTGCGGATAAAGTGACTTTTGGCCTTAATAGGTTGTGATGGCCACTTCTGATCATAGGCAGTTATTCAGCTATTTAGGTTTTTGCAATCAACGCGCCGAAACGGCAAGTCTCTGGACAAAAAATATTGCCATACTGGACTGCCATTTAAAAGCTTTTTATCAAGGGTTTACCAGTTGTTATAGGCAAGAAATTTGCCCGACATTTCAACCTTAACGCGGTCGCCCTTGGGGTTTTCCACGCGGGTTACTGACATATCGAAGTCAATGGCGGACATGATGCCATCACCAAATTTTTCTTGGATGATCGCCTTAAGTGTAGGTCCGTAAACGCCAACAATTTCATAAAAACGATAGATGCAGGGATCGGTTGGGACGGCTTGTTCCCAGATTTTTGTTGGACTTTCCGTCAGCGCGTCTTCGGCGCCTTGTGGCAAGCCCATCGTTGTAGCCATCAAGGCTGCTTTGTCAGCGGGAAACGCGTTCATGCCCATGGCGGCAGAATGCGTCCAGATCGGTGACATTCCGATTTTTTCGGCAATCCCGTCCCATGTCATTCCGGCCTGTTTCTTGGCCGCAAGGATCATGGCTGTGACGTCTTCTTTGGTAATCATATCGTTCATTTTGACTGTATCCTTTTGGACAGTTTTATATTTGGTCGTCAGTTCACAGGCCGAGTTCAGCCAGCCCCGGGTAATCATCAGGACGCGGTCCAGGGGCGTCCCAGTGGAACAGCCGTTCGTTGTCTAGAATGAGCACGTCGTTTATGGAGGCATGACGTACGGCCATGTAGCCGCAGGCGTCAAATTCCCAGTTTTCGTTGCCATGGGCGCGAAACCACTGGCCGGCGTCGTCATTGTATTCATAGCAAAAGCGCACAGCGATCTTGTTATCGCTGTATGCCCAGATTTCTTTGATTAGGCGGTAGCCGTTTTCGACCGCCCATTTTGACGTCAAAAAGGCTTCAACTTCCGCACGCCCGTTTAAAAATTCAGACCGGTTTCGCCAGCGTGTATCGGGAGTATAGGCCATCGCGACCGATGCTGGATCGCGACTGTTCCACGCATTTTCGGCCATGCGAACTTTTTGAACAGCATCGCTGTAGCTGAACGGGGGAATTGGTGGACGGGCCGTCATATTGTTACCGCGCGCAACATGGGGTTTTCATCAAATGTCCCTTCTGGCAAAGTCTTGTCGATACGCACTGTTTCGGGCCGCTGCGTTTCGTCGCCAGACGCCTTTCCGGACAGCTCAACCGAGCGTTTACCCAAAAACTGAACAAGGTGATTGCGAATTGCGTAGTAGTTGGGGTGCTGCACGATTGCGGTGCGAACGCGCGGGCGTGGAATCGTAATTTCGACGCTTTCGGCAACGCTGGCATTGGGGCCGTTGGTCATCAGCAAAATACGGTCGGCCAGCAGGATGGCCTCATCGATGTCGTGGGTGATCATGAACACGGTCTGGTCGGTGCCGCTCCAGACTTTGATCAGCTCTTCTTGGATGGTGCCACGGGTCAGCGCGTCAAGCGCACCAAACGGCTCATCCAGTAAAAGCAATTTAGGTTCATTCGCAAATGCCCTCGCAATGGATACCCGTTGACGCATGCCCCCCGACAGCTGGCTGGGTTTGCGGTGGATTGCGTCACCAGACAGGCCAACTGTTTTAAGGAACGCAATGGAATGATCGTTGACCTGTTGCTTGGTCCAATGGGGGAACCGCGCGGCAACACCGAATGTCACGTTCTTCAGGGCGGTCAACCACGGTAACAAAGAGTAATTTTGAAAGACCACACCTCGATCAAGGCTGGGGCCAGAAATGGCCTGACCGTCCATTTTGATCACGCCACCCGACGGGTCAGCCAGTCCTGCAAGGATGTTCATGATCGTGGACTTGCCGCATCCTGAATGACCTAGAATACAAACGAATTCACCCTTCTCAATGCCGAAACTTGCATTTTTAAAGACCGTAAATTCGCCGCCTTGCCCATCTGGATATCGTTGGGTCAGCCGTTCGATGCTGAGGAATGAATTTGCCATGTGTGTGCGGTCCTATTCGGTGTAGGCGACACGTCGTTGGAGCAGCCCAAGAGCTGAGTCCAGCAACATGCCGACGACGCCGATCATGAGAATTGAAAAGATAACTGAGGTCAGGTCGAGGTTGTTCCACTCGTTCCAGACGTAATAGCCAATGCCGGTACCCCCAACGAGCATCTCAGCCGCAACAATGACCAACCATGCGATCCCAATTGAGATCCGCATGCCCGTCACGATGGTGGGCGCAGCCGCCGGTAAGATCACGGTAAAAGCGGTTTTGAACGCGCTCAATTCGTGTGTACGGGCCACGTTGACCCAGTCTTCACGAACGCCGGCGACGCCAAAGGCCGTGTTAATCAACATTGGCCAGATCGAACAGATGAAGATTACAAAGATTGCTGACGCCTCGCTGTCTTGGATGACGAACAGCGCCAGTGGCATCCACGCCAGTGGTGATATAGGGCGCAAAACCTGAATAAATGGGTTCAGTGCCTTGTAAGCGACGGTCGACATCCCAATCAGAAAACCTAGCGGGATCGCAATTAGGGCGGCCATAAAATAACCGGTCAAAACTCTGTATATTGAATAGCCAATCTGGATACCGATGCCTTTATCGTTAGGTCCTGCATCGTAAAATGGGTTTGACAGTTCTTCCCATGCTTTGACCAAAACCTGACTTGGGGGCGGCACACCCGCTTTGGGTGTGCCTGCGCCAATCAGCAGTTCATATTCGGTTAGCTCGCCAGTGGTAATCTGCTGCGCAGGGATTGATATCTCCCACACAAACAGACTTACCAGAAGGAGGGTGACCGACCAAATCGCGGCCCGCTTGTTTTCTGACAGCATGTCAGTCAATTCGCTTTGATTGCGAAACTGTCGATGTACGCTTCGGGCTGATTGTAATCAAAGGACTTGCCCATGATCATGTGCGATTTGTAATTTTCAGCCGGTGCGTCATAGCCGAGATCTGTCATGATCTTGCGCGCGTCAGATGCCAAATAGACCTGTTCGGCGATGCCTTTGTAATCTACGTCGCCCTCGATGTAGCCCCAGCGTTTCATCTGTGTCAGGATCCACACGCCCATGGATTGCCACGGGAACGGGTCAAAATCGATCCGATCTGGCACACGCTGCACCTCGCCCAGTCCATCTGCGTAGGTGCCGGTCAGAACCTGTTGGATAACTGTAACCGGCTGGTTGAGGTAGTTGGCTGGAGCAATGGCCTCCGATATCTCAACGCGATTTTCGGCTTTTGATGCATACTGAGTGGCGTCAATAATCGACTTGAGCAATGCTCCGTATGTGTTTGGAAGCTCCGTCGCGAACGACAGCGGTGCGGCGAAGGCACAGCACGGATGACCCTCCCAGATTTCTTTGGTCAAGATGTGAATAAACCCAATACCTTCATATACAGCACGTTGGTTGAATGGGTCAGGCGACAGATAGCCGTCAAGATTTCCAGCGCGCAGGTTCGCTACCATTTCAGGTGGGGGAACGACGCGGATCTGGATGTCGACATCTGGGTCCAGACCAAATTCAGCCACGTAGTAGCGCAGCAGGAAATTGTGCATCGAATATTCAAACGGCACACCAAAAGTGAAACCCTTCCACTGGCTCGGGTCGCGTTTGTCGAGGTGTTCGTTGGACAGCACGATGGCCTGTCCGTTGATGTTCTCAATCGCGGGCATAATATAGGGTTCTGCGATAGAACCTGCACCCATTGTCATCGCCAAAGGCATTGGCGACAGCATATGGCTGGCATCATATTCACCCGACAGCGATTTGTCGCGGGCCACGGCCCAGCCTGCTGTCTTGATGACTTTCGCGTTCAAACCATAGCGTGCATAGAATCCTAAAGGTTCCGCCATAATGATTGGTGTTGCGCATGTAATTGGGACAAAGCCAATGTTCAGATCCGTCTTTTCCGGTGGGCCGAGGTTTTCGAGGATACGAGCTTTCGCTTCGTTCATCGGGAATACTGACGCGAGGGCAGCAGCAGCCGTGGTGCCTCCGACCATGCCCATAAATGACCGACGACCGATGTCGCTGTGCCCAAAAACTGAACGTACAATCGCACTTTCTACGGCCTGTTCCAGCATCTCTTCGCTGGACATGTGGGCGGCTGGCATTTTGGTTGCCGAGCTTTTGCAAGTATCGCATGGACACCCTTGACCATGGCGAAGATCGGTATCTTTGGAGAACGGATTTCCTAGGCTCTTAACTGTCATTGTAACCCCCATGACGTGATTTGGGTTCATGATGTCATGGGGGTTTTCAGCGTATAAGGCGGATTGGTAATTCGCACATTATTAACAAGTTTATGAAAAAGAAGGTTAAATTTTGAGCAATTCATACGATATTTCGTAATTTACGATCCTTCGTAGTTGGCGGCATGCAGCTTCGTCTGTTCAAAATATTTGTATGTTTGATGATTCCAATATCTCCGCCGCGCTCGCGCATTTCGCGTTGCCCACGATCCTTCTTGATGCGGAGGGTGATCAAATCGTGTCATGCAATGCGCAGGCCTTGTCACTGTTCGGTGCGGATCTTGCGGGTCAAAAATTGCGTCCGTTCTTAATGTCGCAAACACCTGAGATGGCAGTTTTTCTTGAGGCAGTTATGCATTTTGGGCGTTATATCGAAACGACCCTCGACTTTATGCGCGCCGATGAATCGCCCTTGCACCTGCAGACATACGGGACCCACCTTGAGGGCCGGCACATCATGTTGACGTTTCTTGATCTGGACGCACAAGAGCGGCGCACCTACTTGGCTGATCAAGACGCACACCAGCGCGCGGGCCTGATGCAATGGCAAAAAATCTATGGTTTTTTTCGTGAAATGGAATCCCAAAACCATCTAATCCTAGAAGCCGCCGGAGAAGGAATTTACGGGATCAATGCCCAAGGCAAGGCCACGTTCGTCAATCGTGCAGCGCAAGAAATGCTCGGGTGGAGTGTGGACGATCTCATCGGGCGAGAATTGCATTCTATCATTCACCACAAACACCGGAACGGTGACCATTTTCCGGCCTATGAATGCCCGATCTACGATTCGTTTCGACGTGACAAAACCGTGAGGATCAATGACGATACGTTTTGGCGCAAGGACGGCAAGCCCATTCTGGTCGAATACGTCTCAACTCCGATCTACGATCACGGCGTGCTCGCTGGCGCAGTCGTAATTTTTCGTGATGTGACCGAACGTACGGAAAACGAAAAGAAGCTGCGCCATGCGTTGAAACAAGTCCAAGATCTGCGCGTCCAGTTGGAACAAGAGAATGACTACCTTCTAACCGAGATCCGCAATGTAAGATCGCATGCAGGGATCGTTGGCGAGTCTGCCGCGATCCTGAATTTGAACGCGCAGATTGATTTAGTCGCAGATACGAAGACAAATGTATTGATCACCGGGGGCCCCGGAACAGGAAAAAGCCTGGCGGTGAGTGCGATACACGAGGCGAGCAGTCGTCGCAAACGCCCACTTGTGCGGGTAAATTGTTCAGACATTTCGCCCCATGAACTAGAGATAGAGTTATTTGGTTATCGACGCGGTTCTTTTCGCGGTGCCGCGCGTGACACGGCGGGCAAACTGGCACTTGCCAATAATGGAACCCTACATTTGGACGATGTGTCTGACATCCCCAAAGAGTTTCAAGCCAAATTGATTGCCGTTATCCAAGGCTGCGCGTTTCGCCGCCTTGGCGACACTGTGGATACGCCTGTTGATTTAACAATCATATCCACATCATCACGCGACCTCGACACCGAGGTGCGAGCGAACCGTTTTCGCCATGATCTGTTCTTTGCACTGAACGTCTTTCCGCTGCGCTGTGATGCTTTGAAAGACCGGCGTGAAGATATACCCTTGCTCGCCAAACACTTTCTTGAGGCATCTCTGTCCCGCCTGCGGCTACCAACGACGCGGCTGACGAAGGCTAATATTGGGGCTTTGTTGGCGTACGATTGGCCCGGCAACGTCCGAGAGCTGGAAAATGTCATCGAACGCGCAGCCATCCTAGCTCAAGGTGGCAAGCTTCGATTTGAATTTAACGCATCGGCATCAAAGACCTTGGCCTTCGACGGCAACATCCTAACAGGTACGGATTTACGCCAGTTGGAGAGAGATAATCTTATCAGGTGCCTTTGCAGATCACTCGGAAAAGTCTCAGGGCAAGGTGGTGCAGCTAAGCTCTTGGGACTTCCCCCGACCACCGTCTATTCCAAAATTAAATCTCACGCGATCTCAGAGGGTGATTGGGTAAATGGGATGTTGGGCAATGCGAGTTGAAACGCTGCCTATATTTGGTTGAAACACGTACCGTCAGTTGGTTGTCACCTGTCAACACCGTCCAATCTAAGACGTATCAATTTCGAACGGTCGTCATCGTTATATCAGGCTTTGTTGGAAGTCAGCTTTAAGGTGGTTTTCCGTTTTTGAAGAAAGTTTTAGTATTGGAAACTGTGGGCTCGCAGCAGCCGTCCGCCGCCCAGAACAAACTCCTGTTCCGCGACAGTTTGAATGTCCGCTCTCGACATTATCGCACTACCACCTCGCAATCGCAGTGAAAGTCCGTTCTCCGCCGATTCTGTTGAAAAACACCGTTTTGCGCGTGCAGAAAGTCTGGCGTTGAACAGGGCGCAAGCGCCTTTCTTATCAGGCTTTGCACGCTTGCTGCGGTGCAGGAAAGATCTTGGCTAGTTTGCGGAGGTTTTGGGCGGTTGCTGCGAGGAGGAATTCGTCATTTGCGCCGCATGGTCCTCGTAATCTCAATCTGCCGTCCCAACCCAAGTCTGCCGTCCCAACCCAAGAATGCGTTTGAGGCTTGCGAAGAGCATTTCGACCTTCTTTCGCAGTCGCATTGAAACGGCATGTTGTTTGGTTTTTGGCCCCTCTCATGCATGTAAACATGCACCGCCGGGCAGTCAGTGTCGCGGGCAACTTGACGTGCGTCTTCGTGTTCTTCGCGGGTGATCTTGCGAACATCGATATTAGGGTAATCCCCCCATTTATGGGGCTGTTTGAAACTAGAATTACGCGGCCATTTTGTATTGGTTCAGCTTCATAGCGGGAGTTACGCCGCCGATTCCCATATTGGGGCGGTCATTGTTGTAAGTCCATAACCATTGTGTAGCGTAACCTTGTACCTCCTGAATGCTGTGAAATATGTTTGTTCCGAGCCATTCATTCACTGCCCGGCAGTCGATGCTAAGCATCGATGAGAGGGGCCGCACTGTACGGTTGTATCGCTTGATATAGGCGTTCTGCTGCGGCTTGCCCGGCTGGATATAGCACAGGGTGATATGGTGTTTTGACGCCCATTCAATCAGCTTGGCACTGACGTATTCTGGGCCATTACCCACGCGTATCATCGCGGGTTTTCCGCGCCACTGGATGACTTGATCAAGGCTGCGTACAACCCTTGCTGCTGGCACAGAGAAGTCCACATCGATTGCCAGACCTTCGCGGTTAAAATCATCTATGATGTTCAATGTCCTGAAAGATTTCCCGTTCCACAACTGGTCTGCCATGAAGTCCCCTCTCATTGATTGCAAAGCAATCAACTGCCGGGCAGCGATTGACCACACTTGGTTTGGTCGTTCTGGCACTGACAACGGATCGGGGCGCTCACGTTTTAAGCGTTTACGGGGTTTGATACGCAGATTTAGCTCCAGTTCGCAGTATATCTGACGGACCCGTTTATGGTTCCATCCGAACCCTTTCACATTGCGCAAATAAAGCTTCTCGGCGATTGTAAGCAATCACCTGCCAGCCATCGGATAACACAGTCCAAAGCCCCAATTCTTTCGCGCCTTGGTCAACGTGACCAGCCAATCTTCAATCTCCTCATTTCCATCTGCTAGGATCGGCACATACCGATAGCAACGCTGGCTGATCGCGAATGCCCCCTCTCAGGCATGTAAAAATGCCCTGCCGGGTGCTGCGGGCATGCCAGCGCAACGCTGACACCACGCGCCACGACTGCTTGTTGGGCCATCTCTCGTCGGAACGACGGCCTCATTACTTTTTTGCCAGCGCTTCCTTCACCAATTCATTCTGCATCGCGATATCTGCATACATGCGTTTCAGACGCGCATTCTCCGCCTGCAATTGCTTCATCTCAGAAATGAGCGACGTGTCCATACCGCCATACTTTGAGCGCCACTGGTAAAATGCAGCACTGCTCATTCCGTGCGTACGGCACAGCTCAGAAACAGGCACCCCGTTCTCAGCTTCCTTCAAGATCGAGACAATCTGAGCCTCTGAATAACGTGATTTCTTCATCGTGAATCTCCTTGGCTTATCTTGCCGCAAAAATTCTAGTTTTTAACACAACCATTTTTCGGGGGGATTACCTTAGGGCAGCACTTTGGCTTTGGATGGGCACGCCTGACAGATCAGTTTAGGCCCACGATATTTTGTCCTGCCCGTCGTGGTTGGGCCTCGACTGGGATCGGAATAGTTGCGGCGAGATTGCTTGAGCGACTGACTTTCTGGGCAGATGTACTTGTCGCCCTACGGGTCCCACTCAAAATTAGCGCGGCTCAGGGTGCCATCGGTGCGGCCAGCCTTATCCCCTCTCGTGCATGTGAACCTGCACATCCTAGGCAGTGAATGACCGGGATGTGCGGCGCGATGCCACGATCCACTAACCATCCCGGCATCGTGCGCACGGACCCGACTTCGGCCTGACGGATCGACCGCGTGGCCTCAACATCCATTGCCCGGCGGTCGTTTGCGCTTGCGCCATGAGAGGGGCGGCTTTTGGAAAAGGTTGAGTGGTTGGGCACATTGTCGCTCAGATCCAGTCCGCAGAACCAGCGGTAAGCAAGGTTCAGATGCACCTCTTCGCAGAGGCGATGTTCGGACCGAATGCCGAGGCAGCAGCCAACCAGCAGCATTCGGATCAGCAGTTCTGGATCAAAGGACAGCGACCAGTATGGCTGTAACAAACGGCGAAATATTGACGGATGCCAGACAGGTCGACAAACCGCTCAATGGATCGCAGCAGATGATCCCGAGGAACGTGATTATCTATCGAGATTGAACCGGCCCGGCTTTACCGGAGGGCAAAACTCTCGGAGAATTGCCCGTTATGGAACAGACACAAAAGAAGAAGACCTCGAAGCCGTATTCACCTGAGTTCCGCGAGCGTGCGGTTCGGCTGCTTATGGAACACCGCGATGAATATCAGAGCGAAGCTGCGGCGCTGACGGCGATCGCGGGTAAATTGGGTTGTTTGCCGGACAGCCTTCGCGTTTGGGCCCGTCAGGTCCAGCGCGATGGCGGCGAACGGCCAGAGCCTACCAGCGCTGAGAAGGCGCGGATCAAGGAACTTGAGCGTGAGAACCGCGAACTGCGTCAAGCCAATGAGATTTTGCGTAAGGCGTCGGCGTATTTTGCACAGGCGGAGCTCGACCGCCCGTTTCGCAAATGATGGATTTCATTGCGGAAAGCCGAGAGACACTTGGGGTCGAGCCAATCTGCAGGGCGCTGCAGTTTGCCCCTTCCACTTATTATGACCGGCGCGCCATCGCGCGTGATCCTGAGCGGGCGTCAGCTCGTGCCAAGTCTGATGCCGCTCTGAGCGTCAAGATCGACGGGGCTTGGGCGGACAACTGCAAACTCTACGGGGCCCGAAAGATTTGGCATGTTCTGCGACGGGAGGGTGAGGATGTTGCCCGCTGCACTGTGGAGCGGTTGATGCGCGCCTTGGGCATCAAAGGCGTCGTTCGTGGCAAGAAGGTCATTACCACGAACCCGGACACGTCTTTGCCATGCCCCCCCCTCTCGGCAGATTTGCTTTGCAAATCGCCTGCCAGGCAATGGACGACAAGGTGAACCGCCTGTTCAAGGCGGATCGGCCAAACAAGCTGTGGGTTTCAGACTTCACTTACGTGCCCACATGGTCAGGGACAGTCTACGTCGCGTTCGTGATTGATGTCTTTGCAAGGCGGATCGTAGGCTGGCGCACATCGACATCAATGAAGACCCAATTCGTGCTCGACGCGTTGGAGCAAGCAATCTGGCAAAGAAAAACACCAGATAACAAGGCTTTGGTCCACCACTCGGACCGCGGATCACAATACCTGTCGATCAAGTATACCGAGCGCCTGGCCGAGGCCGAAATCGATCTCTCGGTCGGAACCGTCGGTGATGCCTACGACAATGCGCTGGCCGAGTGCGTCATCGGCCTCTTCAAAACCGAAGTCATCAACCAAATCGGTCCATGGAAATCGATGCGTGAGGTTGAGTGGGAAACGCTGAAATGGGTCGATTGGTATAACAACCGCCGCCTGCTCGGCCCCATCGGATACATCACACCCGCAGAAGCAGAGGAGGCGTTCTATGCAAACCTGAACAAACTCGATATAGTCGCCTAGTCATTGAATAAATCACCCTCCGGTAAAGCCGGGGAGGTTCAAACCGCCTGAGTGCCGGGCCAACACGCCCTTCGCCGATAACGCGCTTGAAGACCGCTACGCCATAGCACTCCTGGTGGCGGGCATCCCCGAATAACTTAGCGCAGAAGATTATCTACCGCGCGGCGAGCCGCTTCGCGGCGCTCAGCTTTTGCCAGTATTGCAGCCGGACCGACAGGGCGGCGGGCGAACAGCGCGGGCAGGCCGCTGACAAGGCGCAAAACCAGCGCTTCAGCCGCATCGCGGGCTTTGGCCATCTGGCGGCCCCGTGCGTTGAGGTCGGCATTGAGATGGGTGTTGGTGTTGAAGGTGGTCATGGGCTTGGCTCCTGGGTTTGAGTTGGTGTAATAAGTTTTGTCTTGATCCCAAGGTGCCTAAAACACAGAGGCTGCGCGTCGGGCAAAGTCCCTAATTTGTGCCTCGACCCTCCCTATTTGTTCATCCGCAGACTCCCTATTTTTAGAGAGAGGATTGGCTCGGACCGAACCATTTCTTGATTTAACTGATCGCTTTTCGCTTATACTGGTGAAATTGAAGGAGGCCGGGAGAGCAGGATGTTATTGGAGCGCGAAGCCGAAAGGGGACCACTTCAAAACTTACTGAGGGAAGCCTCTAAAAGCCGAGGCCATACGGTTGTGATCAGCGGTGAGGCCAGGATCGGAAAGACTGCGCTTACCCGGACGTTTCTTAAAAATGCTGCACCTCTCAGCACGCGTGCTGAGAGGTGCGTGCGAAGACCTCTCAATCGCCGAACCGCTCGCCCCGCTAAGGGATCTTGCCCGTGAAGCGGATTGGGAACTGCCGCGCGATATCTCGTCTCAGGGTGATCGGCTGTCAGTCTTTTCTGAAGCGCTGGAGATTCTGACTGACACGGAACAACCGACCGTCGTGGTGATCGAAGATCTGCATTGGGCTGATGACGCGACCTTGGATTTTCTGCGGTTTCTGGCCCGACGGATCAAAGATCGACCCGTTTTGTTACTGCTGACCGTCTGGGACGACAGTCTGGAAAGCCGCCAGCATGTTCGACGGGTAGTTGGGGCGCTGTCACCGGATACTATCACAAGAATGGTTTTGGCTCCGTTGTCAAAAGTGGCAGTCACCATCCTGTCTGACGGAGCGGAGCGAGACGGTGAGGCGGTCTACAAAGTGGCGGGCGGAAATGCTTTCTATGTTACCGAGCTATTGCGCAGCAGCAATCGAAGTCTACCCCTTACGGTTCAGGATTCAGTTCTTGCGAGGGCCGAGGCATTGAGCCCGAAGGCGCGCCAGATCCTCGATGCCGTGTCAATCTTTGCGCGGCAGACCGAGACACGGATGATCGAGGTGCTTTGCCCCAGCGCAACTTTCCTCGTCGACATTTGCGTAAAGCTCGGCTTGCTCGAGGAGCATGGTGAGGTTCTGTCATTTCGTCATGAGCTTGCCCGGCAGGCGATTGAGGGCGAACTTTCCGGTGCTACGCGACGCGAGTTGAACGCAAGCATCTTGGCAGTTCTACTCGATCAGGGAAATGTGCAAAATGCCTATTTACTGCACCACGCGGTTGCGGCTGGCGATAAAACTGCGATCCGCAGCCTCGTCCCTCAGGCAGCCAATGACGCGCTGCGGCTTGGTGCTTTGAGATAGGCCGCCGACTACTTAAAGCTGGCATTGGATCATTCGGGCCCGCTCTCCGAGGGGTGAACGTGCGGCGTGGTTACAAGAATATGCATGGACAAACTACCAGATCGGCCAAATCCCTGATGCGATCAGGGCCGAAAAGCAGGCGCTGGAATACTATGTGTCAGAGCGAGATATCACCCGCGAAGGGGACAGTTACCGCCGCCTTTCGCGGTTTTACTGGGTTGCAGCTGACGGCAATTCGGCTCGGAACTATGCTGACAAAGCTATTCAGACACTTGCCAGCCAGCGCGGCCCGGAACTGGCGATGGCTCAGTCGACGGTTGCGCAACTTGCGATGCTGGACAACAATTACGATGCGGTCGTTGGCCCGTCGAATTCTGCTATGCAACTGGCAGAAGAATTTGAACGGCCTGATATTCTCTCTCATAGTCTGAATAATCTTGGGATGTCCTTTGTCTGTACCGATCCAGACTATGGGCGCAGTCTGCTTCAACGCAGCTTGGACACAGCCACCGAGATCAGGAGTTTCGACAACGCTGGCAGAGCGTACACCAACTTGGCATTCTTTGAATTAGCCCGCTTGAACTATCGACAAGCGATCGACTTTGCTCGGCAGCGGGTACAGTTTTGTCGTGATACAGATCAGGAGGGTATGGCGACTTATCTGAGTGGCGCTGTCGCATGGGCGCAGATTCAACTTGGCCAGTACGATGACGCTTTTGATCAAGCGCGCCAGACTTACAGTCTCGAGGCAGATATGGCCATCTCCAACCCCCAAGCCTTCAGCTCTGCGATTTCAATTCTGTGGATCTCCATGCGCCGGGGCGACGGTCCCGGAGTAGAGGCTTTCGAGGTCTTGCAATCGTTCATCGTGGGTATGGATGAGATGCAGCGGCTCTGCGTCTATGCAAAGGTTATGGCGGAAAGGGCATGGCTCGGCCTTGAGCCGCGAGAGCGGGCGATCGAAATTCTGTCCGACGTCGTCGCAAAGGTTAACGACATCTGCCATGTGCCCTTTGTGGTTTTGTGGCTTCACAAATTAGACCCTGGGTGCTCGCTGCCCTCTTCAAATTACTTGTTAGAACCTGTTCGTCTACAGATTTCCGGCCGGTGGCGGGAAACCGCGAATGCCTGGGCTGCCAAAGGCGGTTCAGCGCGATATGCGCGAAGTCGGGTATTGGGTTCACGTCGACTGGGCCACGACAGTCAACGCTTAAGAACCCAGCCGGCCTGACACGGCGCCAGATGGACGTGCTGAAAACCCTGAACGAGGGCATGTCCAACGCCGAGATTGCAGCGCGCCTTTTCGTCGCGCCAAAACCGGTTGACCACCATGTTTCGGCCATTCTGTCGAAGCTTGATGTCTGGTCACGAGGCGAGGCAGCAGCGCTGGCTCGGGAAGCTGGCTGGTTCTAGATATCCTCGCTTGAATGCTTGGTTCTGTTTGTGTTTCCGCGCATAGGCTCGTCGAAGGCAAATGGCTGCTTTCTCAACTTTAGTACTTTGGTGAGATTTGCCATTGAATGGCCACTATGTCCGGCGGATCTTGATGCGTAGCGCTGCGAAGATCTTGTGTGGATGGCTCCTGCATAGCAAGACATATTTGATCAGATTTGTGCATTTGTCAGAAGCAGTCATGTGTTCCCGCTGCCCGGCAGTTGATTGCAAGGCAATCAATGAGAGGGGCCTGTTTGCGCGGTTTTTGACCGCTGGCCCTGATGGATTCCGCAAACCGAGTCCCTATCAGCTTTGCGGGCTATGTCGCCCGGGACCTTCGACGGGGTGTCCTGGTTTTGGCGGCAGACTTATGCACCATCATCTCGCGGGTTTTGCTAACTCTTTGTTCTTTCTCCCTTTAGGCCGTGCGCGGTGTATAAGGTTGGTTGCGGGTTAAAACGGCCCAGACAATCCTTGCCGTTTTATTGGCCATAGCGACTGTTGCGACGCGCGCAGGTTTTCGTTCCAGCAGCGATATCAGCCATTTGCTGGCGCGCTCCGGGTGCGACTTGGTCTGTCGGACGAGCGACGTCATGCCAACGACCAACAATGATCTTAAGTATTGATCACCCATTTTTGTAATGCGCCCCAGTTTCTCTTTCCCGCCGCTGGACTTGTTTGCGGGCGTCAAACCCAGCCATGCTGCAAGCTCGCGGCCATTGCGGAACTGATGACCATCACCAATGCTGGCGATGATTGCCGAGGCTGTCACCACGCCAACGCCCGGTATGGTGCGCAATAAACGGACACGTGCATCTTCCTTGGCGACCAGCTTGAGCCGATCTTCATACCATCGGACCCGAGCGTGGAGTGCCATAAGATGTTCGCTAAGATTATGGATCACCTCATTGGCAATCTCGGGCAGATCTAGCACTTCGCCTACTAAAATATCCTCTGCAAATCCGATGACCCGCGCGAGGCCCTTCGCGATGTAAACGCCGAACTCAGCGACCAGGCCACGCAAGCCATTGATCAACTGGGTGCGTTGTCGGACAAGCAGAGCCCGTGCGCGATGGAGCGACAGCAGAGCTTGTTGCTCAACGGTTTTTATTGCAACAAACCGCCCTCTCGGTGAATGCAAGCTTCACCTGCCGGCAATGATCGTCGGACGGGTCACCGCTTCACAAATCGCCTCCGCATCGATCGCATCAGACTTGCCGCGCTTAACGTATGGCTTGACATATATCGGCGGGATCAGCCGAACATCATGGCCCAACGCCGTGAGTTCCCGGGCCCAATGATGCGCGCTGCTGCAGGCTTCCATACCAATCAGGCAGGGCTCAATCTTGGAGAAGAACGGCAACAGCTGTGCCCGTCTCAAAGGCCTGTTGAAGGCGACCTCTTCGTCTTCTGTGATCCCGTGAACTTGAAAAACGTTTTTGGCCAGGTCGAGGCCGATTGTTGTAACTTGCATGGGGTGGCTCCTCTCATATGCAGATATCTGCTATCTGTCGGCTGCCAAAGAATGGATATTTCGTAAATATCCGATCAATCTCATGCATCAGCTTAAGCGTCTCAGCATTCACCCCAACTGGTGTGTAATAGATCGACGAACGGCTGATCTTGAGCAGCTTACACTGGCGCGTCAGGCTCAGTTTTGTGTTCTCTTTGCGGATCATCTCGCGGCGTTTTGATGGGCTCACCCTGGTGAATTCGCTTTAGCGAAATAAGCTGTCTTCAGCCCTTGTGACAAAAAAACGTTCTCCACCGCTAACTGACCAATCTTGGCGTGCAGCTCTTTAATCTCACCGGCCTTGTTCTCAGCCTTTTTGACCTTGTCGGTAAAAAAACCAGCCATGCCTTCGATCGCCTGTCGTTTCCATGTGCTCACCTGCGTTGGGTGGAGCTGCCGCTTGGCCGCAATCTCCTGAACCGTCTTGTCACCGCGCAGCGCCTCAATCGCCACAGTAGCTTTAAAGCTGTCTGAAAAGTTCCGTCGCTTTGTCATCCTCGTATCCATTCGTTCGTGTTGGATACATCTTAGCACGCTGTCCAGTTTTGCCGGACCACTTCACTCGTGCATTGCTGCGCAATGCCCTGCCTGGCTGCAGATGCATTGTATGAAACTACTCGGTCAGAGCTTGGCAGCGCGCGACTTCGACCGGCAAGTTGCGGAAATCCAAATCCGCGCAGCGATACTCAATGGCTTCACTGCACTTGGCATCCCCAGAACCGTTGTCGTAGCATAGCTCCATCAGGGGTAAGGGGAAGTCAGACCTCATGCTGCCTTGTGCAACAAAGCCCATCGCTGCGCAAAGACGTGGACGGCCTGAGCGGTGATGCACTTGCCAATATTGGCTGGGTGTTTCCTGCGCAAAATGCAGAAGGTGCGCACATGAACCTGTCTGGTGGTGGTGTGGCTGCTCATTCGCCAAACCGCGATAATGCTGTGACGTTCATGGAATACCTCACGTCCGATCAGGCGCAGCAGTATTTCAGCGCTGGTAACGACGAATATCCTGCAGTGCCAGGCGTTGGGTTGTCACCATCTTTTGCTGCGTTGGGTCTATTCCGTCCCGACGCGGTTGATCTGACCGAAGTGGCGAAGAATGTGCCAGAGGCGCAGATGATTTTTAACCAAGTTGGTTGGGAATAAGCTCTTTTATTAACGATTGAGAGAAGGGGTGCCATGTAAATGGCGCCCTTTTTGCATGCGGGAGTGCTGGCCCTTCCATTAAGTCTAAATTAGATATGTTGACTGTTTTAATCAGGATTGACATGCCTGACTAAATTACTCATGTATTGTGTATGAAGCATAAAACCATCTCCCGTGGCGGTGCGCCTGTTGGTCATCTTGGCGAACTTGGCCCGATTGAAGCCAGCGCCATTATTTATTGGCGACTCTGGGCCGAGGGGACGGACGGGCAACGTCGTGTTCAATCCGATTTCCGCAGTGTTTTAGGTGAAACCGTTGGTTTTGAGGCGGTTCACGCTTTGGCCCAGATTTTCGATATGTGCGCCCGCCATTGCCGTCGTCCACTGATGCGGCATGGATTGGCATGTAAATGCATCGGCGCCGACGAAAGCTGTTTCGCGAACTTCATCGGCTACGCGTCTGAATGCAAACGCGAAGACGCGGCCTTGATTGCGTCGCTAATGGTTGATCCGAACCTGTGCATACCGATGGCGGCCTTGGCGCAGACGTTTGGATTGGCATTGCGCCGCATGACGCTCGCACCGCTGCCGGCCGATCTGAAGTTTACTTTGAACGATATCAATACCACCTCAAAAACTATTCATTAAGGAACCGATATGAAAAAGATTCTACTTTCAACAGCGCTGACATTTGTCGCACCAATAGCGTTTGCCGCTGGCCATGCGCAGGACGTGTTGACGACATATTCCAACATTGCCGAGGCGAACTATCAGGACAGTCTGACGACAGCACAGACGTTGCAGACGGCCGTCAATGCGCTGATCGTGGACCCGACCGAAATCAACCTACAAGCCGCCAAGGCCGCATGGTTCGCCGCGCGTGTGCCTTACCAACAGACCGAAGTGTACCGTTTTGGCAATTCAATCGTTGACGATTGGGAAGGCAAAGTGAATGCGTGGCCGCTTGACGAGGGGCTGATCGATTATGTGGATGCGTCCTACGGCGGCCCATCTGATGAAAACAAATTTGCAGCGCTGAATGTCATCGCAAACCCGACATTCACGTTGTCTGGTGCTAATATTGATGCGTCTGCGATCACGCCAGATTTCCTTGAAGGTCAGTTGCATGAGGCTGACGGCGTCGAATCCAACGTTGCGACTGGCTACCACGCTGTTGAGTTCCTTTTGTGGGGCCAAGACCTGAATGGCCACGGTACGGGGGCTGGCATGCGCCCGGCGACGGATTACGCCATGGGCGACGATTGCACGAACGGCAATTGCGACCGTCGCGGTGATTACCTGCAGGCGGCCACAGATTTGCTGGTGGCTGACCTTGAATGGATGGCTGAACAATGGACGG
Organism: Octadecabacter antarcticus 307; assembly: GCF_000155675.2. GTDB lineage: Bacteria > Pseudomonadota > Alphaproteobacteria > Rhodobacterales > Rhodobacteraceae > Octadecabacter > Octadecabacter antarcticus. The sequence goes on from NC_020911.1 coordinate 1,044,247, forward strand.
AAGGCGGCGACGCACGCGCGTCCGTCATGGCGGATGAGGATGCGGGCATTGCGACAATCTTGACCGGCATGGGATCGTTGTCATACGGCGAAACGGCGGGCGAACGCATGCGCCTTGGCGTGATGCTGAACGACCCCGAAGAAGAGCATTCCTGCTTTGCCGACAACACCCATAACGACCATTACTACAATGGTGTGGGCGTACAGAACGTCTATCTGGGCAGCTACACACGTATTGATGGCACGGTTGTGTCAGGCGCGTCCCTCGCTGATCTGGTCGCAGGATCTGACGGTGATCTGGACACTGAAATGCGCACCAAACTGTCCGCCACGATCCGCGAATTGGGTGATATCAAGCATGCCGCTGAGGCGGGTTTTGCCTACGACATGATGCTCGAAGCGGGTAATGCAGCCGGCGAAGACCTGATCATGGGAGGTGTGAACGCCTTCATCGATCAGACGCGGTCTATCGAACGTGTGGTTGCGGTTCTGGGCGTTGATGCCGTTGGGATTGAAGGGTCCGACAGCCTTGATGATCCGGACGCTGTGTTCCAGTAAACGGTCCTAACGTCTGAAAATTTCGGCATGCGCGGCAACACATCGCAGCGCATGCCGTTATTACTGTTGCGACGGATAAGACATGAAAACTCGATCCTTATTTGCTTTTATGATTGTCCTGCTTGCGGCACCTTTTGTGGCGGCCGAAGTGGATCGTTACGCCACTATTGCGGGCGATCCACACTTAAACGTCGTGCCACGCACCGACGCGGAACAGATTCGGGTCGTGGACATTGTCGCATTTCCAACCCAATTTACAGCATCGCAACGGTTCGAGGGACGCCCAGCGGGGGCCGCGACTGTTCGTGTTACGCCCGATGCAAACGCGTTCAGTCAGCCATCCGAAAACCTGTCCTTTGATGACGAGCTGAATTTCAGGGTCGGCAACGGATTGTTCCGCAAAATTTGGGTGTCATCGCCGTCATCAACTTTGGCGTCTGACGGTTTGGGGCCATTGTTCAACGCGCGATCCTGCCAGAGATGCCACATCAAAGATGGCCGTGGTCATGTGCCAGAAGGACCAAACGACACCGCGATTTCGATGTTCTTGCGCGTGTCTGTTCCGGACGTTGCGGCCACTTTGCATGCCATTGATGGCTATCACGGTACAGCACCTGATCCAAATTACGGCGAACAATTGCAAGACTTCTCACTGCCCGGGATTGCACCTGAATACAGCCTGCACATTACATATGAAGACATCGAAGTGCAAATGGCAGGCGGCGAGGTTGCGACGTTGCGCGCGCCGACCTACACGGCTGCCAACCTCGGTTACGGCCCATTGGCGAGTGGCGCAATGTTGTCGCCGCGCATCGCGCCACAGATGATCGGTTTGGGCCTGCTCGAGGCTATTCCAGCGGTGGATATCCTTGCGCTGGCCGACCCTAATGATCTGGACAATGACGGCATTTCAGGACGCCCGAATATTGTCTGGTCGCTGGAGTTTGATCGCCCCATGTTGGGCCGTTTTGGCCTAAAGGCTGGATCGCCGAGCATAGTGGAACAGTCCGCCAGCGCATTCGCAGGCGACATCGGCATCTCCAATCCCTTGCATCCCAATGGCGCAGGCGAATGCATGCCCGCCCAGACTGATTGTGTCAACGCGCCCCACGGAGACGGCGATGCGCGCGGGTTTGAAATCGACCAAGAAATCCTTGATCTTGTGACATTCTATAGCCGTAATTTGGGCGTTCCTGCGCGGCGCAATATGGACGATCCGGATGTGCTGCGCGGCAAGGATTTGTTTTACAATGCAGGCTGCGTCGCGTGCCATCAGCCATCGTTCGTGACCAATCGACTTGCGGGTCAACCTGCGCAAAGCTTCCAACTGATCTGGCCCTACACAGATATGTTGCTGCATGACATGGGCGACGGGTTGGCCGACAATCGCCCCGAAGCCGTGGCAAACGGGCGCGAATGGCGCACGCCGCCACTTTGGGGCATCGGGCTGACTGAACAGGTTTCTGGACATACACAATTCTTGCACGACGGGCGCGCACGATCCTTGTTAGAAGCGGTGTTGTGGCATGGCGGCGAAGCCCAAGCCACGCGCGACCGTGTGGTTGAAATGTCGCCGGATGACCGCGCGGCACTGCTAAAATTCCTGGAGAGTCTTTGAATGAAATTAGCAATCGCACTTATCCTCGCGCCTGTCGTCGTCACCGCAGATTCACGCGTGGACGCAGTGTTAGATGATCATATCCTACCCCGATTTGCAGCGCTGAGTGCTGCCACTGGCGCGCTGGCGGCCGCGCAAACCTGCGACATGGCGGAGGAATGGAACACAGCCGCCGCCGCATGGATTGCCGTGTCACACCTGCGGTTCGGGCCAAGCGAGGCTGAAAACCGTGCCTTCGCACTGGCGTTCTGGCCTGATCCGCGTGGATCAACGCCCAAAGCCCTGGCTGATCTGTTGGCCGATGATGCCCCCGTTATCGCGGATGCATCCGTCGCGGGGCGTGGAATTTATGCAATGGAATTCCTATTGTTCGATCCGGCATTTGCGGGTGCAAATGGCCGCTGTGATCTTGTCGCCGCGCTCGCAAGCGACGCCCACACCACGGCCCAAGCAATTGAGGATGATTGGCAGAATCGCTACGCTGAACTGATGCGCGATACAGGAAACGACACCTACCGCGACGACACTGAAGCGCTGCAAGAACTGTATAAATCACTGACGACGGGCCTCGATTTCACCACGTCCATGCGTCTGGGTCGCCCGCTTGGGACGTTCGATCGGCCACGCCCCTTACGGGCTGAAATGCGCCGATCCGCGCAGTCGTTGGACAATATCGCTGTGTCATTGGAAAGCCTTGATGAGTTGGCCCATCTGTTGTCAGGTCGTGATCCCGATGATGCGATTGGCAAAGAATTCGATGCGGCATTGACGGCATGGGACGGTGTCGCGTCCCTTGAAGAAAGTAGCAATCTAAGCGTCGTCACTGTACCCGCCAGCCGCTTCAAAGTCGAAACCTTGCAGCAACGCATCGCAGAGATCCGAGTATTCCTGAGCGAAAAACTCGGCCCTGAATTGGGCGTTATCGAAGGTTTTAATGCACTGGATGGCGATTGATGGCGTCGCGTCGCAGATTTCTGGCGGGGCTGTTGGCGACAGGCCTTGCCCCGCTGCCGACATGGGCTGAGGCGGGTGATCCATCGTTTCTGTCGGCGGCGCGCACACCGGGCGGTGATTATGTGTTGGTTGGTCTGGACGATGCGGGCGCGGAACGATTCCGCATTCCATTACCTGCGCGCGGACACGCCGCTGCCGCCCATCCGACGCGCCCTGAAGCGGTCGCTTTTGCCCGCAGGCCAGGCACATTTGCCGTCGTTCTTGATTGCCGCAACGGCGATGTTCTGGCCCAATTGAATTGCCCTCAGGGACGCCATTTCTACGGGCACGGCACGTTTGATGGATTGGGTGACCTGCTCTTCACCACTGAAAACGATTACCGTGCAGGGCAGGGGCGCATCGGGATTTGGGATGCGCGGCGTGGCTATGAACGCATCGGTGAAATTGCGTCCCACGGCGTTGGTCCGCACGATCTGCGCTTTATGCCGGAGGGTACTTTGGTTGTTGCAAACGGCGGGATCGACACGCACCCCGCCTCGGGTCGTGAAAAGCTGAATATTCCTACGATGCGCCCAAACCTGACGTATCTTGACGTGGATGGAAATATTCTCGACCACATCGAACCGGACCACCACCAAGCCAGCATTCGTCATCTCAGTGTGCGCGCAGACGGTTTGGTCGGACTTGCTATGCAATGGCAGGGCGACAGTGCAACGGCACCCGCGCTGGCGGCAACACACCGGCGCGGTGAGAGGTTACGTTACATTGGCGATGGTGCTGAACTGTCGGGATACGTTGGCAGTATTGCGTTTTCATCTGATGGAACACAGCTCGCGATTACGTCGCCACGCGCGGGGGAAGCGCAGGTGTTTGACATAACCACATGCGTCGTGGTGCGACGATTGCACGAAAGCGATATTTGCGGCGTCGCCGCATCTGGCACAATGATGATGCTGACAGACGGGCGAGGTCACGTTTTTGATCTGGCTAAAATTGAACCCCGTATAGCGATGCATGAGCTGATGTGGGACAACCATTTAGTTGAAATCCGACGCGCGTAGTTGCGAGTGCACAGCATTGGACCCGCAATCGTTACTTCGTCAAAATTAACTTACCCGCGCGCGTGACCCGCAACGTATATGTCTGATCTTCGAGGACGATTTGTGCCAAATCACCTCCTTCGGTCAGGTCTTTGGCCCGATAAGTTGGCAGCGTGTCGGTCGGTGTGTGTTTGGGCGGGGCTGTATGGAATGTCATGTTGAGAAGCTGCTCGCAACATTGCCGCGTGATAGATTTGCACGGTCGAACACCCACTCAACTGGCATACCTTCTGCTGTAGATGCAGATCGCAATACTTCGAGAGCGTTGAGAGGGGGCTCGTCGCAGTGATGTTCGTCACTATCATGGTGATTTCGCGTTTGTACGTTTGGCTGCATATTGGAAGTCCTCACATGGATCACGTGTCGGGCTTCCCTTGTTTTGAAATCGGGTGGCTTGACTGAATTTAATCCTGAGTGAATTTGTCAGATATGTCAATTCGATAGTTTCTATCAGGCATATATGGAGGATGTTGCAAATTTTATCTTATGATCTGAAATCGCCTTCGTTTCGAAAAATCATCAACTTTTGTAGCTTGCAATTTGCTTGGCACCGTTTGTGACCGTTGCACATTTCAACACCCGTGCGAATCCTTACCATTCATGGCACATCATTTTTGAGGCGATTTGGAACTTCGGATGAACGACCGGCCGTGTACTTTTAAAACTCTCAAGAACTATCTTTCCGACTTGAGGATAAGCGGTACTGATAGGCTATTCGTTCATCGTTCATCGTTCATCGTTCATGGTGCAGTGAAGCTAGCACCCAAGTTGCCCTAGTTTCGAACAACGATGCAATGCAAATTTTGGAACAAGTCCACGGTATTTTTGTGACTGATTTGGCTTTGACCAGTGATGTGTAGGGGCCAATCCACAGAACTCACGGCGTTAAGCGCGCGTGGCCGCGTTTCAATGAGCCAGAGGGCCTTGTGGCCGGACTGAGCGATGTGTTGCGACGTAAGTGCAGTTGACACGAGTGCTGGCCGCTAAGTGCTGCACAGACGCTCATCGATCTAGGAAATACCCTGACACCCAACAGCGTCTGGCGCATCCCTTGCCCGGCATTGGTTTGTTTGCAAACCATGAGAGGGGTGCAGTTTACGGTATCCATAAACCTTGCCGCTGTCGGTCCATGTTTGCTGGATTATCTCAGTCTGTCGCAGGTCCTCTTGCGTAGGCAAACTAAACGGTTCTGTAAGCCATGCGTAAAAGCCACTGAAATGCGTATCAACATTTGACACATCGAACCGAGCGAAAACTCGGGCCGATGAGTCTGCCTCTCGGGACATTGCGTCGTGCTGTCAGCACGCCGTTGGCGTGGCGCAATCACCTGCCGATCAATGGAGTCCCGAGGCCGCTTGGCCACTTCACTGACCCCGTACCCACACTCAACAACCTGTGCCACAGCGTCCTGTTCAAACTCATCCGTAAACCGAATTCCCTTGTTCATGTCCGTCTCTTCTTGGTTTCAAAATTACCAAGCAAAGCGTCTGCAAATTCAGGGGCACCTCAGATTGACGCTTATGATATATTGCCGTGGGATATTGGAGGATGGAACCCAAGCATGGTCCAGTCCTACCCATGTTCTCCGAAAATTCAATTGCCAGTCGGGTCTGACGTGGACAAAGGGGAACTGTCATGGAACGTTTGATTGTTCGCTCTTTCTTCGTTGTTACACTGGCACATGACTAAGTGGTCCGAAACTTTGAAATCGGGCCTATTATGGTTTGAACCAAAGATTGCGTGGCGTATTACACAGACATTCATGGCCGGTTTGCGTGATCAGGATCGGTTCGGTGATTTCCAGCCCGCCGTCGTCCAGCCACAAGGCGGGCATGAAGTGGAATGTCATCCCTGCCTGCAAAATGGTCGCGTCGCCGGCGCGAAATGAAATTGTACGTTCCCCCCAATCGGGCGGATAGCTGATGCCAATGGCGTAGCCGCAGCGCCCGTCTTTTTGAAACCCTGCTTTGTTCAGCGTGGCGTTGAATGCGTTGGCGATGTCCTGCGCTTGGTTGCCCGGTTTTGCCTGTTCCAATCCGGCGTCGATTGCATCCAGAACGGCGGCTTCGGCGTGTCGGTATTTGGGTGGCACATCGCCCAAGAACAACGTGCGAGATTGTGGGCATTGATAACGTTTGTGCGCACCTGCGATTTCAAAAAACGTCGCCTCGCCTTTGACCATTGGTCTGCCATCCCACGTCAGATGCGGCGCGGTTGCGTCCATGCCGGACGGTGCCATTGGCACAATCGCGGGGTAGTCGCCCCAATGTCCATCCGCGCCGCGCATACCCGTCGCGTAGATTTCGGCGATCAGATCGTTTTTGCGCAGACCCGGTTCCGCAAGTTCAAAAATTCGCGCATGCATGGCTTCGACGATGCGGGCGGCGCGGCGCATATAGGTGATCTCTTGTTGTGATTTCACCGCGCGTTGCCAATTCACAAGGCCCGTTGCGTCTTTGAACGTCGCTTTGGGTAAATGGGTTGTGAGCGATTTGTGGGCCGCGGCGGTGTAATAGTAATTGTCCATCTCGACACCAACGCGCGCACTCTCCAAGCCGTGTTCGGCCAGCAACGCGGCAAGTTCTTGCATCGGGTGTTTGTCGGGGTTTTGCACGAAGGTGTCGTCGTAGCCACGGATCGTGTCGCCGTCTGACATGAACACGGTGCGTCCTGCACCGATTGCGTCCATCGCACGGCCCCACCAGACTGGATCGCCGGTCATCGTCAGTACCACGCCTTGATGCACGTAAAAGGACCAGCCGTCATAACCGGTTAGCCAAGACATATTAGACGGATCGGTCACAAAGATTGCGTCTAGTCCCGCCACTTGCATCGCCGCACGGGTTTTGGTGATGCGGGATTGGTATTCTTGCAGGGTGAAATTCGCTGTGCGTACTGTCATAGGGCGACCTTAGCTGCCTTGTCAGGTCATCGATAGCCCAGCGAGGATCATGAAAATCACGCCGAAAACCATGCAAAGCGGGGCGTAATAGGTTTCGTCCAGCCGCCGAAAGGGCTGTTCGGGTGTGGCACGTTTCATCAGCGATGTATAAGCGGCGACGGCACGCAATTGGAAGACGATGGCGATACCAAACAGACCTAATGATTTAAGGGCCGTATCGGGAAACCACGGCCATGCAGCGGCAAACAGCAGCGCGACAACGACCAGTGAACAGGCCACAGAATCTGGCATTTTTTAGATCCCCTTGGATCCAACAACGGCGCGGGCCAATGCGGCTTCATCTTTGATTGGCCACCAGATCCCAAGGGCCCACAGCAGATGCGCGGCGGCGATGACGATTAGGCCGATTGAGGCGAGCAGTGCAATGAAAGTCACTTTACCGCCTCGATGTTGATGTAGGAAAAGACTTCGGCGGGGCCGTCGGCCTCCATATGGTCATAAACGTACAGCAATCCGATGCCGAGGTCTTCGATGAAATAGACACCTTCGGTGAAAGACGAAAGTTCGGTGCTGTAAACAAGGGCGCCGCTGATCGCGTCATAGATGCAGCTGCCGATGGTCAGCTCGAAGGTATCACCCCACCTTTGGCTTTGGGTTTCGGCATATGTTTCGTCAAGGCTAAGCACGGTCGTATCAACAGTCCAAACACTGCCAGCAGTCGGGATCGGCAGGTCTGTCGCAGGCAGTGGGTAGGTCGTGGCCGAGATGGAGCTAACGACTATCGCGCCGTTTTCAACTTCGGCCAATCGTAGCACATGGGTGCCTTGCGCGAGGAGATTTCGGGATTGAGCACCGTCCGTATAGGTAATGTCGACCTGCGCGATCCCGTTATTCAAGCCGGTGTAAACATGCGTTGTCCCGTCGGTTTCTGTCACACGGATGCCGGTGGCTAAGTCTGCACCTGTCGGGCAATCGGCCAGCATAGGTGTGGCGGTGAGGCAGGTGAGAAGCACCAGAATTTTCAAAACGTGGCCTTTCATGAAAGCTTTTGCAACAGTTTTGCAGGCAAACGTTCTGATGTCCATTGGTGATTAAATGCTTTGCGCCTCGCGGTTTTTGTTGCGGATCATGCGGAAGACGAAGGCCACGATGAACAACGTGGTGAGGGTCAGAATGACCGTCGGGCCGGGGTCAGACCCGATCCAGAAATATAGGTAAACATCTGTCACCAGTGAGAACGTCGACACGATGACCGCGACCACCAGCATATGCCGAAATTGCCACGTGATCAGGAATGCAATGGTGCCCGGTGCGATAAGAAGGCCAATGGCGAGGATCAGGCTGACCGCCTTGAGCGTCGCGAAAATGGTCAGCGACAGGATCACCAGCAACCCGTAGTGCAGCAGCTTGGTCGGCAGACCGATGGCGCGGGTCTGTGCGGGGTCAAACGCGTTTAGGAGCAAATCTTTCCATGTGATTAGCGATGCTACAGAGACGAAAACGCCAATGATACTGGATGTCCACAAGTCCACCGATTGCACGCCCAGCATGTTGCCAAACCCCGATGTGATCGAGGTGGATGTTGGTTTTAATCTTGGTGTATAAAACCAACCCCATGCCGAACAAGCCCGAGAATACGGCGCCCATGACGGTGTCTTGGCGCACGCGGGAGTTCGCATCAAGGTATCCTGTCAGCATGGAAACAAACTATGCTCGCAACAAACGCGCCGATGATCAGCTGAATGCCAATGATATAGGCGAGCACGATGCTCGGTAGCACTGCGTGTGACACCGCGTCACCCATCAGCGACCAGCCTTTGAGCACGAGGAAACAGGACAGCAATGCCGTCGGCGGGCCGATCAGAAGGGCGATGTAGAACGCCCCGTGCATGAAGGGAAGTTGGAACGGGAGGAGGAGATCGTTCATGCTTTTAAGGCCTCCACTGCGCGGCGACGCGACGCCAGAAGGCCATGTTTCGGGGCGAAGAAAAACGCGAGAACGAACAGGGTGGTTTGCAGGCAAATGATGACGCCACCCGTCGCGCGGTTGAGGAAATATGAAATGTAGGCGCCAAAGAAGCTGGAGAGGCTGCCAATTGCGACGGCGATGACCGGAGGGCGCGGGAAGCGGTCGGTCAGCAGGTAGGCCTTGGCACCCGGTGTGATGACCATAGCAATCACGAGGAACACACCAACGGTTTGCAGGGTGGCAACGCAGGCGGTTGACAGAAGCACAAAAAACATGAACCGCAGACGGTCGGGTCGCAGGCCGATTGAGCGGGCGTGATTTTCATCAAAGAACGCGACCATAAGATCTTTCCATTTGGCCAAAAGCACCACGAGGCAGACAATCCCGATGATCACCAACTGGATCGTGTCGCTGGTTGAGAAACAGCATTGCGGCGGCGGCCAATCCACCGGATAAAAACGCGCAAACGGCCCCGACCAATGCGGACACAAACATCGCGTTTAGCATGAACGTGTAGGTAAACGGTTCCAGCAGATAGGTCATTTAGGCTTTTTGCCCCCTACGTCCGATTGTGTGCGGGTCTCATCATTTTAAATCACGAACGGGCGTTCATCGTCGGTCAGAATGGTGACCTTGCGTTGATCGTCATCGTTGTGCAGATTATCGCCACCCGGAACGAAGTGGCGCAGCACGCCGCCGAACGCTGCCTTTGACCAGCACAGTCTGGTTGCAAAATTCCGGCACCGAGCCGAGGTTGCTGGTGGACACCAGCGTGGTGATGGCTTCTTCGGTTTGCACATCTACGCTGGTGCACGGTCTGGCCGAGGATGCTGATTTTCCCGCGCCGTTGACGCCGACAAGGGCGGCAATGGTGCCGCGCGGAATCGCAAAGCTCGTGTCCTTCAGGGCGGTTACGCCATTGCGATAGGTGACGGTAAGGCCGTCAGCATAAGGCCTGCTTGGTTCTTTGAGGTTTGGTGCGGCGCGGGGGGTAAATTCACTCGGTGAGGCCTTTGACGATTGTTTCGGTGGTGACCGCAACAGATCAAGGTAGGTCGGAACGGGTCCATCCTCGAGAGTGAGCGAATCCACATAAAGCACACCGCCGTAGGCCGCGCCAATTTCGCGCGCGACTTGCTCTGCGGGGTCGGTGTTTACGGTGCTTTCACAGAATACGGCGCAAACATTGTTTTCGCGCAGGGTGTCGATGACGCTGCGCACCTGTTGTGGCGTTCCGGTTTGATCGGCGTTCATCGGCCAAAGATAGGCTTCTTTCAGGCCAAAATCACGTGCGAGATAACTGAACGCGCCTTCGCAGGTCACGAGCCAGCGTTTGCCGCGTAAATTTCTGCATTTTCGGGGTCATTAAACGACATCGCCTCGCGGATACTGTGAATGTATATCAATGCGTTATCAAGCGACATTCACGCGTGGGGATTTGGCATGCCCTCATAGCTGCCGGTGCGGATGGACATCGTTTCAATGGTCCCGGAGATCGTGACGGATGGGTTGGGGCCAAGGTCGTCGATGAATTGTTCGAACCACAGTTCCAAATTCATGCCATTCCACAGGATCTGGTCCGCACCAGAGGCACGCACCAGATCGCGCGGCGTCGGTTGGTAGCCATGGATTTCAGCGCCAGTACGGGTGATGGATTCAACCACCGCTGCGTCGCCAGCGACGTTGCGGGCCATGTCCGCGATGGTGGTGAAGGTTGTGACAACTTTGAAATCATCGGCGAATGCTGGTGTCGTTAGTAGGGCGGCTAGGGTGGCAATCGTCGTCTTTGTGGCGAACGTCATCAAAATTATTTCTGTGGTTACTCTGTGATTAAGGGGCAACCATGATTCAGGGGACCACCGAATGGAAATGAATAAAAATGAGAGCCATCCGCAAGAGGGGCTGTAAACCCTTAGAAGCTTCCAGCATTGCGATACCAACGCACGATCGCAGCGCGGTCGCTTTCAGACATCGCCGTGACGTTGGCAGGGGGCATTGCGTGGCTGACGCCCGACTGGATGTAGATCGCGCGTGCGTTGCGGGCGATGTCGGCGGGCGTATCAAGGAGCACGCCGCGCGGGGCCCAAAGGAGGCTGTCAGAGTAGGACGGTTCGCGCCCATGACACATTGAACAGCGACCCATGACCACGTCGTGCGCTTCGTCAAACCCGTCAGCCAATGCAAATCTCTCCTCGTAGGATGTCATGCCGCGCGCTTCGGCTTGCTCAAACGTGCCCCACATATTTGCCGTGGACAGCCAAGCGATGATGATGAACAGCAGCACGGTGACGGCCCAAGTCCAATGCGGCCCTTTGCCAGTCGAATGCATGGTGTTGAAATAGTGCCGGATCGTGACACCAGTGAGAAAGACTAACGATGCGATGATCCACGAGTATTGCGTCGCGAAGGCCAGTGGGTAGTGATTGGACAGCATCAGGAAGATCACTGGCAGCGTGAGGTAGTTGTTGTGCGTGCTGCGCAGCTTGGCGATCTTGCCGTATTTCGGGTCAGGCGCGCGACCTTCTTGCAGGTCCTTTACCACGATGCGCTGGTTTGGCATGATGATGAAGAACACATTGGCTGTCATAATTGTTGCCGTGAACGCACCAAGGTGTAGCATTGCTGCGCGGCCAGTGAAGACCTGATGGTAGCCGTAAGACATGATCACGAGGATCACAAACAACAGCAACATCAACGCTGTCGGATTGTTGCCCAGCTCGGACTTGCACAGGAAATCGTACAGCAGCCAGCCGACCGTCAGCGACAGTGCCGAAATTGCGATACCTTGCCATAGTGCGAGGTCCGCCTTGGCGGCGTCAATTAGGTACAATTCGCCGCCGACCCAATAGACAATCATCAACAGGGCAGCACCGGACAGCCATGTCCAGTAGCTTTGCCATTTATGCCATGTCAGGTGTTCGGGCAGGCGCGCAGGGGCTACGAGGTATTTGGTCGTGTGGTAAAATCCGCCGCCGTGGACTTCCCATTCTTCACCAGCGGCACCCTCGGGCAGATCGTCGGCTTTGCGCAACATCAGGTCGAGCGCGATGAAATAGAACGACGCCCCAATCCATGCCATTGCTGTGATGACGTGCAACCAGCGGACCGCAAAAGCGAACCATTCCCAAAGAATTACTGCATCAAACATGGCGAGTCCTCGTTTTATGTCCCATCGATTTTGTTCAACCTATCCTTGGCCGCTTTATTTTGCTATTCCCCTGTAACGCGTCGCTCTATCAAGAAATGCAGAACAATGTCCTATCTCGATAATATTAGAACTTTTGTGCGGGTTTACGAACTTGGCAGCATGTCCGCCGCAGGGCGCGATCTGCGCATTTCGCCTGCAGTGACGTCGTCGCGGATTTCATCGCTTGAGGAACATTTGAATGTGCGGCTGTTCCAGCGCACCACGCGCAGCCTGACAGCAACCGAACAGGGCCGCGCGTTTTACACTGGTGCGGTGGCGGTGCTTGAAGCGGTGGATACCGCCGAAGGGCAGGTGGCGGGCATAACCGATAACCCGAAGGGGTCGCTTTATGTGGCGGCACCTTTGGGGGTGGGACGGCGGCTGATCGCGCCCTTGGTGCCTAACTTTGTACGGGACTATCCGCTGATTGATATTCGCTTGCGGCTGACGGATCGAACGGTTGATCTGACGACGGAGGGTCTAGACATTTCGTTTTTCCTCGGCGAACCGGCGGATAGTAATCTGCGCATCAAACCGATCGTGCATTGTGACCGTGTGCTGGTGGCTGCACCCAAATATATTGCCCAACGCGGCAATCCGGTGGACGGTGCCGCGTTGGTGAAAGACGCACACAACTGCCTGAACCTGCGCTATCCCGGGGCCCCAGAATTTCAGTGGCGTTTACAGACGTCGGATGGGCCACAGCGGTTTCGTGTCGCGGGTCGGTATGAATGTGACGACGGCGATGTGTTGACGGAATGGGCGCTGGCAGGCGAGGGCATCGCGCTAAAACCGGTGTTCGAAGTGGCGGGACATTTGAACGCAGGCAGGTTGGTTCCCGTCGCGACAAAAAACCCGCCGATGCCAATCCAGATGGCCTGTCTCTATACGCACCGCCGTCGCCAAGACCCGAAAACGCGCCTGTTCATGGAATACATGACCACGCGGATCGGGGCTTCGATGAACGCCGCGCAACAAAGTGTTCAGCTGCCGCGATAGGTCGAATACCCGTAGGGCGAAAGCAGCAGGGGCACGTGATAGTGGGCAGACCCATCGTCCATGCCAAAGCGCAGCGGAATCTCGTCGAGGAATTTTATGTCGCCGTGCGCTTGATTGTTGGCTTCAAGGTAATCGCCGCAAAAAAACACCAACTCGTATTTGCCAGTTTTGAAATCGCCCGCAGGCAGGATCGGGCTGTCGGTCCGGCCATCATCGTTGGTGATGGTTTCGGCGATTAGGGTTCGGTCGCCTTCAAGATTATACAGCGCGATTTTGATGCCTTTTGCGGGCATGCCGCGGGCCGTGTCGAGGACGTGGGTGGTAAAATATCCGGACATATAAGGTCTCCTTTTTCAGCATCTTATCTGCGGGGTGCACGGTCACAAGGCAAACACGGCTAATGAGACAGTCTTTCAAGAATTCACAGTAAATGCCCTGCGACATTATAGATTAGTGTCTCGTTAACAAAAAAATAGGACTGAAATGACCAAAACGACAGGATACCCTCGCGATTTGACCGGTTACGGCGCTACGCCACCGAACGCCAATTGGCCAGGTGATGCACGCATTGCTGTGCAAATAGTCCTTAATTATGAAGAGGGTGGTGAGAATAACATCCTCCATGGGGATGCCGCATCAGAGGCATTTTTGTCCGAGATCGTCGGTGCTGCGGCGTGGCCTGATCAGCGTCATGCAAACATGGAATCAATCTATGAATACGGCGCGCGGGCTGGATTTTGGCGTTTGCACCGAATGTTGAATCAACTTCCGGTGACAGTTTACGGCGTGGCCAGCGCCTTGGCGCGATCCCCCGAACAGGTCAAAGCCATGCTTGAGGCTGGATGGGAAATTGCGTCGCACGGTCTGAAATGGGTTGAGCATAAAGATATGCCTGCAGATGAAGAGCGGGCGCAGATCGCCGAAGCGGTCCGGTTGCACACAGAGGTCGTGGGGTCGCGTCCGCGTGGTTGGTACACAGGGCGATCTAGCGAGAATACGATCCGTCTGGCGGCTGAAGAGGGCGGTTTCAAATACATCGCAGACAGCTACGCCGATGACGTGCCGTACTGGTTGGAGTTCGGTGATCGCGATCAATTGATCGTGCCCTACACGCTGGATTGTAACGACATGCGGTTCGCGACGCCGCAGGGGTTTAATTCCGGCACGCAGTTCTTTGACTATCTTAAGGCGACGTTTGATGTGCTGTACGCTGAGGGTGCCCAAGGTCAGGCAAAAATGATGTCGTTGGGTCTGCATTGCCGTCTGGTTGGGCGTCCGGGCCGTGCACGGGCTTTACAGGACTTTATTGATTATGCGGGCGGCCACGACCGAGTTTGGTTCGCCACCCGCGAAGAAATCGCAGATCATTGGGCGGCGCAGAACCCGCACACCCGTCGCGCGCGCCCGTCGCAGATGAGCCATGGCGATTTTGTCACCGCATTTGGTGGCATATTTGAGCATTCTGCATGGATTGCGGATCGGGCCTACGCGCTGGGTCTTGGCCCGACGCACGACACGGCCACGGGCGTACATTCTGCGCTGTGCCGGATGTTTCGGTCCGCCAGCTACGCTGAACGCCTTGGCGTTTTGACCTCGCACCCTGATTTGGCGGGTAAATTGGCGGCGGCGGGTACGCTGACGGCTGAAAGCACGTCAGAACAGGCGGGCGCTGGGCTAGATTCATTGACGGATGATGAGCGGACGATGTTCCAAGGCCTCAACACGCAATACGTCGAAAAACACGGATTTCCGTTCATTATCGCGGTGCGTGACAACACCAAGGTCAGCATCATGGCCGCGTTTCAAACCCGCATTGATCACGACACCGAGGTCGAATTTGCAACGGCCTGTCGTCAGGTTGAACGCATCGGCGAATTTCGCTTGATGGATCATTTCGGATGACTCGGATTGTTCCTGAACCCCTCACGGGGGGCGCCTTTGCCCCGTTCGGCGATGTGATTGAGTGTGCGGGCGCGGCAGACAAGATCATCAACCAAGGACAGTGTCAGCGGTTTCATGACCGCGCGGGGATGGATTTTAGCGACGGGCAGGCGGGCATTAGCCTGTTTAACGCAACACCGCGTAGTTTTCCGTACACACTGGATATGATGGAACGCCATCCCGACGGCAGCCAAGCATTCATCCCGATGACCCAAGCTGCGTTTCTGGTGATCGTGGCGTTAGACGACGATGGCAAACCAAGTGCGCCACGCGCTTTCGTCACCAAATCCGGACAGGCGATCAATTATCACCGCAACATCTGGCACGGGGTTTGTGTACCACTGCATGCCCCGGGTCTTTTTGCCGTTGTCGACCGCATTGGCGGGTCCGGCGACAATCTTCAAGAACACTGGTTCGACGACCCATTCACAGTCGAACCGTAAACCAAGCCCGCACAAGACGGGTTCAACTAAGAAACTAGCTAAGGGAACAATGACAATGACAGATTCTTCAATCGGGACACCGGAACAGCTCCGCGATCCCAATTACACCCCCCCGCTTGCGAAAGCGATTCCACTGGGCATCCAGCACGTGCTGGCGATGTTCGTTTCAAACGTAACCCCTGCGATCATCATTGCGAGCGCTGCGGGCATTGCGTTTGGCCCGGGTGCTGATCCAGAAGCACGCATTTACCTGATCCAAATGGCAATGATGTTTGCTGGCGTTGCGACGCTGATCCAGACCATCGGCATAGGCCCAGTTGGTGCCAAACTGCCAATCGTTCAGGGCACATCCTTTGCATTCTTGCCCGTTATGATCCCCGCGATGATCGGTGCAGGGACGGCTGGTCTTGCTGGTTTGATGACAGGTGTTGTCATTGGTGGCTTGTTCCACGCATTCCTTGGTCTGTTTGTCGGTCGCATTCGCTTTGCGTTGCCACCTTTGATCACTGGCCTGATCGTTCTGATGATCGGTCTTGCGCTGATCAAGGTCGGTATTGAATACGCGGCTGGTGGTGCAGGTGATTTTAACCGTGGCCAGGAAACATGGGGCGGCTTGTCCAACTGGTTCCAAGCGGGTGTGGTTTTGTTCGTCACTTTAGGCCTTAAGTTTTTCACGCGCGGTATGCTTTCTGTGTCGGCTGTGTTGCTGGGTCTGATTGCGGGTTACATCGTGGCCTACCTGATGGGCGACGTGAACCTCTCGGGTATTGGAGATGCGGCTGCATTTGCTCTGCCAGAGCCGTTCAAGTTTGGTTTTGCAATCAACTGGGCGATCATCATCGGCATGTGCTTGATGGCGTTTATCTCTGCGATTGAAACGGTTGGCGACGTGTCTGGTATCACCAAAGGTGGCGCAGGTCGCGAAGCAACGGACGAAGAAGTGACCGGTGCTACATACGCTGACGGTCTGGGTTCGGCGATTGCGGGCGTGTTTGGGTCATTGCCAAACACATCGTTCAGCCAAAACGTTGGCCTGATTGCAATGACGGGCGTTATGTCACGCCACGTTGTGACAATCGGTGCGATCTTCCTGATCGCGTGTGGTCTGGTTCCAAAGGTAGGCGCGGTCATCAACACGATCCCGATCCAAGTTCTGGGTGGTGGCGTGATTGTCATGTTTGGCATGGTAGCAGCTGCGGGTGCATCGATGCTTTCGGATGTTAAGTGGAACAGCCGTAACATGGTGATCTTCGCGACGGCACTGTCTGTTGGTCTTGGCCTACAGCAGGTCCCAGATGCGATGGTCTTTTTGGGCGACACAGCGCGTATCTTGCTGACATCGGGCCTTTTGCCAGCCGCGTTCATTGCGATTGTGCTGAACCTGATTTTGCCAGAGCACTTTGGCGATGAAGCGGACGACGAAGTGTCGGGTGCTATGAAAGGCATCAAGGAAAACTCGCGCAAGGCGTAACGCCACTGGCGACTAAGTCTTAAGGGTCCTCGCAGTGATGCGGGGGCTCTTTTTCTTTGTGGTTGTGCGCTTGGCCCCGCCCTGTAGGGTCAGGGGTATGGGATCAAAACACACCGGACAATGCCTTTGCGGTCAAGTTTCCTACATCGCCGATGGCCCACCCAGTATCGTGGCGCAATGTCATTGCGAAGAATGCCGCCGCCTTAGCGGAACAGGCCATACTGTGGGCGCGATGTTTAAAGCGGACCTTGTTGCGATCAGCGGGGATGTACGCACATTCCAATATACCTCTGCCAAGGGGTCTCAGGTCAGAAAGGCCTTTTGCGGCACATGCGGCAGCCCCGTCTTTGGCACCAACACGCAAACCCCCGATCACATGACGCTGACCCTCGGCACCATGAACGACACGGATGGTCTGGCCGTAGAGGCCGTGATCTTTGCGCGAGATCATGTGCGTTGGGACGATCTTGGCCCAGACGTCGTCCGCTTTGGGACCCAGCCAGATTGGACGCCGGACAGTTAACCCGTATCAAAAAATCAAAATGCCACGCAGGTTCCCCACCGTGGCATTCTAATCTGTCGCGTGGCTGTTTTGATTAAAAATCGACTTCCATGCCGATGCCTTTGGCTTTGGCGATCTCAACAATGCTGGCGGACACGGCGAGGTCTTGTAGCCCAACGCCGGTGCCATCAAACAGTGTGATTTCATTTTCCGACTTGCGACCCGCGTGGGTGCCGTTGATGACTGCGCCCAATTCAAAAATGTCATCGCGTGACTTCAGGCCAGCAGCGACCGCGTGCTGGGTTTCGCCCAAGGTCACGGATTGCGCGACTTCGTCGGTGAAAATGGTGGCCTTGACGATCAGGTCGGTGTCACATTCCTGCTTGCCGACGGTGTCGGTTCCCATGCAGGCGATGTGGGTTCCGTCACTGATGTGGGCTGCGCCAAAGATCGGATTGAACGAGGACGTCATGGAAATCACAACGTCTGCCTCAACCATGCCCTTAAGTGACGCGGCTTCGAACGGCAGATCAAACTCAGCGGCCACTTCGGCAAGGCTCGGCAGCATTTCGGGGTGGTAGTTCCAGCCGATGACCTTTTCGAAGTTGTGGGTTTCGAGCGCGTGACGTAGTTGGAATTTCGCCTGATGGCCAGCGCCAATCATGCCCATGACTTTTGCGTCTTTGCGCGCCAGATGCTTGATCGAAACGGATGATGCAGCGGCTGTGCGCAGCGCGGTCAACAGATTGCCGCCAACCATTGCGGCGACTTTTCCGGTGTCAGGATCAAACAGGAACACCGTTGATTGGTGGTTAATGATGCCGCGCTTTTCGAGGTTGTGCGGCCAATACCCGCCAGCCTTTAGACCCAGTGACTTGCCAACGCCATCAAAGCCGCCCTTGAAGCCATAAAGGGCTTCCTCATGTCCGATGGCCTCACGGATGACGGGAAAGTTGTAGGCGTCGCCTGCAGACATGGCGGCGAAGACCTTTTCGACGGCGTCAAAGGCGTCGGGGCGGGTCAGGATGTCTGCGATAGCGGATTCAGGGACGATATACATAGGGCGGTTTTCCTTGGAATAAGAATAGGGGGCGAACTCGCGCTCTCCCCCTTGTTCATCTTGGCAGGTACAACTCCCGCCGGAGGAATAAAATTAGTAGGCTTTACCGCGTGCGGACACAGGCCAAACGGTTTCAACTTTGCCGCCGCGCACACCGACATACCAGTCGTGCACGTTGCAGGTTGGGTCACAGTGACCGGGGACGAGTTTCAGGGTGTCGTTCACTTTCAACACGCCATCCGGGTCAGCGACAACGCCGTGTTCATCAGAGCATTTGACGTATTCAACCCTGTCTGTGCGTCCGTAAACTGTTGGCAAACCACTGTCGACCGATTGCGCCTTAAGACCCGCATCCACGATGGCTTTGTCAGCCTTAGCGTGGGACATGACGGTGGTCAGGATGAACAACGCGTTTTCCCATTCGCCGTCATCAATGCGCTTGCCGTCTTTGTCGAGGATACGACCGTAGTCCGCGTCCATGAACGCATAAGATCCACACTGCAGTTCGTTGAACACGTTCGAGTTGCTCTCGAAGTAGTACGAACCAGTGCCGCCGCCGCCGACGATGTCGCACTCAAGACCGACAGATTTTAAGCCAGTGATTGCGTTTTCGACCTGACCAATCGCAACGGCCGTTTTGGCTTCACGATCGCTGTAGCTGTCCATGTGTTGCATCGCACCTTGGTAGGCCTGGATGCCGGCAAACTTCAGACCCTCAGCCGCGTCGATCATCTTGGCGATGTTCACAACGTCTTGGGTCGATGATACGCCGCAGCGGCCAGCGCCACAGTCGATTTCAACGATACATTCGATCTGGGTGCCGTGCTTGACCGCAGCCGCTGACAGGTTGGCCACATTTTCAGGGTCATCCACACAGCACAAAACGCGCGCGCCCAGTTTTGGCATACGCGCCAAACGGTCAATTTTTGCGGGTGCTGTGACCTGGTTGGACACCATCACGTCCTTGATGCCGCCGCGGGCGAATACTTCGGCTTCAGATACCTTCTGGCAGCAAACACCAACAGCGCCACCAAGCTTTTCTTGCAGCATAGCCACATCGACAGATTTGTGCATCTTGCCGTGGACGCGGTGGCGCATCCCATGGGCTTTGGCGTAATCGCCCATCTTCTTGATGTTGCGCTCAAGCGCATCAAGATCAAGGACAAGGCAAGGCGTTTGGATATCTGCTTCATCCATGCCTGGTTTAGCTGGAATGTCGTAGCCGACTTCATAGTCTTCAAAATTTGGGTGCGTGTTCATCTTTAACATTTCCTTCATTTGATCCACGGCAGTTTGTCGAGGTCGACATTCCCGCCTGTGATGATGATACCGACCCGCTTACCCGCGAACCGGTCCTTTTTTTTCAATATGGTTGCCAATGGTGGGGCACAGCTGGGCTCCATGACGATCCGCAGATGTTTCCATGTCAGTTTCATCGCATCAATAATTTCGTCTTCGGATACGGTGAGGATGTCTGTGACGTGGTTGGATACAAAATGCCACGTCAGTTCCTTGAGGGGAACAAGCAAGCCGTCTGCAATCGTCTGGGGGGCGTCATCTGCGATGATGTAACCTGCCTTGAAGCTGCGGTAGGCGTCGTCTGCCTGTTCAGGTTCGGATGCGATGATTTGCACTTCGGGGGCTTGGGTCGATAACGTCAGGCAGGTGCCGGAAATCATGCCACCACCACCGATGGGGGCAACCATCATCTCCAGGCCGTCTGTCTGTTCCATGAATTCGCGCGCGCAAGTGCCCTGGCCTGCTATAACGCGCGGGTCGTTGTAAGGGTGGACGAAATTGCCACCGGTTTCGGCCTGAATGCGCGCAAATGTTTCTTCGCGCGATGTCGTTGACGGCTCACATTCGGTGATCTTGCCACCGTAGCGTGCGACAGTGTCTTTCTTGGCCTGTGGGGCCGTGCGCGGCATCACAACATTGCACGGAATTCCACGGCGCATCGCAGCGTAGGACAAACACGACGCGTGATTGCCGGATGAATGTGTGGCCACACCCACCTTGGCCTGTTCATCATCCAGCCCGAACACTGCGTTGGACGCGCCGCGGACTTTGAACGCACCAGGTGTCTGAAAGTTTTCGCACTTAAAAAACAACTGTGCGCCTGTCAGCTCATTCAGAAAATCAGAGGTCAGCACGGGCGTGCGCTTGATGTGTGGTTGGATGCGAACGTGCGCGTCGAGCATGTCTTGGTAGGTGGGGATATACATCTTTGGTATCCTCGTGTGATCGTTAGGTTCAAGCTTAGATGCCGTGGCGGTAGAATTGCTGTGCAGCAGCGACACCAGACCCCAGTTTGACGTCCAAGCCAAGGTCAACCATGACCATTTCAGCCACGCCCAGACCCGACAACATCATCGCGTCTGTCAGCATGCCTAGATGTCCGATGCGAAATACGTTGCCAGCAACTTCGCCAAGACCGACACCAAACGCCATACCATACTTGTCGGCGGCGCGCGTGACGATGTCTGTGGCGTTGAACCCGTCCGGCGTTTTGATGGCAGAAACGGTGTCGGAATAAACGTCGGGCGACACCGCGCACAACTCAAGCCCCCAAGCCTTAACTGCGAGCCGAACGCCTGTCGCGATGCGGCGGTGGCGTGTGAACACATTCTCAAGACCCTCTTCTTCGATCATCTCAAGCGCCAGTTTCAGACCGTTCATCAAACCAACGGGTGGCGTGTAGGGGAATGCGTTGTTGTCGTAGCCCTTTTGCATGTCGTGCACGTCAAAGAAGGTGCGCGGCAAGGTGGAAGTTTTGGTGGCTTGCATGGCGCGGTCGGAAAAGCCGACGATGGCCAGACCCGCAGGCAACATAAAGCCCTTTTGTGACCCAGTGACGGCAACGTCGACGCCCCATTCATCCATGCGGAAATCCATCGACCCGATGGACGACACGCCATCCACAAACAACATCGCAGGGTGGTTTGCGGCTTCTAAGGCTTTGCGGACTGCCGCAATGTCTGACTTCACGCCGGTCGCAGTTTCGTTGTGTGTGGCCAGCACGACCTTGATGTCGTGGTTCTTGTCGGCCTTCAGGATGTCTTCGTATTCAGCCGCGGGCAACCCGTGGCCCCAAGGGGTTTCAACAACCTGCACGTCCAATCCGTGCCGTAGGCACATATCAATCCAGCGGTGCGAAAACATGCCATTGCGCGCGGCCAAAACCTTGTCGCCCGCATTCAGGCAGTTGGACAGGGCCGTTTCCCAGCCGCCCGTGCCTGTGGATGGGAAGATAAAGATCTTCGCGGTTTTGGATTTCAACACCCGACGCACGCCATCCAGCACAGGGTGCAAGATCTTACCAAACATCGGGGAGCGGTGATCGATTGTTGGCATATAACAGGCTTGGCGGATCGCCTCTGGCATGTTTGTCGGGCCAGGGATGAAGACGGGGTTCTGAAAGCTCATGGCGTGTCCTTTCTAGGATTGGCTATGTCTATGTCAGGTCGTATGAGGGGGCAATTTTTTCGGAATGGTTTTTCAGAATGGTGTTCGATTGCAAAAATGAAGCCTTGTCAGTTGCTTATATTTTTTCATATATTGAAATTTAATTTCATAAAGTGAAAAAGCCATGCCTGATGACCCTGATACTGCACCTTTCCATGCCCAATCCCGTGCGCGGGGACGACCCAAGGCGTGGGTCGATAAGACCGAACAGAACACCATTAAATCGTTGGATCGCGCGCTCGAGGTTCTGTCGCGGTTGGGCGATCTCGAAGAAGCGACGTTAAGTGAGCTTGCAAGCGATCTGGGCCAGTCCCCCGCTACGATCTACCGTGTTCTGACGACCTACCGCACCCATGCGTTCACAGATTTCGACGAATCGCGACAGGTTTGGTCTGTCGGGGCAGGGGCGTTTTTGACCGGCGCAAAGTTTCTGCGCCGCACGTCGATGGTGGAACGCGCACGGCCACACTTGCGTCGTTTGATGGAAGCCACGGAAGAGACCGCGAACCTTGGGGTAGCCAAGGACGCGGACGTGTTGTTTCTCAGCCAGTCGGAAACCCACCACGCCATTCGCGCATTCTTTCCACCGGGGACGTTATCGCCCATGCATGCGTCAGGCATCGGCAAGGCATTGTTGGCGCAATGGCCGCAAAAACGGGTGGATGCCATGCTTGCCGCGCGCACGCCTGAACAGTTTACAGCGTTCACATTGGTCACGCGCGACGCGCTGATGGGCGATTTGCGTGAAACGCAACGACGCGGCTATTCGTTCGACGGCGAAGAGAAAAACATCGGCATGCGCTGTATCGCGGCACCAGTTTTTGACGTTTACGGTGACGCGGTCGCGGGGCTGTCAATATCAGGCCCCGTGGCGCGGATCACCGATGAAAAGATTGCCGAGATCGGGGCGCTGGTGCGGGCAGGGGCCGATGCGCTGACACGCGAACTGGGCGGCGTGTCACCACACCACCCAACGCGTTTCGAGGCATGATTTCGGGCCTAAATCAAAGACCGGGGTGACGGTTTACGTCTTTATACAGCAGGTAGCGGAACTGACCCGGACCACCCGTGTAACAGGCCTGCGGGCAGAACGCGCGCAGCCACATGAAATCGCCTGCTTCAACTTCGACCCAATCGTTATTGAGGTTATAGACCGCTTTGCCTTCAAGCACATAGAGCCCGTGTTCCATGACGTGGGTTTCTAAGAACGGGATTAGACCGCCCGGTTGGAACGTCACGATTGTCACGGCCATGTCGTGGCGCATATCGTCTGAATCCACGAAACGTGAAGTGCCCCATGCACGTTCGGTGCCGGGCATGTAGTCGGGTTCAACGTCGGCGTCATTGGTGACCAGAACGGGTGGCGCTTCGATGCCGTCAACCCATTCATAAGCCTTGCGAATCCAGTGGAAACGGCAGGCCGCGTCTGTGTCGTTTAGAAACGTCCAATGCGTATCGACAGGGATGTAGGCGTAGCTGCCTGTTGTTAACCTGTGCGTTTTGCCGTCGATGGTCAGCGTTGCGCCGCCTTCAACGACGAAGATCACCGTCTGCGCCTCAGCGTCGGTGTCGGGTTTTTGCGACCCCCCACCAGCGCTGACTTCAACGATGTATTGGCTGAACGTTTCGGCAAAGCCCGACAGTGGCCGCGCGAGGACCCATGCGCGGGTTTTATCCCAAAACGGTAGGTTGCTTGTCACGATATCGCGCATTGTCCCTTTGGGGATGACGGCGTAGGCCTCAGTGAAAATGGCGCGGTCCGTGAGGAGCTGCGTTTGCGGTGGGTGGCCACCGTGCGGGGCGTAATATGTGGGCTTTTTCATAGACCTTAGATAAGCCGCCACAGGCAACGGCCTAGTCCCCAACACGCCACAACACTCGCTTGAAAAGATTGATAATCAAAAAAAAGCCAGGGTTCCAGTGCAACGCATGTTGTATTGGGCTGATCTAGGGTGGGCAAATGGCCTGCCTCGGGGATGACCGTGAGCGTCGCCTGGCCACGCAACGACGAAAGAGGTCGCGACATATACAAAGAATGCCCGACGCTACAGGCTGGCTGATAGCGGCCTTGCGAGAACGAAAAGCACACAAGGATCGACCAACTAGCCCAAAATGTCCCGTAACATACTGAAATGAAGGATTTAAGAAGTACCAATGGCAGTCCCTAGGGCTGCCATATCTATGATGCAGTCTGTTGTTGATGTGAATAATGTATGCATAATATCAATATCTTACGCCTAATAGAAGTTGCAGCCCGTTGTAGTAGCTGGTAGCGAAGTGCATATTTTATGGTGGTAGGGATGGTGGGATATGCCTAAGCAAGCGAAAGAACTTTCTGCCATTGAGGTCCGGCAGATGGTGCAGCCTGGACTGCATGCGGTCGGAGGTGTGACTGGGCTTTATTTAACCGTTGCACAAACAAGAGCAAGATCATGGATCCTTCGCGTTAAGATTGGGAACAAGCGACGAGAGATGGGTCTTGGTGGGTTTCCCGATGTCACGCTTGCGGACGCTCGAGCAAAGGCACGTATCCTTCGGCAGCAAATCAGCGAAGGTATCGATCCTGTTGAACAAAAGGCTGAGGCCCGCATAGCGCTTAAGCGTGAGCAGGACGCACTTACCTTCAAGGAAGCTGTTGAGCTTTTCTGGGCTTTGTTGCACAAATCGCCCTTATGGCGTGCTTCCCCTGACCCCTGACGGATTCAGCCTACAGTAACGGTGTTTGGGATGCCAAGGGCGGTGAAGCCGTTGAGTATCGCGGCACGGATTTGGACTTCCGCAACTTGCCGGTCAAAGTCTCGTGCGGCCAGGCGCTGCCCGAGTAGTTTCAAACAATGCATCTTTGTCTCAACACGACTCCTGCGGTGGTATCCGCTCAAGCGACGCCATTGAGCGCGGCCGAGATCCTTTGAGGACTGTACCGCTTCGTTTCGGGCTCTGGCCCCCAGCGTATCCGGCTTCCATAGCTTGGCATTCTTGCGTGGCGGGATGACAGCACGGGCATTGCGGGCCGCAATCGCATCATGGCATTTGCGGGTGTCATATGCCCCATCTGCTGTGACACTGCCAATCTTCTGATCTGGTGTGATCTGACCGAGAAGGTTGGGCAACATGGGTGGGTCTCCAATGCTGCTACTCGTCACTTCGACCGCGCGTATCTCCAACGTTTCTTCATCAATCCCTATATGTATCTTGCGCCACACCCGACGTTTCGGCCCGCCATGCTTGCGAGCGTTCCACTCACCTTCGCCCTCAACTTTGATGCCGGTACTGTCGATAAGGAGGTTTAGCGGGCCCTTTGAGCCCTGATACGGGATGGTAACCGATAGCCTTTTCTGACGCCGACATAACGTGCTGAAGTCTGGGACCTCCCAGTCAAGGTCGATCAATTTCAACAGGCTTTCCACAAAGCCCGTCGCCTGCCTCAAAGGCATTCCGAACAGCACTTTCAACGTGAGACAGGCTTGGATCGCCGCATCGCTATAGCGTGGCTGGCGGCCCCGTTTGCCCCCCTCTCATGGTTTGCAAACAAACCACTGCCGGGCAACGGTAGGCGCAGCTTTCCAAGTGACCTCTGGGTTAAACCAAATGGTCAGTGACCCGCGTCGCTTCAGGGCCTTGTTATACTCAGGCCAGTTCCTCGTGCGGTAAATCGGGGCGATAGGTTTACTCATGACGCCAGCTACCATGCTGGATTTACAACATGAATCCCTGATACGAGACTATTTGTGCAACAAAGCCTGTCCAGGCTATCACCTTCATTCATTTGCCTCGTCGTTGACACTCGGACATATGCGACAAGGTTTCCTCGTAAGCGCGCGGCGGACGATTTCAGCTTTTGTGTATACTGCAATTGAGACGTCCCTGTTCTTCTTATGGGGTTAACCTGTTATTGAATACAATGGGTTAACGTGTGTGTGGGGGTGAACATGTGCCTTGCGCCTACACTTCTCCAGATCACCAAAGGCTAAGATCTGGAGATGATTGGAATTGAGAGCCGTGTTTGCCCTTGCGGAGGCACAGCAGACGAATGCCGCGAGGTCGCCCACCAGTAATGCACCGGTGGGCGCCTATGACGTTGGAGCACGATTTACTTAATTGCAGCCCGATCGAAGTTGGATTTATTACATTTGATTTTGCGTAGCTTAGCCTCAAGCCGCCGCCTCAATAATTCCATACTTCTTGTTGTCTTTGCGTGACGCTCAGCTTGGTTCAGTGTGACTACATGATCTGGCGAAAGGTCGCACAATTCACTAAAATAATCACCGTAAAACTTAAAGAAGTTAGCTAAAAGCTCAACATTGAACTTGTCACCTTCCCAATCATTATCAGGTGCAACGAAATCGAGAAAGCTTTCGCGATCGTCAAAACTGAAAAGGCCATAGTTTTCGCCGCCCATGGCAAAGCAGTCCAGTTCATCCTCGAACGCAGGTTGGGATAGGTAATCGCGAAATGTTGCCTTAACCAGTTTTTTTGGGTTACTAGTGGTCATGATGTCACTCCATTGAGTTTGACGTTACAATTTGTGAGGCGGTCTCGCGTCCAAACTTGGCCGCCTCACGATTTTGGGCTTAACTGCCCGTTACTTTCCACTCTGGGAAAGACCTTCGGACCTTTTTGTTTAGTTGATCCAATATCTTGTTGAGCTTTACTGCGTCTTTCATTGCTGTTGCGCGATCTGTTGTATCAGAACTTTCAAGTTCCCTTAGGCGGGCTTCTAATTCCTGACGCTTGTAGCTGTTGACTATGCCAGAGAGTTCCAATGCGGCATCAAGCAAGCAGTCGACGATTACCTCTGCTCGTCCAATTGCGCCTTCGGCGCCAAGATAAGGATTGTCGACCCCGTCAGTGACGCCATCCAACGCACATTCTTCCGGACCACGCTCGTCAAAGAAAGTGGGAGGTTGAATGCCGGCCACCAGAAGTGGGATCTCAATATCAGAAAAGCCACCCTCTTCATTTGCAAGGTCACTGAAAGTTCTTTTGAGATAAGGATACGTGCTGTCTCGCAGAATATGGCGCATTTTCTCACGCTGTTCTCGGTCGCGTTCCCGTTGTAGCCGTTTGCGCTCTACTGCAGTTTTTACCATTTCCTAACCCCCTTGTGACTGTGACTGTGACATACATAAAGTCACAAATATTAGATGATGTCAAACTGAATTTTGATATGGGCAAGAATTTGATATCTGAATCAGGGGTGCCATCCACCGCAACTCAAGGACGACGCAAAGTATGTGCCTAGCCCTGGGCACAGATTGGAGACGTGTTCCTCACTCGGTCTGCCGAAAGACTTCATCTCTGACGGGCCGATACAGACCGTCCCAAGTTTGTCCGCAGCCTTGCCCCCCTAACGGTTGGCCACTGCCGACAATAGCGCCTGTTGCGCCTTGTCAGGCTAGAGAACTGTCGCTCAAGAACCTCAGGGTTCACCAATTAGACGGCACTGCGTTTGCCGGCTGAAATCATACGTAACACACGGCTGCGGTTGGGGTGACAACCCACCGACACCCAAGCGAAACCCATCATAATGTCGCTATAAATACTCTTGTAAACACAACGTCAGCATAAGGAGTAACAAGATCATGGCAAACAAACTCGGCCCACACGCAGCTTCCGGCCTCGCGGTCTATATCGACCGGCGCATTCTCGAGCTGCGCTATAAAAAGACGCAAAGAGAGATCGCGACCGCCGCGGGTTTCACAAATCCAAATATGCTAACAATGCTTAAGCAAGGCCACAGCAAGCTTCCAATTGACCGTGTAGCAACGCTTGCCGCCGCGTTAGAAGTTGATTCAAAATATATGCTCCGGCTGGCGCTGGCCCAGCACGGAAACGAGACGATGCTTCGTGTTTATGACGAGGTGCTTGGCACCGTGGTTTCACAACATGAGGTCGGTTGGCTTACATTGTTGCGAGAGGCGTCCGACAACAGCGACCCAGCGGTTACAACGCGTGCGCGCTCAACCATTCTATCGATATTTGGGAAATAGGATCTGACAATGCAAAGAAATACAAAACCCACCATGCACAAATTAAGTGACAACGAGGTCGCCTGGATCGAGTTTCTGCGCTTGCTCAGCTATGATCAGGTGCCAACTCCGACATTGGCAGCCATTCAGGCATTGCGACTGACACTGACAGGGCGGGAACTAAAGATCTGCAGTCGTGATTGCGCAGGAGGGTAGCCGTATCGTTGGCTTGAACCCAAAGTGTCAAATGCTGCAAGCAGCACAGGCAATGACGACGTCGGAACGGTCGGACCGGTCGGAACGATGGCTGATATCTTGATGTTTTTCTTGTTGCTCCGACTGTTCCAACGTCTCCGACCACTTTTGCAATTCGGACAGTTTAAGTGCGTATGCTCTCGAACCACCGGTGAGGAATGCACGAGGCAGCTTATGCCGCAGGTTCTTCCTGTCACCAACCGTCAAGAAGCCGTCTGCTTTCAGCTTTCGCGCTAAAGCTACGCTCATCCAGTGAGGCGCTAGTCCAAGCTTGTCCGCAGCAAAGATCAATAGGGTGGCTGTCACAGCGATGGTTACTGTCGTCGGGTTCCTTTATCGAACACTAGAAGACAGTTTATATCGATTTTTCGCACGCTACGGCTCACAGCGAAATTGCCGCATTGAGGGATCGAATGATTTGCACGCTAAGTGGAGGAAATATGGGGAAACGTCGGTGCTGACAGTAAAGCCGGGAGGTTACCAAAGGTGAATTCGCCAATTAATACTAACATTGTTTCTCACATTGTCGCGGCCTACGCCTCCGGCGATTTGGCTAAGGGCGATCGCTATTTTGAGGCTATGGGCGGTGACAAGTTTGCGTTTCAGCACGGGTTTGATGCTTTAGGTGAAATCCTGTCGGCCATGCCTGATGACCATTGGCGTGATCAAGAGGCTGCTTTTTGCGGGCTGGTTTTATATCTTTGCAAATTTGGGCAAGCGGCACGGGCGCATGCTCATGTGAATGATCATAAGCTGGCTTTTGAGAAGACAGTGCGCTTTACCACTGTGGAATTGTTAGTGAGCATTCATCTTGGTGATCCGATTGGTGCCAAGGATCTTGATCGTTGGACAATCTTTGAAAGGCAACTTCCAATTTCTGATCCGCTGACCTCTGGATTATACTGTAATTCAATGCTGGTCATCCTTGTGCGTGCTGGCCGCCTAAAAGAGGCGCGTTCGTTCGGATTGCGTGCTATTGCTTCTTACCGTGCAGCGGACCATTCACACTTGGAACATTTTATCCATCTGCATCTTGCTGATCTCTCGGTCATGGAAGGTTACCTCCGAGAGGGGCGAAAACATTTGACGGCTGCAAAGACATGCCTGAATAAATGGGACATGGTCTATGGAAACGAGGCCGATCTTAGCGAGATTATTGACCTGCTCTTAGACTATGAAACTGGTAGCCATGCGCATATTCCTGCGCGCTCTGAGGCTCTGCGGGAGTCTTTAGTTTCAGGAGATAGTTGGCCAGAAATTTTCAATCAGTTAGGGCGTATTTCGGTTCTGTCGATCTACTTTACTGAAGGGCGTGACGCCGCTTTATCTGAGCTCGCGGCCTATCAAATTGGATATACGCAGCGACACGGTCGCCACTCTACTGTGCTGGGTTTGCTCGAGTTTGAAGTCGACCGGCTGGACCATAGTTTGGGTGGTTCTGAACAGGAGCTTGCCCAGTTGGATCACCAAAACCTTAAAGGCCCAACCGGATCAGTTTTGCTAAGTGCGATCGTGTCTGCGCTTGGGGTGAGCGACCTTTCTGTTACGAAAGTTGCGGGGCCGAGGGCTGAAATTAATAAGATTTTGCAAGAGGCTGAGCGTCAGCCAGGACATTTGCGGCAACGTTTGGTTCAGCGGGCTTTCTACATCGCGGTTCGTGAAGGCAATGCCGCGCCATTTCTTGAACACAGAGGTGCTTTGTCTGGCCTCGAAAAGCGTTTGACGTCAAGTCGGTTCTGGCGCGGCCATATGCAACTTTCACGGATGACCCGCAAGGTTTTGCATCTGGTTGAACAAAGCTATTGGGTGCCCCCTGCGATGAGAGATCTTGGGATGAATCGTCGGCAATTGCGGATCATGACAGCGTTGCGATCAGGTGCAACAAACAAAGAAATCGCACGTTCATTGGGGCTGACTGAGGCGGGTGTGAAGTATCACCTATCGAAATTATTTCAGATGACTGGAGCACGCCGACGAGGACAACTTATTGAATTAAATAGCAATAATTAAATTTATTTAAAAAACTATACTTATAAGATAAAAACTAGCCATTTTTTGAATCTGCTTTCTCTTAGGTCTGCGCATAGGCTGACCTTAAGGGGATTTGTCGATCATGCTGCTTTATCTAATTCGCCGCGCTGCCTCGTTATTCTTAGTTTTACTGGGCTTGGCGATTTTGATATTTATTATCGCACGGATTGTGCCGGGAGATCCTGCGCGGATCGCCTTGGGGCCGATGGCTACGCCTGAACAGGTAACAGAACTGCGGTTTGAGATGGGTCTTGATCAGCCATTCGTCTTTCAACTCGGCACTTATCTGTCTGGGCTATTGCAGGGCGATTTGGGGAAATCCCTATTAACTTCGCGTCCCGTCATGGACGATATCCTCGCAGCGCTCCCTGCAACCTTAGAATTGGTTCTTTTTACGGTAATCTTACAGATTATCATATCCATTCCGCTTGGTATATTGGCGGCGGTGTATCGGAACACTTGGGGCGATAATTTCATTAGAGTCATTTCCCTTATCGGAGTTGTGACACCTGGTTTTGTTCTGGCGATCCTTCTCCAGCTAAGTGCAGCTAAATATTTCGGATTCTTTCCGATCACTGGCCGTCTCGACCCATCCATTGCGTTTGATGCAGATATCACAGGACTACTTCTGGTCGATGGTTTGTTCAAAGGACGCTGGGATGTGGTCGGTGATGCTTTGCGTCACCTATTTTTGCCATCAATAGCGCTTGCTGCTGGCGGTATTGGTCAAGTTGTCCGCATTACTCGTTCTGCGATGATCGAGGTCGCAAGTCGTGACTTCATCGAAGCCTCCCGCGCCTATGGTATTCCTGAGCGAGTGGTGCGGTTTCGTTATATGTTGCGGGTTGCATCCGTTGCCCCTCTTACCATTCTAGGATTGGAGTTTGCGTCCCTTATTGGCAACGCCTTTATCGTAGAATTTGTGTTTTCGTGGCCTGGCATCGCCAGCTACGGAGTGCGGACCATACTGCAAAAGGACCTCAATGCCGTCATCGGGGTCGTCCTTGTATCCGGATTGTTCTTTGTGGTTGCTAATCTGGTTATTGACATTGTCCTCGGCGTGTTGGACCCGCGCCACCGGCTACGTGAGGGCAGAAGCAAATGATGCTACTTGAATCAAACGTCCAACGCACCCTAACAGCGCGACAAATGGCGATGTATCGGTTCAGCCGCAATCCGGCCGCTTTAGTAGGTGCCGTAATTGTCTTCAGCGTATTCATTGCTGCCATTTTTGCACCTCTGCTTGCACCGCATCCTGACAGCGCAGGATCATTTGTAGATTTTCGAAACCGTCACATGGCGCCATCGTGGGATCATTTCATGGGCACTGATAATGTTGGGCGGGATGTGCTTAGTCGAGTGCTTTATGGATACCGAGTGTCGCTGGGCCTCGTCATAGGAGTTCTCGGTGTTGCGGTCCCGTTCGGCGTCGTGCTTGGATTGATGGCCGGCTACTTTGGGGGCTGGGTCGAGACAATCATTATGCGGTTTACCGATATAATGCTGGCCTTGCCTCCACTTGCTATGGCGCTGGCTATCACTGCGGTGCTCTCACCGAACCTTGTCAATGCGATGATCGCGATCACGCTACTTTGGTGGACGTGGCACACTCGGCTGATCTACCGTATCGTAAAGGCGCAGATGAACGAGGACTACGTCGAAGCGGCAAAGATTGCTGGCGCCTCGCATTTTCACATTCTATTTCGGGAACTTTTGCCGAACTGTATTTCGGCGATTGCGGTGAAAATCTCTCTCGATGCGGGCTTTGTGATCCTGTTTGGGGCGTCGCTTTCGTTCCTTGGGCTCGGCATCCAACCCCCTACGCCAGACCTTGGAACAATGGTCGCAACAGGTGCTGAATATATGCCGGAGATGTGGTGGCAGGCCGTGATGCCGGGATTTGCAATCTTGTATGCAATACTTGGCTTCAACCTGCTCGGCGACGGGTTGCGTGACATGCTGGATGTCGAATTATGATTAAGCCCCCCCTCCTTGAAATCGACAATCTGACAATTGGTTTTCAGGCTTATGGTCAGTATCGCAGGGTGTTGCATAATGTATCTTTGACAGTCGGAGTTGGTGAGCGTGTGTCGCTGATCGGGCAGTCGGGTTCCGGCAAGACAGTAACCATGCGAACGATCATTGGCACGCTCCCGATGCCACCTGGCGTCGTTGAGGCCGGAGCAATTCGGTATGATGGTCGCTCGCTGTTAGACCTGAATAGGATAGAACGTAATAAGCTCAAGGGAACTGGGATCTCGATTGTCCTGCAAGACCCTATGCTTTCGTTCAACCCGGTGCTGACAATTGGACGTCAAATGGATGACATCGTGCGCTATGCTGACGCCCGACTTGGTAAGCGTCGCACCGCCGTAAAAAGACGCGACCATATCGTCGAAACACTTGGCAAAGTGCAACTCTCAGAAGGGGCGCGTATTCTCGATAGCTATCCGATCATGCTGTCGGGGGGAATGCGCCAGCGCGTGCTTATCGGCATGGCCCTGCTGAATAAGCCGCGTTTGTTGATTGCGGACGAGCCGGGAACGGCGCTGGATGTGACGACACAGGACGAAATTCTGGACCTGCTGAACCATCTAGTTGCAAAGGAAGGGCTGTCGCTGCTGCTGATTACGCACAATTTGGGGGTAGTGCGTGAAATGGCGGACCGCGTATATGTGATGGACCAAGGCCGTATCGTTGAAACAGGCTCCCGCGATGCGATTTTTAGTGCCCCGAAACACGATTATACCAAGCGCCTGATGGCAGCCGTCCCGCCGCTTTACGGGCCTGGTGTCGTGACGATGACCAACGAGCGCAAAGGCTCCGACGCTGCAATTTCGATTGAGGCCGTCTCGAAGGATTTCCTCGTGAGCAAAGGATTTTTCAATCAAACTAAAACAGCTCATCGAGCAGTCGATAACATCACGATTAACGTGCAGCCAGGCGATATCTTTGGTCTCGCGGGCGAAAGTGGATCGGGCAAGACGACGCTGGCCAAGATGACCCTTGGTCTGATCGATCCAACTGCAGGGCGTATATTCGTTAATGGGCAGGACGTGGCGCGGATCGGCAGAACATCCGAGTTTCGCAAGCTTATCCAGATTGTGTATCAGAACCCCGGATCGTCGCTGAACCCGCGTCGCACAATCACTGATCAGATCGCCGTGCCGCTGAAATTCACCGGTCACAAGGCAAATAGGATCAAAAGCCGTGTATGCGAGTTGCTGGAAATGGTCGATCTACCAGCTGACATGGCGAATATGTATCCGCACGAATTATCTGGCGGCCAAAAACAGCGCGTCGCCATAGCTCGTGCGCTTTCGGTCAATCCGAGCATTCTAGTGTTAGACGAGCCAACTTCGGCGCTTGATGTCTTGGTCCAATCTACCGTGATTGAGCTGCTGCACCGTCTGCGCATCGAATTTGACCTCACTTATCTGTTCATCAGCCATGACCTCTCGCTAATGCGAAATTTCTGTAATCGCGTTGGCGTTATGCTGCGTGGTCAGATCGTGGAGGAAGGGTCTGTAGAACAGGTGTTCAGCAGCCCGAACCACGCCTATACACGTGCGCTTTTATCCGCGATTCCAGTCACAACCGATGCTGCGGATGCGCTTAAACCCAGAGTTAGCAAAGAAGAGCGTGCGGCGGTGCTCAATCCGTCGACCGCAATTGGAGGATAGCGAATGATACGAATTGGCGTTGATGTCGGCGGCACAAATACCGACGCGGTGGTGATGGACGGAGATAAGATCTTGGCGGGAGTTAAGTCACCCACAACGGAAGACGTTATGGGTGGCGTAGCCGACAGTATCACAAAGGTGCTCGATCAATCGGGTGTGCCTGCAGGCCGCGTATCAGCAGTGATGATCGGCACCACCCATTTTGTAAATGCGGTGGTCGAGCGTCAGCATATGGTGCGGACGGCGGCGGTGCGTTTGTGCCTTCCGGCTGCTCAATGCCTTCCTCCTATGGTTGATTGGCCGGATGACATGCGCGAAGCTGTTGGTGGCCAATATTGGATGGCCAAGGGTGGACACGAATTTGACGGACGCGAGATCAGTCCACTTGATATGACAGAACTGGATGATATTGCCGCTGAAATTGGTGCCGCTGGTATCAATACAATTGCAATATCGTCCATCTTTTCGCCAGTCAGCGACACAATGGAACGCCGCGCCATGGAGCGGTTGAAGGAACGTTTACCAGACGCAAATTTTACACTTTCATCCGAGATTGGGCGACTGGGTATTCTTGAGCGTGAAAACGCGGCGATCATGAATGCCTCATTGCGAGCGTTATCGCGCAAAACTGTCGAGGCCTTTACCACTGCATTGCAACTCGTTGGTCTGACCTGTCCGTATTACATAACGCAGAACGATGGCACGCTGATGAACCGAGATTTCGTGCAGGCCTATCCGGTGCTTACATTTGCCAGCGGACCGACCAACTCTATGCGAGGCGCGTCTTTCTTATCTGGAGAATCAGATGCGATTGTTGTGGATATTGGTGGGACTACCACGGATGTTGGGGCCTTGGTTAAGGGGTTTCCGCGTCAGGCCAGCACGACAGTCGATGTCGGCGGTGTGCGCACGAACTTTCGGATGCCTGATGTTTACTCAATAGCCCTTGGTGGTGGAACAATTGTCGCTGCCGGAGGCGATGCGATAACGGTCGGACCGCGGTCCGTAGGTTATCGCATCTTGCAGGAGGCGCTTGTATTCGGCGGTAAAACCTTAACCGCGACGGATGTGGTCGCGGGTCTTGGGTTGGCGGATGTCGGGGATGCCGCCTTGGTTGGTGTCGTCGACGATGATCGACTGCAGAAAGCCAAAGAGAAGATCGATGAAATGGTGTCGAACGCCGTGGAACGGATGCGAGTTTCACCGGATCCCATCCCTATATTAGCAGTGGGCGGTGGGTCGATCCTAATGCCTGACATTATGAGTGGCCTGAAAGTCATTCGTCCCAATCACTATTCGGTGGCGAATGCGGTTGGCGCGGCGATCGGGCAGATTTCTGGCGAAGTTGACCGGATTTTCTCGCTCGCTTCCATAAGCCGCGAGGCTGCACTGGCAGAAGCCCGCAAGGAAGCTACTGGTAAAGCTATTGCCGCAGGTGCGAACCCTGACAGTATTGAATTACTGGATCAAGAAGATGTGCCGCTTGCCTATTTGCCCGGTGATGCAACACGCATCCGCCTCAAAGTCGTGGGGTCTTTGAATGGCTGATACTATGCGTGAAGTCACACTCGACGATCTCGATGCGCTCGAAGTGGGGGCCGCAATTCTTGGCACCGGTGGTGGGGGAAATCCTTATATCGGAAAGCTGCGTGTGCGTGAAGAACTGCGCAAAGGTCGCAAGATTCCCGTGATCCCACTGGATGAGTTGCCTGATAATGCCCTTGTTGTGTCGTTGGGAGGCATTGGCGCACCGGTTGTCGGTGTCGAGAAAATCGAAGAAGGCGAAGAATGTCTACGCGCGCTGCGTGCCGTGGAGCAAGAAGTTGGGCGTAAAGTTGATGCGCTGATCTCAGCAGAAATCGGGGGTGCCAACGCGATGGAACCTATGTTGACGGCGGCGCAAGCTGGTCTTCCAATCGTTGATGGTGACGGTATGGGCCGCGCCTTTCCCGAAATGCAGATGATTACTTGGTCAATCTATGGGCAGCGTTCAGCACCGGCTGCTATGGCAGATGAAAAGGGAAATGTCGTCGTTTTTCGTGAAACGCAGAGTGACAAATGGCTGGAAGATCTTGCACGAGCGACCGTCGTGGCAATGGGTGCGGCTGCTGGTCTGGCACAGGCCCCAATGCGTGGTGAATTTGTTAAACGTGCAGCGATCCCAAACACCGTCACGCAAGCTCGCAATCTTGGACGTGCGGTGCTTGATGCCAATCGCGAACACCGCGATCCAGTTCAAGCAGTCATCGATCACGAGGGTGGAAGGCTTCTAATGACTGCCAAGATTTCCGATCTTCAACGCCACCTGAAAGGCGGTTTTGCTGTGGGGCATCTGTCTTTGGACGGCTATGGCAATTTCCAAGGAGATACTGGGCGGATCAACCTCCAGAACGAATTTCTTATTTTTGTGCGCAACGACACCGTTGAGGTCTGTGTTCCTGATCTGATTGTTGTGCTTGATGCAGACACTGGTCACCCGATTACGACTGAAATGCTACGCTATGGCCAGCGGATTGCTGTGCTGGGTCTGCCTTGTCACGGCCTCCTTCGGACACCTGAGGCGCTAGCGGTCGTAGGACCTGCAGCATTTGGCTACCCCGACGTGACCTTCGTGCCAATGCAAAGTCGAGGAGGCATACGATGAAACCGCTCAAGATCATCACTCAAAATGACATGGGCCATATTGCTTTAGGTGGGGCTTTTCTGGGCACCGGTGGGGGTGGTGATCCTTATATTGGCAAACTGATGGCTGAGCAGGCGATTGCTGCCAGCGGCCCAGTAAAGGTGATTGACGTGGACGATCTGGCTGACGACGCGCTCGTCGTGCCAGTCGCTATGATGGGCGCGCCAACAGTAATGCTTGAAAAACTGCCACGTGGTGATGAGGCTCTTGCTGCGCTGCGTGCGCTCGAAGCCTTGATAGGTCGTAAGGCCGATGCGGTTTTTTGCATTGAGGCGGGAGGGCTAAACTCAACTATTCCCATTGCGGTTGCTGCGACGGCGGGCCTACCCATCGTCGATGCAGACGGAATGGGCCGCGCGTTTCCAGAGCTGCAAATGGTTTCGATGACTATGGCCGGAGTGTCCGCTTGTCCAATGACTATGGCTGACGAGAAAGGTAATGCGATAACGCTCAACACAGTGGATAATCTGTCGACGGAGAAGTTTGCACGGTCAATTACTGTTGAAATGGGTGGGGCTGGTCTGATAGCAATCTATCCGATGACGGGTGCGCAAGCCAAGAAGGCGGCGCTTCGAGGGTCGATGAGTTTGATCCACAATGTTGGCCGTATCATCCAAGAGGAGCAGGCGGCTAATCGCAACTGCGCGGACCGCCTCGCGAAAGATTTGAACGGCTTCCGGCTTTTTGAGGGGCGGGTGATGGACGTCAACCGTCGAACGACGGGGGGCTTTGCGCGTGGAACAGCGATAATCGAAGGGCTTGATGGTTTCGCGGGCCGTAAGATTCAACTGCATTTCCAAAATGAGTTTCTTGTGGCCCAAACCGACGCAGGCGAGCCACTGGCAATGACTCCTGATCTTATTTGTCTACTCGATCTTGAAACCGGCGTGCCAATCACGACCGAGACGATGGGATACGGCTTTCGCGTAATCGTCTTTGGGTTGCCCTGTGATCCAGTGTGGCGTTCAGAACATGGCCTCCAACTCGTGGGGCCAAGCTATTTTGGCTACGAGCATAACTACGTTCCAATAGAAGACCTCAAAAGGTCCGCCCCCTAAAAACTCAACAAGGAGAGAAGTAATGAAAACTATTCGTTCCCTATTGCTGGTGGCTACCGCAACCAGTGCGCTCATGTGCGCGGCACCAGCTGTCGCCGATAACATCGTGACGGTTAACACTGTCCAGATTTTTGGCACGATCGACCCGGCCAAAATCAACGACTATACGGAATACATGGCTGGCGTGAACATGTATGAAGCCCTTACCACATTGGACGGCGACGGAAATATCCAGCCACTCCTTGCGGAAAGCTGGACCGTTTCTGAGGATACTCTGACGTGGACTTTTACCCTTAAAGAAGGCGCGTTGTTCCAAGATGGAACTCCAGTTGAGGCCAAAGACGTCGTCTGGTCCATTGGGCGCCTACTCGCGATCAACGAAGGTCCATCTTATCTGTTCAGCCCGGTGATGTCAGAAGGGGCGATCACTGAGATCGACAATCGCACGGTGCAGATCGTGTTGGACGAGGTTTACACGCCGTTCCTGACGACAACACCAATTCTGTTCGTAGTAAACTCTGATTTGGCGTCTGAGAATGCTACTGAGGACGACATTTGGGCAGAAGATTATCTGGCAAATAATTCTGCAGGTGCGGGCGCCTTTACGCTTACCAACTGGGACCGTGGCGCAACCATGACCATGAAGCGGTTTGTGGATTATCACCTTGGTTGGGGTGATCAGGCCATTGACGAAGTTCGGTTCATAGTCACGAGCGAAGAAGCGACAGTGAAAGCATTGGCTCAGGCGGGTGTGTTGTCCTTGTCGTCAGACGGTCAAGCTCAAGAAACCTATGCATCCATCGGCGCGCTGGATGACTACAGGATTGTAGACTATCCGACAGCGACAAATTTCTATTTTAAGCTTAATAACCAGATCGCGCCCACAGATGATATCAACATCCGGCGTGCACTTGCATTGGCGACCGACTACGACACTATCCGTGAATTCCTTTTGCCTGGTGAGCCACTCGCTGGGCCGATGCCTCCAGTTTTTGCTGATGCATTTCCTGATGACGTGATGCCAGTTGAATTTGACCTTGAAGCAGCGCGTTCATTAGTTGAGCAATCGGCATATTTTGGGCAAGGTCCGATCGATATTGAGATGATGTATGTGGCGGGGCTTGCCTTTGAGGAGGAAATCGCACTTTTGCAAAAGTCGATCCTTGATGGCATCGGTTTTAACACGATCCTTAAGCCTGAGCCGTGGAACCGCATGACGGAGCTTGCCGCTAACGTAGAGACCACCCCGCATATGACGCAGGTGTTCTACGGTGCGACTTACCCCTCTCCTGATAGTTACTTTTTCAACCAATTTCACTCGGATGCGGCTGGCACCTGGCAATCCATGGATTGGTTGTTGAACGACGAAGTAGACGCTATGATTGACGAAGCACGCTCGACAGTGGACGTGGTCGCTCAGAATGCGATCTACTCCAATTTGCAGCGCAAACTTGTAGACGAACAAGTCTCGGTATTTGTGCTGACTCAGCGATCTCAGCAGGCTCAACATCGTTGCCTTGACGGATTCACCTGGGTTCCAATGCAAAGCTTCGAGTTTAACTTCCACACCATGAAATGGATATGTGAGTAACATTGCACTTAAAAACCAGACGACGCTGAAGTATTTTGGCGTCGTCGACTCTACGTAAGGCTTTGGTATGGGGAAGCGTTAATTTGCTAAAAGTTCGAGGGCAGCCAATGAGCGACGTCGAGCCATTAATGCCGACAAGGAATGGCTGCGTCCATGAGAGATTATGGGTAGGCGTAGCATCCCACGGAAGTCCTAGAAAGCCGAGCGCGATGGTATGGGGATGAGAGGGGTTGCCGAGATGAAACTATGTCCAAATCCACCGCTGCCCCTGTTCATCACTTGATCGGCTTGGAGTTCGACCCAAGGAATAAGCCCCAGCATTACTGCTGAGGCTGGTGTTTTATGGTCAGCTGGGGGCCGCTACCAGTTTATGTGTCGCGACAAATCCACTGATCAAATTTGATGCTAAATCGTCGTCGTTTAGGCAGCGGCTACGTCGGAACGTTCTGAATAATTGCAGATATTTTGATGTTCTTCATGCCGTTCCAACGTCTCCGACCACTTCCTCAACTCGGATAGTTTAAGCGCGTTCTGCACCCGGATGTCTGAACTGATCAGCACCCACTTCTATCTGTAACTCCTTTTGGTTGGGACATTTTCTGGTGTCACAACATGAACGTTGGAAATCGCTGCAATCAAAGGATCAGGCGTCAGCTTGTGATGATGTAGGAAGGCGTGAAAGACATTCTCCAAATCAACGCCTAGGTCATGATATAAAACAAAGCTGAGGCGACCAGTCTTAATCAGCGCCCTGTTATCTTTGTCGAGGTCGTGGGCCACGTAAATATCGGGCAGCAACCCGCTATGCTCAAGAGCATTCAGGATAGTATGGTTCCCTCCACCCATCGAGTAAACTGCATGCAAATAATCCATATCTTCTACAGCGCGATGCAGGATGCGGGACGTCTCATGAAGAACGCCGCGTCCACCGCTCACATCTACGATGCGCAACTTTGGGCACAGTCGTTTCAAGGTGAGCTTGAAAGCCGCTTCCCGTTCTTCCTCTCCGAGGAACCGATCATTGCTACGTGAGGTTAGGACCGTGCCAGAGACATCGCCAACTGTTTTGTTGATCAGATAAGCTGCTGTTCTGCCAGCACTTTGATTATCAAGCCCGACATAGGCGATGCGCTGTGTCGCCGTCAGGTCGGTGACAAGCGTGACGACGGGGATGCCCAATGCGATCAGTTTATTGACCGCCGTGCGCACAGTGGGGACATCGCGCACCTTGAGACACACACCGTGGCTTCCACGCTTGGCGATACGCGCGAGGACCTGCACGACGTCCACTTCATCCATGATTTCGTGCATCACAAAGCGCGGGCGGCAAACGGCACTGCCGATCCGTGGCAACACGCCTTCAGCAGCTTGTTTGATCTCTCGACTGAAGCGGTCTGGTGCCTCAATGACAAAATCAAAAAACATACGCCGTCCTCGCGCAGCAAGCTGGGCCTCTTGTCCTTCAAGTTCAGAAATCGCAGCTGCGACCCGTGCCTTGGTTTGTGGGCTGACATGTGCACGATCGTTAATCGCACGGTCGATCGTAGCCGTGCTAAGCCCTGATTGTTGGGCTATTTCTTTCAATGGAAAGCGATGGGTCATTGATG
The DNA here is from genome assembly GCF_000155675.2 of Octadecabacter antarcticus 307. GTDB lineage: Bacteria > Pseudomonadota > Alphaproteobacteria > Rhodobacterales > Rhodobacteraceae > Octadecabacter > Octadecabacter antarcticus. Next base: position 1,085,292 of record NC_020911.1, read on the forward strand.
TGTTATTGATGTATTTTGATGATCTAATCAAGGCTGTGTTGCTGCATGTTATCTTCAACAACAGGAGATGAACCATGAAAGATCACACCGAATCCAAAGGTGGATATTTTGATACTGACGCCTGCGACCTAACCGCATTTGAAACGCTGATTGAGCAAACGCTGAATCCTGCATCAGTCCCGCAGGCGAGTGACATCCAAAAGAACACGCCGATTTACGACATGTCGTCGCTTCGGGCATCCCTCAACGACAAGGTGACGCGTCAGCACCTTATGACTGAATGGGCGCATGTGCTGCTGAAAGGTCCAGGCGTTTTGGTCCTACGTGGGGCTTATGCCGACACAGGCGTATTGGACGAAGCAACATCGGTTTATGAGACCATCATCGCCACTGAAAAGCTGGCAAACGGCGGTGGCGGGGACCATTTTGCAGCGTTAGGTTCCAATGACCGTATTTGGAATTCCCTACAAAAACTCTGCGAAGAAGCACCCGATGTGTTTCTGCGGTATTTTGCCAATACATCCATCGCTGCGGTGTGCGAGGCGTGGCTAGGGCCGAATTATCAAATGACTGCGCAGATTAATCTGGTGCACCCTGGTGGTGCTGCGCAACAAGCCCACAGGGATTATCACCTTGGTTTCCAAACAGCTGAGATAAGTGCTGAATACCCCGCACACGTGCATGACCTTTCACCCGCCCTAACGCTACAAGGTGCAATCGCTCACTGCGATATGCCAATCGAGAGTGGGCCTACCAAACTGCTGCCATTCTCTCAGTTCTTCCGAGCGGGCTATGCCGCTTGGCGCCGGACAGATTTTCGCGCGTCATTCGAAGAACACCATATCCAACTGCCGCTGGTGAAGGGCGATGCTCTGTTTTTCAATCCTGCGCTGTTTCATGCTGCTGGTGCCAACACGAGTGACGGCATTCATCGAATGGCAAACCTGTTGCAAGTGTCGTCTGCTTTTGGACGTGCCATGGAGACGGTAGATCGTCAGAAGATGTGCAAGCTTCTTTACCCATTTGCTGTGGCATCCCATAACGAAGCCACTTTAAGCGCTGCTGAATTGACCGCGTCACTTGCTGCGACGGCAGAGGGGTATTCTTTTCCAACCAATTTGGACCGAGATCCACCCAAAGGGGGCCTCGCACCCGAAACCCAGCATGCACTGTTCGCACGGGCAATCGCCGAGGACATGAATGAACAAGAGTTTGCGGTTCAACTTGATCGATTGATTACTAATCAAAGTGCGTAGCAGCAGTTTAGTCCCGTAGTTTGCTCGGCTGACTAAGGATTTGAAAAGACGCAAAGCAGTCATTAGCGGTTTTCTGATATTTGCCATATTGGGCTAGCTGCTACCAATTTCTACGCGGCTTACCAACAAGTAACCGAGCTTACATTAATGAAGATATTTTTGCTTTTTGAGACGAAAAAACGGTCATGCTCGGGAGGAGTTGAGCATGACCGTTCTTATGTATCCGCGCCTCGGTGCGTCTCGGGAGGAGAAGAAGCAAGGCGCGTCTTCGCCAACATTGCTCGGGAGGAGGTGAGCGCTGTCAGCGGTATTTTCGGTTCCACCCGGGAGGAGGTGGGCGGTTCCGAAACTGGTGTTTCGAGCATTGCTTCGGGAAAGAGGTTGTCTGCTGGCCTTGTCAGGATCTGACTGTTTTAGTGAGGTGGGACAGATCCGAATTTATGTCTTACGCGCCGTAAGCGGCCTCATGGGCAATCTGCTGGATAGATGATGGCGCGATTCCAAGATCTTGCAGGTCGCGTGCTGAACATTGCTCAAGTTCTTTAAGTGTCGTCTGGTAGATTTTACGCTTGGCCACTTTTTCATCCAACTGAGCGCGGAACGTCTCAAAACGAGATCTCAGTGATGTGCCAGAGAAGAATGTAGCGGTTAATGTTGTCATGTAGGCACCCGATTTCATTAATTATTTGTGCGTCTCTTGTCGTCAGCATATGACTAGGATGTATGATTATGCTGCAGTTGCACAATGGCACTTTTGGCAATGCCGCCATGCAGCATTTGCATGAATGCCGCTGATGGGGGCGGCGTCCATATTAACCAGGGTCAATTTTTAAGCGTTGTGGATGCAGTGCTGTCATTTGCGGTGCTAAAGCAGGGCCTTGCCCTCTAGTCCGCGATTGACCTTGCCCCGTGTTCTTTTATTGTTCCCAAAATGGGCAGACGATACGCATCACCCGCTGATCTGGACACACGGTTGTTTCATGACGAAACGACACACATCACTGCGACGTGCTGTTCATGTAAGCGTGTTGTTGTGGTGACGCCGGATAAGCTGCCTATTGATATTGATCGGCACGATTTTGAACGGCGGTCGGTGTGCAAGAGTTGCGGCGCGAAATGGCCGCAGATTGTGCGGTATCCAGCGCCGAAAAGTTGGTGGTGAGTGACTTTTGACGGATTTGATCTGGTTCGACTTTATATCGAATGTTTGCGTTTGTGTGTGGTGGTCTTCCTGGCCTTTACCGAAGGTTGGAGCGTGGGTTCGAACTGCGGCAATTGAAAATAACACAATTTTCAATGTTTTGGGGCCCTGAAGTGATCTAGTGATAAGTAACTTGTGGTCAGTAGCGCGCCACTAAAGTCTTGCGCGGCGGCGTAAGCGCCAGGAAATGCGATGCATCTGATACCTGCATTCAGTGCGGCTTGCATGCTGGTTTCTGTATCTTCCACCGCAATGCAACTTTGCGTTTTTAGGCCGAGATCAGACAACGCTTTTGTGTAAATTTCCGGGCTTGGCTTTGGTTTGGTCACCATCGCATCATTGCCGACGAACGCAAAGTCATCGCGCGTTACCTGACTGCTGAGTGCAGAAAACACAGCATCAATATTTGCATTTGAAGTGGATGTAACGAACGCCAACTCTATGTTGTTTTTTTTAGCAAACTGAATGACGTTGTCGATGCCAAGACGCAGTGGAACGTTGCCGTCGGCCATAAAGGCATCAAAAATCTCAGTCTTACGCTGGTGTAGGATATTGGCATCCACGTTGATGCCTTGTTGGAAAGCATAGTCCTGGATCCTGTTACGTCCACCTGACTTTTTAAGCAAAAGCTTGTAGGTGTCGATAGACCAATTCCAGTCGAGTCCAGCTTCTGCAAAAGCGCGATTGAATGCACGACGCTGAATGTCTGAAGTTTCAACAAGTGTGCCGATCGATCCAAAAAGGATTGCTCTGACCGTCATGACGTATGCCTCCTGTCGATTTAGCAGCCCAATAATATCACGGGCCAATCACTGGCGCGACTACTCCATCAACGGGACTACTGAATAAAGATAGCGCAAGTCTCGCCTTAGAACAGAAGTGCGTGAAAAACGCCCGCATCTTAGTGTTAAGGAAGATGCGGCTTTACTGTTCGGATTTCAGCTTGAGCTTTCACAAGGGACCAATGGTTTCGAATATACTTAAAAAACTGATATTTAGCCATCAATGCGGAAAAGGAATGGCTGTGTCCATGTGAAAAAATAAGCGGGCGTAGCATCCCACTGAAGTCCTAGAGATCCGAGCGCGATGGTATGGGGATGCGTGAGGTTGCCAAGATAGAAAGGCGGTCAAATCCACCGCTGCCCTCATTCACCACTTGATCAACATGGAGTTTCACCTCAGGAATAAGCCCCCAGCATCGCTGCTGAGGCTGCTGTTTGGTGGTCAGTCCGGTTTGGTCTCAAGCTGCAATGGATTCCATGTCAATATAATGTGGTAGCGGCTCACTGGGGGCCACTACAGGTTTACGTGTTGCGACAAATCCACTGATAAAATCTGATGTTAAATCGTCATGGTTCAGGCAGCGGCGACGTCGGAACAGTTGGAATAATTGGAGATATTTTGATGTTTTTCATGCTGTTCCGACTGTTCCGACGTCTCCGACCACTTTCGCAACTCGGACAGTTTAAGCGGGTTCTGCACTCGGATGAGGCAGGGCCTTGCTCTAGTCGTATTTTATCTGAATGTAGACCGCGACACCCTAGACCCGACCAACAGTTTCACCCGCGATGTTCGCAAGGTTGGCCACTTCGGCACTGGTGATCTGGAGGTGACGGTCATTTCAAAATCGAACTCCGACAAAGCCAAGCCGCTGATCGAACAAAGCAATGAAAGTGCGTATTTTTTTCAGCACAGCCCGCGTCGTAAAAGGAATGGCTGCGTCCAAGTGGGATTATGGGCGGTCGTAGCATCCCATGGAAGTCCTAGAGAACTGAGCGCGATGTTATGGGGATGCATCAGGTTGCCGAGATGAAGCTGTGGCCAAATCCACCGCTGCCCTTTGTCAGAAGAATTAAACGGTTCTCGGTGTTTTACGGCTACTATTTGGCCAGGTTGGACACGTCAGCCAAGAACGTGTCTGCCTTATACGGGTAGCGACGAGATAGTAGCCATCCGACAGCACCTTCTTGAGGCAATCGAGACTGGTGATCCCAATTTTGAGGTCTAATAAAAGGCTTATTATTTTTTATATGGCGTTGAGCCAGCTTTCTAGCCCGCTTGTTGCCAATAATTGGGCGGCAAGAGGTGGGTATGAAACTCGGTGAAGCCACCTCAGGAAATAAGGCAAAGATTTCCGCCCGACCAGCCGCGCTCAGGCTGAGCTGCGCCTGATGGCCTAGATAAAGGCTCTCGGCAGGAACCTTGTTGGCATAGACGATTGCATGCTCATCAAGGAGGATGTGAAAGTAAGTTACGTGTTTTAAATCAGTGGCTATATCGACCCCCTCAATTGCCAGCAGATGCTTGGCTGCGACTATGACTTCTGTGCTTCCGAACATCCGTTCAGCCACGCGAGATGCAATCAAGATACGATGTTGGGGTGATACAACCAAGTCGCGATCACAATTTTCATGGCCAATAACATTATGACTGATACGGATCGGACGAAGATTATCGCTTTCAGCCAGTTTGTGGGCATCAAGGTGGCGGCGACCAATCCAGCGAAGCGGTTGTAACCCGCTATCAAGGGTTTGTATGAGGTCTCCCACTTGCAAGTCTTCTATTGGAATTTCGCCGCCTGCAGTTGTGATCAACGTCCCCTCTGCAAAACAGACAACACCAGCACTGTCGCTGCCCGCTGCAGAGGTGTTGCCTGCCGCATCGGTAATAACTGCCGAGACGGTAATGGTATCGTCATGTGCTGGCGCGTCATAATCAACGAGGACTACGCCGGTAGTGATATGATCATCAGTTAGCTCCACGGTTTGGGTGGGCGCGGTTGGGTCTGAGGAGGTGATCGTGAGCGTGTCGCCCGCAAGCGTTTCCGCTGGCAATTCAATCGTAACATCAACCTGACCGGACGATTCCGCGCCGCTGATCAGGCCATCATTATCTGTGTCTTCCGCGATGCTCACGGTTGGGGCATTTGGTGCGGCCGTGTTGACAAAATAGGCTGCAGCGTCTGTCGCAGTCGCCGTGTTGCCTGCGGCGTCTGTCGTGGTGACGCTCGCATCAATGGCGGTGTCGTTTGCGAGATCGCTGCCCGCAACATTAATCGAGAAGCTGCCATCGGCGGCGACAGGCCCAGTATAAAGGGTGTTGTTGACCGTAAGGGTCACGGTGTCGGCTTCAGCCACGTCGCCGGCGGTCGTGCCGGTGATCGCGATGATCGCCCCTGCTTCAGCCGCATTAATAATATTGTCTGGTGTGATGTCAGTGTCGAGCGTGATCGATGCGGCGGCGGACAGGTCGAGGGTGGCACTGTCGCTGCCCGCTGCAGAGGTGTTGCCTGCCGCATCGGTAATAACTGCCGAGACGGTAATGGTATCGTCATGTGCTGGCGCGTCATAATCAACGAGGACTACGCCGGTAGTGATATGATCATCAGTTAGCTCCACGGTTTGGGTGGGCGCGGTTGGGTCTGAGGAGGTGATTGTGAGCGTGTCGCCCGCAAGCGTTTCCGCTGGCAATTCAATCGTAACATCAACCTGACCGGACGATTCCGCGCCGCTGATCAGGCCATCATTATCTGTGTCTTCCGCGATGCTCACGGTTGGGGCATTTGGTGCGGCCGTGTTGACAAAATAGGCTGCAGCGTCTGTCGCAGTCGCCGTGTTGCCTGCGGCGTCTGTCGTGGTGACGCTCGCATCAATGGCGGTGTCGTTTGCGAGATCGCTGCCCGCAACATTAATCGAGAAGCTGCCATCGGCGGCGACAGGCCCAGTATAAAGGGTGTTGTTGACCGTAAGGGTCACGGTGTCGGCTTCAGCCACGTCGCCGGCGGTCGTGCCGGTGATCGCGATGATCGCCCCTGCTTCAGCCGCATTAATAATATTGTCTGGTGTGATGTCAGTGTCGAGCGTGATCGATGCGGCGGCGGACAGGTCGAGGGTGGCACTGTCGCTGCCCGCTGCAGAGGTGTTGCCTGCCGCATCGGTAATAACTGCCGAGACGGTAATGGTATCGTCATGTGCTGGCGCGTCATAATCAACGAGGACTACGCCGGTAGTGATATGATCATCAGTTAGCTCCACGGTTTGGGTGGGCGCGGTTGGGTCTGAGGAGGTGATCGTGAGCGTGTCGCCCGCAAGCGTTTCCGCTGGCAATTCAATCGTAACATCAACCTGACCGGACGATTCCGCGCCGCTGATCAGGCCATCATTATCTGTGTCTTCCGCGATGCTCACGGTTGGGGCATTTGGTGCGGCCGTGTTGACAAAATAGGCTGCAGCGTCTGTCGCAGTCGCCGTGTTGCCTGCGGCGTCTGTCGTGGTGACGCTCGCATCAATGGCGGTGTCGTTTGCGAGATCGCTGCCCGCAACATTAATCGAGAAGCTGCCATCGGCGGCGACAGGCCCAGTATAAAGGGTGTTGTTGACCGTAAGGGTCACGGTGTCGGCTTCAGCCACGTCGCCGGCGGTCGTGCCGGTGATCGCGATGATCGCCCCTGCTTCAGCCGCATTAATAATATTGTCTGGTGTGATGTCAGTGTCGAGCGTGATCGATGCGGCGGCGGACAGGTCGAGGGTGGCACTGTCGCTGCCCGCTGCAGAGGTGTTGCCTGCCGCATCGGTAATAACTGCCGAGACGGTAATGGTATCGTCATGTGCTGGCGCGTCATAATCAACGAGGACTACGCCGGTAGTGATATGATCATCAGTTAGCTCCACGGTTTGGGTGGGCGCGGTTGGGTCTGAGGAGGTGATTGTGAGCGTGTCGCCCGCAAGCGTTTCCGCTGGCAATTCAATCGTAACATCAACCTGACCGGACGATTCCGCGCCGCTGATCAGGCCATCATTATCTGTGTCTTCCGCGATGCTCACGGTTGGGGCATTTGGTGCGGCCGTGTTGACAAAATAGGCTGCAGCGTCTGTCGCAGTCGCCGTGTTGCCTGCGGCGTCTGTCGTGGTGACGCTCGCATCAATGGCGGTGTCGTTTGCGAGATCGCTGCCCGCAACATTAATCGAGAAGCTGCCATCGGCGGCGACAGGCCCAGTATAAAGGGTGTTGTTGACCGTAAGGGTCACGGTGTCGGCTTCAGCCACGTCGCCGGCGGTCGTGCCGGTGATCGCCCCTGCTTCAGCCGCATTAATAATATTGTCTGGTGTGATGTCAGTGTCGAGCGTGATCGATGCGGCGGCGGACAGGTCGAGGGTGGCACTGTCGCTGCCCGCTGCAGAGGTGTTGCCTGCCGCATCGGTAATAACTGCCGAGACGGTAATGGTATCGTCATGTGCTGGCGCGTCATAATCAACGAGGACTACGCCGGTAGTGATATGATCATCAGTTAGCTCCACGGTTTGGGTGGGCGCGGTTGGGTCTGAGGAGGTGATTGTGAGCGTGTCGCCCGCAAGCGTTTCCGCTGGCAATTCAATCGTAACATCAACCTGACCGGACGATTCCGCGCCGCTGATCAGGCCATCATTATCTGTGTCTTCCGCGATGCTCACGGTTGGGGCATTTGGTGCGGCCGTGTTGACAAAATAGGCTGCAGCGTCTGTCGCAGTCGCCGTGTTGCCTGCGGCGTCTGTCGTGGTGACGCTCGCATCAATGGCGGTGTCGTTTGCGAGATCGCTGCCCGCAACATTAATCGAGAAGCTGCCATCGGCGGCGACAGGCCCAGTATAAAGGGTGTTGTTGACCGTAAGGGTCACGGTGTCGGCTTCAGCCACGTCGCCGGCGGTCGTGCCGGTGATCGCGATGATCGCCCCTGCTTCAGCCGCATTAATAATATTGTCTGGTGTGATGTCAGTGTCGAGCGTGATCGATGCGGCGGCGGACAGGTCGAGGGTGGCACTGTCGCTGCCCGCTGCAGAGGTGTTGCCTGCCGCATCGGTAATAACTGCCGAGACGGTAATGGTATCGTCATGTGCTGGCGCGTCATAATCAACGAGGACTACGCCGGTAGTGATATGATCATCAGTTAGCTCCACGGTTTGGGTGGGCGCGGTTGGGTCTGAGGAGGTGATCGTGAGCGTGTCGCCCGCAAGCGTTTCCGCTGGCAATTCAATCGTAACATCAACCTGACCGGACGATTCCGCGCCGCTGATCAGGCCATCATTATCTGTGTCTTCCGTGATGCTCACGGTTGGAGCATCTGTTGCGGTTTCATCGAGAACGCAAACAGGGTGGATCTCATCAACCGATGCAACGTCGATTTTCAAGGATGAGGTCCCAGAGTTGAGCGGATCTACCGCGTCAACGGTTGTATAGGTCGTCACAGGGCCTGGCCCATTGTAATTCGGGGCTGGCGTAAAGGTGTAGCCGCCGTCAGAATTGATCGTCAGATCACCCTCAGTGCGGAACGCGGTCTGACCGGCAACATAAGTCGTGGACCCTACGACAAAACTGGTAACTGTTGTGGTCGGTGTAGCGGTGAATAGCCTCCCATCTTCTATTAGTGTATCCTCTTGGGTGGTTACTGTGTTGTCGACGAACTCGATGCTTTCGATTCCGGTGAACGCTACTGATCCAGTTTCGTTTCCGTCGTCATCCAACTGCACAACCGTGCCGCTTTCAGGATCGAGCAGGTTGTCTAGATCAATCCTGTGGTCACCAAAATCTTTCAGAACTAGAACATCAAAGTCGCTGCCAACCTCGCCACCATCAACCACATCGCCTATGCCGCCATAAATAACGTCGGACCCACCACCAGCAGACAGGCTGTCTGCACCAGCCCCACCATCCAGAACGTCAGCACCGTCACCGCCGAGGAGGGTATCGTTGCCGCTGCCCGTGGTGATGTGGAATTCTTCAACCCCTGTATAGGTCGTGCCACCAAGCACGCCACCGTGGCTATCGGCGCCTGTAACAGTGTTGGTGACGGCTGTCGTTGCCGTGGAAAAGTCCATGACAAGACGGTCGTGTCCGGCACCTGCCGCGACTGCCCCTGCGCCACCAGCGTCTTTGACGATATCGTTGCCAGCCCCTGTGACGATGGTGTCAGCTGAAATTCCGGACGAAACAACATCATTGCCAGTTCCGGTGGTTATCGCATTCGCGCCTTCGCCACCTTCGATGTTGTTGTTACCATTGCCGGCGGTGATTGTGTCGATGCCACTGCCGCTTAAAATGGTATTGTTGCCGTGCCCAACTGCGATCGTATTGGCACCTTCGCCGCTGTCGATATAGTTGTCGCCGTCCCCTACAGTGAATCCGTCGATGCCACTGCCGCTGATAATGGTGTTGTTACCAGATCCGGCCGTGATCGTATTGGCCCCGCCCGTGCCTGCATCAATGCAGTTATCGCCGTTCCCAACCGAGATCGTGTCAATGCCGCTGCCGCTGAGTATGGTATTGTTGCCAAATCCAGTTGGCCCAGCGGTGATGGTATTCGCGCCGTCTCCGCCTTCGATATAATTGTTGCCAGTCCCCACGGTGATCCCGTCAATGCCGCTGCCGCTGATAATGGTATTGTTACCTGATCCGGCTGTGATCGTATTGGCCCCGATTGTGCCCGCATCAATATAGTTGTCACCGTTGCCCGCAATGATCCCGTCGATGCCGCTGCCGCTAATTATGGTATTGTTGCCAGACCCAGTCGGGCCAACCGTGATCGTATTGGCCCCGATTGTGCCCGCATCAATATAGTTGTCGCCGTTTCCAACGATGATCCCGTCAATGCCACTGCCGCTGATGATCGTGTTATTCCCAGACCCGACAGTGATCGTGTTGCCCCCGGTCGTGCCAGCATCGATGACGTTGTCGCCATCCAGAAACGTCAGCGTGTCGATGCCGGATCCGGTCGACACTGTGTAATGCTCGATCGATGATCCGGTTACGGTGACCGTGCCTTTATCGCTGCCAATGGTAGTGGTGGTGCCCGTGACCGCGGCCGTTGTCGCACTATAGTCGACCACCAGCCGGTCTTCACCAGACCCGCCATTGACCACATCGCTACCGCCGGTGACGGTTATGACATTGTCACCGGCATTGCCGGAAACTGTGTCGTCCCCGCTAGAATCTGTCACATTTATTAGCGCTTCGCCTGACAGAACTAGCCCTGAAACGCCGTTGCCAATGACCAGCGCAATGTTTTGTGACGACGATCCGCCAACGATGGTAATATAGTTTTTTGTGACTGTCACGGTCTCGTCGCTATAGCCGGGCGACAATTCAATTGTATCGCCTTGGCTTGCAGCATCTATGGCAGCTTCGATGTTAGGATAACCACTAGGACCAACAGTAAGGGCTGCCATTTTACTCTTCTCCACAGGGTTTACTTGATCATTGCAACAAGCGCGGGGCTCATCAAAGTCATGCGGTGAAAGATGCTATACAGGGCGTGTTATGGCCGTATCAAGTGCCTGTTAGGACATGTGTGGCTATACTAAAGTATAGTTCTGGGCGTTTTAACAGATGCGAACTGCAAAGTAATTTCATCGAGTGAAAACGGATACATAACTATTATAAAAATAGGTTTGAAAGCACTTCAAACAGCATGCCATTGGGTATAAATTTCCAGAGCTTGTGACGCTGCTATGACGTTTGATATGACAAATATTCAGAACTGATGTGCCCGTGAGTCAGCCACTGACCTGCCGATATGTGCAAACGTAACTGGTTCGCCTTTGAACCCATCAGAACCCATCAGAACCCAAGCTCATCCCGATCAAGATAGCGCTATAAAGTAGATGAAGATAACGACTTTTCATCTGGGGACTATCAAGATGAGTGCGAAGACCGGACCCCACGCGACCTCAGCTATAGCAACCTTTGTCGACCGACGGATACTTGAGTTGCGCTACAAGAAAAATCAATGTGACATAGCTTTTGAGGCTGGTTTCACAAATCCGAACATGCTGACGGTGATTAAGAAGGGAAACAGTAAGCTGGCGCTGGACAGGGTTGCTACAATGGCTGCCAGTCTAGAAGTCGATCCGAAATATCTGCTCCGGATTACGTTAGAGCAGAGCGGCAACGAGACGGTCCTGCAAGTTTTCGACGAAGTCATTGGAACAGTCGTTTCCAAGAAGGAAGTTGGTTGGTTGCAGTTGCTGCGCGAAGCGTCTGACAACAGCGACCCCGCCGTGACCACGCGTGCGCGCTCAACCGTTCTCTCGATATTTGGCAAATAGGAGCTGGCAATGCATCGACAGACAAAACCTACCATGCACGAATTGAGCGGCAATGAACTCGCTTGGATCGAGTTTCTGCGCCTGCTCAGCTATGATCAAGTGCCAACTCCGACATTGGCAGCCATTCAAGCATTGCGACTGACACTGACAGGGAGGGAATTGAAGATCTGCAGCCGTGATTGCGCCTAGATCGGCTCCACCCTCAACATGTTTTCTGTTCAGAATGAACTCAGCCTTATTCTCGAACGTGTATCATGTGTCACTGTGGCAGTCTGGTGCCTGCTTATGCGGGAGAATCGGGAAGCTGGTGAAAGTCCAGCACGTGCTCAACGCTGTGAAGGTGATGATCTCTGCGAATGCCACTGGAGTAATCCGGGAAGGCGCTTTGATCAGAAGACCCTAAGTCAGAAGACCGGCCAGACAGCACAGCTTGTTCCACGAGGACGGTGGGGCGGGCACTTACACGTATTGTTGGGGACCAAACAATGCCAAACACATCAGCGCTGGCTCAGGCCGCACCCTTTTCTGAATCTGAACGCAATGCCGTTTATAAAGCCATCTATACCCGCCGTGATGTGCGCGATCAATTCCTGCCTGATCCGCTTTCGGACAAGGTATTACTCAGATTGCTCGATGCGGCGCACCATGCGCCGTCGGTAGGCTTCGTGCAGCCGTGGAATTTTATTGTCATCCGCAGTTCGGCAGACCGTGAACGGATTTGGCAGGCCTTTAGAGGTGCGAACGACGAAGCCGCCGCTATGTTTAGCGGTGAACGGCAGTCCACTTACCAGTCACTGAAGCTTGAAGGGATCCGCAAGGCACCAGTGAATATCTGTGTGACCTGTGATCGGACGCGCGGCGGCGATGTCGTGCTGGGCCGAACCCACAACTCAAGCATGGATCTATACAGCACAGTCTGCGCCATCCAGAACCTTTGGCTTGCCGCCCGGGCCGAAGGGGTCGGTATGGGTTGGGTAAGTATTTTCCATGATGCTGACCTGAAGCGTATTCTCGCGATCCCCGACCGGATCGAGATTGTTGGCTACCTCTGTCTTGGATATGTTGATCAGCTTTATGAATGTCCCGAACTTGAAGTCAAAGGTTGGAACCGGCGCGCGCCGCTTGAAGACCTTATTTTTGATGGAAAATGGCAGGGCGGCCTATAAGAGATCACAGGTGTCATACGTCTATTGCCCGACAAACATCGACCTTATCGTAGCTACGATTATGATAATACAAGCTGCACAGATGGCGCCGTTAGGGATCTTTTTCTTTTGGTTTTTCAAAGCATGTTTGTTTTGCTTTAATTGTTCCACTGTCATTTTTGTCATATTTTATCCTTACGTCTTTGATGTCAGAGCAGACTTCGTTGAGCACCCTGTCTCCTTGGCGATCCGGTAACAGAACCGGTTCGCAACCTATTACTATAACCTAGTGCGATAATTTTGAGATTCAGCGTTCCGTTCATCAAGGGTCCAAAAAACGGCCCAAAAACCGCTCGTTTAGACAAGAAATGACTGCGTCCATGTGAGTTTATGGGCAGGCGTAGCATCCCAATCGAAGTCCTGGAGATCCGAGTGCATTGTTATGGGGATGCGTAAGGTTGCCGAGAGAAAAGAGCGGTCAAATCCACCACTACCATTGTTCATCACCTGTTTGGCTTGGAGTTCCAACTCAAACGCAGCAGCCCCAACATTGCTGCTGATGCTGCTGCGTTTGATCGTCTTATTTATTCAACTGGCGTGTTATGGTTTCGCTTCACAGCGATGATGCTGGAACGGGCCCATTTACTTTCACCGCCAGGGAGCTGAGCAGGCGGGTGGGGATCCTTCGTTCAAAGGCCGTCGTATTCGTATGTGATCAGATGTTCTGCATGTTCCCTAATGCCACTTCGTTTGATGCCTATCTTATCCAGCTGTTCGTCGTTCAACTCTTGCAAGACCGACTGCATTTGTCTGATCTGGACTTGGACATGCAGGTTTTTGAAGCTTTTGCGTATTCTAGTTGCGATGTGGCCGACGGCGGTGGCTGCGTCCTCAAGGGCATGTTGGGCCCAGTGGAACGTGCTGCCTGCTGTGTTGCTATGCATTTTCATTTGCGAGTTCTTTCTGTGATTGCTCGAACGCAATTTGTGGGATGTCTGATTGGGATATTCCGATATCCAAAAGGTCTCGGTTCGACAAAGCGTTGAGCTCCGTCAGGGATCGCCGATACCTTGCAGTCTTTATCTTTGCTTCTGCGGCTGCGTTGCGGTGACTCATATAGCGCGTGCGCAGTTCAGTCAGACCTGACGTCAGCCAGCTATTCGTGTGGGAAACTACCATTGGCATGGTGCAACTCCTATCATTTTTCTGCAGCGCAGTATTAATGCTGCACTGCAGAAATGGCACTTGCAGGCCACGCTTCCAACCCTCTGAATCCGCATAGGGGCTATGTCGAACAGGAAGGGAACCATCAAAGCATCCACGTGGAGGCGACAGCCTGAAGGGCATCTAGTCCTAGCGCGTCGGCACGCTCTGCAATCATTTCAGGTGTCTTGGTTGGTGGGGCATTGTGTCAGACCAAATGTCTGATGCCATTTACTTAGACTTTACGCACAACTTATTGAGTTTTTACAAAACATATCAATTATGGTAATGATCTAATGCTATGAACGTATCTACTCTAACAGACAACAAGGGAGCGCTAAGTGAGGCAACAAATTGTTTACGGATGGAATTTCATATTTAATGCTGAAATAAGTCCACTTCGTCACATTCCAGATGTTGCCGTGCGGCATTATGTTTTGCAGGCGCTTGCGCTCATGTGGGCTGTTACTTTTGCCGTTGCAATCGGTAGCTATACCCTTCTTGCAGCAAGTATCATTGGCCATGCTGTCTTGATAGCCGCAGCAGCAATTACGGTAGCAACTTATACTGCCGCTGCGAAAAAGCCTACGTTGTTTGAGCGTGGATCAGGTCGCCGTAGTGATGGTGAGCACGATTAAGGCTTAGTTCTCACAGTGGCGCTCTAGAACTAAACCTTGCTCCTTTTGAAGCTTACTGCCTAAAGCAGATATGGCCTTCCAAGGGGCCCCACAGTAACTCTAGCAAATGCGCAACGGCGTTTCGTTTTGTGTCTGTGCTAGAAACCGCATGACATTGGTCTCTTTTCGATACCCCACATGTCGTTGTGGCGAAACCCGAATTTTTTAGCTCATCAGCGCCTCCTGCTGTCTGGGGCCGTGGCGGTGTATGCCGCGCGCGTATGGTGATCAGAAATTGTATTAACAGTCGTGTTCCAAGGATATCTTGGTGTTAGCCGTCTGGGCAGGCGATCTCTAGCTTAGGAATCTTCAATGTCGTTGGAGGACTGGTTAGGGCCAGAACATAGCGAAGAAGGTGATAATCAATGAATATTCCAAAATCTACTAAACATGCAATTTGGGGTGCAGTTGGCGGCGCAGTCGCCGCAATGGTGATAGGCTTTTCATGGGGCGGATGGATAACCGATGGTGCTGCGGCCAATATGCAAATAACCGTGGCGCAAACAGCGGTCGTCCAAGCGTTTACACCGCTTTGCGTCGTCAAAGCCGAACAGCAACCAGAACAAATTAACTTGATGCTTGAACTGAGCCGCTATCAGCGCGACGATTTTGTGATCGAAGCTGGCTGGATCGACAACGTGAGCGAACAATATCGCTCAGGAGTCGCGGATGCTTGTGCTGGCTCCATCGTGGCGGGAACGGGGTGATACAGGCATTGCGCGTGCAGTCGTTCGGGTTACACGGCGCATACAAATTCTACCAAGGAGCTTTCTCATCTCGAGAAGTAAACGACCGGAAAGGTCAATAATATGAGCTATCGCGACCCCCAGCAACCATCTCGTGACATTTCATTCATCAAAGCTGGCGCGCTATTCGTCGCCGCTATCTTAGCACTGGCCCTTCTCTTTGGCTCGTTTTACACCATCGACCAAGGTGAACGCGGTGTTGTTCTGCGCAACGGTGGATTTATCGGCGTTTCTGATCCTGGCTTGAACTTCAAAATGCCAATCTTTGACCAAGTTGTTCCGATCGACGTGCGCAACAACGTCCGCACTTACTCTGATCTCGCTGCCTACTCGAAAGACCAACAGACGGCGATTATGCGTGTCTCGGTCAATTACAGTGTGCCAGCGGATCGCGTGGCCGATGTCTACAACACATATGGCTCCATCGAGGCGATGCTGATGCGTGTTCTTGATCCACAGGTGTTCGATGAACTCAAAACAGTTTTTGGTCAGTTTAACGCTGTGACTGCCATTCAGGATCGAGCGCGGCTTTCTGCCGATATCCAGAGTGCTATTCGGGAAGCTGTCGTTGGGCCCTTGCTGATCACCAACATTCAGATTGAAAACATCGACTTCTCCGACGTTTATGAGAACTCAATCGAGGACCGGATGTTGGCAGAAGTTGAGGTGCAACGTGTGCGCCAAAACGCTGAGCGTGAGAAGATCACCGCTGAGATTACGGTTATTCAGGCTCAAGCAGAAGCGGACTCATCTTTAGCGCGTGCACGTGCTGACGCAGAAGCAACTCGACTACGTGGTGAAGCGGAAGCTTTTGCGATCTCGGCGCGTGGCGAAGCGTTACGTGACAGCCCAAACCTTGTTGAGTTGACCAAGGCTGAACGCTGGAATGGTATTCTACCAACGTCGATGATCCCCGGCACAGCAGTTCCGTTCCTCGACGTTTCGCCCGACTTGTAAGTCAACGGCATACTGAAGATACGACAAGGGCGCTTCGGCGCCCTTTTTTGTGGTTTGACCACGGTCCAACGCAGCTACCCAATGTATGGGCGAAGTGGTCGGGCTTGGGCACGTATGACCGCTACTGCTACAGTAGCCCTATGGTCGGATTTGAGTGTCTGGAGTTAAGGGAGTGGCAGCAGCAGAAGGCTGAAATCAGCACCGCCGATCCCACCAACAAGTTGACAAAAGGTTGACAAAAGGTTGACAAAAAGCCCCAAAGTGTCAGCTATCTATAACAAAAGGTAAACCAATTTGGTTGACAAAACACCGATAGTTGTAGGTGGCTGACACGAAGGGCAAACAAAATGTCAACCACTTGTCAATAAAATCAACCGCTTAGGAAGCAATTGGTTGACAGAATGGCCTGACAAAAAAATTCCGATCATTTAGGCAACCAAATAAGCCCTAGATCCACGCCGGAATAACCATTCATCTACCAAAGCATCTGCAAGAATATGTGGATAAAACGATGCTAAAAAAAAGCCGCGTCTCTACCTTTCTTAAAAGATTAAGAAAGAAAGAAAGTAAGAGAACAGGTGCGGCTCTAATGCACACATCAAAATCCATACATCCGGATGTAAGCCCAGGCTCAGGTTCAAATACAGCAACAGGCCAAACCGCGCGCATACAGAGCACCCAGCACGTCAAAGCAACACCGACAGCGTAGATACATACGGAACAGCACTGGTGACTCTAATATGAAGCCCCAGCACTAAGCACACCAGTCAGACAATTCGCTAAGAACACGCGCACCAAAGCAAAAGCAGATAAACCCAAAGCCATGAGGAATACTCCAAGAACGCACGTGAGAGGGCTAAGCTGGATTTCGACCGCGTCCCAATCTGATCCATCTTTGCCCAAGAAACAAAACCTCCTGAGCCAGATCCATGGAAACACCTGTTTATATGGCATCACAAGTGCGTCCAATATGGGGGGCGAAATTCGATATGATGAAGGAACTTGCTGTTGTTGCTTTGAAGTAAGAAGCAAAGGAACAGCTTGGCATTGACCTGTATGGCCTCAGCATCGCTCGTCAGGCGCTGAAAAGCTAGATAGCCGTTTCCACCCCATCAGGTTTGAGCCATCGTCGAGAGACGCTGCGGCACGCACGTCTTGACACGTAGGGCGGGAAGCAGACCTTCGCTGCCAGTGCACATCCTTTCCCATATTACGTCGAAAGCTGACATTCGACGCTGGAAATTTGATCCATGATTGGGCTGTTCATCTCAGATAAATAACGGCCCGATAGGTTTCGTGCAGAAGTGGTGGTTACCCCCGCTGTTCCTTGACGGCGTCCAACAGGTTCTTGGCCCCGGGCGTTGTGGCTACGCTGATCACGCACGAAGCCCCTTTCTTCAGTAAATGGGGAGTTACCTCCGAGCAAGGCCTGCCGAATCGGGTCCCGCGCAAGAATACAACTTGAACTGGCAACCACCCGAGAATTTATTTTGCTTCGCAACACTTGGCCGAAAAGGGCACACACCTTACCGACCTGCGCTGCGCCCCAAGCATGCAATTCTGTTGACAACATCGGCCCGCAAGGACGATCATAGGTTTAACGTCTTATAGCATTGGCTATGTTGGACTTTGCAGGCCGCACTACGAACAGCGTCAGCTAATATGCATTTCGAGAATGGGACAACGATCAAAAAATACACGGGGCACGATAATTGACGCAGGCGACTTTGGATTGTTTTTCGCGGGACACACAGAATAAGCTCAGATCCTTGGATTGCATGGTGATGCGGTCCCAGCTTCGAGCCGACGCCTCACCATTCCTCGGACTTGCACTAGTCGCTGAGAAATTACCAGAAGCCAAGGATGCGCTTCACGCGCTGTCGGATTGGCGACTTGATGTCTTGATGCAGAAATTTGGATATGCGGTTAGTTGGGTAATTTGCGCGACACTGTCCGAACACTATGGCGAAGATGGCAATGCCAAGGTTTGGCCATTGGTTGAGGATGTCTTGGGGAGGACATTGAAACTTCCGGAAGAGCGCAAACTAATCAATGGAGCTTTTCACCGGTCATGCCAAAAACTCGGTCTCGCATCCGACGGGTTTGACCGTTCTGTTCAAGCTTTCCAGATACACGCGGGCGTATCGCGTTCCCAGTTGCACCATCTGGCGAGAGTTTTCATCGCTCAGGAACGCTCGATCGGATTGCCCGATCAAGATGACATCGTTTTGTTGAATCGCTGGGAGGATGATGCCCTTCACTTCTTGGATGCAGGCGTGCACGTGTTGCAACGCCCCATCTTAATGGATCATTCTGCTTGGATGGCGTCGGCCTATGTTGACTGGCGTCGGGATCAGAATGCGCTTCTGGAAAAATCAAGCTATCTGAAACACTTTGGTGAACAATTGCAGAAGGTCTTCGACGGCGCGGGCGGCCCAGCGACCCGGATCGCTCCCGTCCCCCGTCTTGTCTGGGAGGACGGGCGTCCACAATTGTCCATCCCGGGGCAAGAGCAGCGCTACAAGATATTTCTTGATGGCGAGTTGCATAGGGTTCGTGCCGGGCGTCTTTGGCCTCTGCCTTTTCCACTTCCCGCCGAAGTCACATGGCAAGGAAACAGACCAGGGTGCATCCGCCTGTTTCAGACCACGGATTTTGTCGTGTTCGACAGCAACACCGGTCGCCAGGTCGAACTGACGTCCCGCGTTGTCGGCGACGAAACACGGCTCAGTGGAGTGGTCGCGACCGCCATCGTGGTTGCAAGGGAAAGCTTCTCTGTAAATGGCGAACCGAGCCGGGAAACGGCGCCTGATCTCTACAGCGCCAACGCCGACCTTCGTTCGGGTAAGATAGTTCTGGCGCAAGGCTCAAAACATTGGACGCTTGGCGGTGTGCGTCGGCCGCAAATCTCGATACATGGCCAACCAGTTGCAAAAGGCCTGGGCGGTCCGAACCTTTGGGGGCCCGAAGCCGAAGTGGAGCTCGATTTCGGCTCCAGTGAATTGCTTGCTGGACATACTGACGGTAAACATCGTCGCGCCTTCGTCCGTGTCGAGACGCAAGGCGATGCGATAGATATGGAAATCGAAGCAGATGGGCGCGGAACCGCGACAGTGAACATCGCTGCGTTCGTAGAAGCTGTCGGCTTGGCTCCTAATGGCGACCCGGAAGCGCTTTCGCTCACGCTGCTCCGCACGAACGCTGACTCGACCGAACGGGTCCTGACGCGCTTCAAGCGAAAGCTGATTGTCTGGCCTGGTTTCCGAGCGCTGGAAGGCGTGCTCATCCGGTCTGAGGACCCACCGCGAAACTTCATCGATGCCGAGGCAAGGCATGTGGTGCGTGACGACGCTGGTTTCCTGTGTCTCGAACGGAGTGGGGGATATGTAGAGGGGCGAATAGCCTTTGAAATTGGCGGGCAAGTCAGCCTGTTTACCCTTCGCGCAAAACTCTTGTCGGGCGTTTTGGAGCGCGTTGATGGAACGGTGATGCCGTGGAAACTCGGCAGTGTCATCGTCAAAGGCTCGGTGACAAAGAGCGATGCTCTTGTGCTGACATCCCCGGACGAGCGCGCGAGTCTGAAAATTGGCTCCCGAATTATTGTTAATCCATTTCGAGAAAGACCCACCTACGCGATACCGATCGCCACTCTGGACGGCGGAGACATCGTGCACGTGTCGGAAGCAGGTGCCCCAACTCTGATCGCGACCGTGGAGAGCGCGTCGATGCCGTCGGATGTTACCATCCGAACTTGGGCCGGAGGCTCTCGTATTTCGTTCAAGATGCCGTTCAATATCGGCGGGATCATGGTGACGCTCCAAACGGAGAATGGTCACAGAGATCAGAGTGAAGTGAGCTTTGACCGTCTTCCTGCTACCCTTTCATGTCAGTTTTGGCTGCTTGCTCCCAAGGTGGACGGGAAGAAAGTGGAAATTGAACTTTTCGGAGCGCCTTTGAATGGCCTGAACTTGATTACCCTCAAGGTGCGTAGCGTCGGGGAGAAAGATTGGACTCAACTCAGCAACGCAAGGGATGATTTTTACGCCTTCCCACTTATTGCTGGCGCTGCGGCTGAGCCTTCTGCATCTGCCCTTTGCAGGCTCGAGGACTGGCTCTCAAGATGCTACGCACCTGATGTATGGGACGGAGGCCTTGGGAGGGCTCTGCAACATCGCTGGTCGACACTTGTCGATCAAGTCTCCCTTCTGCCGGGTGGCACCGAGCGACTGCTTTTGCTGTCCCTGCAAGAGGATGAACTTGACTGGTTGCCGATGCAGCACGTTATTCAGGAAATTCCGACACTGTTCGCCGCCCCTGCAATCAAATTCCATGGGTTCTCCAGTTCCAATGGTGCGGATCGTATCTTGAGAGTGATCGCCGATGCATCTTCTCGTCGGCTGCGTGATTTGGATATCAGTCCGATGGCTATGCTTGCGTTTCCCAATGCGAAGCGGGCGGATATGGCAGGAGAAAAGCTTCGCAACTTCCGACCCAGTAGTTTGCCAGTAATCTTCTCGACACTGGCCGAGAAGCCGAGTGAATGGCTGGCCAAAGACGCGCTTGGACCTGACCATGCCTGGACGGGCCTGAATCTCTTGCGCGATCGTATCGAAACCCACGAGTTTCTTGGGGCAGGCGAGGCTGATGCGCGGATGTCGCTGCGAAGTGCCGATATTAATCGCACGTCTGTCGCGTTACGAGATCCAATTTTGTTGGATCGGTGCCTGAGCACGGAAAATGAAAACGATGTGTCTGTCCACATGATCGAACGGGCTCTTGCATCGTTTGCGGTCCGAAGTCGCGAGGGTGCCGAGGCCGTCGAAGCCATGATAGAGAGGGCGTCGACGAAAACTGGTCTTAGCAAAGGTAAAGTTCTCGCGTCAGTAGGTGAAATGATACGGTTGGGCAGAGAAATCTTCATCTTCCATCTGATCACTGCCGAGATCGAAAAAAGGAGCAGGCCGTGAAAGACCATGTAAGTGGAGAAATCGGCGCGGCAGAGTTGGACCCACTCCAATTCCGCAGAACGCTCGAGGCGCGCATTCGAAGCTTTACGATTGCCGCTGCCGCCGTCTCCCCGGTCGTCGCGCCTGCGCTGGGTGAGGCCATCAGCAAGATGATCGAAGGGGAGACTCTCATAAGGGGGCCTTTTGTCGAAAGCTTGCCTGATTTCGAGAAGGGAGAGTCGATCGAACAGCTGGTCTCGGAAAAGGTGTTGTCCGAGAAGTGGCAAGGGATGTTAAAAAAAAGCGCCTAATCTTTGGAGACGGCCGCTGCATCGCCACCAGCAAGCTGCAATTGGCCGTGATGACAATTACATCGTCGCCACGGGAACGGGCTCGGGGAAAACGGAATCCTTTTTATTCCCATTGATCGACGACATCATGCGCCTCGGTATCAGCAAGCCTGGGATCAAGGCGATCCTCGTTTACCCCCTGAACGCGCTGGCCACCGACCAGATGTTCCGTATCGCGCGTTTGCTTTTCAACGAACTTGACGATCCGAAGATTACGCTCGGGCGCTTCACGGGGCAGACCACCCCCGGTGCAAGCCGTTCGGAGATCGAGCGCGAAATCCTGTCGTCACCCAGCTTTGAGGACGCCTTCCCCGGCGTTCAAAAAGCGCCATCTGGATGGCTGCTTTCTCGCTCCGAAATGCTTGAGACGCCACCAGACATTCTTATAACGAACTATGCGATGCTTGAGCATGTGTTGCTGTTGCCCCGAAATCGAGCGCTACTGAAAGATGCCGATCTCCGCTGGCTCGTTCTGGACGAGTTGCACACCTACGCCGGCGCCCAAGCGATCGAAGTTGCATTTCTAATTCGAAAATTGAAGGCTAATCTCGGCATGTCGACCGGGACCCTACGGTGCGTTGGGACGTCTGCGAGCTTGGACCCAGAGCGAAAGGACGACTTGTCGAAGTTCGCGTCAGATCTCTTCAACGAGCCGTTCGGTGCCGGTGACGCTGCGGTCATCACCGGCGAGCGCGAACTCCATCCGCGCTTGCGCGAAGACCTGACGACCCATTCGCTCGCCCCGGAAGACTGGGTTTCGCTCGGAGAAGGGTTGGCGCGTCTGCGTAAAGACGGCGGCCTTTCCCCGGAAGAAGAGCGCTTTCACCTTGAAAACTGGAACGAGGAGCTGGGCTCCTTCTTACCACTCAGAGGCGACGATTTCGGCGAAGCGCTGTTAACGGCTCTTTCGACCCTGAACGAGGTCCGTCAGGTTGCCACTGCGCTCCATAACAAGGCGAGCGGCTTGATGCTGCTCGAGCGCTTGGCTGGGGTCATATTTGACGGCGTGGAGCAGGAATTGGCCGAACGCGCGCTGATTGCACTCGTGAATGTCGCAGTTCTCGCGGTGCCACGACATGGGGGTGGGTTTCCCCTTCTTCCAGCCCGTTACCACATTGCCGCGACCACGATTGAGGGAGCATTGGTCGAACTTTCGGCGGATGCGCCGGAAAGATGGAGCCGGGTGCTTGCAGGAAAAGTGGGGCGAGACGCCACCAGCGACGCCCCAGCTGCCTTTCCGTTGCTCGTGTGCAGGACGTGTGGCGAACCTTACATTGAAGCTTGGGACGATGGGCGCCGATTGGCCGCTCTTCCACCTCGCAACAACAAGGGCGAACGGACTGTTCTCCGTTTGATCGGCACTGCGCCGGCAGCTTTGGACGAAGAAGAGGACGAAGACGAAAAAACGGAATTCGTTCACATTGATCCGCGAACCGGCTCGATCGAAGACGATCCGGGAGAGGGGATCATCTCGCTCCAAGTTGCCGAGTGCGTTGATGACGACCATGATCGAAAGAAATACGTGAAAGCCTGCTTGGCGTGCGGGGAGAAGAAGGGTGCCTTTGCCGAACCTCTGACGACTATCTACGCAGGTGACGAGTCCACTTCGGCTATGGCCACGCAAACGCTGCTCGAAGCACTACCCGCCAAACTCGACTCAGACGCGCCGATGCAGGGCCGTTCACTGCTCGCTTTCTCTGACAATCGACAGGACGCCGCATTCTTTGCTCCGTTCCTCGAACGGATTTCGAGGGTCGAGGCCGTCCGTGGGGCTATCATAGATGCTGTTCGTTCCGAAGAAGATCTATCGATCACCAACCTCTCGGCGGAAGTTGGTGCACGTCTCAAGAAGCATCGATTCCGCGTTTTCGACAGAGGCGATCAATCGGCCCCGCTCTCTGGAACAGAGCTGAAGGACCGGATGACGGCCCTTGTGACAGCGGAAATTACACTCGGTGGACGTGGCCGGGGTTCGCTCGAAGCATACGGCCTGCTCTCAGTCGCGCACGATGGCTTGGACAAGATTGAGCGTCGCGTGTCCCAAAGTCTGGAAGACCACGGTAAGCCGCATTTGAGCGCTTACGCCTCCGGTGTGATGCGTCTGATTTTGATGATGATGCGTCAGAGCCGGGCAATCTCCGATTTGGATGGCCGCCTGGATCTCGGTGATGAAGCGATTTGGGGACGAGGACTGGGATCGGAGCGTATCTCCTGGGAACTTCGAAAAGAAAGCAACGCCTCGCGAATTCGCCGAGTCCTGCCGACGAGGCCACGCGATAAGACCCGGTTGATCTGGGTGTTGTGCGACCGGCTCGGATTGTCGCGAGAAGACGCGGATACCATTGCGGAAGCGTGTTGGGACGAAATGGTTTGGTCTTGTCACGGTTTAGTTCCGGTCTCTTTCGAACAATGTTTGCTATGAAGGAGATAGAAAATGGCAAAGAGATACACAGATGAGTTTCGGCGTGATGCGGTGCGGATGGCGACGACCAGTGGTTTAACGCGGCCGCAACTTTCATCTGACTTAGGGGTTGGCGTTTCGACGCTGAACAAATGGGTTCAACAGCACCAAAATGATGATCTGATGTCAGGGCCGCATGAGGATGTCGAGAAAGAGAACACGCGGCTTCGCAAGGAAGTACGGCTGCTTCGCGAGGAGAGGGAGATATTAAAAAAGGCCACCATCTTCTTTGCAGGCCAAAATCGATGAGATTTGCTTTCATCGACGCTTGGAAGGAAGAATGGCCAGTTGAGCTTCTGTGCAAAGTTATGCAGGTCACATCGCGTGGTTTCCGCGCATGGCGGGTTCGCCCGATGAGCCAACGCCAACGAGACGATATGGTGATCTTGGCACATATCCGTGAGCAGCACCGTTTGAGCCTAGAGAGTTACGGGCGGCCACGCATGACTGAAGAGTTGCAGGAAGAGGGCCTGAACGTCGGGCACCGCCGCGTGGGGCGTTTGATGCGTGAGAATGACATCAAGGTTATGAGAACCCAGAAATACAAGGCGACGACGGACAGCAACCACACGTTCAACATCGCACCCAATCTGTTGGATCAGGATTTTTCTACCACTGGCCCCAATCAAAAATGGGCAGGTGACATCAGCTCCATATGGACCAGTGAAGGCTGGTTGTATCTGGCCGTCATCCTTGATCTGTACTCCCGCCGCGTCATCGGTTGGGCGGTCAGCAATCGCATGAAACGGGACTTGGCGATCCGGGCCTTGGACATGGCAGTAGCCTTGCGACAACCGCCGAAAGACTGCATTCATCATACGGATCGTGGGTCGCAATATTGTTCAAACGAGTACCAAAAGCGCCTGAAACAACACAGCTTTAAGGTGTCGATGAGCGGCAAGGGCAATTGTTATGATTGTGAGTATGGTATTGCGGCTTGATGGCCTGACCCATGTTACGATTGACTGCGTGTCATTGTATTGACGTGTCGACCGTCAAGTCGCCCCGGCGACGGGTGAGATGTGACCTCATAGGAGCATGACGGGGACGCCCCATCACAGTCCTGTCCTCTCAGAATGTTGCCTGGGCATTCTCAACCTAAGGGGACAACATGAAGATCAGACATCCAATTATCATCGGCATCGATACGCATAAGGCAACACATGTTGCTGTCGCGATTGATACGCAAGGCACCCGCCTAGCAGCACTTTCCATCCCTGCGAACTCAAAGGGATATCTGGAACTGGAACGCTGGTCTTGTGGCCTGGGTCATGTCCAAGCTTTTGGAATCGAAGGGACGGGCTCTTACGGTGCCGGTCTATCGCGCTGCTTGCTTGCACAAGGGCACCATGTTGTTGAGGTTACGAGACCCAATCGCCAGCTGCGCTATACTCAAGGCAAGACCGACAGCCTCGACGCAGAAGGTGCCGCTCGGTCAGTTTTATCTGGACAGGCAAATTCCCGCCCTAAAACCCAAACGGGATCGTCGGAGATGATCAGGCATCTGAAGATAGCCCGTGACACGGCTGTTAAGTCACGTTCACAGGCGATGGTGACCCTGAAAACACTGATCATCAATGCACCAGCTGATCTGCGTGAAGTACTGGATCAGATCAAAGGTAAGATCGGATTGATCCGGCATATCGCGGCCTTCAGACCCGGTGATATACTTAATACATTAGCTTCTGCCAAAGCAGCCATGCGAGCTTTGGCACGACGGTGGCTATTGCTACATGAAGAGATTCTGGGTCACGATAAAGAACTGGAGCGACTTGTCATCAAACGCGCTCCGGACCTGATGCAATCCCACGGAATTGCGACAATGACAGTCGCAGAGATGCTAATCCTCGTTGGCGATGATCCCACGCGCATCCGATCTGAGGCTGCATTTGCCAAACTCTGTGGCGTTTGTCCCATCCCTGCATCAAGTGGGAAAACGCACCGTTTCCGTCTCAACAGAGGAGGAAACAGACAAGCCAACGCTGCGCTCTACCGTGTCGCCATCGTCAGGATGCGCAGCCACGAACCGACGCTTGCTTATGTCAAAAAACGTACGAAAGATGGCAAAAGCAAAAGCGAAATCATTCGATGCCTGAAGCGTTACATCGTCCGGGAGATTTACAGCCAACTCTGCGTGCCACAAACCATCAAAATTGCTGCTTGACGAATATAGGAGCTTCAACTCCATGGTTGAGACATTCTTCAAATCCATCAAGGCTGAGCTGATCTGGCGTAACCGATGGGACACACGTCGTCAGGCAGAAGGCGCGATATTCCAATATATCAACGGGTTCTATAACCCAAGGCGGCGGCATTCGTCGCTGGGCGGCAAAAGCCCCTTGGCATTCGAACGAAAGGCCGCATAAATAAGTTCAGAGACCGGAACGCAAGCGGGACAAGACCAAAGGGAGCCGAAAGCTGATGCGTATCCAGCGCCTCCATCTTGAGCGGTTCGGACATTTTACCGACCAAGAGTTCGACTTCGGCAATGGCGGAGATCGTCCAGACTTTCATATCATCTATGGTCCGAATGAGGCGGGCAAGACGACGACAATGGAAGCTGCCCTTCGACTTTTCTATGGGTTTCCCCTGCGCGAGGCCTATGCGTTCAAGCATCAACGCAACAACCTACAGGTCTCTGCCACATTTGATATTGAAGGGGCTGCGCGACGCTTTACACGCCTGCCCAAACGAATAGGTTCGCTGGTTGATGAGACTGGGACAGCCTTGCCGGAAGCTGCATTGTCAGCGCATTTGGCAGGTCTTTCCGAAGGCGACTATCGGCAACTCCTTTGCCTGGATGACGAAACGATCGAACGAGGCGGCGAGGAAATCGCCAACGCTCAAGGTGATATCGGCCGTCTCCTGTTTTCCGCAGCTGCGGGTGTCGCTGATCTTAGTGGAGTTCTAGATGGGGTTCGCGACGAAGCCAACAGTATCTGGAAGAAGCGTGGTCGGACCACGCGCATTGCCGAGTTGAAACATGCTTTAGCAGATGTGGAAAAAGAAATCAGGGAAAAGGACGTTACAGCTGGTGCTTGGAAGGGACTGAAGAAGGCACTGACGCAAGCGCAGGAATACGAGCAAGCGGCACGGAAGAGCCGCGACGTGTTGAACATAAGCAAAGCACAGATCGCTGGGCAGCAACGTGCGCTTCCCCTCATGGCCGAAATCAGCACACTCGAAAAGAGCACCGCGACCTATTCCGAGTATCCGGATCAGCTCGACTTTGACCCGGAACGACTGATCGAGTTGCGCACTGATCACGGCACTGCATCTCAAAATATCGAACGCCTCACCATGGAGATCACAGCACTAAAGAATGAGCTGGACGAAATAACTTTGGATAAAGAGCAGCTAGAACTAGCAGTCCAGCTGGATGCCCTACACGACCTCAGTGTGCGCAACCGGAGCGCGCAGCTGGACTTGCAGCGAAGACAAGTTGAGAAGGACGTAGCTGAGGAAGCAATGAGCAGCGCCGCCCTAGATCTCGGCGTTTCCCCCAAGGCTGACCTGCAGGATCTTGTGTTATCGCAAGCAGACATCTCGAAACTCGAGACTGCCAAGGAAGAGTTGCGCGATGCGATTGCATCTGTTGCCAACGAGTCCCGCGAAGTGGCCGACCTCAAGAAAAAGCTTGAAGCGGCAGGGGACGCAGTCGAGACTAATACTGGCGATACGGATGACTCGCCCAGCATAAGCGATGTGCTTGTCAGATTCGATGTAGATCGCTTGGCACCAGCACACGCCGCCGCACTTCAGGCAATTGGCGCAGCTAAGACAAAAGCCCGTAAAGCGCTTTCAGCACTAACCTTTGGGACAGTCGTTTTTGAGGATGTGCCAACGGGCGTATCGAGCATGATCCAAGCGCAAAGTTGGGCGGCAGAGCACGAAAAGATATCGCAAACCATTCATAATACTATTGATAAACGTGACAATCACCAGGAAGATCTCGCAACGCGAATTGCCCAGGGTAAGGTTCTCACTGCTGGCGGAGCTGTGGTGACTGATGCCGAGACTGAGGTCTTACTGACAGCGCGTGAAGACCTCTGGGCGGAACATCAGGCGGCCTTGGAAAGCCAGACTGCTTCCGCTTTCTACGAGGCCATGCAAAAGCATGACAAAGCGATGGACGCGCGTGTGACACATGCTAGCGAACTTGGTCAATTGCGTCAGATTGAGCAGGCGGAAGTTGAGGCGCAGATACGCTTGGAACAAGCAGACAAGCGCCTTGAAGTTTTGGATAAAGAACTGACCGCTCTTGATGCTGCAGTGGGCGCAGCAGCTAGACAAGCTGGGCTGACCTCGACCATTACCTCTGCTGAATGGCTCGACTGGGTAGCACGTAACTCCACCGCTACTGAAGACGCGCAAGCGTTGTTCGCTGCCCGAGAGGAGCACCAACCTATCCTTGATCGCGCAGAAGACCTCCGCGCTGAGCTTTCTAGGTTGCTCACCTTTGAAGCGACAGACGTCGCGAGTGCCTTGACTGTGGCGCGTCAGGTTGCGGAGGGCGAACGAAAGCAATCCGAAAACGAAGCCCGGGCGCAGGAGACGCTCCAGCAGGCGAAGCGCAACCTCAGAAAGCGTGAAGAGAGGCATCAAGCGGCTTTGTCTGTTGAGGCTGAGGCGCGCAATGCGTGGTATACTCTCATCTTGGAGATGTTGGGCGATAGGATTGCCCCGGAGAACCTGCAGGCCTCTCTGGAACCGCTGCGAGAATTGCGTGAGCATGCGAAAACTCGCGCTTCAGCCGCGCAAAGGGTTGCCAGTATGAAGGTAGACCAGGAGCGGTTCGCTGAGGAGGTGGCAGCGTTGGCAAAGGCGTATAACCTAGAGACGCTGGAGACCGCGGCTGAAACTTTCTCAGCCTTGAAAACACTGTCCGACAGAGCACGTTCAGCGCATGAAGCGGTTGAAAAACTCACCGGCGACATCAAGGAAGCGGAGGCTAGGAAATCCAAGAATTCCGAGAAGCTACGCGAAATCAAACAGGCGATTGAGGCGATAGCGTCTGGCTTCCCCTACTCCACTTCTTTGACTGAGATCGACGAACTTCGGACTGTGGTAAAGCGTGCGCAGCAGGTTATTGAAGAACGAGCCGCGCTTGTTAAGCTGCAACGCACTGTAGTGTCCGAACTTGGAGTAAATGACATAAAGGCTGCCCGTGAAGAAATGGCCGCTTTGTCACTCACGGATCTAGAGGCTGCCTTCGAGAACAGCAAGTCTGACCTTGAGCGCGCAGAGGAAGAGCTGACCCAAGCCATCGAAATCCGAGTTGCTGCCGAGCAGGGGGTGGCACAGGTAACGGGTGACGCCGATATCGCCACTTTGGTTGAACAAAAAGCGACGCTGGAGCTGCAACTGGAGGACTCTGCCTTAGAGCACCTTGAGCTGTCTCTGGGGCACTATCTGGCATCTAACTCAATTCGTCGCTATCGCGACAGCCATCGCAGTGGAATGATGACAGCGACGGAACGGTGTTTTGCTAGCCTGACTCAAGGCGCCTATCCGTCACTGATTACACAAGTGGATAAGGACGCCGAAGTCCTTTTGGCAGTTGATTGCACCGGCGCAAGCAAGCGCGCGGCTGAGATGTCGAAGGGCACGCGGTTCCAGCTCTATCTGGCGCTTCGTGCCGCCGCCCACGAACAGCTTGTAGCCCAAGGCACCCGACTCCCCTTCTTTTGCGATGACATCTTTGAAACCTTCGACGAAGACCGCACCAGCGCTGCTTGTCGCGTCATGGAGACCATCGGCAGCCGCGGACAGGCGATCTATTTGACTCACCATCGGCACGTCGTCGATATCGCGATGAAGGTTTGCGATACGCCACCGGTCATACATGAAATTTGATTGGTAGGGTTCAGCAAGGGGGGCAATTCAGAAGCTTTAGAGGGACTACACCTGCAATTCCCAGCGTCGCGCGAAACTTTGCCCAGAAATCCAGCCGACAATCCAACCGCCAAGATGCGCTTCCCAGGCGAGACCGCCCGACAGCAGCACGAATATTAAGATGTTGGACGCAACCAGTCCCAGAAAGGCCATGACGACAGGCCGGACTGGGAGTTTCGATTGCCGCCGCACACGGTAATCCATAGCCTGCCAAAGCCCTATTAACCCAAATACCGCTCCGGACGCTCCGATCATCGGTGCACTACTGGACGATATCAGTCCGAAACATGCCGCGCCCCCGACAGCCGAGAGAAACAACACCAACACCGTTTTGGTGGCCCCAATATGGATTGAGACGAACTTTCCCAGCGACAACAGGATCACACTGTTCATTGCTAAATGCATAAACCCGCCGTGCAGAAAGGCGTGTGTAATGAACATCAGAGCTGTCTGGCCCGGGTAAATCGGCGGCAGAGCGCCGGATAAGACTGGCTGCCAGAATGCTCCGAGCATGAAGGCTGGCCAGCGTAGGTTATCTGGCCCAATTATGCCGGATGAGGAAAGGCTTAGAACCAGTTCGATCGCGGCCATGACACCTACAATCATCCAAAGGAACATAGGCGCTCCGGTCGGCGGCGATTGGCGAAGCGGTTGTTGGTCTCTTGGAGATGTAAAATTCATAGATTTGTATCTAATCCTTCACCTAGAGATAGCCAAGGTCGCAGCGTCGGTTCTGATCAGGTAGTTTAGCGCGCATCTACTCGCTTCATTCGCAAGCACGTTACCCCACCGTGCCTCGAGCAAATACGCAACGATGTTTCGTTTTGTGTCTGCACTACATAACGTCAGAGTATAACTGTCGAAATCCATGATCGCACCAACCTCGGGCAAGGAATGGCTGCGTCCATGTGAGATTATGGGCGGGCGTAGCATCCCAATCGAAGTCCTAGAGATCCGAGAGCGTTGTTATGGGGATGCGTAAGGTTGCCGAGAGAGCAAGGGGACCAAATCCACCGCTGTCTCTACCGTCATATCATGCGATGCTAAGGAGGCATGGGCTTCACCTTATATGGCTAAACACGTCCGCCATACCGGCTTTGCGTTATGGCGGGTCATGTTTGACCCTCGGTGAAGTATGGCTAGGCTTCGCGGCGTAAATGTCCCCGCGGCTGTGACACCCGCTTACTAAAAAAGATATGCGAAACAGTTTCGCTTTTGAATTCCAGATATGGCTTTGTGACTGGAGCCAATTGACCCGATCTGGCTCCATCAGCAGGTTGGTAACGACAGAGCTTAAACGCTGAAATAGCTCACTGAGAAGCTTTTTCGGATGGTCGGAAGCGACGGGGATCAGTCTGTTATCGAAAGCCTAACCAACCAAATCCATCACTATCTTATTTGTGAGATTGCTCTCAGCGATCACCTGATCAGCCCGGCTCCGTAGTGCAGCTTGTCATGTGCCAAGTGCATAATGAACTTTAGATTTTGGTGTCAATGTCGTCTTTGTGGCCTATCCCGATCCCGGTTAGGTCAAGTTCCGTCATGAGACATGTTGGAAGCGTATTCTCCCATTCCACAATATCGCTTAGGCGCCAACGAGTTGTGCCTGGGCTAAGACTTACCGCACTCGGGAAGGTTCCTTCCCGTTTCCAACGGTAGATAGAATCTTTGGAGACGGAGAGGCGTTCTGCCAGCTGGTTGACAGAAAGGAACGTCATTTCGGGATTTTTCAAATTAAAGCTCCAGATCTAAGCGGTAGGCATCTGTAAATAGGAAGCAATTTCTGATATTAAAGCAGTCGGGGAGCCTGATCCAACATAAACTCAAGCGATGACGCCAAGTTTATTGCTTGGTCGTCTCTCGCATCAATTACTGATCAAAAGCATTTCGAGTATTGGTGGGGTGGATGGTGGGATGAGCTTAACTACATCGCTAATGTATTGAATTGTATATACATTAAATCTCAACTGGCAGTCCCTAGGGGAATCGAACCCCTCTTTCCAGGTTGAAAACCTGGCGTCCTAACCGATAGACGAAGGGACCGCAGTTGGTGTCGCGTATTTAGGGAACCATATCCTGCGACGCAAGTAGATTCTGCCCAAAAATTGCGGAATATTCGGGTGAGAAACCTACGAGGCGGGGGCCGCGTCTTCGAGGCGTAGTTGCGGGCTCTGGCGACCCTGCCATGTGTTGATTTCCAAGCGCCCCGCAAGATGGAAGCGCGCGCCACCGTGATCACGTAGCATCGGCCCGATTGGTCCGTCCATCGCACCGAAACAAATCGCGTCAACCCGCCCGCTGATCCCATCACCAAAGGTGACTTTCAGATGGTTTGCGCCCACCACCTTGGTGAAATTGATCGTGCAATCAGGAAACACAAATCGCGGGGCAGGTGCGCCAGCGCCAAAAGGTCCAGCCTGTTCCATGATTTCGATCAGGTCCACCGTCGCAGCACCCGGCATTAGCACCCCATCCACCTTTAGGTCCGCAGGGCCGATATCGCCTGCACCCTGCTTGGCAAGCAGTTCAGACAGGCGTTCCATTGCCGCATCGACCTTGTCGCGTGCAACTGTCAAACCCGCTGCCATTTTATGACCGCCACCTTTGATCAACAGCCCCTCAGCCGTGCAACGCTGGATTGCAGCACCAAGATCAATGCCAGAGACAGAACGCCCCGATCCCTTGCCAGTGTCACCGTCCAGCCCGATCACAATCGCGGGCCGGTTGCTGGCTTCTTTCAAACGCGCCGCGACGATGCCGACAACGCCTGGGTGCCAACCCTCACCAGCGGCCCAAACGAGCGGCCTGTCAGTTCCGCGCTGTTCGGCCTGCTCAATCGCCATTTCGCGGACTTGGTTTTCGATCTCTCGGCGCTCGGTGTTCAATTCATCAAGGCGCTGTGCCATTGACTGTGCCTCATGCGGATCAGTTGACGCCAGCAGCCGCGCACCGAGGTCCGCTTTGCCGATCCGACCGCCCGCATTGACCCGCGGGCCAAGCAAGAACCCCAGATGATAAGAAGACGGTGCCGTATCCATGCGGGCAACATCAGCAAGCGCAACCAGCCCCACCCGTTGACGACGTGCCATCACCGTTAGGCCTTGGCGCACAAAGGCGCGATTGACGCCAATAAGCGGTGCGACATCGGCTACGGTGCCAAGCGCCACAAGGTCCAGCAGGGCCATCAGGTCGGGTGTTTTGGATCCAGCGTCTCGCAGTTGACGGTTCGCCTCGACCAGCACCAGAAACACGACGCCCGCCGCACATAGATGCGCCAGATCACCGGTTTCGTCCTGACGGTTCGGGTTCACCACGGCCAGTGCTGGTGGTAGCATTTCCCCACCGAGGTGATGATCCAGGACCACAACATCCGCGCCCTTGGCGGCCGCAATCGGGCCGTGGGATAATGTGCCACAATCGACGCAAATGATCAGATCGTGATCGCGTGCAAGGGCGAACATCGCGTTGTCGTTGGGGCCATAGCCTTCGTCGATGCGGTCTGGGACATACAGGGTCGGGGTCACGCCAAAGCCGCGTAACCAGTCGATCAGCAGCGCGGCGGATGTGCCACCATCGACATCATAATCCGCAAAGATCGCAATCCGTTGTCGGCCGTGTGCAGCCGCGACAATACGTGCAGCGGCAGGTTCCATATCGCGCAAGGATCGTGGGTCTGGCATCAAATCGCGCAATGTCGGTGCAAGAAACGCGGCGGCGTCCTGCGCAACAACACCTCGGCGCACCAATGTGCGACAGACGGGCAAAGGCAGCGCCGTATCCTGCGCCATCGCTTCGGCCAAACGGTCGTCCTCAACGCTTGGTCCGACCCAGCGTCGCCCCGTCGCTGACTGCGCCACATCCAAGAACGCGCGCGCCTTATTTGGTGTTTCATTCATCATATCATACCATATGGGCCGCGTTGAGGATTCGCCACGGCCCATCTTCTTTGGTTCTGAAATACCTTCTTACTCGCTGTCTTGCGCACCGCAGGTGCGCCCCCGCTCCCCGCAGGGGCAAACCTTAAACAGGGTTGCGATAGCTCATCCGTCGCACTGATCCGGTCTTGGACCGCATCAGGATTGTCTCAGCCGTCAAGAATCCCGGCTCACGTTTGATGCCGTGCAACAACGACCCGTCCGTCACGCCCGTGGCGGCAAAGATCACATCCGACGTCACCATATCATCGCGGGTATAGACGCGATCAAAATTGGTGATGCCGGCTTTGGTGGCGCGCCCCCGTTCGTCATCATTGCGAAACAGCAATTTACCGAACATCTGTCCGCCCATGCATTTTAATGCGGCTGCCGCCAACACACCCTCCGGCGCGCCGCCCGACCCCATATACATATCAATCCCTGTTGTCGCGGCCTCGGCGCAGTGCATCACGCCAGCAACATCGCCGTCGGTAATCAGCCGGATTGCGGCACCGGTGCTGCGCAATTGCTCAATCATCTCTTCGTGGCGCGGGCGTTCCAGCACGCAGACGGTGATGTCTTCGGTGGCACAGCCCTTGGCGGTGGCCAGTGCTGACACGCGTTCGCTGGGCGACATATCCATCGTCACAACGCCGCTGCGAAATCCCGGACCCACGGCCAGCTTGTCCATGTAGACATCGGGCGCGTGCAGCATGGATCCGCGCGGACCCATTGCGATTACGGTCAGCGCGTTGGGCATGTCTTTTGCGGTCAGTGTGGTGCCTTCCAGCGGGTCGAGCGCGATGTCCACGCCGGGCCCTTTGCCGGACCCGACCTCTTCGCCGATAAACAACATCGGCGCTTCGTCGCGTTCGCCTTCGCCGATCACCACGACCCCCGCAATGTCGAGTTTGTTAAGCTGTTCGCGCATGGCGTTGACCGCCGCCTGATCTGCGGCCTTTTCATCGCCGCGCCCAATAAGTGCAGCACTTGCAAGGGCGGCGGCCTCTGACACACGGGCGAGGCCAAGGGACAGCATGCGGTCATTGAAGTCAGTTAGGGCCATGAGGGTCGTCCTTCTATTTGTTGCCCTTGGCTTAGCCCGTTGCGGCGGGTTGCGGCAAGACTGTGTGCGCTAACAGTCGCGACCTAATTGTCAAACAGAGGGTTTTCTAACACTTGAACGACCTATCACGGTGTTATCGTTTCCTTTTCGTGGGCAATTGCGATCCGCCGCGCAGCTATTGCCAGCGCGACAAGGGCCGCCAGCCCGATCAAGCAGGCGACGCGCAAGATCGTGGCAATATCGACGTAGGGCATCGTCCCCGCGTCCGTTGTTGAAATCGCACCAAAGGCAAGGGCGGTGGCAAAGACCAGTCGACATGCAAAGCTCTTGAGCGATAGCCACGTGGCGCGGTTGTCGTCGGTCAGCAGCGGTTGAATGCGGCCCAGAATGAACGGTCGCGACAAGGCGTCTGGCACCATGCGCAGCAGCAGGAATGCCAGCACGATGGCATTATCGGTCAGGGCCATGACACCGGAAATCGCAATTTGCAGCGCGAAGGCAGACAGCAGCAGAAGCGGCAGGCCGAGCGCGCGGCGCAAGCGCAGCGCGATAAGGGATGCCGTAACGGAAATTCCCATCATCAAAGCGGTCACAACGCCGCTGATAAGCGGTGCGCTTGATGCCAGGCCGACGTCGTCCAAAGCGGCATGAATGAATGGCTGGCCGAACACAAACGGCAGGTGGCTGAAGCCATACATCAAGACGCCAAGCACGAAGAACCACAAAAGGATGGGGTTGCGAAAACTTGCACCCAGACTGCCGAGGCGGAGCAGTTCTGACCCGCCATCCACGCTAGACGTGCGCG
This sequence comes from Octadecabacter antarcticus 307, assembly GCF_000155675.2. Lineage (GTDB taxonomy): Bacteria > Pseudomonadota > Alphaproteobacteria > Rhodobacterales > Rhodobacteraceae > Octadecabacter > Octadecabacter antarcticus. The sequence continues at coordinate 1,120,991 of NC_020911.1, forward strand.
GCGGTTCGACAAAACGCAGCGTCACCCAAAGCAGGGCGATCATGGCAACGGCGGCGGCGACAAATGGCAAAACGGGTGAGACCAGTGCCATAGCGCCGCCCGTCACTGCGGACAGCGCAAGTGCTGTGTATGAATAGCGCCAAGCGGTGATTTCCTGCGCCTCGATTTCATTGGCGCGGCCCGTCGCGGCAAGGCTTTCGTACAGCATCGCTTCGTCGGTTCCGCTGGCGAATGCCACGCCTGCGCCGATCAGGATCTGGCCAAGCGCGAATGTCGAAAAGCTGTCGCCAATGGCCAACAAAATCGTGCCGAACAGGGCGCAAATCGCACTGGCGATCAGGGTTTTGCGGCGACCCAACCGGTCGGACATATAGCCTGACGGAACCTCAAGCAGGGTGCTAGCGACGTCATAGACAGCATAGAGCAGGATCGCTTCAGTCGCGGACAAAACGTTCTGGAAATACAGGAACCAGACCGCCTGCCAAAAGATCATGCTGCGCAGGAAACGCGACCAACGATAAAGCTGGATGTTGCGGGTGATGGCAGCTGTCATGGGATGACCCTAGCAGGTCATCCCGTCTTATCTAGTCGACTTCTTCGATGCGGATCGCCACCGGATCGCCCTGAACAACGGATGTATTTGCCATCGCTGCAAGCGCTTCATCCAGTGCTGTGCGCGTGACTTTGTGGGTGACAATCAACACGGGCGCGGATGTATCTGCGTGGCCATATTGTTTCATCCGGTCAATCGACACGCCCGCATCGCCCAGAACGGCGGCGACTTTGGCCAGTGCGCCCGGCTTGTCGACGAGCTGCATGCGCAAATAATATGGTGCCGGGATCGCGGCCTTGGCGGGGCGGGCTTTGCGCAGGGTGTTGGCAGGCTGACCAAAGGTCGGCAGGCGCAGACCGCGTGCAATGTCGATGATATCGGACAAGACCGCAGATGCGGTCGGCCCTTCGCCAGCACCCGCGCCGCGCAGGACGATCTGACCCACAGCGTCGCCTTCGATGACGACCATATTTGTGCCGCCTTCAAGTTGACCGAGCGATGAATTGGACGGCACAAGGCACGGCGACATGCGCTGCTCTAAGCCGCGACCTGTCATTTGCGCCACGCCAAGCAGTTTAATGCGAAAGTCCATGTCGGCGGCGGCGTCGATGTCTTCAAGGGTGATGTTTTGGATGCCTTCAAGTTCAATCGCATCGAAATTAACCTGCGTACCAAAGGCGACAGACGCCAGCAGCGCCAGTTTGTGGCCAGCATCAATGCCCCCCACATCAAGGTTTGGATCTGCCTCAAGGTAGCCGAGTTTATCAGCCTCAGCGAACAGCGCGTTATAGCCTTGGCGTGTCGCCTGCATCTGGGTCAGAATGTAATTACAGGTGCCATTCATCACGCCCATAACGCGGCTGATTTCATTGCCTGCAAGCCCTTCGGTCAGGGTTTTCATCACGGGGATACCGCCCGCGACGGCGGCCTCATAGCGGATGACGCAACCCGCCGCTTCCGCGGCGAGGGCCAGTTCCTGTCCGTGCAGCGCGAGCATGGCTTTGTTGGCGGTGACGACGTCTTTACCGGCTTTGATCGCCGCTTGCGTGGCGTCTTTGGCAGGACCAGCGTCGCCGCCCATCAATTCCACAAACACATCTACGTCGTCGCGCGTTGCCAGCGCAACAGGATCGTCTTCCCATGCATAGTCACCAAGCGGGACGCCGCGATCTTTGTCTTTTGAACGCGCGGATACCGCCGAGATGATGATTTTGCGTCCTGTGCGGGCCTCAATCAGGGCCGCCTGTTGGCGGATGATGCGCACAACACCCACGCCAACAGTTCCGAGGCCAGCGATGCCGAGACGAAGCGGAGTGGTCATGGGGGCGGTCCTTAATTACTAATCTGCTGGTGTTAGCGCGTTGGCACTTGGACTTCAACGTGAGCCTTTGTGGCGGGTTTTTTCGGGGCTTTACTGCGTGGGCACCTGCACGCCGCGCAGCAAGCGGACGCGGGCGTCGGTTGCGATGACCGGGCCACGCAAGCGGGACGCGCGGGCGCGCAGACTGGCAAGACGCGGGGTGATCGCGGCCTCGCGCATGGCAGCACCGTTATCGTTGGCGTTTGCCCGTTGGATCAGGGACGCGAGCGGGACCATATCCGGGAACGGTGTGTTGGCCTGCGTCGGCAACACACTGCCATCCAGCGCCGGAAATTCGGCGCAGGCGGCCAAGGTGATAAGCAATGTGGCGAGCAGAGGCAAAACGGCAGGGGCGAGGCGCATATCAGGGGTCCAATGAGGTCGCGCAAAGCATAGATGTGCGCGCCGTTGGCGGCAAGATGAGGTGTCCATGTGAGGCATGCAAGGGCTTTTCAAATGAACGTATGTTCAGCTAAATGGTCTCAACACGATAATGTTGGAGGCAAGATGGCACGCAAAACCGGATCACACGGCGATATCACCGGACCAAAGGTGCAGGCGGCAGCGCTGCGGCTGATCGCGCGCCACGGGTTTGCGGCTGTTTCTATGCGCCAGATTGCCCGTGAGGTCGGTTTGCAAGCCGGGGCATTGTATCGTTATACGCCCGACAAACAGACGTTGCTGTTTGATCTGATGCGCGGGCACATGGACGCGCTGTTAGTGGCACGAGAGGGGGCAGCGATGGCAGGTACACCGCTGATAAGGCTTGATGAATTTGTGCGGTTTCACATCCGGTTTCATCTGGAACGTCCCGATGCGGTATTCGTGTCCTATATGGAATTACGCAATCTGACGCCTGAAAACTTCGCCACTTTGGAGGCACTGCGCCGTGTGTATGAAGATCAGCTTGAGGTCATATTGCGTTTCGGTGTCGTTGCGGGGGTGTTTGACGTGGTGGACACCAAGATCAGCACACTCGCTATCATCGCAATGCTGACCGGACTTACCACATGGTATCGCGAAGACGGACGTTTGCCGCTGGCCGACATCGAGCGGATTTACACGGGTCTGGTGCACGGGGCTGTCGGCGTGAAGTAACAGAGCGGCTGCGCCGCGCATGATTTTTTAGTTGGGTGTGGCATTCGTTGGTGTGAAGGTGGGTTGAGGTTGGATTTGTGGCAAACGTTCGCCTCCGGCTGGGATATTTCAGAAACAATGAATAAGACGTGTCGCTGCGGGCTTCGGACGGTCGCATAAACGGGAGAGATATCAAATGAAAGTTGGATTTGTTGGTTTGGGGTCTGTGGGCGGAAAGCTTGCGGGATCGGTTCTGCGCAACGGGTTTGAACTGGCGGTGCATGACTTGGATGCGCAGCTCATTGCGGAATTTGTGGCGCGTGGTGCTGCGGATGGTGGGTCGCCCGCCGCCATGATGGCGACTTGTGATGTGGTGATTACCTGCCTGCCATCACCGCAGGCCTGCGCAGTTGTCGTTGAGGCGATGTTGCCAAGCGTTACACTAGGTAAGATTTGGCTAGAAATGTCGACCACAGATGCAAGTGAAGTCCAACGGCTTGGCGCGGCGGTGCGCCAGCGCGGCGGCTTTGCGGTGGATTGTCCGGTGTCTGGCGGCTGTCACTGCGCCGCGACGGGGAATATTTCAATCTTTGCGGGCTGTGATCGCGCCACATTCGACACTGTCTTGCCATTGCTGACCACATTGGGTCGGCGGGTGCTGCACACTGGCGATCTCGGGTCGGCCAGCACTTTAAAGGTGATGACGAATTATCTGGCAACCGCGAATCTGTTGTCGGTATGCGAAGCCATGGTGACGATGAAAGCCGCAGGGCTGGATATGGCAACGACCTATGAGGCGATCAAGATTTCGTCGGGAACGTCGTTTGTTCATGAAACCGAAAGTCAGGTCATATTAAACGGCAGTCGCGACATCGGGTTTTCTATGGGTCTTGTGAAAAAAGACATTGGGCTGTTTCAGGCTATCGCTGAGGCGCATGACGTACCGCTTGAAATCAGTCCGATGATGGTGAAAATTTTTGAAGATGGCATCGCGCGTTATGGTTTTGATGCGCAATCCGACGACATCATAAAGCGGTTGGAGGAGGCCACTGCGCTGGACATCACAGCCCCCGGATTTCCAGCGGAAATGGTCGATGATGAGCCCGAGGAGAGCGGCTATGAGGTGACACCGCAGCGTTAGGCGCTTTCCATGGCGGGTGTGCTTGGCTACAGGGGTGCGACCAGCAAGGGGATCGACATGTTGAATGATGGGGCAGATGAGATTGCGGATGATGATGTGATTGCGACGCTACAGGCGTCCGCTTTGCGTCGAATATTTGCCTATGGCGCGGTGTTCATACTGGGTGCGATGTTGATTTTGTTGGCGTTCGTGCAGCCGCCCGCCTTTGGCTGGCAGCTGTTTTTGGTGCTGCTCGGGGCTGGTGCGTTGGTGATCGCAGAGCGGTTGCGCCGCGCCACGTTACTCGGGTTGGTCTTAACCGGAAGAGATTTGCGCGACACGGCAGGACAGGTCCTGACAACCTTTGACAACATTAAATCGGTTGATCGCGGTGCGTTTGCGTTCAAGCCGTCCAACGGGTTCGTTTTGCGCCTGCATGAAAGCCAACCCCGTGTTTGGGCGCCTGGATTGTGGTGGCGATTTTCAACGCGGGTCGGTGTCGGGGGTGTTACGGCGGCTGGTCCGGCCAAATACATGGCTGAACAGATTGCGTTGCGGCTCGCCGCCTAACGATCACGCCTAACTATCAAGCGGACAGATACGATCTGCGACAGTACCGTTGTGGCTATAGCAAATACCATTTCCCCCTGCCCGTGGACGGGTAAAAACCGTGTTTTCAAACGTAAATCCGCCTAGGCCGATGCTGAAGTTCGGTTCATAATCGACCCAGGTTTGCACTACGATCAGCGTTTCTTGGTCGGGCATCACCGGGACTTCGTCGTTCGTCACCATGGCGTTCAAACCGGCATTGTTCAGATTTTCCGCGCCACCCTTATTTTGGGACCACACGACCGTATAATCATCTTCATCGGCGTCGTATTGAATTAATGAGACACGAAGTTTTGTCAGCGCCTCGGCATTCGTCAGAAACCGGTGCATGGGCCATATGTTTCCAATGAAAGTATTGTCGATCGGTTCAAATTCACGGCTGAGCGCTTCGGAGATTGTGTAATTGGCTTTCAGGTTGATTGACTGATTTCGAAAGGCGTCAAAGAAAACGAAGGTTGCCAAGACTGTCGCAAACAAGACTGGGAACATGATGATCGCCTCGACGACCACTGTGCCTTCTTCTTCACGTCTGAACCGACGCACGGTTGATTTTATGCGTTTCAACATATCAAGCTGGTTCCATCACGAAGGCGGTTGTGGACACAAGGCGGTAGTAGCCGCCGTCCATCCGCGACAAGAAATAGCCCAAGCCGAATTCGGGCAGCATGGGAACGAATTTACCGCAGGCGCGAACGATCATCATTTCGTTGGCGATACCGCTTTGAAAATTTCTTGCTGGCTGGAACGGGTAGCTCAGGTCAGTGCACGACGCTTCGCGTGGGATGGAATTTTCGGATTCTGACCCGGAATGGCGCAGATCAATCGGTCGCAATTCCAGACGCAGCATGGTCATGCAGTCAGGAATAATGGCGGCTGCGTTGCAGATCATGGTTTTGAACTGCTGCTCGGTGATGGGCGTTCCGGTGTTCAGGCGCACTTGGCGCACGGCCATGTCAATGCCGCGTTCCATCATAACGTGGCGCGTCATCAGCAGGCCAAGTTCGAACCCCGACACGGGCAGGATGATAAATGGCAGGAAGACCAAGGTGAATTCCACTGTCGGGTTGCCGTCTTCGTTCCGGCGGAAAAGCCGCAAGAAACGTGCCAGTAATTTGATCGCAAATGTCATGCCATCAATCCTTATTGGGTCAGTTTCAGATTGCGAATATCAGATGCAATCGCGGAGAACGCACCTGAGATGTCGGTTCCGTCCACGTCAAAGTAGTGGCTGGACGAGCTTGCGCAGTCTTGCAGCGCGGTTTGGCCACCGGACGGGGCTTCGAACGCAACCGTGTAGATTACAATGCCTTGGGCGCGGGCCGCAGCGCAGATGTTTGACAGGCGGGTATTGGCTTCTGAGCCATTCACAATGAGGTGGTCAATGGAATTGTCGGTTCCCCAATATTCGTTCCAAGACCACGCGCCGGCGTAATAAGCATCGAGGAAATAGTGGTTGTTGATCAAGAAATAGCTGCGATCAGCGAAAAGCTGCTGCCAGCTGGCGTGATATAATTCATCGCCATTGTCGACGTACCGCGTGCCTTCGCCGGGGCCGGATGCATCGACTGGCGACGCATTGACATAAGCTAAACGGCTATTGAACCCGTTCGGATAATCGCGGTAGCGCAAAGTTCCAGAATAGCCGTTCCAATAGAACCAGTCGTCCCAACGGCTGTTTGTTGCTTCACCCTGATATTGCACTGAAGTCTTGTTGAAGTCGACATCCCATAACGGTTGATTGACATCGTCAAGGTCAAACCAGACCGGTGACATGCCAGACTTATAGGGTTCCACAAGGTCCCACTGCTGGGTGTTCTGACCATCTGTCATCAAGACCAACACTTTAAGCACGTCCGCCTGTGTGTGCAGTTCGGGACGGCCATTGGCGATGGCGGGCACACCCGTGCCAGACGCCCCTGCCAAGCTGGAAATAAGGGACTGGGTGCTGGAATCCAGCAAAGCAACGCCCCACTTTACGCCCATATCAATGGCCGTATTACCGTATGCGTGCAGGTTATTGATTGCCGTGTGTAGATCGGCTTCGTTGGTGGTGTGCGGTTTTATCGCGTTTAGATCGCCAGCAAAACACCAAGTGTAATTGGGGTTGATTGGCATGTCGTTGCTTCCGCCGTAGGAGAAGTGCGACACATGATCATACGACGCACCAAGGTTCAGCGCGGTTGTCGTGAATTCAGTGTCGTCAAACATCGGGCAGGTTGAATACTCATGTGTCCGATTGATATTGAGGTGGGGGGCGATGTCTGTGCCCGGATTCACCACGGCGCTGTATGGGATCATCGAGATCGTGATCAAACCTTGCGGCGCATTGGTGTTGTTGGCCAGAACAGTTGTTACAAATTCACGGGCAGCAGGACGCAGGTTGGTCATCCGGTTGTTGCTGTTCATCGAACTCGACACGTCCAGAACGAGCGAAATTTCGACGTCCGACACACGTTCCTCGGCGGTGGAAGACCCGCTTACAGTGAGGGAGGACATTCCCGGCGTGAAGGGGGACGAAAAGACCTTCGGGAGGTCGTAGAAAAACAAGGGCATCGGGGCCGAGGCATTGGCGGTGACAATGCGGTAATTGATGCCTTGGTCTACAATGGGGTCGCCTTGCAGGAAATGCAGCATGCCCGCTTTGTCCATGTAGTCACGCACAACGTCTGCGGGGGCCATGACTTGGTCAAGATCTGCGGCCGCCAGTGTCGCGCGATCGAGTGAGCCTTGCAATTTGGCGCGGGTAGTTTCGTAGCGCATCAGGTCAACGGCCATGCCGCCGAACCACAAAATCATCACCATCATCATCAGGGAAAAAATAATTAGGGCACCGTCCTCGTCTTTACGAAAACGCTGAAAAATCCCCCTCTTCGGCATGTCTTGGGACATTATTTTGTTCGACTTCAGTTCCATAATACCCTTCCCTGCTGGGCCTGCCAAACGGCAACTCACACACAAACTTAACCGTTTACTTGCAGCTGCTTGAAACATTGACTGGTGGCAGAATTAGGGCGAATTGAGGCAGCATTTCGTTAATAGTTCGCCAATGTGAGAACAGTTCACAGTGATTGCGTGAATTGTTACCCGTCTGGGAGCAACTGAGAACAAACAGGGCAATTAACGCGCACCGCCTGCGGATCACGCATCTGCTTCGGGATGGGGTCCAAGTGTTCTTAAACTGCCTAACGATTAATCAGATAGTTACCGAAGGGTAGCGAATCATGTTTAACTTCTTAGCAAGTTGCTGCGCAGGACGCGCGGTAGCGCTATGCCGTGAAAGGGCCATCCATGAGCGATACAACCGTTGGTACACAAGAACCATCTTTCCGCGAAAGCGTGGATATCATGTTTAACCGTGCCGTCGCCTTGATGGATCTCCCCCCCGGCCTTGAGGAGAAAATCCGCGTCTGTAATGCAACCTACACCGTGCGTTTCGGCGTGCGACTGCGTGGAAAGATCGAAACGTTCACCGGTTATCGTTCGGTGCATTCCGAACACATGGAACCGGTTAAGGGCGGTATTCGCTTCTCGCTCGGCGTGAACCAAAACGAGGTTGAGGCGCTGGCCGCTTTGATGACGTACAAATGCGCGCTTGTGGAAACACCGTTTGGCGGCTCCAAAGGGGGGCTGTGCGTTGATCCGCGGGCTTGGGATGATGATGAAATGGAACGCATCACCCGACGTTTCGCCTATGAGTTGATTAAGCGCGACTTGATTAACCCCAGCCAAAACGTGCCCGCCCCAGATATGGGCACCGGAGAGCGTGAGATGGCGTGGATCGCCGATCAATACAAACGCATGAACACGACCGACATCAACGGGGCGGCCTGTGTGACAGGTAAACCCGCCCACGCAGGCGGCATCCAAGGTCGCGTTGAGGCGACGGGGCGCGGCGTGCAATACGCCTTGCAGGAATTCTTCCGCCATCCCGAAGACATCAAAATTGCTGGGCTGTCGGGCAAACTGGACGGCAAACGGGTTGTCGTGCAGGGTCTTGGCAACGTCGGCTATCACGCGGCATCGTTCCTCAGTGCCGAAGACGGCTGCATCATCACCGGTATTATCGAACGCGATGGCGCGCTGAGTGATGAAAAAGGTCTTGATGTCGAAGCCGTGTACGGGTGGATCGCCAAGCATGGTGGCGTCAAAGGCTACCCGACTGGCACGTACGTCGAAAACGGCGCATCTGTGCTGGAACAAGACTGCGAAATCCTGATCCCAGCGGCCCTTGAGGGGGTCATCAACCTTGGCAATGCCGCCAAAATCAAAGCACCGCTTATTATCGAAGCTGCGAACGGTCCCGTCACCGCTGGTGCAGATGAAGTCCTGCGTGACAAAGGCACGGTGATCATTCCTGACATGTATGCCAATGCCGGTGGTGTCACGGTGTCCTACTTTGAATGGGTCAAGAACCTCAGCCATATCCGGTTTGGCCGCATGCAGCGCCGCCAAGAGGAATCGCGCCACCAGCTGATCGTGGATGAGCTGGAACGCATCAGCAAAGACAGCTCCATCAATTGGACGCTGTCGCCCAACTTCAAGGAAAAGTACCTGCGCGGCGCGGGGGAGTTGGAACTGGTCCGTTCTGGCCTCGATGATACAATGCGCACGGCCTATCAGGCGATGCGCGACATGTGGCACAGCCGTGACGATGTTCACGATCTGCGCACCGCCGCCTATCTGGTGTCGATCGGTCGGGTCGCGTCGAGCTACCAAGCTAAGGGGCTTTAACGCCGCATTAAGGTTAACGCGGCTTCCCCCCAATCATCCCGCCCCAACATCCAACGTTTGGGGCGGGCGCACCGCATGGCGTTTCTGGGCGCTTCATCTTTGCCCAAAACCTCTCCCCGAACGGCTGCGGAGTAAATAAGCCAAACATCCAAGTTGAACACGGCCCGCACGCCATCCCCATATGCCATCCCCGTGCATAATTCCCGTGCGCCATCAAAGGCTATTGCGGACGCCGTGCGCATGGCTAGGGTCAACACAAGCGAGGGGACGTCATGGGCTATTCCGGTTTCAAAGTTATCAAAGAAGGGTTGTTCGGCCAAAAAGGCTGGAAACCCGTCTGGCGCAATCCTGAGCCCAAGCCTGACTATGATGTCATCATTATCGGTGGTGGCGGGCATGGTCTGTCGACGGCCTATTACTTGGCCAAAGAGCACGGCATCACCAATGTTGCGGTGCTGGAAAAGGGCTATCTTGGTAGCGGCAATATAGGCCGCAACACGACCATCGTACGGGCGAATTATTTTCTGCCGGGCAATTCTGAATTCTATTCCCATTCGTTGAAATTATGGGAAGGAATGGAACAGGACCTGAATTACAACACGATGATGTCGCAACGCGGCGTGCTGAACCTGTTTCACAGCGACGGGCAGCGCGATGCCTTCGTGCGGCGCGGCAACGCGATGATAAACCAAGGGGACGACGCCATTTTGCTGTCGCCCGAAGGCGTGCGCGAACAGGTGCCGTTCATTGATTTTGAAAACACCCGTTTCCCGGTTTATGGCGGTTTGTTGCACAAACGCGGCGGCACCGCACGCCATGACGCCGTGGCGTGGGGCTATGCGCGCGGCGCTGATCAGCGCGGCGTTGATCTAATCCAGAACTGCGAAGTCACCGGTATCGACATTGAGGGCGGTGTGGTCAAAGGCGTGCAAACCAGCCGGGGACCCATCCGCGCTAAAAAGGTCGCGATTGTCGTGGCAGGGCGCTCCAGCCAAGTCGCGCAAATGGCGGGCATGCGCCTGCCGATTGAAAGCCATGTTTTGCAGGCCTTCGTATCTGAGGGGTTGAAACCAGTCCTCAACAACGTCGTCAGCTTTGGCATGGGGCACTTCTATATCAGCCAGTCCGACAAGGGTGGCTTGGTCTTTGGTGGCGATCTTGATTTTTACGCCTCATATGCTGCGCGCGGCAATCTGCCCATGGCCGAACACGTGATGGACGCAGCGATGACGTTGATGCCCGCCATCGGCAAGGCGCGGGTGTTGCGCAGCTGGGGTGGGATCATGGATATGTCACCCGACGGATCGCCGATCATCGACAAGACTGACACGGGCGGGTTATTTTTGAATTGCGGCTGGTGTTACGGTGGCTTCAAAGCGGTGCCCGCATCGGGGTTCGCCTACGCGCATTTGATCGCCAAAGACACGCCGCACACCACGGCGGCTAAATTCCGCCTTGATCGGTTTGCTACCGGCCAAGGCCTGATCGACGAAGAGGGCACCGGCTCTCAACACAACCTTCATTAGGAAACGCAAATGCGCCTGCCTTGCCCCCTGTGCGGAGACCGTGATCGCCGCGAATTTTACTACCAAGGTCACGCTGTGATGTTGGATCGACCGCTGCGCGATGCGGGGGCGGCTGCATGGGACGACTATTTGCACAACCGTGATAACCCCGCCGGAGAGACCCGTGATTTATGGCACCACGAAGCGGGCTGCGGCGCGTGGATCGTGGTGACCCGCAACACTGTGACACATGCGGTTTTAGGCGCAGTTCTGGCCGAGAAGGCAAAAACATGAGGATCGCAGGCAGAGGATTTAACCGTGGCGCGCGCGCGGTGCCATTCACCTTTGACGGGCAATCCTACACAGGACGCGAAGGTGATACCCTCGCGGCAGCGCTGTTGGCAAACGACGTTCGCCTTGTCGCCCGGTCGTTCAAGTATCACCGACCGCGCGGTGTGCTGACCGCAGGCTCCGAAGAACCGAACGCGCTGGTCACGGTGGGGAACGGTGCCGCGCAAGACCCCAACATCCGTGCCACGACATTGGAAATCTATGACGGCCTTGCCGCACGGTCCCAAAACGCGTGGCCGTCGTTGAAACACGATGCCATGGCGATCAATGATCTGCTGTCGCCATTTCTAAGTGCCGGATTTTATTATAAAACCTTCATGTGGCCCAAATCGTTTTGGGAAAAGCTGTATGAACCTATTATCCGCCACGCCGCTGGCCTAGGCGCGCTTTCTGGTGCGACAAACCAAGACATCTATGAAAAAGCATTCGCCAATTGCGACGTGCTGATCATCGGGGCCGGGCCTGCGGGGATTATGGCTGCACTTACTGCGGCACAGGCGGGCGCGGATGTAATTTTGACCGACGAAGGCACGGCAGGTGGCGGGCGCCTGCTGACTGAAACCTATGACGTGAACGGCCGATCGGGTGAAGACTGGGCGGCAGAACAATTGGCCGCGCTTTCAAGCATGGAAAACGTGCGCATCATGACACGCACAACTGTGACTGGGGCCTACGACCAAGGCACGTTTGCCGCACTGGAAACCGTTCCATCGCGCAATCCGAACGCGCCGAAAGAATGTTTCTGGCGCATCGTCGCAAAGCGGTCAATCTTGTGTGCTGGGGCGCTGGAACGTCCCATCGCATTTCCGAATAATGACCGTCCTGGCATCATGCTGGCCTCAGCGGTGCGCGCATACCTCAACCGCTGGGGCGTCGCCCCGGGGCAGGCGGTGACGATATTTACCAACAATGACGACGCACACCGAACGGCGCTGGATCTCATTGATGCTGGCGTGACCGTTGTGGGTGTAATCGACAGCCGCGCGGACGCTGTAGCTTTGGGCGATTATCCAATCTTCGTGGCCGGGCAGGTTATCGCGACCAAGGGGCGGCACGGGCTGACTGGCGTCACCGTGTGCGACGCCAACGGCACGCACGATATTCAAACCGATTGTTTGGCGATGTCGGGCGGCTGGAACCCGACAGTGCATTTGACCTGCCACATGAACGCGCGACCCACATGGTCAGACGATATCCTCAGCTTTGTGCCGACAGACGGATCGATCCCGAATATATTGGTGGCAGGGGCCGCGCGCGGCGTCTTTTCAACGTTGGGATGTTTGGCGGATGGAATTGCAGTTGCCAACGACACGGTCCGCGAACTCGGGCTGACCGCGCAACAGATTGACACGCCAACAGCGGATGACAGCCCCTATCGCATTGAACCGCTGTGGCAAGTGGATGGTAAGGGGCGAAAATGGCTCGACTTTCAGAACGACGTGCATGTGAAAGACATCGCGCTGGCGGTGCAGGAAAATTTCCGCAGTGTTGAGCATATGAAACGCTACACGACGCAGGGCATGGCCACCGATCAGGGTAAGAATTCCAACGTTGTCGCCCTTGCGGTGCTGGCGGATGCGACGGGGCGTGGCATTCCTGAAACTGGCACAACCACATTTCGCCCGCCCTACGTGCCCGTCGCGATTGCCGCGATGGGTGCAGGGGCGCAAGGCCATGGGTTTGCGCCTGAACGCCACACCACGTCGCATAAAATCGCGCTGGATCAGGGTGCGCCGATGATGGAAGCAGGCCTGTGGTATCGCCCTAGTTATTTCCCGAAGCCCGGTGAAACCACATGGCTTGACGCCTGCAATCGTGAAGTGGCGATGGTGCGCAATCACGTCGGCATCTGCGATGTCAGCACGCTGGGAAAGATTGATATTCAGGGGCCGGACGCCGCTGCATTCCTGGATTTCGTCTATTGCAACACGTTCTCGACGTTGCGCGAAAACCGCGTGCGGTACGGGTTGATGCTGCGTGAAGACGGGCATGTGATGGACGACGGCACAACTGCGTGTCTTGGCCCGAACCACTATGTGATGACCACGACGACGGCGGCGGCGGGGCAGGTGATGAAGCACCTCGATTGGGTGAGCCAAGCTTTGCGCCCCGATCTTGATGTGCGATTTGCCTCTATCACCGAACATTGGGCGCAATTCGCAATTGCCGGGCCAAAATCGCGTGATCTGCTGAATTCTGTTTTAGACACACAGATTGATGATGAAAACTGGCCGTTTATGGCCTGTGGTCCAGTCGATATTGCGGGTTTTCAGGGCCGATTGTTCCGCATCTCATTCTCGGGCGAACATGCTTATGAAATCGCCGTCCCATCGCGCTATGGTGCGTCGCTGTTTCGCCTTCTTTGCGCACAGGCCGAAGCGATGGATGGTGGGCTGTATGGTCTGGAAGCGCTCAACGTGTTGCGGATCGAAAAGGGCTTCATCACCCATGCGGAAATTCATGGCCGCGTCACCGCAAACGACATCGGTTTTGGCCGTATGGTGAGCCAGAAAAAAGACTGCATCGGTAATGCGATGTCACAACGTCCGGGGCTGTTGGAGGTTGATCGTGAACTGCTTGTCGGGCTGAAACCCGTTGAAATAACCGGTAAATTAACCGCAGGGGCGCATCTATTTGTAGACGGCGCAGACGCAGTCAGCGCAAATGATCAAGGCTACGTCACCTCGGTTTGTTACTCGCCTACTTTGGGCCATGACCTCGCGCAGGCGTTCCTGAAAGACGGCCCGAACCGCCACGGTGAACACATCATGCTGGTCGATCATCTGCGCGATATCCAGACCCTGTGTGAGGTGTGCCACCCCGTCTTTTTTGACCCGAAAGGGGAACTTGCCCGTGGTTAAATTGATCGCAAATTCGCCCTGCGCTGGGCTGCTGCCAAAGACCATTGGCACGGTCTCATTTACTGAAATCGACGTGGGTCAGATGACGTTGGTGGCACCGTTTAGGGGCCAGAAAAAATCTGTCTCGGACGTGCTGAAATCAGCAATTGGTGTTGGGTTTCCAGCCCCGAACCGCACAATTGGCACGACGCCACGTGCCGTTTGGTGCGGTAAGGGGCAAGCATTGATTATGGGGGCAGACTGTCCTGACTTGGATGGTGCGGCCTGCGTTGACCATTCAGACGCGTGGGCGATTGTGTTGCTCGACGGGGCGGATGCCACGGCTATTCTTGCGCGCCTTACTCCGATTGATCTGCGCTTATCGATGTTCAAACGGGGCCACACCGCCCGCACTTTGATCGGTCATATGACGGGCGGCATCACACGTTTGGGCCTGCAAAGCTTTGAAGTGATGGTGATGCGATCAATGGCGGCAACTCTGGTACACGATCTGACGCAAGCGGCGGAAAATATGGCGGCGCGGGCGGGTTCCCCGGATGGGCAGGGGACGACCTAGCAGAAGATGATCACTGGCATTTTGATCGTGACAGTCACGCTGCGTGCTTCTAAGTTAATCAATGATTGCCGTTTGCGCGACAGAAATGTCTGCAGGTAGCGCCGCGTCGTTGGGGTCCAGCCGTTCAGCCTACATCGCGGCAAAATCCATTGGTGTGCTGCCGGTTTCCATCTGACTGATGGGTAGAATAGCAAAGGCGGTGGCAATCAGGGGCGGGCGAAAAAATGGCAGCACTTAGCTGGATCCTCGCAATTGAATAGCGCAAGAATGGCCTAGCCTGCGCTACCGCGGACGTCAAGAATTCCTAGCTGGACGTCACTGGGCTAATCTTTGCCAAGACGCTGCGCTGGGTGACTTGGCCCAACGGCGTGCCATTCTCAATCACCGTCAACGCCCCAAATTGGCATAAACTGTCGATGACATCCGACACTGGCGTTTCTGCGTCAACCTCATGTCCACCTAATCCCCAATCGGGTTCGGCAATCATCACATCGCGGGCGCAAAGCACACCAAGTGGGTTCATATTTGCCACAAAATCAGCGACATAGCCATTTGCAGGGTTTGAAAATATTTCACGCGGGGTGCCGCACTGCACAATGCGTCCGCCTTCCATAATGGCGATGCGATTGCCAATTTTAAACGCTTCGTCCAGATCATGGCTGACGAAAATGATCGTTCGGTTCAGCCGCTGTTGTAGATCAAGCAGTTCGTCCTGCAGGCGCGTGCGGATTAGTGGATCAAGGGCGCTGAACGGTTCGTCCATCAACAAGATTGGCGCGTCCGTCACGAATGCGCGCGCAAGGCCGACGCGCTGTTGCATGCCCCCCGATAGCTCCCCGACCAGCGCATCGGCGCGATCCGCCAGGCCAACCAGTTCCAATTGTTCATCTACTTTGCGGCGGCGGTTCACCTTTGTCATGCCACCAAGTTCCAGACCCAGCCCGACGTTGTCGCGCACGGTGCGCCATGGCAGCAAACCAAACGCCTGGAACACCATCGACACGCATTCAAGGCGCAGTTTGCGCAGCTCGGATGGGGGGGCGGACCCGACTTCGCACGCCCAGTCACCGTCATGGACCTGCACGGCGCCGCGCGCGACAGGGTTCAATCCGTTAACGGCACGCAAAAGCGTCGATTTACCAGATCCCGACAGCCCCATCAGCACCAAAATCTCACCCTTATTCACGTCAAGTGAACAATTATGCACGCCCAGTATTTGCCCGCAGGCGTTCTGAATTTCGCCTCGATCCATGCCTTGATCCATCATCGGCAGGGCCACGTCCGGATCACTACCAAAGACGATAGACACGTTTTGGAATTCAACCGCTTTTATCATTTTGTCCTGCTCGTTGTTTTGATCTGCCATTATTTTGATCCAACGCGCAGCATACGATCTAGCATGATGGCAACCACCACGATAATCAGCCCGGATTCAAATCCTTTGGCGGTGTCGACGGTGTTAAGTGCGCGCACAACAGGAACGCCCAAACCGTCCGCACCAACCAATGCTGCGATGACGACCATCGACAGCGACAGCATGATCGTTTGGTTCAATCCTGTCATAATCTGCGGCATCGCGGACGGGAGTTCGACCTTGACCAGTTTTTGGCGTTTAGTGGCGCCAAATGCGTCCGCGGCTTCAAGCAAGGATTGTGGGGTGGATGAGATGCCCAAGTGGGTTAACCGGATCGAAGCAGGAAGCACGAAGATCACTGTGGCGACCAATCCGGGCACCATACCGATGCCGAAAAATACAATGGCGGGGATGAGATAGACAAACGTGGGCAATGTTTGCATCAGGTCGAGAACAGGTCGCATCCACGCATACAGACGCGGCCGGTGGGCGGCGCCAATGCCAATAGGAACGCCAATCGACATGCAAACGACGCAGGCCGACAACACAAGGCTAAGACTTTCGGCGGTTTCTTCATAATAGCCTTGATCGATGATGAATAAAAAACCGAACGCGATCAGGGCGACGATCGCCCATTTGCGATGCAGGACATAGGCAAGTGCTGCAAACAACGCGACGACCAAAAATGCATGGGTCTGTTCCGTCCAGAACGACACGAAGGGTTCAAACCGACGGCCGTTGATCCAATTGATCCCTGGTGGGCGCAACATAAGCGCCAGCAGAACCTCGATAAAAACCTCAATCAAGTCGGAAAACCCGTCAAGAAAGGGTGCGGCACCCTCTTTGATATATTCGAACCCGTCTCGTGCAGTGGTGCCTACGGGTAGTTTTTCGTCTGTCATACCAAGGATGCGCTGCGGCGCCCACGTGATGAACCAGAAAACTGCGGGGATCAGCCAGACTATGAAATCCCACATGGCGACCACGCACCACCATAGCCCATGGAAAAGGGCGATGATCGCGTCCCAGATGTTGTGCAATACGGTCATATATCCCCCAAACCCTAAAAAGGGGCCGTCGTAAAACGGCCCCTTATCAGTCGTTTACATATCCAGCGCGGCTTGTACGGCGACAGCCGCGTCGCCGCCGTCGAGTGTTGTCACACCGTCGAGCCACCCCATGACGACGTCAGTGTTGCCGACCAACCACGCGGTTGCTGCATCGCGTGGGTCGGTTCCATCATTCAGGATCGCACCCATGATTTCGTTTTCCATGGCGAGGGTGAATTCAAGATTTTGCAACAGCTTGCCGACGTTCGGGCAGGCGTCGACGTATCCTGCTGTCGTGTTTGTGAACACTGTCGCACCGCCCAGATCGGGGCCGAACCAATCATCGCCACCTTCCAGATAAGTCATGTCGTAGTTGGCGTTCATCGGGTGCGGTTCCCAGCCGAGGAACACAATAGGTTCATCGCGATCGGACGCGCGGCCCACTTGCGTCAGCATGCCCGCTTCCGATGATTCGACCACTTCCATGTCCGCGCCGTCCAGTCCAAACGCATCTGATGCGATCATATCGATGATCAAACGGTTGCCGTCATTGCCAGCCTCGATGCCGTAGATCTTGCCTTCGAGTGCATCTGCGTTTGCCGCAATCGCATCAAACGACGTGATACCAAGTGCCGCACCTGCCGCGTTTGTCGCCAGTGTATATTTCGCACCCGTGAGGTTTGCGCGAACGGTATCAACGCTACCATCTTCGCGGTAAGGCGCGATATCGGCCTCCATGGTTGGCATCCAGTTGCCAAGGAAAACGTCCACGTCGCCTTCGGCAAGGGATGTGTAAGTCACTGGAACAGAAAGGACTTTGATGTCCGTCTCGTAGCCCAGTGCGTCGAGAACAACAGTCGTGGCGGCTGTTGTCGCGGTGATGTCAGTCCAGCCGACGTCAGAAAACGTGACAAGACCGCAGTCTGCGTGGCCGTCAGCCGAAACAGCGCCAGCCGCACAAATGGCGAGGATTGAAAGAGTGGATTTCATGGTAGTCTCCCGTGTTGGTTTTTTCTTGATTGACGAGTCAATAAAGAACGATTTAACTCACTTGGCAATAACTTTGAGGATGTGATGCCTAAGCTTGGGATGGAGCCTATACGCCGCGCGGCTTTGGTTAAAGCCACCATTGACGTGATTGGCGCACAAGGATCGTTAGAAGTGACCGTTAGTCAGATCGCCAAACGCGCAGGCATGTCGTCGGCGTTGGCGCATCACTACTTTGGTGGGAAAAATCAGATTTTTCTCGCAGCGATGCGGCAAATCCTGCGTGATTTTGCTGTTGAGGTTCGTGAAAAACTGCATGCCGCCCACACCCCGCGCGCCCGTGCCGAAGCCCTGATTGCCGCGTCTTTCGCGCCATCGTGTTTTGCACCTGCGACCGTCAGCGCATGGATGACGCTCTATGCGCAGGCGACGACGCAGCCTGACATGCATCGGCTTTTGCGGCTGTATCAACGGCGTCTCCAGTCCAACCTGACACACGCGTTGCGCCCGCTATCGCCCTCGCCGATTGACGACGCGACAACCTTGGCGGCCTTGATCGACGGGTTGTATCTACGCGCAGCATTGGCGCGGAACACGGCCCCAGACACGGCGCATGCCACGGCCCTGCGCGCCCTTGATCGACTGACTGGAACACCCCAATGACCAAGCCGAATATCCTCATCATTATGGTTGATCAGCTGAACGGAACGCTGTTCCCTGACGGCCCCGCCGATTGGCTGCATGCCCCGAACCTGAAAGCTTTGGCTGCGAAATCGACCCGCTTCAAGAATGCCTACACTGCGTCGCCTCTCTGCGCGCCGGGCCGTGCATCGTTCATGTCAGGCCAACTGCCAAGCCGGACACAAGTCTATGACAACGCAGCTGAATTTGCGTCTTCAATTCCGACCTATGCCCACCATCTGCGCCGCGCGGGGTATCAAACCTGCCTGTCTGGAAAGATGCATTTCGTTGGTCCAGACCAACTTCACGGGTTTGAAGAACGCCTAACGACAGACATCTACCCACCCGATTTTGGCTGGACGCCGGACTATCGCAAGCCGGGCGAACGCATCGACTGGTGGTATCATAATATGGGGTCTGTCACCGGTGCGGGCGTTGCTGAAATTACCAATCAAATGGAATATGACGATGAGGTTTGCTACAATGCGACCCGCAAATTGTATGATCTGTCACGCGGCAAGGACGACCGCCCTTGGTGCCTGACCGTGTCGTTTACCCATCCGCATGATCCCTATGTTGCGCGTAAAAAATACTGGGACCTATATGCGGATTGCGACCACCTTTTGCCTGACGTCGGGCCCATGGCATATGCAGATCACGACGCCCATTCGCAGCGTATCCTGGATGCAAACGATCACGGAAACTTTGACATCACCCAAGATCAGGTGCGCCGCGCCCGCCGCGCCTATTTCGCCAACATCTCATACATCGACGATAAAATCGGCGAAGTCCTACAGACGCTCAAGGACACCCGCCAAGACGCCACGATCCTGTTCGTCTCTGACCATGGCGACATGCTGGGGGATCGCGGATTGTGGTTCAAAATGTCCTTCTTTGAAGGGTCTGCGCGCGTGCCGTTGATGATTTGCGCGCCGCAAATGCCTGCCGGATTACTTGAGACTCCGGTTTCAAACATCGATGTCACGCCGACGCTTTGCGACCTCGCGGGGGTGTCGATGGAAGAAGTTATGCCATGGACGATCGGCATGTCGCTGGTCCCGATGGCAAATGGCGTTGAACGGACCGAACCGGTGGCAATGGAATACGCAGCCGAAGGATCATATTCACCAGTTGTCTGCCTGCGCTACGGCAGATGGAAATACACGCGCTGCGCACTCGATCCAGATCAGTTATTTGATATTGAAGCCGATCCAAATGAGCGAAACAACCTCGCAAATGTTGCAAAACATCAAGGCACGTTAGACCAATTGCGTGCGAAATCTGAGGCCCGTTGGGACCTTGCTGCATACGATGCGCAGGTCCGCGAAAGCCAAGCGCGCCGCTGGGTGGTCTACGCTGCATTGCGCAACGGTGACCACTACCCGTGGGATCACCAGCCGCTGCAAAAAGCATCCGAACGCTACATGCGCAACCATATGGACCTCAATACTCTAGAAGAAAACCAACGCTTTCCGAGAGGCGAATAACATGACCTACGACATTCAACCAACCGCCAGCCACTTTATCGACGGAGCGTACGTCGAAGACACCAGCGGCACACCGATCCCTGTGATTTGTCCGGTTTCGGAAAAACAGATCGCGATTGTTTACGCCGCGACACCGGCCATTATCGAACAAGCACTGGCCGCCGCGACCCGTGCACAGGCGGCTTGGGCTGCAATGACCGGAACGCAGCGTGGCCGGGTGTTGCGCCGGGCCGCCGATATCATGCGCGAACGCAACTATGATCTCAGCGTACTTGAAACCAATGACACCGGCAAACCACTGCAAGAAACTCTCGTTGCGGATGCGACATCAGGTGCCGATGCGCTGGAATATTTTGGTGGGCTGGCGGGCAGTCTGACCGGTGAACACATCCAATTGGGGAGCGATTTCGTTTATACCCGTCGCGAAGCATTAGGCGTTTGCGTTGGTATTGGTGCGTGGAACTACCCGACCCAGATCGCCGCATGGAAGGCCGCGCCTGCGTTGGCCTGTGGCAATTCAATGGTCTTCAAGCCGTCCGAACAGACACCACTGTGCGCGCTAAAAGTTGCGGAAATCCTGTTTGAGGCGGGCGCGCCCGCGGGCATCTACAACGTGGTACAAGGCATGGGTGAGGTCGGCCACACCCTCATCACAGACCCGCGCGTTGCCAAGGTTTCCTTGACCGGATCGGTGCCCACGGGTCGCAAAGTATACGCGGCCGCTGCGGCTGGAATCCGTCATGTGACGATGGAATTGGGCGGCAAATCCCCCATCGTCATCTTTGATGATGCAGACCTTGAGAACGCGGTGAGCGGCGCAATTCTGGGCAACTTTTACAGCTCGGGTCAGGTCTGTTCAAACGGCACGCGCGTGTTCGTTCAGTCCGGCATAAAAGAGGCATTTTTAGCCCGCCTCAGCGCGCGTCTGAAAGACGTCAAAATGGGCGATCCGCTAGACGAAAGCGTTAATTTTGGCCCCATGGTGTCCAAACGCCAGATGGAGATTGTGCTGGGGTTCATCGCCAAAGGCATCGCCGAAGGTGCGCGTTTGGTGGCTGGCGGGGGGCGCCAAGGCGATATGGGGTACTTCCTGCAACCCACTGTTTTTGCAGATGTAACTGATGAAATGACTATTGCAACAGACGAAATATTCGGACCAGTCATGAGCGTTTTGGACTTTGAGGATGAGGACGATGTTTTGACCCGCGCCAATGCCACTGACTTCGGCCTCGCCGCTGGGGTGTTTACCAATGATCTTAGCCGCGCGCACCGTATGGTCGCGGGATTTGAGGCTGGAACAACCTACATCAACACCTACAATGTCTCCCCCGTAGAGGCCCCGTTTGGTGGGTCGAAACTGTCCGGTGTTGGGCGTGAAAACTCCAAGGCGGCGATCAATCATTACAGCCAGTTAAAGTCGGTTTACGTCGGCATGGCCCCAGTTGAGGCACCGTTTTAAATGAAAGCTGAATACGTCATCGTTGGTGCGGGCAGTGCGGGTTGCGCCATGGCTTACCGCCTTGCCGAAGCCGGTAAATCCGTCATCGTAATCGAAACTGGCGGCAGTGATGTTGGACCTTTTATCAACATGCCCGCCGCGCTGTCCTATCCAATGAGCATGAAACGCTACGATTGGGGCTATCAAAGCGAACCCGAACCCCACCTTGGCGGGCGTAAACTAGCCTGTCCACGCGGCAAGGTCATTGGTGGATCATCGTCAATCAACGGCATGATTTACGTGCGTGGCCACGCCCGTGATTTTGATTACTGGGCGGAAAATGGTGCGCACGGTTGGGCCTACGCCGACGTCCTGCCGTATTACAAGCGCATGGAAGACTGGCACGACGGTGGGCGCGGCGGCGACGCGGATTGGCGCGGCCAAGGTGGGCCTTTGCACGTTACCCGCGGACCCGGCGATAACCCGTTAACGCAGGCCTTCATAAAAGCAGGCGGGCAGGCCGGGTATCAGCTGACGTCGGACTATAACGGTGAACAGCAAGAAGGCTTTGGCCCGTTCGATGCCACCATCTGGCAGGGCAAACGCTGGTCTGCGGCGTCGGCGTATTTGCGACCAGCCCAAGCGACAGGGAATTGTGAAGTCGTCCACGGCACTGCTGCGCGCATCGTAATTGTCGATGGCCATGCAACGGGCGTTGAATTGACCGATGGTCGCAGTGTCTCTGCGGACGCAGAAGTCATCATCGCGGCCTCTGCGATCAATTCGCCCAAACTGCTCATGTTGTCGGGCATTGGGCCTGCCAAACACCTGTCAGAACATGGGATTGCAGTTGTGGCCGATCGCGCTGGAGTTGGACAAAACCTACAAGACCACCTTGAACTTTATGTTCAGATGGCCGCAAAGGGCCGTCACAGCCTTTACAAATACTGGTCTTTATTGGGCAAAGCACTGGTTGGTGCGCGGTGGTTGTTTACAAAAACAGGCATTGGCGCGTCTAACCAGTTCGAGGCATGTGGTTTTATCCGATCAAAGGCCGGCTTGGACTATCCTGACATTCAGTTCCATTTCCTGCCGCTCGCCGTGCGCTATGACGGTGTCGGCGCACGCGAGGGATATCAGGCCCATGTCGGTCCAATGCGGTCCAAATCACGTGGGGCGGTCACGCTAAATTCAGCTGATCCCAACGATGATCCGAGCATCTTTTTCAACTACATGTCGCACCCTGATGATTGGGATGAATTTCGCGCCTGCATCCGCCTCACACGTGAGATTTTCAGCCAGGATGCTTTTACGCCTTTCGCCTGCGAGGAACTGATCCCCGGCGTTGATGCGCAATCGGATGCGGCCTTGGATGCAACAATCCGCGCGCACGTAGAAAGCGCCTATCACCCGTGTGGCACCTGCAAAATGGGCAGCGCAGACGATCCTGATGCGGTCGTTGATCCGATGGGCCGCGTGATTGGCGTGACCGGATTGCGGGTCGCGGACAGTTCGATCTTTCCGCGCATCACCAATGGCAATCTGAACGCGCCATCCATCATGGTGGGCGAAAAAATGGCAGATCATGTGTTGGGAAAACAACCAATTGCGCCCAGCAATGATGCACCATGGATTCACCCTGACTGGAAAACAGCGCAACGTTAACCTCGGGCTTGGTTCTCGCTTGCATCGGGCCACCGTTAACACTTAATTAACGGAATGATCCGGTTTTGTTCTCTTCTCATTCTTCTCGCCACGCCTGCATTTGCGGATTTTAGTGGACCTGTTCACGTGGTGGATGGCGACACTCTGCATGTAGGCAATGTTACTGTGCGCGTTCACGGAATAGATGCACCCGAAACCGACCAAACCTGCAATGACGCACAGGGTCGCAGCTGGCCCTGCGGCGCGTTCGTAACAGAAGAAATCAGCCGACGTTTTGAAGGCGAAACAGCCACTTGCGACCTTATCGAACTGGATCGATATGGCCGCAGCGTCGCTAAGTGTTTTGTCGGTGGTCGCGACGTGGGCGAACAGATCGTTGCAGACGGTTTAGCACACGCCTATCGCCAATATTCAATGGATTATGATTTAGCGGAAAAATCAGCCCAGGTGCTTGGACTTGGGCTGTGGGCAGGCACCATGCAATCGCCAGCCGCCTTTCGCGCAGATCGACGTGCCGCAGCCCTTGCCGCAAACCCGCCATCCACGCCGACAGACGCTAACTGCTTCATAAAAGGAAATATTTCGGGGTCTGGCCAGATATATCACATGCCACACAACCGCGATTACGACAGAACCCGCATCAATGAAACCCGCGGTGAACGCTGGTTCTGCACCGAAGCGGACGCGCGAGCCGCAGGCTGGCGCGCGGCGCGTAACTAGCTGTCAGGAGGGGGCGTCCCCTCAACAGTCGCCTGAAAATTATCGAAAAACTGACCGGCCATCTTTTTGGCAAACCCGCCAACAATCCGGCTGCCAAGTTGCGCCAGTTTGCCGCCTATTTTGGCGTCCACCGTGTAGGACAATTCAGTGCCGCCCTCGACCACGTCTAACGTCACATCTGCGGCACCCTTTGCGAATCCGGCGACACCACCTTTGCCTTCACCTACGATGCGGTAACTTTGCGGCGCGTTGACGTCTTCCAGCGTGACAGCGCCTTTGAATGTTGCCTTCACGGGGCCGACTTTTTGTTTAACAACAGCCTCAAACCCCGTCTCAGACGTGCCAGTCAATTCTTCACAGCCGGGAATACAGGCCTGCAACGTTTCGGCATTGTTCAAATGCGCCCAGACGGTTGCGCGGTCCGCTGCGATGATGCGTGTGCCGTTCAGTTCCATGACAGTTGCTCCTATTCAAGTTGGTACGGTAGCATGCCGCGTTCGTTTGGGTCCACGCGAAGTTGGCTTGCCAATGGTGGCACTGATCGGTGCGGGCAGGCGTTGCGTTCGCAGATACGACACGAAATTCCGATCGGGACAAACGCTGCCGCGTGCTCCACCATCATGTGATCGGCGTAGACCAATGCACTGGCATGTTTGACCTCGCAGCCAAGCCCGATTGCATAGCGCCGCGTTGGGATGCCCCATGCGCCACCGGGTTTGCTGACATCCCGCGCAAGACAGAAATATCGAACGCCGTCAGGGGTTTGCGCCAGTTGTCGCAACCAACGGCCGGGGGTTTCAAAGGCACTGTGCACATTCCAAAGTGGGCAGGCCCCACCGAACCGCGCGAACTGCAATTTCGTTGCCGAATGGCGCTTGGTGATTGTTCCGGCTGGATCAACGCGCACGAAAAAGAACGGGATACCCTTGGCGCTGGGGCGTTGCAGTGTCGATAATCTATGGGCAACCTGTTCTAGCGACGCGCCAAATTGATCCGCCAAGCGTTCCAAATCGTGGCGCGTTTCCTGCGCCGCTGCCAAGAACGCACGATACGGCATCATCGCGGCACCGGCAAAATAATTTGCTAGGCCAACCTTGGCGATACCGCGGGCCTGCGGCGATTGGAATCGCGCCAGATCCAGCGTCGCCTCTAGCAGTTTGTCCTGTTTGATCAGCGCGACTTGCAACAAAAGCTGGAACCGCTGGGTCGCAGGGGTCGATTTGGTTGACAGCGACAGCACATGCGTTTGCGGGTCATAATGGCGGATTGCGCCATCGTCGTAATGGACAACCCGCACGCCGCTTTCGGCCAATGCGCGCCGCGCTGCCCCGTCGATGTCACCGTCCGCTTTGGTCGCAAATCGTTCTGCGGCGTGATCCACTGCATCAATGTAATTGTCACAATAGTGAAAGAAATCGCGCACTTCTTCCCATGGTGACGGCGACAATTGACTGTCTTCGCGCCCCAGTGCTTCGTCCAATGACGCCAAGCTTTCATGGGTTTGGCGATAGGCCGTGTGCAATTCCAGAAAGGCGCGCGCAAGGGCAGGGGCGTTGGATGCGGCCAGTCGCAAATCTGCAAGTGGCGGTGTGGGGCCAGCAAAAATCGGGTCGGCCAGTGCCTCGCGCATGTCGCCGACAAGACGCGCCTCATCGCCCGATTGCAGTTCGGTCACGTCGAACCCAAATTCCTGTGCTAGTGCCAAAACCACTGTCGTCGACACGGGTCTGTTGTTGTTTTCCATTTGCGACAGGTACGGGATGGAGACACCGAGGTGTTGCGCGTAGACCGCCTGAGACATGTTAAGTCGTTGACGTAGCTCACGAAGTTTCGCACCTGCGTACACTTTCTTAGGCATGATGGTTATCCTTGGTTCGTGCCACAGGTCACAAGATGTGTCCCTTGTCGTATGACATCTCGCCCAACTGGTAGCTGAACAGGAGCGCGCCTAGGGTTGCGATGGGTGTTGACGTCAGGACCAACCCTCCAATGAAGGGAATGATCGACAGGTAGATGTACAACTTGGGGGTCATGATGTGGCTCCTGATCTGGGATAATCGTAACAGGTCATGAGCAGGTGGTGTAGCTTGTTCTTCTCGGGATACTTGAGGTGAGGCGCCCCTGGATTTGCAGACGCTTTGCGTGGTAATTTTGGAACCAAGGGGACAGTGATGTCAGGACTTAGATTTATAGATGAGTTCAAGCGTGACGCGGTCGCCCAAGCGGCGGATCGGTGATAATCGGTTGCAGAAGTTTCTGCGCGTTTTTTGCTGAGCATCGACCACTCTTTTCGGTTCGCGCCAGCGTAGAATTTATGTGGTGCGAATTTTCTTGTCCCGCCATCCCAGTGTTTGCAAATTTGATGGCAGGCTTTGCAAGATCGCGCGTTTAGGGATCGGATTAGGTTGCGTCGTCAACCACAGCCGCGCGGCGCATCACCCACAGCGCGCAGACAACGGATGCAAGTGTTGTCAACAGCATCAAAATGATCAGCGGTCGCGCGCCTGTTCCCGGCCCAAGAATGAAACCAGCAATCACAGACAATGCAGCACCACCACCGATCATGAACGCGCCGCCAAGCCCCGCCGCAGATCCCGCAAGGGCAGGGCGCACAGACAACATTCCCGCATTGGCGCTCGGTAAAAGGATACCGTTTCCAAGGCCTATGAAGATCATAAAGCCAAAGAAAATAAACGGATGGCTGAAGCCCGCAAGGTCAAGCAGCATCAACATCGACATGCCTGCGACCGTCAAAAGCGTGCCGATCAGCACCATGCGATTGACCCCAACCCGTACCGAATACCTACCCGATAACCCGTTGCCGATCAGATAGCCGACGGCAGGTGCGCCGAAATATAGGCCAAGTTCGGCAGGTTCCATCGCGAACACCACAGTGCCGACAAACGGCGCGCCGCCAAGGTAGGCAAAGAATGCACCGGATGCAAAGGCCGCCGCGAGGCAATAACCCCAAAACCGCTGTGATGTCAGCAGCTTGGGATATTCGCGCACTTGTGCGGCAAAGCCACCTTCCCGCTTGGCGAATGTCTCCCCCTGATCGAAATACAGCGTCATAAACAGCAGCAATCCGCCGCCTGCTAACATCCAGAACGACGCTTGCCAGCCAAATGCCTCGTCCAATATGCCGCCCACGGCTGGGCCTATCATCGGGACAATCGACATGCCCATTGTGACGTAGCCGATCATGGATGCAGCTTGATCTTGTGGCACCATATCGCGCACAACGGCGCGGCTGATTACAAAGCTTGTGGCGATTGCCGTTTGCAGCAGGCGGAAGATTAAAAAGACCGTAAAATTAGGGGCATAGATTGCCCCGACGCTTGCGATCGTAAAGACTAAGACTGTGCCAATCATCACGGGCCGGCGGCCATACCGATCCGAAAACGGACCAATTGCCACCTGTACCACCGCCGTTGTCGCAAGATAGGCCGAGACCGACAATTGCATCAGCCCGTAGTCCACGCCGAAATGGTCGGCCATGGATGGCAGGGACGGCAAGAACACGTTCAGCGACAGCGCCCCGACGGCGGCCATCAGGATCAGGGTTGCGATATGGGGCGGCGTGGTGCGGTCAAGAAACCGCGTTTTTGGGAATGTGGACATCATTGAATAGCTAGTCCTGCCCCACGGCATCGTCTACCGAAATCGCCATACATATTGCCGCACAGCGCCTGTGCGAATTAGCAAATTTACAAACTGTTGGACTTGCTAAGGCAGTCGTTTGCAAATTTGCCGATTGGGACTCGGATCGCCCAGCATTTGCAGTTAGTTTGTGCAAAACGAAGGGGACAGATATATGACCGCCATCCTGCAAGAGCTTGAAGACCGCCGCGAAGCCGCCCGTATGGGCGGTGGCCAAAGGCGCATCGACAGCCAGCACGCCAAAGGCAAGCTAAGCGCGCGTGAGCGGATCGAGCTGTTGGTTGATGACGGCAGCTTTGAAGAATTTGACACCTTCGTTACCCACCGCAGTACCGAATTCGGGATGGAAAAAACCAAGCCCGCAGGGGACGGTGTCGTAACCGGTTGGGGGACGATAAATGGTCGCCAAGTTTATGTTTATTCACAAGATTTCACAGTTCTGGGCGGGTCGGTTTCCGCCACCCATGCTGCCAAGATCACCAAAATCATGGACATGGCGATGCAAAACGGCGCGCCCATTGTCGGGATTAACGATTCAGGTGGCGCGCGTATTCAGGAAGGTGTCGACAGCCTTGGTGGGTACGGCGAAATTTTCCAGCGCAATATTATGGCATCCGGTGTCGTGCCGCAGATCAGCCTGATTATGGGCCCATGTGCCGGTGGCGCTGTCTATTCCCCCGCGATGACCGACTTTATCTTTATGGTCAAAGATAGCTCTTACATGTTTGTGACCGGACCCGACGTGGTCAAAACAGTCACCAACGAAGTGGTCACAGCCGAAGAATTAGGCGGCGCGACCACCCATACCCGTAAATCATCCGTTGCGGACGCCGCTTTTGAAAATGACGTTGAGGCAATTGATGAAGTGCGCCGTCTTGTCGATTTTTTGCCACTGAACAATCGCCAGAAACCGCCGGTACGTCCGTTCTTTGATAACGTTGACCGGATTGAAGCTAGCCTAGACACGCTGATCCCCGATAACCCGAACCAGCCTTACGATATGAAAGAACTGATCCATAAGATCGCGGACGAAGGCGACTTTTACGAAATTCAGGCCGCCTTTGCGGGCAATATTCTGACGGGCTTTATGCGCCTCGAGGGGCGTTCTGTGGGCGTTGTTGCCAACCAGCCGATGGTTTTGGCGGGCGTGCTCGATATTGACAGCGCGCGCAAAGCCGCGCGGTTTGTGCGGTTCTGTGATGCGTTTGAAATTCCGATCCTGACGCTTGTGGATGTGCCGGGTTTCTTGCCGGGGGTGACGCAGGAATACAACGGTGTCATCAAGCACGGCGCGAAATTGCTGTTTGCCTACGGTGAGGCGACAGTGCCCAAAGTCACAGTGATCACGCGTAAAGCCTATGGTGGCGCCTATGTGGTCATGTCATCCAAGCATCTGCGTGGCGATATTAACTATGCATGGCCCACGGCGGAAATCGCGGTGATGGGGGCCAAGGGCGCGACGGAAATCATCCACCGTTCAGACCTGAGTGACGCCGAAAAGACTGCGGCACACACGAAAGACTACGAAGACCGTTTTGCCAATCCGTTCGTTGCTGCCGAACGTGGGTTCGTGGATGAGGTCATCACCCCGTCCGCCACCCGCAAACGCCTGTGCCGTGCTTTTGCCGGATTGCGCGGAAAACAAATGCAGATGCCGTGGAAAAAACATGACAACATCCCGCTCTAATATGCAGCGCTTTGGCATACAGGTTGTGCACGCTGTGTGTACGCTGTGTGCTACGTCTGTTTTGGCCGCTGAAACGATCGCAGAAAACATTCCCGTGCCGTCTGGCCAGACGTTGTCGTTCATCGAATTCATCACCGAGGCGGAGGGTGACATCTTGCGTTTTCGCTTTCTTGCGCCCGAAATTGGCATCGCTTTCGACTACATGGATGTGGTGCCAGATTTCCAAATGGTCTGTGACGAACACGTAATGCCGGTGCTGGATGAAAATGCGCTTGCGCCCAGTCAGATCGTGCTGTCCATGTCGGCTATGGATATCCCTTTTGGGG
This sequence comes from Octadecabacter antarcticus 307, assembly GCF_000155675.2. Classification (GTDB taxonomy): domain Bacteria; phylum Pseudomonadota; class Alphaproteobacteria; order Rhodobacterales; family Rhodobacteraceae; genus Octadecabacter; species Octadecabacter antarcticus. The sequence continues at coordinate 1,150,768 of NC_020911.1, forward strand.
AAGATAATCCTGACGTTTTGCAGTTTTTTGAGATTTTTCGCTCTGAAAATGGCACCTGTATCTGGGAGGAATTCTGATGCACCCACAATATGTTGCGACCCGAAGCTCATCCAACGCTCTGATTGATGCAGCGGAGTCACAGGCTTGCTTGTCGAAATCCGTCTTGTATCTTTTCAACAGGTCCCGCGCTATTTTTCCACAGGGTTACACCCAAGTAACCTCCCCTCAGAATGCGCGAGGGAACTGGCAAAATGCCGGGGCTTTCCGCGTGGAAAACAGAGACAGGAGACTACCATGCAAAAGAGCATCAAGTGCCTTTTCGCCGTTTCCCTGCTTGCCCTTCTGGCAGCATGTGGTGGCGCGAACAATGCCGGTGACGTTGAAGAATTTGTGGTCATTAACCCGATTCCAGTCACCATCGAGCCGGTTTTCACTGGTAAATATAACTAAGCTAAAATCGGGGCAGGCGGCAACACCTGTCCCATCCAACGCAAGGTGCCACGCACCCCATATCGGAGGGTTTGCATGATGGAAAAACACCGTGGATTCCCAAGCCGCCTTCCGAGTTCAGATTTTCAGTTTACCATCCGCCAGGCCGTCAAAAAGGGTCTGCCCGCAAAGTTGTTCAAGCGCGAACGCTATGCGGACCGCCGACCTGCGGACCGCCGTGCGGACGAAGGATTTATGTGGGCGCTGAAAGAACACTTTGGCGATCAAACGTTTGTGCGTGGAAATCTTGATGCGGGCCGTTTGAATTTTGTCTTCGGACGCGAAGTCATCCCAGCTAGCGATCCCTTTGATCCCGAAAGCTATGACGCATTGCTCAAGCTCGACCTGCGCCGCACTGAACAATCATTTCCAGAGATTTTCCGGCCCGATTGGGCCCCCGGTCAAGATTGAGGTCACAGTCATGAACCGAACTAAAATGGGCGACATATGGCCGACGATAGCACAACTTTGGCGGGAAATTGCCCACTGCGGCGGGGGATGCATCAAGGCGCATGACAGCTCGGTTGGACTGTGCAAGTCTCATGTTGTGGATGGATCGTCCAGCAATCGACCTACCACACATTGTCAATACCGTTACCCTTCCCCTCGTCGGTCTGGTCCCTTTTGGGCCAGACCGACACCCCTTTTCTGCGGCCCACAGGGGGTTTTACGCAGTTTTGCAGGTTTGGTGCAGAAAGCACTTGTGTTGACCCCACAAAATGTCGAATCTTTGCATGATAAAACAAAGCAAAAAAAGGGCAGTAACCAATGTTTAACTTCCGTCTTATTCTCGCCGCGGCGGCCATCGCGTCGCTTTCGGCATGTCTCGACAGCGACCTTGAGCGCGGGCTTGCCGGTGCCGCAGCCGGTGCCGTCATTGCAGACGCTCTGGGTGGTAATCCCGTCACGGGTGCAATCGCTGGTGGCGCTGCTGGCGCGCTGTGTGACGAAGTCACAAACATCTGCCGCTAAGGCGAAGACGCGCCTTTCTATCGGTGCTGCAAACAATTTTAACCGCCGTTCAGGGGCACCCTGCGCGGCGGTTTTGCATTTTCCGACTAATATTTCTGGGGGCCAATAATGTTCAAGAAAATCCTGATTGCCAACCGGGGCGAAATTGCCTGCCGTGTTATCAAGACGGCCCGAAAGATGGGCATCAAAACGGTCGCGGTTTATTCGGATGCGGATCGTAACGCGTTGCACGTCAGAATGGCAGATGAGGCGTATCACATTGGCCCGCCGCCTGCGAACCAGTCCTACATTGTGATCGACAAGATCATGGAAGCGGTCAAAGCAACGGGCGCTGAGGCCGTGCATCCGGGCTACGGTTTCCTATCTGAAAATTCCAAATTTGCCGAGGCGCTGGCCGCTGCTGGCGTTGCTTTCATCGGGCCACCTGTGGGCGCGATTGAAAAGATGGGTGATAAAATCACCTCCAAAAAGATCGCCCAAGACGCCAATGTGTCCACGGTTCCGGGCCATATGGGTCTGATTGAAGATGCAGAAGACGCCGTGAAGATTTCCAATCAGGTCGGATATCCGGTGATGATCAAGGCGTCAGCGGGCGGCGGCGGTAAGGGCATGCGCATCGCGTGGGACGACGATGGTGCGCGCGAAGGGTTCCAGTCTTCCAAGAACGAGGCGGCAAATTCATTTGGTGACGATCGGATTTTTATTGAAAAATTCATCACCCAACCGCGCCACATCGAAATTCAGGTGCTGTGCGACACCCACGGCAACGGCATATACCTTGGTGAACGGGAATGTTCGATCCAGCGTCGCCAGCAAAAGGTCATCGAAGAGGCCCCGTCACCCTTTCTGGACGATGCCACCCGCAAGGCCATGGGCGAACAATCCGTCGCGCTGGCGCAAGCGGTGGATTATGCGTCTGCGGGCACGGTGGAATTCATCGTTGATGGTGATCGAAATTTTTACTTCCTTGAAATGAACACACGTTTGCAGGTGGAACACCCTGTGACCGAATTGATCACCGGCGTTGATCTGGTCGAACAGATGATCCGCGTTGCCTATGGTGAAAAGCTACAAATGTCGCAAAATGATGTGTCGCTCACCGGCTGGGCGATGGAAAGTCGTCTGTACGCAGAGGACCCATACCGTGGATTTTTGCCATCCATCGGGCGTCTCACCACCTATCGCCCCCCATCAGAGGTCGCAGCCGGGCCCATGTCGAAAAATGGCAAATGGCAAGGCGATGCTGCGGTTGGCAAGCATGCGGTGCGCAATGATACGGGCGTCTATGATGGCGGCGAAATCAGCATGTATTATGACCCAATGATTGCTAAGTTGTGCACGTGGGCCCCGACGCGCGCCGAAGCGATCGAGGAAATGCGAAATGCGCTCGACAGTTTTGAAGTTGAGGGGATCGGTCACAACATCCCCTTTCTGAGTGCTGTATATGATCATGAAAAATTCACGTCCGGCAACATGACGACTGCCTTTATCGAAGAAGAATTCCCAGACGGGTTTGATGGCGTCACATTGCCTGACGCAGTGATTGATCGGATCGGCGCGGCGGCCGTGGCGATGAATCGTGTCTGCGAAATCCGGCGTGCGCAAATCAGCGGGCGGATGGATAATCATGAACGTGTCATCGGTAAGGATTGGACTGTTACGATCAATGGGCGCGCGATGACCGCGCAGGTTGAGGCCGACCGGCAGGGCGCTACGGTTACAATTGATGGCGCGACATTCCGCGTTGAAAGTGATTGGACCCCGGGGCAGCCATTGGCCAAGCTGTTGGTGAATGGCGATCCATTGGTGATAAAGGTGGCGCTGATTTCAGCGGGGTTCCGCGTGCGGTACCGTGGGGCCGATCTTGCGGTTCGTGTCCGCACGAAACGTCAGGCGGAACTGGCCGCATTGATGCCGGAAAAATTGCCACCCGATACGTCCAAATTGCTACTGTGTCCGATGCCGGGACTGATCGTCAAGATTGACGTTAAGGTGGGCGACGAAGTGCAGGACGGTCAAACGTTGTGCACGGTTGAGGCGATGAAAATGGAAAATAACCTACGGGCTGAAAAGAAGGCGATTGTGACCAAGATCAACGCTGTGGCTGGTGACAACCTTGCCGTGGATGATGTGATTATGGAGTTCGAATAACCTTTGGATCTTGTCCTCCATATCGGTGCCCACCGCACGGGGTCGACGATGGTCGCGCAGTCGCTTGCGGCGACAATCGCGGCGCATCCCGATTGTGGTGTGGCGCTGTGGGGGCCGCGTCGTTTACGCGATATTCCGGGGTTTCAGGTCGCCACGCAGCGGTTGGATGAAGACATTGACCCCATCGATAAAACGGCCGCTATTGGGCTGGATCAAGTCGCGTCCCTAATTGCACGTGACGTGGCCTTGGAACGTGAACGTGGTATTCACACGCTGATCCTATCCGAGGAAAATTTTATCGGCGGGATGCGAAACAACTTTCAGACTTGCGAGTTTTACCCCGACGTTGCGCATCGTTTGGCGTCCTTTGACAGCCTCTTGCCGATGTCGCCCATGCGGGTGGTCTTGGGCGTGCGCGAATATGGGGCTGTTTGGACGTCCGCCTATCATTATCAGCCGCAATCGGGACGCGATTTTCCTGACCTTGAACGCGCGCGCACGACTTTGCTGGACAATAAACGCGGCTGGCCAGAGGTTGCGAATGCTGTGCGGGAGGTTTGGCCCGATGCAGGCCTCATAATGTGGCAACAAGAACATCTGGTGATGAGTGGGGCGCAAATCTGTGCGCAGATCATGGGTCTTAGCGCGGACCAAATCGTAATTTCGACAGGTAAAGTTAATGCCCTCAAATCGACCAGCGCGCGCCCTGAGGTGTTTTCTGCTCAAGAGCAAAAGCACTTGTCACACCGCTATAATCGCCATCTGCGGCGGCTGCGGTCTTCCGCTGATTGCCTTTGGATCGGCGGGGATCCTGAATAATGGTCTATTGTAGCGCCCTGCGGTCGTTGATCTCTTGTTCTCGAATCGGCATTTTGTCGATGGTTCGGCTGATTTCACGCACGTTCCACGGACCGGGTTTGCGCAGTTCAACCTCACCGTCTTTGCCCATGATGACCAACATGAACCCGCGCGGCCGCAGGCGCAGCCGCAAATCGCTTCGGGCTGCGGGGTCGGTGTCGGTCAATATGATCACATCGCGTTCTGCCAATTCGTCTGGCCGCGCGGACAGCATGTCCATTTGTTGGCGAAATCTTGGGTCATTGGGGCTGTCGGCAAAAACAACCACCGGACGCGCCAGCCAAATGAAATCGTCAATATCCAGCGAAGTTGCATCAAAGGCGATTGATCTGTCGGCGTTCCACAGGTCCGGACCAGACATTGTCTCGACCTCTTGTGCAACCGCAACATTGGCCGCCAAACACCAAGAAATTAAAGCAAAAATTCGGATCATAGCACTCCCCTTTCTTTCCGATATAGGGGACGGAACCCGAAAGGCTAAGGGCAATTCGTTATTAACCCATAACAAATCTGGCATTACCGCTATCTCTACGCGTATCGGCCATTTTGACCTTGGCAGTCTTAGCGGTGATTTTGCGTGGCTGATTGCGGGTTCTAAGGGGCTTGCCCGTGACGTTCACACAGGTGGCCGCCGCTCGCAACATGCTTGAACGGGCCGACGAAACACGCACCTCGTCCCTGACGTGGTGAATTTGAGAGGACGAACTGATGGGATCGAAAAAAGAGTGGGCCGAGCGGGCACAGGCAGAACTTCGCGGCAGGCCACTGGATGATCTGACGTGGAAAACAATCGAAGGGATCGATGTTCAGCCAGTATACGGCGCGGATGATCTGGAGGGTCTTGACCACCTCGGCTCGCTCCCAGGGGAGGCGCCGTTCACGCGTGGCGTCAAAGCGACGATGTATGCCGGTCGCCCGTGGACCATCCGCCAATATGCGGGTTTTTCGACTGCCGAGGAAAGCAACGCGTTCTACCGCAAAGCACTGGCGGCGGGCCAGCAGGGCGTTTCAGTGGCGTTCGATCTGGCAACGCACCGCGGCTATGACAGTGACCATCCGCGTGTGGTTGGCGATGTTGGCAAGGCTGGTGTTGCGATCGATTCAGTTGAAGACATGAAGGTGCTGTTTGACAGTATCCCGCTGGATAAGGTCAGCGTGTCGATGACGATGAACGGAGCGGTGATCCCGATCTTGGCGAGCTTTATCGTGGCAGGCGAAGAACAAGGGCACGACCGATCTGTGCTGTCGGGCACGATCCAGAACGATATTCTGAAGGAATTCATGGTGCGCAACACCTATGTGTATCCGCCCGAACCATCGATGCAGTTGGTCGCGGATATCATTGAATTCACCGCCAACGAGATGCCGAAATTCAATTCCATTTCGATCAGCGGCTACCACATGCAAGAAGCGGGTGCGAATTTGGTGCAGGAACTTGCGTTCACGCTGGCGGATGGCCGCGAATATGTGCGCACGGCGATTGCGCGCGGCATGGACGTGGACAAGTTCGCGCCGCGCCTGTCGTTCTTCTTTGCCATCGGCATGAATTTCTTCATGGAGGCTGCGAAACTGCGCGCCGCGCGTCTGTTGTGGTCACGCATCATGGCAGAATTTGAACCAAAATCAGAGAAGTCTTCGATGTTGCGGACCCACTGCCAGACGTCTGGTGTGTCGTTGCAAGAACAAGACCCATATAACAACGTGGTGCGCACCGCCTATGAGGCGATGTCGGCTGTGCTTGGGGGCACACAAAGTCTGCACACCAACGCATTGGACGAGGCGATGTCGTTACCAACAGACTTTGCCGCTCGCATCGCACGAAACACCCAGTTGATACTGCAGGAAGAAACCGGTGTGACCAATGTCGTTGATCCACTGGCGGGGTCGTATTACGTCGAAAAGCTCACCGCTGATCTGGCGGATGCGGCGTGGGAAATCATTCTAGAAGTCGAAGAAATGGGTGGCATGACTAAGGCCGTGGCGTCCGGCATGCCAAAGCTGCGGATTGAGGAATCCGCCGCCAAACGCCAAGCGATGATTGACCGTGGCCAAGAAGTGATTGTCGGGGTGAACAAATACCGATTGGACAAAGAAGAGCCGATCGACATCATGGATATTGACAATGACGCAGTGCGGATCGGTCAAGTTGCAGGGTTGAAAAAGCTGCGTGAGACCCGCGATCAGGTGGCCTGCGAAGGCGCATTGGCTGAAATTGAACGCCGCGCGAGGGATGGCGGCAACCTTCTAGAGGCCGCAATCGACGCGGCCCGTCTTCGTGCATCGGTCGGGGAAATCAGCATGGCCATGGAAAAGGTGTTCGGGCGCCACCGCGCAGAAGTGAAAACATTGGCGGGCGTTTATGGCGCTGCCTATGAGGGCGACGAAGGCTTTGCCGCGATCCAGAAAGACATCGAAGATTTCGCCGAAGTCGAGGGGCGCCGCCCGCGCATCTTGGTCGTCAAAATGGGCCAAGACGGGCATGATCGTGGTGCCAAAGTCATCGCGACGGCCTTCGCCGATATCGGCTTTGATGTGGACGTTGGCCCGCTGTTCCAAACACCTGAAGAAGCAGCGCAAGATGCTGTGGACAACGACGTGCATGTCATCGGTATTTCGTCGCAGGCGGCGGGTCATAAGACACTGGCCCCAAAGCTGATTGAAGCGCTGAAAGCGGCGGACGCTGAGGATATATTGGTCATCTGTGGTGGCGTCATCCCTCAGCAAGACTATGATTTTCTCATGAAAGCTGGCGTTAAGGCGATTTTTGGGCCAGGCACCAACATCCCCGATGCGGCGCGTGATATCCTGCGTTTGATCCGCGCCACGCGGAAGGCCTAAGGTTTGCGGCTCGATCATCTTGCGATTGCGGCTGAAACGCTTGAGGACGGCGTAGCTTGGGCAGAGGAACGTTTTGGCGTGTCGTTTCTGGCGGGCGGCAAACACACGCGTTTTGGAACGCACAATCGGCTGTTGGGGCTGGTGGATGGACTTTATCTTGAGGTTATTGCCGCCGATCCAGACGCCAGCTGCGATGGTGCGCGTTGGTTCGGGCTCGATACGTTTGTGGGGCCGCCACGATTGGCAAACTGGATTTGTGAGCCGACTGACTTTGACGCCTTCATGGTGCATGGAATGCGCAAAGTGGCGATGGAACGTGGTGATTTGCGTTGGGACATGGGCGTGCCGACGGATGGCAGCCTGCCTTTGGGCGGTGGATTTCCGACTGTTTTGCACTGGCACACCGAAACACCACCCGGTCGCAGCCTTGCGCCATCTGGTTGCGCGCTGCGGACCCTCACAATCGCCCATCCGCAGGCAGGCGATATTAAACGCGCGCTATCTGGCCACCTAACCGACCCGCGCGTGCGGTTTGACGTCGCACCAGATGTTCGGCTTAGCGCTGTGTTTGAAACACCGCGCGGCGTGGTCACGTTGTGATCGTTCGGACAGCAACATCGGCGGACGCCGCAAAGATTGCAGCGATCTGGAATCCGCAAATTTTAGAGACGGTGGTAACATTCAATTCGGTTCCCAAATCAGTTGAAGATGTCGCCGTTATGATCGCGCAGCGGCCGTGTTTTCTGATCCTTGAAATTGACGAAAAGGTCGCAGGTTTCGCTAGTTACGACCAATTTCGTGGCGGTATCGGCTATGCCAACACAATGGAACACACCATCATCCTTGCACCCGATGCATCGGGGCAGGGCGCGGGTCGGGCGTTGATGCTGGCTGTAATGGATCATGCCCGCGCCGCGGCGGTCCACACGCTTTGGGCGGGCGTCAGCGCAGAGAATTTGGTGGGCGTCGCGTTCCACAAATCCATGGGGTTTAAGACTGTCGCGGTGCTGCCAGATGTGGGTCGAAAGTTCGATAGGTGGATGGACCTTGTGTTGATGCAAAAACACCTCTGACATCCATTGAACAAATGGTTAAAGTTGTATTATGTCGATTTGGACCCGAATAACTGACGCGCTTTCTGCGCTAACCGCTGGCGAAAGTCTGTCGGATGTTTTTGCAAATCTGCGTACTCCGCCTGAACGGTCTGTCGCGTTTGCGATTGCGGTGATCGCCTTGGGCGCGAAAATGGCGAAGGCGGACGGACTGGTCACCCGCGATGAGGTGGCCGCCTTTCGCGAAGTGTTCACAATTCCCGAAGGTGAGGAAAAGAACGCAGGCCGCCTGTTCAACCTTGCGCGTACGGATGTCGCCGGGTTTGAGGATTATGCCCATAAAATCAAGACAATGTATGGAGATGATCGCACGACACCTTTATCTGATTTGATGGAAGGGCTGTTCCACATCGCCCTTGCCGATGGTCATTATCACCCGAATGAGGATGCGTTCTTGATCCGTGTAGCGCAGATATTCGGTCTGCCAGATGCGCATTTCAAACGGCTGCGGGCACAATTCGTGCCAGATGCAGACCGCGATCCGTATGATGTGTTGGGTGTCACCGCTGACACCCCTATGGCGGATATGCGAAAGGCTTGGCGGCAATTGGTGCGCGATACCCATCCCGACCAGATGATGGCGCGTGGGGTGCCACAAGAAGCGGTGAAAATGGCCGAAAAGAAGATGATCGCGATTAACCGCGCATGGGACGACATTAACGAACGTCACAGCGTGTGAAGATTGCGACCTATAATGTCGAATGGTTTTCAAACCTTTTCGACAACGCGGGCAAACTATATGACGATGATCGCTGGTCGGGCCGTTGGGATGTGACGCGCGCTCAGCACACTACGGCTTTAGGCGCGGTTTTTGCTGCATTGGACGCAGATGGCATCATGGTTATCGAAGGGCCGGACAGCCACGCAAAACGCGATGGGGCGGCTGCCCTTGAAGGGTTTGCCGCGCGGTTCGGGATCAGGGCACGCCAAGCTGTCATAGGCTACGTCAATGATACGCAACAGGAAATCCTGTTTCTGTATGACCCTGACGTGCTGAATGTCCGCCACGATCCACGGATCGATGGTGCGCCGCGTTTTGATGGCGCGATCAAGCTGGATCTCGACGTGGATGCGCAACCTGATGACGTCCGTTGGTCCAAACCACCCCTTGAACTCGAAGTGACCCATATATCCGGGACTGTGTTCCGGCTGATCGGGGTACATGCCAAATCCAAGGCGCCCCATGGTGCAAAAACCGATGCACAGGTCATGCGGATTTCGATCGAAAATCGGCGAAAACAATTGGCACAGTGCATTTGGCTGCGCAGGCGGGTTGAGGCGCAACTGGCGGCAGGGGACAATTTGATCGTTTTGGGCGACTTTAACGACGGTCCCGGTCTGGATGAATACGAGAAACTGTTCGGGCGTTCCGGGGTCGAAATCGTGCTGGGCGAAGGTCAGGGTGAACAGCTTTTTGACCCGCACGCGCGCATGGCGTTGTCACAGCAGATTGGCGCGGCCCCGGTGACCGCGCGCTTTACCGTTGGACCAGACAGGCGATTTTTGTCGGCGCTGCTGGATTACATCATGGTGTCGCAAAGTGTGCGCGCGATGGGCGCAAAATGGGTCATAATGCACCCGTTTGATGATCCCAAATGCTTTGCCGACAAAGACCTGTGTGCGGCCCTATTGACAGCGTCTGATCATTTCCCTGTAGTATTGGACATCCTGCTTTGAGTTGAGAATTTGGTTAATGGACCCTATGTTGATGGTATGAAACATCTCATCCTCGCTGCCTGCCTTGCCCTTCCGTTGTCTGCATCTGCCCAAGAAGAGGGTGAGATTGATGAGGGATTTTCGCTGATGGAAGAGGGCGCGAAGCTGCTGTTTCGCGGCATCATCAAAGAGATGGAGCCTGCCATTGATGGATTTTCAGGGCTGGCTGAGGAGTTGGAACCAGCGCTTGACATGCTCGCCTCCGAGATGGGGCCAGCCTTTCTGGAATTGATCCAAACACTTGATTCTGTGCGGTATTATGAACGGCCTGTGATATTGCCGAACGGTGATATTATCATTCGGCGCAGCCCTGATGCGCCTGAATACAGCCCGCGCAACGAGGGCGGCGAAATTATTGACCTTTAGTCGGCTTTTGGGCGCCGCGCACCTTTGACCCGAACGGTGACTTGCGCCCCCAGCGATGCAGCGAGGGAGTCCAGACGTGCGCGTGCGACTTCGCCAAACAGGGGCGACGCGGCCTCCTTGAGTGTGAGCTCGAGTTGACCTGATTTGGCGGAATATTTCAAAGTTCCGGGTTGTTCATCGGCCTTAATCCACAGCATCGCGCCCAACCGCATGGCTTTGCCTAAAACTTCTGCGCTGTGCTGATCGTCTGGGTCCAATAGACTAAATAGGGCCTCAAACCGCGACCCATCGCGTTTGTTGGTGTAACGGTGCATCAAAGCAATCCCCAGGAACACGCGTTCGGAATGCTTCAACCCGCCAAGGTTGGCACGGGTTGTGTTGTCGAAGACGACTTCATGGCGGTAATCGGGGTGGGCCCGCCAACTGACATCGTGCAGCAGGCAGGCGGCGCGGATAATGCGTTTTCGTTGCGCACTGGCGCGGCCAAACAACGGCAAGATGAAATAGTACAGCGTGCGTCCAAAGCCTGGTAAGCGGGCGTCTTTGGATTCGGCAAATCGGCAGGCCTCGATCAGTGGATCACGTTCGCGAAGCTCAGCTGGCATCTGTTCGTACAGCATGCCTTCGCGGATGCCATAGCTGGAAATTGCGATATCTTTGGGTTTGAAACGCGCCACGACTTCGCGCAGGACATGGATTGCGTAGGGCACCAATGACATGCGGCTGTCTGATATGTGGCACCTCGCACGCAGATCCGACAAATCGCTTTGTTCGATATATGTCAGTGTCTTAGAAACACGTCTGGGCGTCATCCGGTACTCGTGCAATACCGTCAGCGGGTAGCCGCGGCGTTCCATATCGATGCGCGCAATCGCACGCCATGACCCACCAACAAGAAACAACCGCTTACCGGTTTCGTCACCCATTTTGGCGAACAAATCGGCGACCGTGTCCTTTATAAAGGCGCGGCGCTTCTTCTTACTGGTCATTTCACGCAATTTTAGCGGCCCCAGCCCAGACGTAACGCGGCGCCCGACGCGACCTTCAAAAAGGTCAGCCAATTCCATTGACGATCCACCAATGTCACAGACCAGACCGTAGCTGCCGGGCCAGCCAAGCAGCACACCTTGGGCTGACAATCGCGCTTCTTCTTGTCCGTCGATGACCCAAATTTTCAATCCGGTTTCGCGTAATACTTCAGCGCGAAATTCCGGTCCGTCGTAGGCTTCGCGCACGGCGGCTGTTGCCACTGCGGTCAGCGGCCCAATGTCGAGGCCCTTGGCCAGCGCGACAAATCGGTGAATGGCGGACAAGGCACGCACGCGGCCTTCGGGGTTTAAACGGCCTGTCTCAGCCATGCCCGCGCCAAGGCCGGCCATGATTTTCTCGTTGTAGAAATATGCAGGGCTGCGCGCCGCACCATCAAAAATCACCAGACGAACGGAGTTTGAACCGACGTCGATCACGCCGACCCGCGACAGCGCCCGCGTTTTGGGATCGTCGAAGATTGGCCGCCCGAATGGTCCCCATTCAGACGTATCTTTGGTATTTTGGTCTGCGTCCATGATTGGCCCCCGTTGCCATTTTCGAACACGGCCAGCGGCCAAAGTCGAGTCAATCAGGCGTCTGTTAGTCTTCGGTATGCGTCAGTTGTGGCACGTCGGACGCACCAGCGGATCCGCGACCTGACAGGGACGGGTTTTCCATGAAAAACCGATGACAGTTAAACGCAAATGTCCCGTCTTCAACATCGGCGCGTTTGAAGCTGCCGCTCGGCCCCATGATCCAGCTTTGCGCTACATCCGCAAGGTTGGCGGCCATGATCTGGCTGACGATCTGGGCCTTGACGGTGTTGTTGGTGATTTCGACCAGTGTTTCGACGCGGCGATTCAAATTCCGGCTCATCCAGTCAGCGGATGAGATGAAGACGCGGGATTTTTTTGACGGCAATCCGTAGCCGTTGCCGAAACACACGATCCGTGAATGTTCTAGGAAGCGTCCCACTATGGATTTGACACGGATATTTTCGCTGAGGCCTATAATACCAGGGCGAAGCCCGCAAATACCGCGCACAATAAGGCTGATTTTTACGCCCGCTTGCGATGCTGCGTAGAGCGCGTCGATCACGTCCGGTTCAACAATACTGTTCATTTTGGCCCAGATTGCCGCGGGCTTTCCGGCTGCTGCATGGTCTGCCTCAGCCGCGATCATCGCTAAAAGTTGTTTTTTCAACGTGAGCGGCGAAATCGACAGGTTTTCAAGGTTGTCCGGCTGCACGTAGCCCGACAAGTAGTTGAACACTTTGGTGGCATCGCGCCCCAGTGCTGCGTCACATGTGAAGAACGACAAGTCGGTGTAAATACGCGCGGTGATCGGGTGGTAATTTCCAGTGCCATAATGGGTGTAAGTCACCAGATCGTCACCTTCACGCCGCACCACGGTTGATATTTTTGCGTGTGTTTTCAAATCCATAAACCCGTACACCACATGCGCACCTGCGCGTTCCAGACGCCGTGACTGGCGGATATTTGCAGCTTCATCAAAGCGCGCTTTGAGTTCAACAAGCGCCGTTACGGACTTGCCGTCTTCCGCTGCTTCGCAAAGGGCTTCGACAATCGGGGATTTTTTGGATGTGCGATACAACGTCTGTTTGATCGCCACCACATCGGGATCACGCGCTGCCTGTTTGAGGAACCGCACGACCATATCAAACGTTTCATACGGGTGGTGCAGCAGCATGTCTTTTTGGCGAATAGCGGCGAACATATCGCCGTCGTGGTCTTGCACGCGTTCAGGAACGCGCGGCGTAAAGGGTGGCCACAACAAGTCGGCGCGCGCGTCGATAACCAGTTCATTGATGTCGGCCATGCCGATGACACCATCAATTTCCACGACTTCGTCTGCGGTCACGTGCAGTTCATGCATGATCAGACTGCGCAGGCCCTTGGGCGCGTTTGCGGACAGGCGCATGCTGACGACTTCACCGCGGCGGCGGCGTTTTAGGGCGACCTCAAATTCGCGCACAAGGTCTTCAGCTTCGTCTTCGACCTCAAGATCGCTGTCGCGCAACAGACGGAACGCGCAGGACCCTTTGACTCTGTATCCGGGGAACAGTCCATCGAGGTTATCCATCAACAGTTCTTCGAGCGGCAGGAACCTGTGTCCATCCTCAGTAGGGCAAGTGATGTAGCGGTCGATTTGTGCAGGGATTGGCAGCAAGGCACGCAACGCGCGTTTGTCTTTCTTGCGTTCCAGTTCCAGCGCCAGTGCGAAGCCTTCGTTGGGTAAAAACGGGAACGGGTGCGCGGGGTCGATGGCCAGCGGCGACAACACCGGGAACACTTGGCGAAAGAAAAAATCTTTGAGATAGGCACGGTCGTCGTCAGACAGATCGTCCCGTTTCAGAATCGTGATATTTTCGCGTTCCATTTCGCGGTGTAGGTCGATGAAAACACGTTGTTGGTTGGCAAGCAGGCTGCGGGTGTTCTGGTCGATCAGCGTCAATTGTTCGGCGGGGGTCAGACCGTCCATTGACGGGGTCGTGTTGCCTGCATGGGCCAGTTCGCGCAGGCCGGCGACGCGGACGGTGTAAAATTCATCCAAATTGGTGGCGGAAATCGACAGGAACCGGACGCGTTCCAACAGCGGTACACGCGGATTTTCGGCTTCTTCCAGCACGCGCCAATTGAATCCCAGCCAGCTGAGTTCGCGGTTAAAGAACCTTGCGGGGCCGGTCATATCGCCGCCTACCATCTGTGGCGGCGCAAAATCGGCTTTTAGAAAATCTGCCTGTGTCATCAGCACTCTATACCATGGAACTACGTCGGGAAAATGACACTATCCCTCATCAGGGGGCATGCTGTCCAGCACTGCGCGCACGAAGGGGCGTGTTAAGGGTTTGGATTGGGCCAAAGCCTTACGGTCCAAGGTGTCCACGATTCTGCGTACAGCGTCTAAGGAACGCGGCAAGCGTTTGATCAAAAAGGCCACGGCTTCCGGTGTCGGCGCGAGCTGACGGTCTGCAAAGTGTTTCAGCAATACCGCCGTCAGTAGCGGATCATCGGGATTTTCAATCTTAATGGATGTGATTGCTGACAGGCGGCTGGCCAAATCGGGCAAGGCGATGTCCCAACGGGCAGCTGGCAATCGGCTAGTGAGCAAAAGCATAAAACCATCGCGGGCAAGGGCATTGTAGGCATGAAACAGCCATTCTTCGCCCTCGGGGGGCAGCGCATCACCATCCTCAAGGACAACATTCCCACTCGGCAGCCCCGTATCAGCGCGGATGTCTTTAGCGTTTATGATCATTGCGCCGCTTTGGGCGGAAAACACCCGTGCGAGGTGGGTTTTCCCAGACCCTGCGGGCCCGATCAGCGCGAGTTTGTTGCCCGGCCACGTCTGTGAGGTCTGTATCATTGCATAGGCCAGCGCGTTTGCGTCCGAAACAAAAAAATCCACCGCACCCAACCGAACATTTGTCGGCAGATCAAAGGCCAGTTGCCGCGCCATGTTAGCCGTCTTTCCCGACATGGCCCTTATACAGCTGTCCAGACTTGTATTCTGCGATCAGGAACCGCGTGACCACGCCAATAACAGCTGCCACTGGAACGGCGACCAACATGCCAACAAACCCGAGCAAGCTGCCAAAAACCGACAGCGCAAGGATCAGCCAAACAGGGTGCAAACCGACAGAACTCCCGACCAGTTTGGGGGTTAGAATATTGCCTTCAAAGAACTGCCCAAAGGCGAATACGCCAGCGACAATGCCAATACGCAACCAGTTGATGCCGTGTTGCACGATTTCACCGTCAATGACGGCTGTGCCGCCCCACCATTGGAACAGGGCAAGACCAATGGCCAACACGCCGCCAACCAAAGCACCGATGTAGGGAATGAACGAAATCAGCCCCGCGATAAACCCGACGATCAGGCCGAAATTCAGCCCAGCGATCATCAGGGCGATGGCGTAATATGTGCCCAAGATCAAACAGACGGTACCCTGACCACGGATGAAAGACGCCAGGGTGCGATCAATCTGGCGCGCAAGGTCGCGCACGGTTTCTTGGTGGTCGAGTGGTAAAAGATTGTCGACTTGCGCAACCATGCGGTCCCAATCCAACAGCATGTAAAAGGTCACGACAGGCACAATGACGAGCAGGACAACCACATTGATGATCCCCTGCGCCGAGCTGAGCAATGCGGCCACAAGATCGCCACCGCGAGACTGGACAGCATTTCCCAGTGATGTCATCTGATCGAGCATAAACGTACCGTCCAGATCCAAATTGGGGAACCTGCCCGACAGCCATTCTTTCAGGCTCGTCCATGTTTGTGGCAGGTCTTGGATAATCACGCCAATCGTGCTGATAAGCTGGCCCAACTGCCCGATCAGCGTCGGTACCACGAGCAAGAACAGCAAGAAAAAAGTCAAAATACCCGATAGCGTAATGACGATTGTGGCCATCACACGGCTCAGCCCCCATATTTGCAAACGGTCCGCAATAGGATCAAGGAAATACGCAATTACACTGCCCAGGATGAACGGGGTCAAAACCGCTCCTAATGCCCAAAGCAGGAAGACGAAAACTGCGGCGGCAATGCCCCAGTACTGGAACTCTTTTTGTGACGGTAGGCCCATGATATCTCTCTCGTGTTTTGCCCCACCTACTTGGCGTAGGCTTGGCGCGTTTGCAACAAAAAGGCCCCATGCATGTTTGCACGGGACCCAAATGACGCGGCAACGAAACGAAAGCTGCTTTGGTTGTTAGATAACTTTGGTGGCACGCGATAGCCCGCGTGGCTAACCTAACTTAGTGGCGCGCAGGGCGCATGCAGACTTTAGCTTAGTGGCACGCGGGGCGCGTGTATACTCTAGCCTAGTGGCACGCGGGGCGCGTGCCGGGCAGCAGGACTTTGTCGATCACATGGATCACGCCGTTGTCGGCGTGGATGTTTGCGATGATGACGGTCGCTATTTCACCAGTGCCGTCTGCGATTGTGACGCCGCCGTTTGCGGACGTAATGCACAGACGTTCGGCTTCATTGATCGGCTTGAAGTAGTTGGAACCGGTGGGGAAATCGCCAGCCATCAGGACGCGATCATCAACGTGGTACAACAAGATATCGGTCAGCTGGCCTTTGTTTTCTGGCTGCAACAACGTTTCGACCGTGCCCTCTGGCAGGGCGGCGAATGCCGCATTGACCGGTGCGTAGACGGTGAATGCGCCGGGACCTGCAAGCGTGTCAGCGAGGCCTGCGGCGGTCACGGCTGCGACCAGTGTCGTGAACCGCTCATCGCCCGCGGCGATTTCAGTGATGGACTGTGCCGATGCGGCCGTACCAGCAATCGCGAAAGTGGCTGCAGCGGCCAGTGTTTTCAGATGGGTCATATTGGTATCCTTTGTTTAATTGTATTGTGATGGGAGATACGGGGGGCTGCGACTTTGGCTCACGTCCCTAACGACCATGTGATGGACGGAAATATATGATCCAAACGCGAACGTGGCGCGAGCGGCTTGCCCTTGCACGGGTGTCTGCTAAACGTCCATCAACCTTATTTGAAAGTTACCCCAATGCGCTTGAGCCGCTATTTTCTGCCCGTCCTGAAAGAATCGCCTCGCGATGCGACCATCGTCAGCCACCAGTACATGCTGCGCGCGGGCATGATTAAGCAGTCGAGCGCTGGTATTTATTCTTGGCTGCCGCTGGGGTTCAAGGTTTTGAAACGCATCGAACAGATTGTGCACGAAGAACAGGAACGCGCAGGGCATATCGCGATGTTGATGCCGACCATCCAATCGGCAGATCTGTGGCGTGAAAGCGGGCGTTATGATGATTATGGCGACGAGATGCTGCGCATCACGGATCGCAACAAGAATGACCTGTTGTATGGTCCAACGAACGAAGAGCTAATCACTGATATTTTCCGCAGTCACGTGTCGAGCTATAAAGCCCTGCCGCTGACACTTTACCACATCCAGTGGAAATTCCGCGACGAACGCCGCCCGCGTTTTGGCGTCATGCGGGGCCGTGAATTCTACATGAAAGATGGCTACACCTTTGATTTGACAAAAGAAGATGCGATGCACGCCTATAATCGCCACCTTGTCAGTTACCTGCGCACCTATGAACGCATGGGCCTTCAGGCGATCCCGATGCGTGCGGATTCCGGTCCTATCGGCGGCGATGACACGCATGAGTTTTTGGTGCTGGCCGACACGGGCGAGAGCGAGGTGTTCTACGACGCCGCCGTGACGGATCTGTCGTTTGGTGATCGGGACATTGATTATGATGACGTTACACAGTGCGCTGAAGTTATGGAAGAATTCACTGCGAAATACGCCCGCACTGATGAAACCCATGACCAAGCTTTGTTTGACGCCATCCCAGCGGACCGCCAGCGGACCGCGCGCGGCATTGAAGTCGGGCAAATCTTCTACTTTGGGACCAAATATTCTGACGCCATGGGTGCGACGGTGCAGGGGCCGGACGGCAAACCAACACCCGTTCATATGGGATCGCATGGCATCGGCGTGTCGCGACTGTTGGGCGCAATCATCGAAGCCAGTCACGACGACAAGGGCATCATCTGGCCCGAAGGCGTGACGCCTTTCCACGTTGGCATCGTAAACCTGAAACAAGGTGACGCCGATGCAGACGCGGCCTGTCAGTCGCTTTACGCGGCCGTTGCGGCTTTGGGGCTCGAGGCGCTTTATGATGACCGCGACGAACGTGCGGGGTCCAAATTCGGCACGATGGACATGATTGGCCTGCCATGGCGTATTACTGTTGGCCCGCGTGGGTTAAAGAACGGCGTTGTCGAACTTACATCGCGCAAAACGGGTGAAAGCGAAGAAATGCCACCAGAACAGGCGATTGCCAAGATCGGTGAAATTTACCGCGCCCATGGCTTGGGCAGCGGTCCATCAAAATAAAAGGCAGCGTAATGGCAGGCAAAACCGCCCCCTTTTCCCGTTTCGAATGGATGATCGCGTGGCGTTATATTCGTGCTAAACGCGCCGAGGGTGGCGTCAGCATCATGACGTGGATTTCGCTGATCGGCGTTACGCTGGCGGTGTTCGCCTTGATTGCTGTTTTGGCTGTGCGAAGCGGCTTTCGCGCGGATTTCGTCGACACCATTGTCGGGGCGAACGCGCACCTGACTGTGCGGCAGAATTTCACGGAAACCGTGACGGTGACGCAGGGCGACCAATCGGTCGATGTCACCCGCCGCGTGGATACAATTGCCAATGGGGACGCGCTTGCTGCGCAGTTGCGCGAGATCGATGGCGTCACCCGCGCAGCCCCGATCATCCGCGGCGAAGGTCTGGCAACGGTGGGCGCGCAAAGCAGCTTCGTGCAAGTTTACGGTATCACGCCCGACGATCTACGTGACATTCCGCTGGTGCTGAACCCGCAACGCGCATCTGGATCAATTGATGATTTCGGCGATGGCGTTGCGCTGGGCTCGGGCGTGGCGAACAACCTTGGCGTCAGCGTCGGGGACCGGATCAATCTGCTGTCTGCCGAAGGCGTCAACACCGCAGCAGGTCGCAGCCCGCGTCGCAACACATTTGATGTTGTCTACATCTTTCAAACTGGGCGCTACATCACCGATATCAGCCGCGTTTATCTGCCGCTGGAACAGGCACAAACATTCTACAGCCGCGACGGTGTCCACGACGAGATTGAGATTTATGTCGCCGATCCGGATCGCGTCGAAGAGTGGATCAGCCCGCTGTACCGTGAACTCGGACCCGAGGCGTTTTTGTATAGCTGGAAAGATAACGAAGGCGCCTATTTGCGCGCCCTCACGGTCGAGGACAACGTAATGTTCGTCATCATGGCAATCCTCGTGCTAATCGCGTCAATGAACATCATTAGCGGATTGATTATGCTGGTGAAAAATAAGGGACGCGATATTGGAATCTTACGCACAATGGGTCTGACAGAAGGGTCGATCTTGCGGATTTTCTTTATCTGCGGTGCGGGCCTTGGGACTGTCGGCACGATATTTGGCGTCGTGCTTGGGTGTTTATTTGCGGTCTACATCGATCAGATTTTTGCACTGGTGAATTACGTCGCGGGGGGCGGTGTTTGGGACCCATCAATTCGCGGTATCTATACCATTCCGGCGAAACTGGAACTTGATGATGTGCTCAGGGCTGTCGTGCTGTCCCTGTCGCTGAGCTGGATTGTTACGATTTTCCCCGCCCGTCGCGCCGCGCGGATGGACCCAGTTGAGGCGCTGCGCTATGAATGATGTTACGCTGAAAGTTGACGGGCTGAAAAAGGCCTACAACATCGGCAAACCGGGCGAAGTGCAGGTGTTGCACGGTGTATCCCTACAGATCGGCAAAGGGGAGGTCGTGGCCCTCGTCGCACCGTCTGGTGCGGGTAAATCGACCCTGCTGCATATCGCCGGATTGCTGGATTCGCCGGACGACGGTACCGTTGCGATTGGCGGTGAGGATATGACCAAACTCGGGGATCGCAAACGCACGGCGGTGCGGCGCAATGATGTTGGATTTATCTACCAATTTCACCACCTGCTGCCGGAATTTAGCGCACTTGAAAACATCGTGCTGCCGCAATTGGCCAATGGGATTACGCAAAGTGTGGCCGAAGCGCACGCGCTTGATTTACTGACCCGTGTTGGGGTCGACACCCGCGCGGATCACCGCCCTGCGGCATTGTCTGGGGGCGAACAACAGCGGGTCGCGTTTTGTCGTGCTTTGGCGAACAAGCCAAAACTGCTTTTGGCGGATGAACCGACTGGCAACCTTGATCCTGGCACGTCGGATCAAGTGTTTGTGGCGTTGATGGAACTGGTGCGATCTTCGGGGCTTTCGGCCCTGATTGCGACGCACAATCTGGAACTGGCGGCGCGCATGGATCGCATCGTAAAGCTTGAGGCAGGATTGATCGCATGAAGATTTTTGTTTCTGAGATTGAAGAAGTCGCAAAGGCTGCGATGGTCGCGCACGGCGCGGGGGATTGGCAAGCGGAGGAGGTGGCAAAGGCTGTCGCGCGGGCAGAGGCGTTTGGCAACGTCATTTGCGGGCTCTACTACCTTGAAAGTTACTGCACGCAGCTGAAATCTGGTCGCGTGAATGGACAGGTCGACCCGATCATTACACGCCCCAAAGCGGGCCAAGTGATTGCGGATGCGCGGTATGGATTTGCGCAACCGGCGTTCAGTCGTGGCTTGCCGCAAGCCTTGCAAGCAGCCCGCGAAAACGGCACCGTGACGCTAGCTGTGGCGCACGCGCATACCTGCACATCGCTTGGATTTTTTACCGAACAAATCGCAGCCGCCGGGCTGATAGGGATCGGGTTCACCAATGCGTCGCCCGTCGTGGCACCACCGGGTGGCAACACGGCGGTGATCGGTACCAATCCGATTTCAATGTCCATTCCAGATGGTGGTATGCACTGGGATTTCTCAACGTCAGCGGTGGCCTTGGGTAAGATTACAATGGCCAAAGCTGCGGGCGAAAAGATCCCACTTGGCTGGGCCGTGGACGCGGATGGTAAACCGACAACTGATCCGGATGCTGCACTTAACGGCGCGTTGATCAGTGCTGGTGGGTACAAAGGCTGGGGCTTTGGGTTGATGGCAGAAGTACTGGCGGCGGGTATGACGGGCTCGGTGAATTCGTTGGATGTCAGTGGCTTGAAGCTACCCACCGGCAAACCGCATGATCTTGGGCAGTTCTATATTTTGATTGAACCGGGTGCGGATTTTGGCGCACGGCTGTCGCGGGTCGCACAGGCGGTCGCGCAGCAGGACGGGGCACGAATTCCTGGCCAAAATCGCCAACCGATGACACAGATAGATGTGCCCGATGCGCTCTGGTCAGCATCACTCGCCCTCGCGACGGGCTGACAAACGCGTGAGCGTTACAACCTTTCATTGAGGTCGCCGGTTTCTTAGGGACAACGTGCGACCAACGAAATGAAAAGGTGTTTACTATGCGTATTCTGTCCCTCGCATTGCTGATTGTTCTCGCGGCGGCGTCTGTCACGGCTGGCCCTGTCTCATTTGGCGATAGCTGGAGGGAACAGCGGCTGCAATTATTCAATTCCAACGATTATTCCTTTAATGGCGGCTCGCTCGATATTGTGTCGGACGGTGCTGTGTCGCTCGCGTGGACCCGTACGGGCAGCGGCGACTGGGGCGCGCGTGCTGCATCGTGGAACTGGACGGTTGATCAATCCGTGCCGGCAACCGATCTGCGGCTTAAGGGTGGCGATGATCGCAATATTTCGATCTATTTCGTGTTTTTACCAGAGGCTGACGCCGTGAATATGGACGGCGCGAACATCCGCCAGCTGAACGGCAATCCCAACGTGCGCATCCTGCAATACGTTTGGGGCGGCAACCATTCGCGCGGCGACGTGCAACAATCGCCCTATGCACCTGGTCAGGGTGCGAACGTGATGCTGCGTCAGGCCGGAACTGGCAGCAATTCCGAAAGCGTCGATCTTGCGCGCGATTTCGCGACAGCCTTTGGCAGCACGCCAGGTGCATTGGTCGGTATTGCGGTATCTGCTGACAGTGACGACACAGATTCATTGATCCGCGCGTCGGTTTCCAATCTGGCCATACGCTAATCGCTGGACATGAACGGCGGATTAACGCGCCTTTCGCAAATTCCATCGCTAGTCACAAACACCAAATAAATTAGCTTCTTCATAGACGCCAAGGACCTCAATGGGTCTTGGCGTTTGTGTTGGGTGCTGCACAGGCATCACTGCGGAAAGTGCTTGATATAGGCGTTCCGTTCGCTGTGCCGCTGGGGCCAAAGTGCGACAGCAAATGAATTCTTCAACCAATGAGGCCTGCTGTTCATATCCCATCGCAAGGAAGTCGATTTCATCAGTGGGATCAAACAGATACGGATCAACCCCAGGTTTGTGTTCGGCCAATCCATGAAAGGGTGAATAGCCTGTGACGGCACGGTTTTGCCATTGCCAAACATGCGTCACCTCATGGGCGAAATACATCGCACCAACTAGATTTATCGTTTCAGGATACCCCATCAGGTAGTCCGGCAAGGTCCAATCAGGGCTGGTCAACACGTGGGTCCATGCCACGACTCCTGCGGTTCGGGTTTGGATGGTTGGACCTGATGGCGGCGGGGCGATCTTTTCGCGACAAGTAATCTGCGGCCGTGTAGGATAAATGCGCGTTGTCACACCAATTATGCCGACCTCTAACAGTCTGACGTCACTGGTGTTTAGCGTGTCACCCATGATTTGACCAAGCAAAAGATTTTCCGTGTCGGTCGTCCCGCGTGCGCAGGCAGACAGTATCAAGAAGGCAAGGAGAAGCCGCATAAATGAAATGCTATGCGCGCGCGGCTGGCGTGCCAAGAGCCCGAGTATAGAATGCGTATAAAAAGGGTGTGGTTCCCGTATGGCTGATCTGGATCAAAACGCTGCGCTGCGGTGTTGTTAGATTGGGGCAAAATAGAAGGATGCCATCATGAAAACCCTATGGATTATGCCACTGCTTTTGGCAGGATGTGTTGAACAAGAATTGGACGTGGGCCCTGAGGCGGGGACGGCATTGTTCCAAGCCAATTGCGCGTCATGCCATTGGGCGGACGCCAGCAGCATGGGGGATTTCGGGCAGAAGTTGTTCACAATGCCACCCGATTTGACGGTGTTGGCGGCAGACAATGGTGGCGTATTCCCGCGCGACTACGTGCTGGGGGTGATCGACGGATTCGAGCGAGGACCACACTTTAGCGCCGCGATGCCGGAATTCGGCGCGGGCGACATGGAGCCGACGGTTATTGTCGAAGAAAACGGGTTGGGCACACCAATTCCAGCGCGCCTGTTGGCGCTTGCGACGTGGTTGAAGACTGTTCAGGAATAGGGTGACGCGCTCGCCTATTTCGCCTTCTTACCCGCGATGACGATGCCGTCTTTGTTGGTGTTGCTGTTGGCCGTTGCGGCGACTTTGACCTTCTCTTTTTTCGGCTTTTTGGTTTCGCGCTTGTTCGCGCCGGTCCCTTTGGACATGGGGTGGCTCCTTATGGCTGCTCCCGATGGCGTTATGCCGGACGGGTCGATTTTCGTGATCGATGCGCAACGGAGGGCAGGGTTGCCTGACGGGGTGTTCGCGTCAGGGCGATGCGGCCTATGGGCAGCGGGCTTGCGCATCTCGGGGCGCGAGGGAGCCTGCATGGGAAGGGTGGGCTTTGGAGGGGTGTTTGGCAAGGGGTATGATTGGGAGCGTCGGGGCGCTAGAAGCTAGATTTATATCAATAAGCAACCTAGGCTCAGGACTCATAACCAAAATATATCGGTGGCGGCGAGCATGATGGCGGAGAGGAAGACCGTTGGGCCTCTGTCGTAGCGTGTTGCGACGCGTCTCCAGTCTTTAATCCTGCCGAACATGCGCTCGATACGGTTGCGTCGTTTGTCGCGTCTCTTATCCATTGCCCGGCAGTGCATTGCAAAGCAATGTCACGAAAGGGGTATTTGATGGTTGTCTTGCGTGATTTGCGTCTAGGGATAGAGGGGCGAGTTCCCTTGTCTATAAGGCCTTCTCGGAACCATTCAGCGTCATATCCTCGATCCGCTGCCCGGCAGTCGAAACACAGTTTCGATGAGAGGGGATCGAAATTGTCTTATTGTCTGGGGCCTGCTCGGCCAGTCCCATCATGATCCGGGCGAACACATCCATGTCACTCCAGCGCTTCCAACGATTATACAAAGTCTTCGGCCGCCCATATTCCGCAGGCGCGTCACACCACCGTAGACGGGGCTCCGCCCGCTCATGCCTTGAAACGTCCACTGGACGTTTCATCGGGCCCGCGGCCCGAACCGTCATTCGCCCCGTTGCGGTTAGTGAAAATAATCCCGCTCAGAACGCGTCTCTTAATGCCCACCGTCGAATAACGCTTAAAAATCCCATGTCTATCACTCCAATATCCCCCGACACATCCTGTCAGGAGCAAGGTTGCACATGGGTCATTTCTCAGTGACAATTCTGACCTCTACTGGGTCAGTTGTGAGTGACATTCAACATACCGGGTTGTACGATTGTTCGAAGCGGTGTTAGCGAATCATAGTCCGAAAAAGGTTGATTTGTACAACATCTGTACAATAAATCGGTGTTGTGCGGCGGTTAGCAGTGTTCAGCGATGAGAATCGGCTGAAAAAAGAGTCAAAGAAAATCAGTTACTTAATTCAGTAATGATTCTCTATGAGAGTACGAATTGGAGCGGGCGAAGAGATTCGAACTCTCGACCCTAACCTTGGCAAGGTTATGCTCTACCCCTGAGCTACGCCCGCATCCTATTCGTTCGCCGGATGTATAAAGTCTGGCCCAACCCCGCAAGAGCAAATGTCGCCATGTGCAGTTTTTTTTCAACGGTCCTAGACCGATGCAAACGCGAATGAAACCAAACAGAAAATCGACACGAGGAACGACGCCAGCGTCAGCATCATTCCCCCGACGCGCAAGTTCATCTTGGGCGGAGACGCGGAAAAGCCGTAACCGTGCGCCGCGCGGCCCAACACCAAGAGCATCCCGACCACATGCAACGCGTTGGGTGCTGGGGTCTGGAATTCGACCAGCACCATCAGCAAAAGACCAAATGGCGCATATTGCGCACAATTGGCCTGCGCACGCATGCGTTTCATCAGGCTTAGTGCGAATGATGTAGGGCCCAACAAGGACGATGCGCTGCTCGCTAGGAAAAGTGTCTGTTTTCCATTGGGTTGCGGCGTCGAAATTTACTTATGCGCATGAGTTGTGAACGCGCTGGGCACGATAAAGCGCATCAAATAGGGCGTTGGTTGCGTGCTGCTAGGCGACAATTTGATTCTTCACGTCAGCGACGATGTTTCGTCGATGCACGCCACTCGTTTGGGGCAATGATGGCCGACACGCGCGCTAAATCGCTTGGGGGTCGTCTTCCGGCAGAGCATCTAAGTCGGAACGTGGCGTGAGACCCAGCGCGATGTCTTCGCTGTGGGCAATCACGCCGCCCTTTGTCAGCAACAAAAGCCCGTAGGCCGCTGGTTCGTCGATTGAAAGCGTGCTGTCGGGACGAAGCAGATCAAGCGGCGCTTGATGGCAAGTGCTTTTGAACATGGTAAACGCCACGCCACGCGCTTGACCTGAAATGGTCCGGTGGACGTGGCCACAAAAAAGATGCGCAGGTGCTGCGCGCAACCGATCAAGCAGTTCATCACCGTTCACCAGCGCAATTGCATCCATCCCCGGCAAGCCAACGGGATGGGGTGGGTGATGCGCAAACACCAGCGCCATGCGCCCACCAGCACCTGCAAGCGCTGCATCGAGCCATGCCAGGCGACCCGCGCACAACCGACCGGAATGGGCGGGATTTGCGGCGGCGTCATGGGTGTCCAGCGTGATGATGCGGTGGTGCGCTAAATCAATAATGCGCTGCACGTGGCCTTGCGGTGTCACTGTGGCTTCGGGAAACGCAGCGCAAAACCGCGTGCGTTGGTCGTGATTGCCCAGCATATAGGTAACGGGGATGGGGCAGTCATGCAGCAGATCGCGCAGCTTGTCATATTCTTCCGCACGGCCGGAATGGGTCAAGTCCCCCATTAGAATCAAGGCCCTAGCGTCTGGATGATCGCCCAGTGCCGCGTCTAACGCCTGTTGCAGCCGCGCGGTGGGATCAAGCCCGATGATGGTCTTGCCCGCCCCGCGCAGGTGCAAGTCGGTGAGAACGAGAATCTTATCCATTTGTTGTACCTTTGGCCGCCATGGCACCGATGGCTTCTGCGAACTCGACCAGATCCCAGCGGTTGCCAAACGGATCGGTGAAAACCGCGACGGTGCCGTAGAGCTCGTGGCGGGGGGCTTCTTCAAATGTTATTCCAGCGGCCAAATAGGCGGCGTGGTCGCGCGCAAAATTGTCAGTCTCAAGGATCAACCAAACGCGCCCACCGCCTTGGCGGCCTATCGTGGCGATCTGTTCTGGCGTTGTGGCTTTCGCGATCAGGAATGCGGTTTCGGCCCCCCTTGGTGCAACTTTGACCCAGCGTTTGTGACCTTGGTCGGTGTCCTCGATCAGGTCGAACCCCAACTGGCCGACAAAGAATGCGATCCCTGCATCGTAGTCGGGCACGAGGATCGACAGGCTGGACAGGCGTTGCATTATTGTGGAACCGTCAAAGTGATTTTACCGACGTGGATTTTAGCGCTGAACGCCGCCTGCGCCGCGTGAATGTCGCGCAAATCGTAGTTTGCGGCGATCTGGGGGCGCAGTTTGCCCGCTTGCACATACCCAATCAGGTCCGCAAAAACCGACGCGGGTTGGAATGTGCTGCCAAACAGCGTCAGGTCGTTCAAATACAGCGTGCGCAGGTCCAGATCGACAATCGGCCCGGCAATCGCCCCCGCCGTCACATAGCGTCCGCCGCGTTTCAAACTGTCCAGCAACGCAGGCCACGCAGGGCCACCGACCAGATCAATCACCACATCAAACTGGCGCGCCGGCAGGGTCGCATTACGGGCTAATATGTGGTCGGCCCCAAGTGCCTTGACCGCGTCCGCCTTGGCGGGTTGTGTCATGGCCCAAACGTCGGCCCCACGCAGTCGCGCCAATTGAACCGCTGCCGCCCCGACGCCGCCGGATGCACCGGTTATGAGAACGCTCTCACCCCCGACGGACGCCCGTTGCAACATGTTTTCGGCAGTGGAAAACGCGCAAGGAATCGCGGCCCATTCAGGGTCCGACAACGTATCGTCAACGACGTAGGCTTCGGCGGCGAAGGTTTTGTTATATTGGGCAAATCCGCCGTTATATTCGGACCCGAAGGTGTCGGTCATAAAGGCTGCGCCACCAGTGCCGGTGGATTGCATTGTACGCACGATCACCCGCTCACCAATGCGCCTCGCGTCCACATCCGCACCGACGTCAACAATATAGCCGCAACAATCCGCGCCTTGGATGATCGGAAACGGCAGGGGGGTGCCAGACCAGCCGCCGTCTGTATTCCCGTCGGCGTCATTGCTGGCCGATACATCGTCTGTCGCGCCGGTGACGGCCTTTGAATACCAGCCAATCCGCGTGTTAATATCTGTGTTGTTCACGGCTGCGGCGGCGACTTTGATCACGACTTCATCGGGTCCAGCGCTGGGCACAGGCAGGTCATCACGCCACACCAACATCTCGGGCCCGCCATGGCCTAGTGTTGCAACGCCGGACATGGTTGTCGGTAAATCGAGTGTCATTTTGGCCCCACTTATTAGAGACCACCCCGCGGGGCGGCCACAAAATTTAAATACAAATTTTGTCTCATTCCAACTCCACCAATAAATCCTTGGCGTCGATCTGGCTGCCTGCCGCCACGTGAATGGCTTTGACGATCGCTTTGCGTTCGGCGTGGATGCCAGTTTCCATCTTCATCGCTTCGATGGTCAACAATAAATCGCCCTCTTTGATCTTCTGTCCGGCCGTGACCACAACGCTGGCCACAACGCCGGGCATGGGGGCGCCGATGTGGGCGTCATTGCCAAGTTCGGCTTTGGGGCGCTGCTTGATCGCCGCATCGGCCAAACGGTTTGGCACACGGATGGTGCGGGGTTGGCCGTTAAGCTCAAAGAATACCTTTACCTCGCCCTCTTCATTGGTTTCAGCCACCGCCTGCAGAAGGATTTCCAAGGTCTTGCCGGGGTCGATTTCAGCAGAAATTTCTTCGGCGGGTTCCATGCCATAAAAGAACGTGCGCGTGGGCAGGGTGCGCACGGGACCGTAGGTTTCATGGCGCTGGGCGTAATCGGTATAGACCTTAGGATACATCAGATAGCCGTTCAGGTCTTCATCGTCGATGACCTTACCATCCAGTTTGGCGGACAGCTCCGCGCGCATGGCCTCTAGATCGACAGGCTTCAAATGTTTGCCGGGCCGGGAAAGGTTCGGCTTTTCGTCCTTCAGGACCTTATTGACGATTGTATCAGGGAAACCGCCGGGGGGTTGGCCAAGGTTGCCGCGCATCATGTCGATCACTGAATCGGGGAACGACACATCAGTGTTGGGGTCTTCGACCTGCGCGCGCGTCAGGTTCTGGCTGACCATCATCAGCGCCATATCACCTACCACCTTGGAAGACGGCGTGACCTTGACGATATCCCCGAACATCTGGTTCACGTCGGCGTAGGTCTGCGCCACTTCGTGCCAGCGTTCTTCAAGGCCCAAGGACCGCGCTTGCGCCTTGAGGTTGGTAAACTGACCACCGGGCATTTCGTGCAGATACACTTCGGACGCGGGGGCCTGCAGGCCGGATTCGAACGCCGCATAATGCGCGCGTACAGTTTCCCAATAGTTGCTGATTTCCCGGATGGCCGCGATATCAAGGCCGGTGTCGCGCTCCGTGCCTTTCAACGATTCAACAATCGTTCCCAAGGTCGGCTGCGACGTGTTGCCAGAAAAGCTGTCCATCGCTGCGTCGATACAATCAACGCCAGCCGCCGATGCTGCCAGCACGGTCGCAATGGCCGCACCACTGGTGTCGTGGGTGTGGAAATGGATCGGCAGGCCGACCTCGTTTTTCAACGCCTTAATCAACACGGACGCGGTGTTGTGTTTCATCAAGCCGGCCATGTCTTTTAGGCCCAACACATGCGCACCGGCCTTTTCCATCTCTTTGGCCATGCCGACATAGTATTTCAGATCATATTTGGATCGGGTCGGGTCCAGCATATCGCCTGTGTAGCAAATCGTGCCTTCGCAGACCTTGCCTGCATCAATCACCGCATCCATCGCCACGCGCATGTTTTCGACCCAGTTAAGACTGTCAAACACGCGGAACACATCAACGCCTGATACGGCTGCTTGGCGCACAAATTCCTGCACCACGTTGTCGGGGTAATTGGTGTATCCGACGCCGTTGGACGCCCGCAACAGCATCTGCGTCATGATATTGGGCATCTTGGCACGGATGTCGCGCAGCCGCTGCCACGGACATTCCTGCAAGAAACGATAGGCGACATCAAACGTCGCGCCACCCCAACATTCCATCGAAAACAGACCCGACATATTGGCGCCATAGGTTGGCGCGACGCGGATCATATCAATCGAACGCATCCGCGTAGCGAGCAAGGATTGATGCCCGTCGCGCATGGTGGTGTCGGTGATCAGCAGGTGTTTTTGGTCGCGCATCCAGTCGGCCACGGCTTGCGGGCCTTTTTGATCCAGAATTTGGCGTGTGCCACTGGGGATGTCTTTGCTGCGCATGGCGGGCGCTTTGGGCGCGATCGCTTCGGCACCAGGTTTTGGGCGGCCAGCCGTTTCGGGATGCCCGTTGACGGTGATGTCGGCGATATAGGTCAAGATTTTCGTCGCGCGGTCGCGGCGCGGTTTGAAATCAAACAGGCTAGGCGTCTCATCGATGAATTTGGTGTGGTATTCGTTGTTCAGGAACGTCGGGTGTTTCAGCAGGTTTTCAACGAACGCGATGTTGGTCGACACGCCCCTGATGCGGAATTCACGCAACGCGCGGTCCATCCGCGCAATCGCAGCTTCGGGGGTTGGCGCCCATGCGGTGACTTTCGTCAGCAAGCTGTCGTAATAGCGCGTGATCACAGCGCCGGAATACGCAGTGCCCCCATCAAGCCGGATACCCATGCCCGTGGCGCTGCGGTAGGTTTGGATGCGGCCATAATCGGGGATGAAATTGTTTGTCGGGTCTTCGGTTGTAACACGACATTGCAGCGCGTGACCGTCGAGTTTTACGTCATATTGGCTGGCACATCCCGTGGCTTCGACCAGCGATTTGCCTTCGGCGATTTTGATCTGTGCTTGCACGATATCGATGCCGGTGACTTCTTCGGTCACGGTGTGTTCGACCTGCACGCGCGGATTGACTTCGATAAAGAAGAATTCGCCAGAATCCATATCCATCAGGAATTCGACGGTGCCTGCACATTCGTAATTCACGTGTTCGCAAATCTTTTTGCCCAAGGCGCAAATCTGTTCGCGCTGTGTGCCCGACAAATATGGCGCAGGCGCACGTTCGACGACTTTTTGGTTGCGGCGCTGCACGGAACAATCGCGTTCCCACAGGTGGTAAATGGCATCGTGACTGTCGCCAAGGATCTGAACCTCGACGTGACGCGCGCGCATGATCATCTTTTCAAGGTAACCTTCGGAATTGCCGAATGCGGCCTCAGCCTCGCGGCGGCCTTCCAGCACCTTTTCTTCCAATTCATCCTCGGACATGATCGCGCGCATGCCGCGCCCACCACCGCCCCATGACGCCTTGAGCATCAGCGGATAGCCGACTGCGGCCGCCTCTTTCTTAATTGCCGCCATATCATCACCAAGAACTTCGGTGGCGGGGATCACCGGCACACCTGCATCCATGGCGACGCGGCGCGCGCTGGCTTTGTCGCCAAGCTGGCGCATGGTTTCGGCCCGTGGACCGATGAATTTGATGTTGTTGGCGGCGCAGGCATCTACGAAATCCGGATTTTCGGACAGCAGGCCATACCCGGGGTGGATCGCGTCGGCACCACATTCTATCGCAACGCGAATAATCTCATCAATACTAAGGTAGGCGGCCACGGGGCCAAGCCCCTCACCGATGCGATACGCCTCATCCGCTTTGAACCGGTGCAACCCGAGTTTGTCTTCTTCGGCATAGACCGCAACAGTTTTCTTACCCATCTCATTGGCGGCGCGCATGATGCGGATGGCGATTTCACCCCGATTTGCGATTAGGATTTTCTTGAAATCAGCCATGGTGCGGTCCCCTCATTTTGCAGTTGCAGCATTTATGAAGATTTATGTGCAAGTGTAAACTGCTTAGGACGGGTCAACTTAGTGCTGAGAATTGCACCTGTGGCGGGCGGTGCGCACCTGCGGTGTGCGCGACAGCAAGACAGAAGGGGCGCTGCCCCCGCTTCGCTCCCCCGGGATATTTTTGAGACAAAGACAATTGCAGTCCTTTGCTTTGCGCCGTTAAACGTTTTCTTTTCCGTACTGACAGGAAAGACACCATTGGTCATATTGATCGGCCAAGATGGATATGAAGGACGTGTTGAATTTGGGATGCGCCGCGTTGCGGATCAAGTGGACGCCCCTTACGGCAGATGTTCTTCGACGTTCATTCAGCGCTGGGCTGCGATGTGCCATTGGGCGATTTAACGGCAAACTAGTTGTGAACATTAAGTGAACATGGGCTTTTCTTGATCACGCTTTAGCGCTAGGTTGCCGCCCATGAGCCAATATTCTGACGAAGATGCCTTTGAGGCCGCCGCCGCCCCCAGCACGAGGGCCCAACCGTCGCTGTCCCAACGGGCGACGGCCGCACCCCATGTGGATTATTTTGCGGGCTTGAACCCCGCACAGCGTCAAGCGGTTGAAACGCTGGATGGTCCTGTTTTGATGCTCGCGGGGGCTGGCACGGGTAAGACCAAGGCGCTGACCTGCCGGATTGCGCATCTGATGGCCACAGGCCGCGCCCGTCCGGATGAAATTTTAGCGGTGACGTTCACCAACAAAGCCGCGCGCGAAATGAAGAACCGCATCAGTGGGCTAACGCAAGGCGCGTCCGAGGGGATGCGCTGGCTTGGCACGTTCCATGCGATCTGCGTGAAACTGTTGCGCCGTCATTCGGAACTGGTCGGTTTAAAGTCTAGTTTTACGATTTTGGACACGGACGACCAGATGCGCCTGCTAAAGCAGCTTTTACGCGCGTCCGATATTGACGAAAAACGCTGGCCGCCACGCATGCTGGCAGGAATCATTGATGGCTGGAAGAACAAGGCGTGGACCCCGGCGCAAGTTCCGGTGGCTGAAAGCAGTGCCTTTGACGACAAAGGCGTCGATCTATACGCCGCCTATCAGCAACGCTTAAAAGACCTGAACGCCTGCGATTTTGGCGATTTGTTGTTGCATATGGTAACGATTTTCCAAACCCACGCTGATGTGCTGGCGACCTACCAACGCTGGTTCAAATACATCCTCGTGGACGAATACCAAGACACCAACGTCGCGCAATATTTGTGGCTCCGCCTGCTCGCCCAAGGGCATAAAAACATCTGCTGCGTGGGTGATGATGACCAATCAATTTATGGCTGGCGCGGCGCGGAAGTCGGCAACATCCTGCGGTTCGAAAAGGACTTTCCGGGCGCGCATGTGGTGCGTTTGGAACAGAATTACCGTTCAACGGGGCATATTCTGGGCGCGGCGGCTGGCGTGATTGACGCCAACAAGGACCGCCTTGGCAAGACGCTGTTCACCGATGGGGAAGACGGTGAAAAGGTACGCTTGATCGGCCATTGGGACGGTGAGGAAGAAGCGCGTTGGATCGGTGAAGACATCGAATCCATGCAACGTGGCACCCGTGGGCTCGACGCTATGCCGCTAAATTCCATGGCCATTCTCGTGCGCGCATCACATCAGATGCGCAGCTTTGAGGATCGGTTCCTGACTATCGGTTTGCCCTACCGCGTCATCGGAGGGCCACGGTTTTATGAACGCATGGAAATACGCGACGCGATGGCGTATTTTCGGCTGGCCGTCAGCCAAGACGATGATCTGGCGTTTGAACGCATCGTCAACACACCCAAACGCGGGCTTGGCGACAAGGCGGTGCAGACGATCCAGATGACGGCGCGTAGCAACGGCGTGAACCTGATTGAAGGCGCGCGGCTTTGTGTCAACGGTGGCCTGATTAAGGGCAGGGGCGGCAATGCCCTGCGCGATCTGGTGCAGGGGTTGGATCGCTGGCATGGGCAATTGCACTGCCGATCAAACGGGGCGACACGCCGTGAACTACTAGACGATGAAGACTCCGTCATTGATGATGGCCCCACCGTTGAGGTCTTTGACGGCGCATCTAACGTGAACCACGTTGAACTGGCCGAGGTGATATTGGACGAATGCGGCTACACCGCGCATTGGAAAAACGAAAAAACACCCGAGGCACCGGGTCGCCTTGAGAACTTGAAAGAACTCGTTAAAGCCCTTGAAAACTTTGACAGTTTGCAGGGTTTCCTTGAACATATCAGCCTTATTATGGACAATGCCAAGGACGAAGAGGACGACAAAGTCACCATCATGACGCTGCACGGCGCCAAGGGTCTGGAATTCCCGTCGGTGTATTTGCCGGGCTGGGAAGACGGGTTGTTTCCGTCACAGCGCAGCATGGACGAAAGCGGGCTAAAAGGTCTCGAGGAAGAACGGCGTCTGGCCTATGTCGGCATCACGCGCGCCGAAAAACATTGCACGATTTCGTTCACATCCAGCCGTCTTGTGTATGGCCAATGGCAATCCCAAATGCCGAGCCGGTTTATTGATGAGCTGCCCGAAGAAAACGTTGAGGTTCTGACGCCGCCGGGCCTTCATGGCGGCGGGTTCGGGGCGGCCGGCATGTCGGCACAGGCAAATCCGGCCAGCGAGGGCATGGCGTCCACGTTGCACGAAAAGATGGCCAAGGCTGACGTCTACAATTCCCCCGGATGGCGACGTTTGCAAAGCCGATCCCAGCAGCGGCCCATGACCCAACCCAAAGAATCCCGCAACGCGGTGATCGATCTGAAGGCCACGTCGTCGTTCACCACCGGAGAACGCGTGTTCCACCACAAATTCGGCTACGGTGAGGTGATGGAAATTGAGGGCGACAAGCTGTTGATTGAATTCGACAAAGCTGGCGAAAAGAAGGTCGTGGCAAAGTTCATCGTCAGTGCCGACAGCGCTAATGATGTGCCTTTTTGAACGGCATTCCACCAATTACACCGATGTTCTGATCACGCCATCGCCTGACAGCTCGGCCCAGTGGTGTCCAAGGTTGGAAGCGCATCGGGGCAATGCAATATGACCGCTTGAGAGCGGCCCCTATGTCATAACGAATGATGCGTCGATTATCGCGGTCCCCGCCACAAGACGTGTCATCTCAAAAGGGGGCTGGCCTACGTTTGAGCAGAGTATTTCAGTAAGGGCCAGCCAAGTTTGCCTATGCCGCCCTTGGTGAAATCGATGGGCTGGGCGTTGCACCATGACAGCGAAAGCAGGGTGGCGTTGGTTGATTTGGCGTCTGCGCGCAACGCCGCGCTAATGGCCGATGAAAACATCCGTATTATCCACGGCATGCACAACAAACACGCCTAGGGCATCATATCGCCGCGGTGAACAAATTTGGAAACACCACCGGAACCAGCGTCAGCACCAACACCGCCGCCATGATGATGTTAAAGGTGCGCAAACGTCTGGGCGACGTCAAAAACCGCCGCATTTGTTGGCCCAAGGCCGTCCATGACGCGATGCAGGGCATGCTGACCGTGCCGAATGACAGCGCCACAATCCCAACAGCCCACAGCGCGCGTGATCCGTCTAGGGCGGTGGCATAGGTGGTGATTGCGTAGACGCTCATTGACCATGCCTTTGGGTTCACCCATTGGAACGCAGCTGCCTGCAAGAACGTCAGCGGCACACCTGCGGTTTGTGGTGCGTCCGCCAGTTTTGGCGCCGCCGTTGCGATTTTCCACGCCAGCCACAACAGATAGGCAATCGACACGATTTTCAGAATGCGGTCGGTGACAGGGAAGGCGTCGAATATCTGCATCAACCCGACGCCGACCAGCGCGATCATCACGGTGAACCCAATCGTGACACCAAACATATGCGGCAGCGTGCGCCGCACACCAAAATTTGCCCCCGACGCCATCAGCATCGCATTGTTCGGCCCCGGCGTCACGGTGGCGACAAAGGCAAAGCCCAACAGGGCGAGGAAAATATCATAGCTCATGAACGCAATAATATACGGCTCAATGCGCAATGAAATTGCCAAACTGCGCCGAATTACGTTAAGCTGACAATCTATGACACTAATTGATCCCATTAACGCGCGGATATTGCGTGAATTACGCAAAGACGGGCGGATCAGCAACCTCGCGCTGGCCGACAAAATCGGCCTGTCGCCGTCGGCCTGTCTGCGACGAGTGCAAGACCTTGAACGGCGCGGCGTCATCACAGGCTACCGTGCCCGCCTTGATCCCACGCAAACCGGACAGGACTATGTGGTTTATGTCGCTGTCGGGCTGGCCGAACATTCAAAAGCGGCACAGCTTGGGTTTGAACGCGCGATGGACCGATTTGATGAGGTCGCTGAATGCCACAACATTGCCGGTGCATTCGAATATCTGCTGCGGGTCGAAACGGCAAATTTGGCGTCGTATAAAACATTTCACACCGACCGCCTCGGGACTGTGCCGCATGTGCGATCCATCACCAGCTACATGGTCATGGGATCCCCGAAAGATATGCGCGCCTGACATACCTCCAGACACAAAAAAAGCGACGAGACCCGGGAGGAGGTAGGTCTCGTCACTTTCATGTGTGGGCCACATCTCTGGGAGGAGAAAGCAGGCCCGGTCTTATGTGGGCCACATCTCTGGGAGGAGAAAGCGGGCCCGGTCTTAGTCGCTAATCAAGTGCGGCGGTGTCAGGGAGGAGGAAAGACACCGCCGCGTCTTGATCGCAGCGCCCTTCCCTCGGGAGGAGGAGAGTGGGCGCGATCACGGGGCATCTTCCGGGAGGAAGAGAAGGCCCCGATTCCGGAATTTCTTATGCTTTGACGTAGGCTGCCTCGCGGGCAACAGCTTGTAATGTATGCTGGTTTAAGCCCAGATCGTTCAATTCACGCTTGGTCAGTGATTCCAATTCGCGCAAGGTTTCGCGATATGTCTGGTACTGACCAAAGCGGATTGCCAACGTGTTGCGCAGATTGGCAAAGTGCGAGACGGCTGATGTGCCAAAGATGCGCGTGTCAGATGTGTGTGCCATGTTCATTCTCTTTCAAGGTTTGACCCTGATTATGGGTCTGCAAATCCAGCGCCGTATTGCGCCTTCGAGAACCATAAATAGGGAATTGCTGCACCTGCACAATCCCCCGCCGCATCAATGCTGCTATGCAGAATGTGCATGGTTAACGACTTGAAATTGTTTGGGTTAGCGCGATCAAGGGTTTTGACGCGGGGTAACTCTGCAAAATGCCCAAAACATCGGCGCTGTTGTCTTAACGATAGGCGGTCTAAGAACGCGGCGATAATGGTGACGAAAAGGCAGTTGGACCATGGCACTTACAAACGAGACGATTTTGGCAGCGCTAAAGACGATCGGTCTGGCCGACGGCGGCGATCTGGTGTCGCGCGATATGATTCGCGCGCTCAGCATTGCCGACGACAAGGTGCGCTTTGTCATCGAAGCCCCAGATGCGGCGATGGCCAGCCAGATGGAACCGATCCGTCAAGCCGCCGAAATGATTGTCGCGAAAATGGATGGCGTGGCCTCGGTGTCTGTGGTGCTGACAGCGCACAGTCCAAACAGCGGCCCATCCAAGCAGCCGCCACCGCCCGCAGACAAGGCACCGCCAAACCTGACCATTGGTCGCCACCCAACCCCGCAAGCGGGCCCCGAAGGGGTGCCCGGTGTCGCCCGTATTGTGGCTATTGGCTCCGGTAAGGGTGGCGTTGGTAAATCAACGGTCTCAAGCAACCTTGCGGTGGCACTGGCCAAACAAGGTCGCCGTGTCGGTCTGCTCGATGCTGATATCTATGGCCCTAGCCAGCCGCGAATGATGGGCGTGAACCAGCGGCCCGCAAGCCCGGACGGCAAAACTATTATTCCGCTGCGAGCCCACGGTGTAACAATGATGTCGATTGGCCTGATGACCGACCCGGGCAAGGCCATTGTCTGGCGTGGCCCGATGCTTATGGGCGCGTTGCAGCAGATGTTGACGCAGGTCGAATGGGGTGAACTGGATGTTTTGTTGGTGGATCTGCCCCCCGGTACGGGCGACGTGCAACTGACGCTGTGCCAGAAAACTCACCTGACCGGGGCGATTGTTGTGTCCACCCCGCAGGACGTGGCGCTCATTGATGCGCGCAAGGCGATTGATATGTTCAACACGCTCAAGACGCCGATCCTCGGGTTGGTTGAAAACATGTCCACATATATATGTCCGCAATGCGGCCACGAGGCGCATCTGTTCGGTCACGGCGGCGTTAAGAAAGAGGCTGAAACCATCGGTGCCCCGTTCCTCTGTTCACTGCCGATTGATCTGGACACGCGGTTGGCAGGCGATACTGGCACGCCGATTGCGGCGGGTGATGGGCCAATAGCGGACGCCTATGCGACCCTCGCCAAGCGGTTGATCGATGGCGGCTTGGGCTAACGTTTGCAAATCCGTCCCGCCACCGATGCCGATTGGCCCGCGATCTGGGGTGTCCTGCGTCCGGTGTTTCGCGCTGGTGAAACCTACGCCATTGATCGCGACATATCCGAAGATGCGGCGCGCGCCCTATGGATGGACGCGCCCGCTGCGACCTATATCGCTGAGGATCGTTTTGCTCAGGACTGTTTTGTCCAAGACCGGGCGGTTTTGGGCACCTACTTTATAAAGACCAACCATCAGGGCGGCGGACGCCACGTTTGCAACAGTGGTTATGTCACTGCGCGGGCGGCGCAGGGCAGGGGCATCGCCGCCAAGATGTGCGACCACTCGCAACTGGCGGCCCGCGATTTGGGCTACACCGCGATGCAATTCAATATGGTGCTGGCGTCAAACGCAGGGGCGGTGCGTCTGTGGCAACGGCTGGGCTATGATATTGTTGGCACATTGCCGTTGGCATTCAATCATCCGATCCTCGGATTGGTTGATGGCCTTGTGATGTGGAAAGCACTGTAGCAGCTGCGCATTGCGGGAAATCGTGGTACTGGCGCACCAATTGCGAATCAAACCCCCTAAATAGACCTGTGATTCGGTAATAAATGGCCGTAATTCAGCCCAACCAGCTGCAACTTGATAACCAAACTGGAGAGAATCCGGGAAAATATGGAACATTTTTTTCGCACGGATAATTATCCATATGCTGTGGGTTATGGCTCAATAACCACATAATGTGCTGTTCGTCCACAGCGTTGTCCACAACCTATTGTATTTCGATGACCCCAGAAACACCATCTAGTACCATGTATTCCCAGAAAATCCTTGGCGTAACGTGAATTCCCGTGCATAAAGGTTGCAAGAAGACGGGCAGACAATACGGGGCACTAAACGACCCCACCAACCGCAAGGTTAGGTTTCATACAGGCACCCATTTTCTTGAACGAAGAGAGCAGGCGCGCGAGCGAGCAGACATCCCCCCAGGTGGCGCGCGCAGCTGGACTTACCCGGAAACGGGACGAGGGCGGTGGATCAGGCAGTGGCAGCAGTCTGATCCGCCGTTTTCCGTTTTAAATCAAGTATTTTCGGGGGACGAGTGGCAGGAGCTGCGGGACAGTGGGTCTGAGTTTCAGAGGCGAATTCAACCAAAAGGTTGACGGTAAGGGACGCATGTCGATCCCCGCTGATTTTCGCGTTGTACTCACCGACGGCGATCCGCGCTGCCCTGAAAATCCACTCCCCCGCATGGTCGTGTTGCACGGTCCGCACCTGAAAAATTGCCTTCATGCCTACACGATTGAGGCCATGGAAGAGATTGAAGACGGTATCAAAGCCCTGCCGCGCGGCTCTGACGCGCGCAAACGCGCGTCGCGGATGATCCTTGGCAAATCGTGGGACACCGAAGTCGACAAAGACGGACGCATCGTCCTGCCCCAACGCCTGCGGCAACAAATCGGGCTGACGGGCGAGGCAACAATGGCCGCCATGGGCGATTTCTTTGAAATTTGGAATACAGAGACCTACGCTGAGGCCGAAGCCGCAGAAGCGGCCGCTATGGAAGAAGAATTTGACGGTGATTTTGACCCGCTGTCCCTGATTGATCCACCGAAAAATCCATCGGGAAGCGTGTGAACGATGGGGACCACTGATGACACCCCCCCCCATATTCCTGTTCTGATTGGGCCACTGATTGCGGCCTGTTCGCCGATCTCTGGCACGTGGTTGGACGCTACATTCGGCGCGGGCGGCTATACGCAGCGTCTCTTGGCGGCTGGTGCCGACAAGGTGATCGGCGTCGATCGCGATCCGGCAGTATTCAAAATGGCACAATGGGCAGCAGATAATCCTGCAATTACCCTCGTGGAAGATACATTTTCCAACCTTGACACGATAGCGTCTGACCTAGACGGGATCGTTCTCGATCTCGGCGTATCGTCCATGCAGATCGATCAAGCAGAGCGTGGGTTTTCATTCATGAGGGACGGTCCGCTCGATATGCGGATGGGACAGGAGGGGCAAAGTGCGGCTGACATTGTCAATGAAGCGGACGAAACCGATCTTGCTGACATTTTATATATCTATGGGGAAGAACGTGCATCACGCCGTATTGCCCGTAAGATCGTTGAGCAAAGAGATCGTGAACCTATCACAACAACACTCCGTCTTGCCAAGCTGATCGAGGGTTGTTTGCCGCGATCAAAACAAGGCCAAAGCCATCCTGCGACACGGTCGTTTCAGGCCATTCGGATCGCGGTGAACGACGAATATGGCCAACTTGCCGAAGGATTGGAAGCTGCTGAACGGGCCTTGAAACCAGGCGGTTACTTGGCCATCGTGACGTTCCATTCAGTTGAGGATCGTATGGTTAAACGGTTCTTGCAGCAACGCGGCGGCGGCATGGGCAACGCCAACCGGTATTCTCCTGTGCTTGAGACCGAAAAACCGAGCTTTGAGATCATTACGAAAAAGGCCAAAGCGGCCGACGAAGATGAAGTTGCACAAAACCCAAGGTCGCGCTCGGCCAAGCTGCGGGTGGCGCGGCGCACGGACGCGCCCGCTGGGGCGCTAGATCGATCAAAAATCGGCATGCCACAATTGAAAGCCATCCGTTAATGCGTTCAATATTCTACATAATTTCCGGTTTGATGGTGATCGGCCTTGCGTATTGGGCCTATCACGAAAACTACGAAACGCAGGCGTCTTTGGGTGATGTGCGCAGTTTGCACCGACAGATCGGGACGGCCTATGAACGGCTAAACATGCTTGAGGCCGAATGGGCCTATTTGAACCGTCCGGACCGGCTTCGCGACTTGGCCGAATTGAACTTTGACCGTCTTGGGCTGCTGCCCCTGATGCCC
Organism: Octadecabacter antarcticus 307; assembly: GCF_000155675.2. Classification (GTDB taxonomy): domain Bacteria; phylum Pseudomonadota; class Alphaproteobacteria; order Rhodobacterales; family Rhodobacteraceae; genus Octadecabacter; species Octadecabacter antarcticus. The sequence continues at coordinate 1,191,296 of NC_020911.1, forward strand.
GACGCGTTTGGGCGCATCGATCAGGTCGCCTACCCGACTGACCTCATCTTCGACCTGTCAAATTCCGTCGAAGTGTCCAGCGACAACGCCCCCAAGATCGACTCTCCCCTTATTGATTCGGAGCTGACCGAATGATTCGCACCCCACTGCGACCGCTGGCCCGTATCCTGAAAGCCCGCGATCAGGGTCAAAATACCGATGCGATTGAAGCGGAAAACGTCCGCCTTCGCCATGAAGACGACCACGACCGCGACCGCAATCGTGCCGAAGGGCGTTTGTTGGTCATGGGCATCGCATTTTTCTGTGCTTTTTTGGCCATCGGCGCGCGTATGGGCATGCTTGCCGGATCCGTTCCCGAAGAACCAATAGCGCAGGCATCAGGGTCGCCTATTATCGGGCAACGATCTGATATTGTTGATAGAAACGGTCGTGTTTTGGCGATGAACCTTGATACGCACAGCCTTTACGCACAAATCCCCGACATGATTGACCCTGCAAAAGCGGCGCGTGATCTGGCGGAAATTTTCCCTGAACTGGTAGAAGAAGACCTGTTCGCTGATTTCACTGGTGGACGCCGTTTTCTGTGGATCAGGCGCCAAATTTCTCCAGAACAGATGCAAGCCGTGCATGATATTGGCGATCCTGGCCTGTTATTCGGTCCGCGCGAAATGCGCCTTTATCCGAATGGATCAGTCGCGGCACATATCCTAGGCGGGGCCACATACGGGCGCGAAGGTGTGAATTCCGCCGAAGTCATCGGTGTTGCGGGCGTCGAAAAATTCTTCGATGATTTCTTGCGTGATCCCGCCAACGAAGGCGCACCATTGGAATTGTCAATCGACCTGACCGTGCAGGCGGCTAGCGAACGGGTGTTGCAAGGTGGCATGATGTTGATGTCCGCCAAAGGCGCGTCGTCGGTGTTGATGGATGTCCACACGGGCGAAATTATCTCAATGGTTTCGCTGCCCGATTTTGATCCCAACGACCGCCCCCGCGTCCTGACGAGCGGCGACCAGTCCGACAGTGTGTTGTTCAACCGCGCGGTGCAGGGCGTCTATGAACTGGGCAGTGTTTTCAAGATATTCGCAGTGGCGCAAGCGATTGAGATTGGCCTGATCGAAGCCAGCACAATGATCGACACACAGGGGCCTCTGGCATGGGGCCGTTTTCGCATCCGCGATTTTCACGATTACGGTCCGCAGCTGAGCGCCGAGGACGTTATAATAGAGTCGTCCAACATTGGCACGGCCCGCATTGCGATGATGATCGGTGCAGATCGCCAGCGCGAATTCCTCGGCTCGCTCGGCCTACTTGTGCAAACCCCGGTTGAAATGATCGAGGCCCCAACAGGCGATCCATTGCTGCCCGCCAATTGGTCGGAAATTTCCGCCATGACAATATCTTACGGTCATGGGCTGTCATCCTCTATTGTCCACCTTGCCACTGCGTATGCCAGTCTGTTGAACGGCGGTTATCGCGTTGAGCCCACAATCGTGCGCCAAGACGGGCCGCGACACGGGCCCCGTGTGGTCAGCGAACAGGTATCCACGACAGCCCGCGATATGCTGCGTGCCACTGTCGTTCGCGGCACAGCATCGTTTGGCGATGTGCAGGGCTATGAGGTCGGCGGCAAGACCGGAACAGCAGATAAACCGCGCTCCACGGGGGGCTATTATGATGATCGCACCATTGCGACATTCGCGTCGGTTTTCCCCGCCAACGATCCGCGATACGTGTTGATCGTGACGCTGGACGAACCATCTGTCGAAGCGCTCGGTGAACAGCGTCGCACCGCCGGTTGGACAGCCGTACCCATCGCTGCCGAAATGATCCGCCGCGTCGCACCGCTTTTGGGCCTGCGTCCAGACGTTGAAACCCTGACCCCAACCGGTGTAACACTTACGTCGAATTGAAGATGGGCTTCTAACCAATCGAGGTCGAACATGAACCCCCAAGCTGAACACAAAACGTCATCACTGGCCGCCCTTGGACTGCGTGGGCAAGGTGGGCGCGAAGCGACGATTACCGGCCTGTCCGTTGACAGCCGTGACGTCAAAGTCGGGACATTGTTTTTTGCCCTTCCCGGCACAAAAGTCCACGGTGGTGACTTTATTCAGTATGCCCTGCGGATGGGCGCCACAGCGATCTTGACGGATGCACAGGGCGCTCAGATTGCAGCCAACGAACTGGCCGAAAGCACTGCCGCGCTCATCATTGCCGAAGATCCGCGCGGCGCATTGGCGTTGACCGCGTCGTTGTGGTTTGGGGCGCATCCTGAAACGATGATCGCGGTGACGGGGACAAACGGCAAAACTTCCGTATCGACGTTTGCGCGCCAAATCTGGATTGAAATGAACCTCGCGGCGGTCAATCTTGGCACGACAGGTGTCGAAGGCGCGTGGACCCATCCGCTGAAACACACAACGCCTGAACCGATCACACTGCACCGCACCCTCGCGCACGCAAAATCGAACGCCATCACCCACGTCGCGGTGGAGGCGTCATCGCATGGGCTGGATCAGCGTCGTCTGGACGGGGTCGTGCTGTCTGCCGCGGGATTCACGAACTTCTCGCATGATCACCTTGATTATCACAAAACGTTTGAAGCGTATTTTGACGCCAAGATGGGGCTGTTTACACGATTGCTGCCCGAAGACGGCGTCGCGGTGATCAACATTGATGACCCAAAAGGCCCCGAGGTCGTGCAGATCGCGCAAAACCGCGGGCTGGAAACCATCACCGTTGGCCGCCACCCCGATGCGCGCTTGAAATTGACTGGCCAGCGGTTTGATTCCACGGGCCAAGAAATTCTGTTTGATTGGCAGCGGGCCAGTCACTCGGCGCGCCTAAAGCTGATTGGCGGGTTTCAGGCGGACAACGTGTTGCTTGCCACTGCTTTGGTCATCGCGGCAGGTGGTGACCCGGAAGAAGTGTTCGACACACTGCCTTATTTAACTACTGTTCGGGGCCGCATGCAGCACGCAGCGACGCGGCGCAATGGCGGGTCGGTTTTCGTTGATTACGCCCACACGCCCGATGCCGTGGCCACCGCGTTGATGGCGATGCGCCCGCATGTGATGGGTAAACTCATCGCAATTGTTGGTGCGGGGGGCGATCGCGACACAGGCAAACGCCCGCTGATGGGGCAGGCGGCAGCACAAAACGCTGACATGGTGTTCGTGACCGATGATAACCCAAGATCAGAAGACCCGGCCACCATTCGCGCCGCTGTCATGGTGGGTGCGCTGGAAAACGCCGCTGGAAAAAGTGTGATCGAAGTCGGTGATCGCGCCGAAGCCATTCTGCGCGGCGTTGATGCCCTCGGCCCCGGTGATGCGTTGCTGATTGCGGGGAAAGGCCACGAAAGCGGACAAATCATCGGTGATGACGTGCTGCCGTTTGACGATGTGGAACAGGCAAGCGTCGCAGTTGGCGCGCTGGACGGAGACCTTTAGATGTCCCAAGATACCACTCCAAATACGAACCCAGATACGACTCATGACACAATCCTATGGACATCCGATGATGCCGACGCCGCGACAGGTGGGCAATCCACCACCAAATGGGACGCCACGGGCGTGTCTATCGACACCCGCACCATCCAATTGGGCGATTTGTTTGTCGCACTCACGGCAGAACGCGACGGACATGATTTTGTCGCGTCAGCACTCGCCAAAGGCGCTGCCGCTGCCATTGTGACCCACCGCCCCGCTGGTGTGGCTGACGATGCACCACTGCTGATTGTAGCGGATGTTCTGGCGGCACTCGGCGCGCTGGGGCAGGCGGCACGGGCGCGAACATCTGCCAAAGTCCTCGCCATCACTGGCTCCGTCGGTAAGACGTCTGCAAAAGAAATGGCGCGCGCAGTTTTGTCGCACCAAGGCCGTGTTCACGCCGCGCAAGCCAGCTACAACAACCACTGGGGCGTGCCCCTGACGCTGGCGCGTATGCCCGCTGATTGCGACTTTGCCGTCATCGAAATTGGCATGTCAAACCCCGGTGAAATTGCGCCGCTGTCGCGCTTGACGCGACCAGATGTGGTGATGATCACGACCGTGGGTGCCGCTCACCTTCAGGCGTTTGACGACATTTCAGGCATCGCGCGCGAAAAAGCCTCAATCATCGACGGGCTATCATCGGGCGGCGTTGCGGTGCTGAACGCGGACATCGACTCCAGCCAGGTGCTGCAAAACTACGCCTCAAAACGCCAGGTCACACAGGTATTGTTCGGGCAGATGTCGCGCACGTGGAAACTGGAACACGTGGCATTGGCGCAAGGCCAGACCTTGGTGCAGGCCGATACGCCCAATGGTCCGCTGATGTTCAAATTGTCCACCGCAGGACGCCATTTTGCGATGAACGGGCTGGGCATTCTGGCCGCCTGCGCCGCCCTTGGTGCGGACCCTGTTCTGGCGGCGATAGACCTTGGCCATTGGGTGCCCCCCGCAGGGCGTGGCACCCATGAAGTCGTCACGTTTGATCCCGCGATGGAACATGAAACGCTGATCCTGATGGATGATGCGTTCAACGCCAACCCGACATCAGTGACCGCCGCTTTGGAAGTCCTTGCCGCGTATCAACCGCTCGACAATGTCGGCCGTATCGTCAAAGGGCGGCGTGTCGCGATCCTTGGCGATATGTTGGAACTCGGCCCGCATGAGAACGCGATGCACAGCGATCTCGCCAACGATCCGTCCATGCCCGTGCTGCATCTGATCCACTGCGCTGGCCCGCGCATGCGCCACCTCTATGACGCATTGCCCGACACTCAGCGGGGTCAATGGGCTGAAACGGCTGATGGTCTTGTGCGCAAAGCAGCCCAGTTGGTGGATGCTGGCGATATCGTGCTGGTCAAAGGCTCTAAGGGATCAAAAATCAGCCTTGTCGTTGACGCCATTCGAAAACTGGGGCATCCCGATGCACCTAAAGGTTCCATATGAACCGACACGATCTAGTGATTGAGCGACGGGATTTAAGCATATGTTGTATTGGCTAACGGCACTCTCGGATGGCGGCGACATCTTCAACCTGTTTCGCTACATCACATTTCGCGCTGGTGGCGCGTTCCTGACGGCGTTGATTTTTGGTTTTGTCTTCGGCCCGTCGTTGATCCGCGTGCTGCGCGCGCGCCAAGGCAAAGGCCAGCCAATCCGCGATGATGGCCCTGAATCGCATTTCGCCAAAGCAGGCACACCGACCATGGGTGGGCTGCTGATCGTCGGCGCATTGCTGACCTCCACACTACTCTGGGCGCGCCTTGATAACCCCTTCATCTGGATGGTTTTATTCGTCACAATGTCTTTCGCCCTGATCGGGTTCGCCGATGATTATGCCAAAGTCTCCAAACAAACGACCGCTGGGGTCTCAGGTCGCTTGCGCCTCATTCTTGGCTTTGTCATCGCGGGCATCGCCGCCTACTGGGCCGCGCAATACCACCCCGCCGAACTGCAAAACCAACTGGCATTGCCGGTCTTCAAGGACACGCTGATCAACCTCGGCGTGCTGTTCATCCCGTTTTCTATGATTGTGATCGTGGGGGCCGCCAACGCCGTCAACTTGACCGATGGCCTTGACGGGCTGGCCATCATGCCCGTGATGATTGCCGCTGGTACCTTCGCCATCATCGCCTATTTCGTCGGCCGCACTGACTTTACCGCTGAACTCGGCCTGCATTACGTCGCCGGAACCGGTGAACTCGCGATCTTTGCGGCAGGGCTTATCGGCGGCGGCCTTGGCTTTTTGTGGCACAATGCGCCGCCCGCCGCCGTCTTTATGGGCGACACCGGATCACTGGCCCTTGGCGGCGCGCTCGGCGCAATCGCAGTGGCCACAAAACACGAAATCGTCCTCGCCATCGTTGGCGGTCTTTTCGTGTTCGAGGCGATGTCGGTGATCATCCAGGTCCTCTACTTCAAACGCACCGGAAAACGCGTCTTCCTCATGGCCCCGATCCATCACCACTATGAGAAAAAGGGCTGGTCCGAGCCGCAGATCGTCATCCGCTTCTGGATCGTGTCCCTGATCTTGGCAGTAATTGGGCTCGCCACACTAAAAGTGCGTTAATCCCCGCGAAACGTCAGTTTTGCGGAGTGCGCGGCAGCGAATGGCAAAGCCAATCGCCGAGCAAACACCCTGTCCAGCCAGACGCTAAACTCTCCCCACCTAAACCGGCATATCTCCCCCGAAATCATCCTCCTTGTCCGCAAAGCGTGCCAACCACGCCTCGGCCTTGGCCTCATCCGCCATGTCAAAACACTTGATCTCCAGTCCCGGGATCAACGCGCCTTCAATTCTGGCCGCCGTTTGCAACCAGCCGATGTCGGTCAGCACCGCGCAGCGGCTAAAGTGTTTGATCAGGGAAAACAGCTTTGGCAGGCGCATCATCTCAGCCGCCAGCGCGCCGCCCGTTGGCATTGAAAACGACGGTATTTTATACATCATAACGCCGTTGCTGATGTCCTGTGATGCCTCAAACAGTTCATCAAGCCCTGCGGCCATCATATCACTGTCAAGGATCGCGCTCAGTTCAATATCAACGCGGTTCGGGCCAGTCTTATGGATCAATAACATAGGGTGTCCTCTCACATGGGTTACACCGCTACCCTACACCTATCTCGCCCGCGCCACACTAATCTAGCGCAAACTGCGGCTTTACCGATCCTGCCGCTTTATCCGCCCGAAACCTGCTGCGCGCTTGGACCTCGGGCTGGGCAATCAAACAGAACGCGCGATCTCGCGGCCCATCTACCGTTTCGCCCCTTTTCAACCGTGGGTTACACGGTAAGGTGCCAATGAGAAGCGGAGTGATTTGATGATGTGGGCAACGATACTGGCTGGCCTTGAGACGTATTCTGCTGAAATAGCATCCGTTACGGGAATTGGAGTGCTGCTCGGTTGGGTGTTTAAGCCTTGGCGTAAATCGAAGAAGACAGACCTGTCGGATGAAACCATTGAAAAAATCGCCCCAGCCCAAGTCAAAGACGGCACAACGCTCACAGTCCCAGAATTCATCCGCCTGCGCCGCGAACTCAAAGCCGACCTAGAAGACGAACTCACCCGCGCCGACGAAACCGAAAAGACCCGACTCCGCGCCCGCATCACCGAACTCGAATCCCAAATCGCCAATCCAGACGCAGCGCTTGCAGAGCTACAAAAATTATCAAAGATCTACGCGCCGAACTTAAAGGGTCCTCGAATGATCCAAAATTCGTTGCTGCGCTAAAAGCTTTTGAAGAGGGTCGATTTGTAAACGCCGACGGCATCTTCGCAGAAATCGAAGCCCGCAATGACCTCGCCGTCCAAGAATCCGCCCGCGCCGCATTCGGTCGCGGCGAAGTGGCCGAAGCCGAGTTGCGATGGGCAGACGCCGCAGACCACTACGTCAAATCTGCCAGACTCCATGAAACCTTTGCCGCCTTGCGCAAAGCCAGCGAATTTCTCGGGCGGGCTGGGCGCTACACTGATGCCCATAAACACAGCAGCGATCTTGTGATCTTCGCAAAGGCGAATGAGCCGCAAGAGCATATAGCAAACGCGTTAAATGAGAACGCTGTCCATCTGAAGGCAATGGGTCAATACGCCGAGGCTGAAAAGCTCTTCCGTCAAGCGCTCGACATTAACCGCGCCACGATTGGGGAGGCGCATCCGAACTATGCAATCGGCCTTAACAACCTCGCGATGGTGGTTAAGGCGCAGGTGCGATTGGATGAGGCTGAAACGCTCTTGCGCCAAGCGCTCGACATTACCCGCGCCACGATTGGGGATGGGCATCCGGACTATGCAATCCGCCTCAACAACCTCGCGGGGGTGGTTAAGGCGCAGGGGCGGTTGGACGAGGCTGAACCGCTCTTCCGCCAAGCGCTCGACATTGACCGCGCCACGATTGGGGAGGCGCATCCGGACTATGCAATCCGCCTCAACAACCTCGCGGGGGTGATTCAGGCGCAGGGGCGATTGGCGGAGGCTGAAACGCTCTTCCGTCAAGCGCTCGACATCGACCGCGCCACGATTGGGGACGGGCATCCGGACTATGCGACCCACCTTCACAACCTCGCTGTGTTATTGGTCAAACTGGATCGGCCGGAGGAGGCACGGCCGATGTTTGTGCAAGCCTTGGCAATCTTCCAAGCGATCCTGCCTGCGGATCATCCAAACATCGCTGGCGTCGAAAACCACATCGCCAATCTCCCCCCCGCCGCCAATTAACCTTTCCCATCAAATCCAGCCATACACACACCCGCCGTGTACCGCCTGTGTACGCGTGGTGTACGCTGTATGCCTTTGCCCAAATTCCGTTAACCTATCTTGCGCAACGCGGTGTAAAACGCCATTAATCGCCCAACAACAGGGCAAGATTCAGGGCCAAATTCAGGGCCAAATTTAGGGACGTAAATCATGATTCCAGTACAGGGTTTTTCCGGTAAAACCGTCGCCGTTTTGGGGCTGGGGCGGTCCGGTCTGGCGGCTGTCGCGGCCTTGCAAGCTGGCGGCGCAAACGTGGTCGTTTGGGATGATGCTCCGGATGCCGAAACCAAGGCGGGCGATGCCGGTGTGACGCTGAAAGACCTCACAAAACACGGCGCTTTCAAGGACATAGCCTGCCTCATCACCTCCCCCGGTATTGCGCATCTTTACCCCGCGCCGCACCCCGCAATTGCGCGCGCCATGGCCGAAGGCTGCCCTGTGGACAATGATATCGGTCTGTTTTTTCGCAGTTTCGCGACGTCCGAATGGGATGAATTTGACAGCATCCCCAAGGTCATTGCCGTCACCGGATCCAACGGCAAATCCACCACGTCCGCGCTGATCTATCACATCCTCGAACACGCTGGCCGACCCGTCCAGCTGGGCGGCAACATTGGACGCGGCGTTCTCGACCTCGACGAAGCCCACGACGGCGAAGTTATTGTATTAGAATTAAGCAGTTACCAGATCGACCTCGCCCGCGCACTGACGCCGGACGTCGCCGTTTTCACCAACCTAACCCCCGATCACCTAGACCGCCACGCAGGCCACGGCGGCTACTTCGCCGCCAAGCGCCGCCTGTTTGCCGAAGGCGGCCCCGACCGCGCGGTGATTGGTGTCGATGAAGCGGAAGGCCACTATATCGCCAATCAACTGTCCGAGGGGCCGAGCGATGATCGCGTGATCCGCGTGTCGTCTGGGCAAAAACTTGATGGTATCGGTTGGTCCGTGTTCGCGCGCAAAAGATTCCTGAACGAATATCGCAAGGGGCGGCAGGTCGGATCGATTGATCTGCGCGCCATCGCTGGATTGCCTGGGGTGCACAACCACCAGAACGCTTGTGCTGCTTACGCCGCGTGTCGGGCGTTGGGGATCGGGCCGCGCGTGATCGAGGCCGCGCTGATCAGTTTCAAAGGGTTGCCGCACCGCAGCCAGTTGATCGCGGAACATGCTGGCGTGCGGTTTGTGAACGACAGCAAAGCGACAAATGTGGATGCAGCGGCAAAGGCATTGGCGGCGTTCGACAAGGTGCGCTGGATCTGTGGTGGCTTGGAAAAAGACGGTGGGTTGGATGCCTTGCTGCCCGCACCAACGGTCGTAAAGGCCTACGTGATCGGGCGTGAGGCAGCGGCGTTTGCGATGAAGCTCAAGGGGCTGGATGTTGAGGTCTGCGGTGATATGGCAACAGCGGTGACACAGGCCGCGGCGGACGCGCAGGCGGGCGAAACAGTACTGTTAGCCCCCGCTGCCGCGTCTTTTGATCAATACGATAATTTTGAGCGACGTGGTGATGATTTTGCGGCCTGCGTGGCCGGATTAAATGATTAGCGCGCAGTTCATCCAACCATAAAAATGTCATAGCGCGTTGATTTTCCAAGTATTTGATGGGAACAGGCCCGCCCTACATTGATTGGATCAGCCTTCGAGGGCCATTTGAGAACCACGCGATTTCGCGCACACCCAAGTGCCAGACGCACCAGATCAGCGGCATCTTCGTCCGTTCCGACGATCGCGCGCACTTGGCGCAGTTCGCGTTTTACCAGTGCCGAATTTTTGCGAGGTGGATGCATGGGATCAATTAGAACAGCCTCGCCCGCAAGATCCGGCAGCAGGTCTTTCGCATCGCCTTTCAGTAGCGTCATGCGGCCAATTATTTCGCGAAATTCGCCACCCTCTGCCAAGGCGCGGGCCATGCCATCCGCCAGCAAAGCGTGCATTATATCCGAGCGTTCAATCATCACGACCTGCGCGCCCAGCGACGCCAGCAGAAACGCGTCGCGCCCCAAACCAGCCGTGGCATCGACAATCATCGGTGTCTTGCCAGCCCGCAGCCCCATGGCTTTGGCCAATGCCTGTCCGCGTCCACCGCCAAATCGCAGGCGATGGGCGACAGCTCCGCTGACAAAATCGACCCGCAATTCTGCCGCCGCTTTGGTCATGGCGCACCCGTCGCAATCGCCATGCCTGCGGCATAACCGGACGACCACGCCCATTGGAAATTATACCCCCCAAGCCAGCCTGTGACGTCGACCGCTTCGCCGATGAAATACAGGTGCGGTGTGGCTTTGGATTGCATGGTTTTAGACGATAATTCGTTGGTATTCACGCCGCCAACAGTGACTTCGGCGGTGCGGTAGCCTTCGGTGCCGGATGGTTTGAGGGACCAGTTTTGCAGGGACGCGGCGAGGTCGGCGATGCGCGCATCCGCCAGATCACCGACGTTTCCTGTTAGGTCCAGTTCGCCGCCCAGAAAGTCCACAAGACGCGCGGGGAGGTGCACTGCGAGAGCGGTTGTGAGCGCCTTTCGCCCGTCTTGCGCGCGCTGGGTTTTCAGCGCAGCGGTGATGTCAAAATCGGGCGCGAGCGCGACCCGCACGTCTTCGCCCATCTGCCAATAACTCGACGCTTGCAGCACGGCGGGGCCCGACAGCCCGCGGTGGGTAAACAGCAAGGATTCATCAAAAGTTGCGCCGTCTGCCGTGATTAAACGCGCAGGCGTGGCGGTGCCCGCAATCGGTTTGAATCTATCGTCCGAAAACGTGAACGGCACGAGGGCAGGGCGCGTGTCGGTAACGGCCAGCCCGAATTGTTCTGCGATTTCATAGGCTAGTCCGGTCGCGCCCATTTTTGGAATGGATTTGCCGCCCGTCGCAACCACCAGATTGTCAGCTTGTACCAGTGTGACCTGTCCAAGGCGTTTCAGGGCAACGTGGAAGTGTGTGCCATCGTGGCGAATAGTGCCGACCTCGGTTTGCAACCACAAATCAGCTGTCGGTGCGATCTCAGCCAGCAACATCGCGATGATGTCTTTGGCTGATGTATCGCAAAACAATTGGCCCAGCGTTTTTTCATGCCATGCGATGCCGTGACGATCCACGAGGTCAATGAAATCCCATTGGGTGTAGCGCGCCAGCGCGGATTTCGCGAAATGCGGATTCTGGCTGATAAAGTTGGTGGGCGTGGTGCCAAGGTTGGTGAAATTGCAGCGCCCGCCGCCTGAAATGCGGATTTTTTCTGCCGGGGCTTTGGCGTGATCCACGACCAGCGTGTTCGGCCCCGAAAAGGCCGCGCAGTGCAGTCCGGCGGCGCCCGCGCCAAGGATAAGAGTGTTCACATGCATGCAGTTGAGGTGCCTTGAAATGACCCCTCGCGCAAGGGGGCGAAATAACGACGTCATTTCACTGGAATCGCGGGGCTTTTCACGTTACACATGGTATCAGACCCGGAAAACGGGCGTATTGAGGCAGTAAGGCAGTCGCCATGACAGAAATGGTTTTCGGAGCGATCCCTGTGCAATCAGGTGATCCTGTTCTTCCACGTTGGTGGCGAACGGTGGATAAATGGACGCTGTCCTGCGTCCTTGCATTATTTGGTATTGGATTGTTGTTGGGGCTGGCCGCGTCGCCGCCCTTGGCCGCGAAAAATGGGTTTGAGCCGTTCCACTATGTACAACGCCAAGCCGTCTTTGGGTTCATTGCTATGGTGGCATTGATCGTCACGTCGATGATGTCACCCACATTGGTGCGCAGATTGGCTGTGCTTGGCTTTGTGGCGTCTTTTATTGCGTTGATGGGCCTGCCGCTCTTTGGTACCGATTTTGGCAAAGGGGCGGTGCGGTGGTATTCGCTTGGGTTTGCATCATTGCAGCCGTCCGAATTTCTTAAGCCTGGATTTGTTGTTGTGGCCGCATGGTTTATGGCTGCGAGCCAAGACGTTGGTGGACCACCCGGTAAGACATACTCGCTAATCTTGACGCTTGTGATCGTGTTGTTCTTGGCGATGCAGCCGGACTTTGGTCAATCCGCACTGTTCCTGTTTGGCTGGGGGGTCATGTATTTTGTCGCCGGCGCGCCGATCCTGGTGCTGGTCGGTTTGGCGGGCATTGTGACCTTTGGTGGCACGCTTTTGTATTCCAATTCCGAACACTTCGCGCGTCGCATTGACGGGTTTCTGAACCCTGATATCGACCCCACCACACAGATTGGTTATGCCACAAATGCGATCCGCGAAGGTGGGTTCTTTGGCGTAGGAGTCGGTGAAGGGCAGGTGAAATGGTCGCTTCCCGACGCCCACACGGATTTCATTATCGCAGTGGCGGCAGAAGAATACGGTCTGATCTGTGTGTTGGCGGTGATCACGTTGTATTCGATTGTTGTTGTGCGATCCCTGATACGCCTGATGAAAGAACGTGACCCGTTCATCCGGCTGGCGGGCTGCGGTTTGGCCTGTATGGTCGGGGTTCAGGCGATGATCAACATGGGCGTGGCTGTCCGACTTTTGCCTGCCAAAGGTATGACGTTGCCGTTCATAAGCTATGGCGGTTCATCTGTTATCGCGTCCGGCATTGCGGTTGGCATGCTGCTGGCGTTCACGCGCACGCGTCCACAGGGCCAGATCGGTGATATCTTGCTGCGGCGGGGGCGGTAGACGATGGCTGATCCACTTCTGATTATCGCGGCGGGCGGCACGGGCGGGCATATGTTTCCGGCGCAGGCCTTGGCAGAGGCGATGTTGGCGCGCGGATGGCGGGTGAAACTGTCGACCGATAGTCGTGGTGCGCAATATATTGGTGGCTTCCCCCATAGGGTAGAAATCGAACAGGTCAGATCGGCGACGTTCGCGCGTGGTGGTTTGCAGGCGAAACTAGCGGCGCCGTTTACCATTGTGGGCGGCATTTTTTCGGCGATTTTCAAGATGCTGCGTGACAGGCCTGCGGTTGTTATCGGCTTTGGCGGCTACCCGACCATTCCGGCGATGTCTGCTGCTTGGATTCTGCGCAGACCAAGGATGATCCATGAACAAAACGGCGTGCTTGGCCGCGTGAACCAGATATTTTCCAAACGGGTCGACAAAGTCGCCTGTGGCACGTGGCCAACCATTATGCCCGAAGGTGTAACAGGTGTGCCGGTCGGAAACCCTGTTCGCAGTGCGATCCTTGAACGCGCGGGGGCAGGCTATATTGCACCCGGTGATTACCCGATGTCGATCCTTGTAATGGGCGGCTCGCAGGGGGCGCGCATACTAAGCGACGTGGTCCCTCCAGCGATTTCTGCTTTACCAAGCGCCATTCGCCGCAATATCCGCGTCAGCCATCAGGCCCGCAGCGAAGACCTTGACCGTGTGGCACAATATTATGCTGACGAAGGCATTCCCGCCGATGTGCAGACGTTTTTCAATGACGTGCCGACCCGCATGTCCGAAGCGCAACTGGTGATCGCCCGGGCGGGCGCGTCGTCCATTGCAGATCTCAGCGTCATTGGTCGCCCGTCGATACTTGTGCCCTATGCGTTGGCCGCGGCGGATCATCAGACAGCGAATGCCCAGCAATTGGTTTCTGCGGGGGCCGCGATCATGATTGCAGAGGAAAACCTGCATGTTGAAAGCCTGTCAGAGCAAATTGCGGCTGTATTGGATGACCCCAAAGCGGCGCTAAAAATGTCACTTGCCGCACTTGGCTGTGGCAAACCTGACGCGACAGAAACGCTTGTTGCTATGACCCTGAAGTTGAGTGAGACGACACCGTAACAGCGAAGCCGAAAGAACAAGATCGACAGATGGACGGAAGCCATAGCATGAACGCAGCAACAAAAATCTCCCTCGACGTTGGCCCGATCCACTTTGTTGGTATTGGTGGCATTGGAATGTCGGGCATCGCTGAGGTGCTGTTGTCGCATGGCTACGTTGTGCAGGGGTCCGATCTGAAACAAACTCCGATTACCAAACGCCTGCAAAAGCTTGGAGCGTTTGTCTTTGAGGACCAGCGGGCCGAGAATATTGAGGACGCCGAGGTTGTCGTGATTTCCAGCGCTATCAAGCCCGGCAATCCCGAACTGGACGCGGCCCGCCAGCGTGGCCTGCCCGTCGTGCGCCGCGCGGAAATGCTGGCCGAACTGATGCGGATGAAATCCAATATTGCTGTGGCAGGAACCCACGGCAAAACCACAACGACCACAATGGTCGCGGCACTTCTGGAAGAAGGTAAGTTCAACCCGACAGTGGTGAACGGCGGCATTATCCACGCCTACGGATCAAATGCCCGTGTTGGGAGCGGCGAATGGATGGTTGTCGAAGCGGATGAGAGCGACGGCACATTTAACCGCCTGCCAGCGACCATCGCAATTGTGACCAACATTGACCCAGAACACATGGAACACTGGGGCACGATCGAAAATCTGCACGCGGGGTTTTATGATTTCGTGTCCAATATTCCGTTTTATGGGCTGGCCGTGTGCTGCACGGACGACAGCGATGTGCAAACGCTGGTTGGCAAAATCACCGACCGACGCGTTGTGACATATGGATTTAACGCGCAAGCTGACGTGCGGGCGATCAATTTGACCTACAAAAAGGGCGTCGCGCATTTTGATGTGGTTTTGCAGAACGAAGACTTAACAATCAAAGATTGCGCACTGCCGATGCCGGGCGATCACAACGTCTCCAACGCATTGTCGGCCATCGCGGTGGCGCGTTATCTGGGTATGAAGGCCGAAGAAATCCGCGCCGCATTGGCCGCGTTCAAAGGTGTTGGGCGCCGCTTTACCCGTGTGGGCGAAGTTGGCGGCGTCACCATCATCGACGATTACGGCCACCACCCGACTGAGATCTCGGCTGTGCTGAAAGCCGCACGGCAAGCGTCAGACGGGCGCATCCTTGCGGTGCACCAACCGCATCGCTACACCCGCCTGCACCATCATTTTGCGGATTTCTGCGCGTGTTTCAACGATGCCGACGTCGTCGCGATCACCGAAGTTTTTGCCGCCGGAGAGGACGTCATCGAAGGTGCGACACGTGATGATCTGGTCGCAGGCCTAATCCGTGCCGGACACCGTGATGCCCGCGCAATCACCAATGAAGCGGACCTTGTGGCGCTGGTGAAAGAACAGGCGAAACCGGGCGATATGGTCGTCTGCCTAGGTGCAGGATCAATATCGGGCTGGGCCAATGCCTTACCGGATCTGTTAAAGGCGTGACATATGAATGGTTGATCCTTGGTGCGATCCTGATCGCCGCCCTGCTGCCAATGATCAAATGGCTGCGTCGGTTTTTGTGGGCGTTTTCTACCGCGTTCGTCGTTATGATGTTGATCCACATGCAACACAATCCGGCTGAGGCGACGCTGGCTTTGGGCGCAATGAGCGGTGGTTTGATGTTTGCGCGTCCCGTGCGCCGTATGGTGCTTGGCGGGCTGTAGTGAGCAGGGTCAAATTGGCTGCGCCAATCTGACCGCAGGGGCGCTGCCCCGTCCTTCGGACTCCCCGGGATATTTATGAGACGAAGACAGACTGGAAGTCCGCATGAATTGGTTGATTATCGCTGCCATCACTTGGGTGTTTGTCGCCACTGCCACGGCGCTGTTGCCGATGCGGTGGCAGTACGGGCCGGGGATTACGTTGTTGGTGCTTGCACCAGTGCTGATTATCTGGCTTGGCCATGATTTTGGCTGGGGTTGGAGCATTGCGGCCTTGCTTGCGTTCGCATCGATGTTTCGCAACCCGCTGAAGTACATCTATGCCCGTGCACGTGGCCAAATTCCGGAGAGTTCTAAATGATCGCAGTCGGTTTGGGGTTTGGATGGCTGGTGGCCGCCAACGTGCTGGCGATGGTGCCGAGCCGCGATAACCTGTGGTCGCGGGCCTATGTTTTGATCGCGATCGGCATTCCGCTGCTGGGCTATATTACCTACACGAACGGACCGTGGATTGGCCTTTTGTTCTTGATCGCAGGATGCAGTTTGTTGCGCTGGCCATTGGTCTATTTAGCGCGTTGGCTGCGCGGTGCATTCGGTCGGACAGATTGAACGTCTGGGCCACGATGCTCTGACTTGGCAGGAGTGGTATCTCGCGCTAAACGGTTCCCATGACGTTGACTGATTTACCAATCGTGCGCGGGGTTTTGACCCCGAACCGTGACCTGTCCGATTTGACGTGGATGCGGGTTGGCGGGCCTGCAGATGTGTTGTTTCAGCCTGCGGATGAAGATGATTTGCGCAGTTTTCTGGCCGCTTTGCCTTTCGCCGTCCCGGTGTTTGTTATGGGGGTTGGGTCCAACCTGATCGTGCGCGATGGCGGGGTGCACGGCGTGGTGATCCGGCTGGGGCGCGGGTTCAATGGGATCGAGTTCGCGGATAATATCGTGCGGGCGGGGGCGGCGGCGCTAGATGCGCATGTGGCGCGTAAGGCGGCCGCACTTGGGCTGAACCTGACATTCCTGCGCACAATACCCGGGTCCATCGGTGGTGCGGTTCGGATGAACGCGGGCTGTTATGGTGACTATGTGGCTGACGTACTGCAAGACGTGCGCGTCGTGATGCGGGACGGATCGGTGCAAACGCTGGCGGTCGCTGATCTTGATCTTCAATATCGCTCATCAGCCTTGCCCGATGGTGCGGTCATCGTGTCTGCCACGCTGAAAGCCGCGCGCGAAGATGCGCAGGTCCTTGAAGACCGCATGGCTGCGCAGCTCGCCAAGCGGGATGAAACCCAACCGACCAAGGATCGCACCGCCGGCAGCACGTTTCGTAATCCGGTAGGGTTTTCCAGCACTGGACAGGCGGATGACACCCATGATCTGAAGGCGTGGAAGGTCATTGACGACGCTGGTATGCGCGGCGCCGCCCGTGGCGGTGCCGTCATGAACACCAAACATCCCAACTTTCTGACCAATGCTGGTGGTGCAACTGCCGCAGATCTGATCGGATTGGGCGAAGACGTCCGAAAAAAGGTTTACGAAACCAGTGGACTAACGCTAGAATGGGAAATTATGAGGGTTGGTGAACCGACCCCGCAAGGTTGACTGCCTTTGCATAAGCGAAAAGGTCAAAGCCCCGACAGGCAGGGGTTCGGTAAATGCGACGATTGACGACTAACAATTGTCATAAATGACGGGCCGATAAAGGTCCGCGAAAGAGGATAGCGTGTCGAGCAGGACACCTAAAACCATAGCCGTCCTGTTGGGCGGCCCGTCGAGCGAACGTGAGGTATCCCTCAGTTCGGGCAGAGAATGTGCGACCGCGTTGCGGACCGCTGGGTTTAATGTTGTCGAAATTGATGCGGGTGTGGATCTTGTTGAACAACTGAAATCGGTCAAGCCGGACGTGGTGTTCAATGCGCTGCATGGTCGCTGGTGTGAAGACGGCGTCGTGCAGGGTGTGCTGGAATGGTTGCGCATTCCCTATACCCATTCCGGCGTGTTGGCGTCGGCCATGGCAATGGACAAACAAAAAACCAAAGAAATTTACCGCGCACATGGGTTGCCATTTGTAAGCAGCGTTTTGGCAACCAAAACTGAGATCGAGGCTGCGCATGTGATGACGCCGCCCTATGTGGTGAAACCCTACGACGAAGGTTCAAGCGTTGGTATTTATTTGGTGATGGAGGGCGACAGGCCACCCGAATTGGCTGCTGATTTGCCAGACCTGATGATGGTCGAAGTTTATGCGCCAGGTCGAGAGTTGACGACTGCTGTATTGGGTGCGGGGGCCGAATATTCCGAAAGTCGCGCGCTGACCGTCACCGATATCGTGGTTGATGGCTGGTATGATTACGCTGCGAAGTACGAGATTGGTGGGTCAACCCATACGATCCCCGCGAATCTGCCGGACGACATTTCGCGGG
The DNA here is from genome assembly GCF_000155675.2 of Octadecabacter antarcticus 307. GTDB lineage: Bacteria > Pseudomonadota > Alphaproteobacteria > Rhodobacterales > Rhodobacteraceae > Octadecabacter > Octadecabacter antarcticus. The sequence continues at coordinate 1,209,373 of NC_020911.1, forward strand.
CTTGCATGGACTATGCAGTTAGGGCGCATGATGTCCTTGGTTGTCGTGGGTTAAGCCGCACAGATTACCGTTGGGACGAAAGCCGTGGCCTTGACGGGTTGATCCTGCTGGAAACCAATACCCAACCGGGCATGACGCCGACATCTCTGGCGCCAGAACAGGCTGCGTTTTGTGGCATCAGCTTTCCTGATTTGATGACTTGGATGATAGAGGACGCATCATGCAACCGCTAAGGGCACAACGACTAAAAGCGCGCCACCGCGATCCTGCGCCGTCACGTTGGGGCTATCGCTACCAACGTCTGATGCTGACGCCAGGCTTTCGAAAACTGCTTAAAGTCGGCGTGCCGTTATTGGTTGTCACGGGTCTGGTCGCGGGGTGGACAGCGCGCGAGCCGAACCGCCAAATGATCGCAGACGCCTATTACACCACCAAAACCCGCATTCAGCAGCGTGACGAATTCATGGTCAAAGTCATGACCGTTGATGGTGCAGACGACACGCTTTCTAGTGATATCCGTATGGTGCTGCCGTTGGAATTCCCAACGTCTAACTTCGATCTCGACCTCGAAGAGATGCGCCAGATTGTCGCCGCGTTGCCTGCCGTCGCTGATGCGACGTTGCGGGTGCGGCCTGGTGGCATATTGCAGGTCCAAGTCACACAGCGCATCCCCGTTGCGGTGTTTCGTGCCCCCGCTGGATTGAAATTGATCGATGCGAGCGGTGTTCTGGTCCAAAACATCATTCTGCGTGCGGATCGATCCGATTTGCCGCTGGTCACAGGGGATGGTGCGCGCAAAGCATTGACTGAAGGGCTTGAGATTTACGCCCGCGCAGGCCCTCTGGCACCGCGCATGCGCGGTGTTGTTCGCATGGGCGAACGCCGTTGGGATGTGATCCTAGACAGCGGACAGCGCATTCTGTTGCCAACAACGAATCCCGTCGCGGCGTTCGAACGCGTCGTCGCCTTGAATCAAACGCAGGACTTGCTGGAACGGGATGTGGCAGTCGTCGACATGCGCCACCCCGCCCGCCCGACAATTCGATTGAATGAACAGGCCTTGGCAAATCTGCGCCAAATCAACGCCGAACAAGAACAAGAATAGGTGTGTAAAACATGAGAGATCTGTACCAATCCCAACGCGCCATGCGCAACATGCGCCAAGCGGCGATGCAGCGCGGCGTCATTGCGATCCTCGATGTGGGCAGTTCAAAAATTGCCTGCCTTGTGCTGCGTTTTGATGGGCCCGAACAGTTTGGCGCCAAGGAGAGTGGTGGCGACGGGGTTGGGTCCATGGCGGGGCAATCGTCATTCCGTGTGATTGGTGCCGCGACGACCCGTTCGCGCGGGGTCAGATTTGGTGAAGTCGAGGCCATGGCCGAAACCGAACGCGCCGTGCGCACTGCGGTGCAAGCTGCGCAGAAAATGGCGAACGTGCGTGTCGATCATGTGATTGCGTGTCTGTCGGGCGGGCGCCCACGGTCTTACGGGCTGGAAGGGCAAGTCGATGTGCACGGGCAGGTTGTGACCGAAGGTGATATTGGCCGCGTGCTGGCCGAATGTGAGGTTCCCGATATTGGCGAAGGGCGCGAAGTTTTGCACGCGCAGCCGATCAACTTCGCACTTGATCACCGCTCCGGCCTTGCCGATCCGCGTGGGCAAATCGGTGCTGCGCTGACCACCGACATGCACCTTATGACCGTTGAAGCCAGCATTATCGAAAACCTTCTCTATTGTATCAAGCGCTGCGATCTCGAATTGGCTGGCATCGCGTCATCGGCCTATGCGTCCGGCATTTCATCGCTGGTGGAGGACGAACAAGAACTGGGTGCTGCCTGCATTGATATGGGGGGCGGATCGACGGGGATTTCCATCTTCATGCGCAAACATATGATTTATTCGGATTCTGTACGCATGGGCGGCGATCACGTTACGTCCGACATTTCCATGGGCCTACAAGTTGCCCCCGCGATGGCGGAACGGATCAAAACATTCTACGGCGGCGTTCTGGCCACTGGCATGGACGACCGCGAGATGATAGAAATTGGCAGCGACACTGGTGATTGGGAACGTGACCGCCGTACTGTGTCACGCGCCGAACTGATCGGCATTATGCGACCCCGAGTCGAAGAAATTCTTGAAGAAGTGCGCGTCCGTTTGGACGTGGCGGGTTTTGAACACCTGCCAAGCCAGCAGATTGTTTTGACTGGCGGTGGTAGCCAGATCCCGGGCCTTGATGGTTTGGCGACCAAAATCCTCGGCCAGCAGGTTCGGCTGGGTCGTCCGTTGCGTGTGCAAGGTTTGCCACAGGCCGCGACGGGGGCCGCTTTTTCAGCTGCGGTGGGGCTCAGCCTCTTTGCGGCACATCCACAAGACGAATGGTGGGACTTCGATATCCCCGCCGAAAAATACCCAGCGCGATCGTTCAAACGAGCGGTTCGCTGGTTCCGAGAGAACTGGTAATACGCAATATTTCGCTGATCACGCTACATGCGGCGGAAAATCACTGAAACAGGCCCACATTTTGCGCCTTTTTCGCAGTTTCTTCGTGACCACCATGGCAACTGTCGTTAGGATCATGGAAACACTACGATAAGAACGCTCGTTGGGACGGGCCAACAATACAGGCGGACAGCACAATGACATTGAACCTTTCCATGCCCGGGCAGGACGAACTAAAGCCACGCATCACCGTATTCGGTGTTGGGGGCGCCGGCGGTAACGCCGTAAACAACATGATCGAGCAGCAGCTTGAAGGTGTTGAATTCGTTGTCGCCAACACGGACGCGCAGGCGCTCCAGCAATCGCGTTCACCCGCAAAAATCCAAATGGGTGTCAAAGTCACCGAAGGTTTGGGTGCCGGCGCGCGTGCAACCATCGGTGCCGCTGCTGCCGAGGAAAGCATCGAACAGATTGTTGACCACCTCGCTGGCGCGCACATGTGTTTCATCACCGCAGGCATGGGCGGAGGCACCGGAACCGGTGCGGCCCCGATTATCGCACAAGCTGCCCGCGAACTTGGTGTACTTACCGTTGGCGTCGTGACCAAGCCGTTCCAGTTTGAGGGCGGCAAGCGCATGAAGCAAGCGGATGATGGCATCGAGGCATTGCAGAAGGTCGTTGACACGCTGATTATCATTCCAAACCAGAATCTCTTCCGTCTGGCCAACGAAAACACGACCTTCACCGAAGCTTTTGCGCTTGCGGATGACGTTCTTTATCAAGGCGTTAAAGGTGTCACTGATCTGATGGTCCGTCCTGGTCTTATCAATCTCGACTTTGCAGACGTGCGCGCTGTGATGGACGAAATGGGGAAAGCCATGATGGGTACGGGCGAAGCAGAAGGCGCAGATCGCGCTGTTCAGGCCGCCGAGAAAGCCATCGCAAACCCCCTGCTCGACGAAATCTCGCTCGAGGGCGCACGTGGCGTGTTGATCAACATCACGGGTGGCTACGACCTAACGTTGTTCGAACTCGACGAAGCTGCAAACAAAATCCGCGAAAAGGTCGACCCGGAGGCGAATATCATCGTCGGGTCCACGCTGGATACAAGCATGGAAGGCAAGATGCGCGTGTCTGTTGTGGCCACTGGCATCGATGCGGCAATTAAAACCAACGATATGCCGGTTCCACGCCGCCCAATGTCTGCGCCTTTGACGCAACACGTATCTGCTGAAACGCGGATCGATGAATCTGTTGTCGCAGCACCAATTGCTGCCGAAGTTGCAGCGCAGGCTGCGCCTGAACCGACGTTGTTTGACGAAACAGGCGCCGCGAAACCGCAGGAGCCTATTTTTAAGGAGCGAACGTTTGACGCCCCTGCTGCTGCAGCCGCAGCCGGTTCCGATTTGCCACCAGCCGCCTATCAGCCGCGTCAGGAAGTGGAGATCGAAGCAGCATCCGATGCGTTCGTGGCCCCGCAGCGCCCTGCAATTGGCACGCCGTCGCAAGAAACGCTTGATCGTCTGCGCACAGCCGCAGCACGCAGCATGCCTGCAGCTGCACCTGTCGCAGAACCGATGGAGTCCGAAGAGGATGCAAAGCCACGCATGGGTGGGCTTAATAGTCTGATCAACCGCATGACCGGTCACAACGAAGGCCACGCCAGAGAACGCCCGCAGCCCCCCGTCGCATCATTGCGCGAAGAGGGACCTGCTCCGACAACGCAAGCCGATGCCGATCAAGAGCGGATCGAAATTCCGGCCTTCTTGCGTCGTCAAGCGAACTGAATTTGATCTGACGTCGGGTCACGATTTATCTAAAGGGGCTGCCTTCGGGCGGCCCTTTTTCACTCCATAACAGGAGCTTGCTGCGCTGCGGCGTAACAAGTCGGCAGTATTGTGCCGGATTGTTACGCCCATGTTTCAGACCGTTGCAAAGCGTGTGTTGAGAGAATGCACACAACGTCTTAAGTAATTCACAGCGAATTTGAGGAAAAGAAACTTGCAGACGACGATTGACACTACTGTGGCATTTGAAGGCGTAGGGCTCCATCTTGGGCAGCCCATGTCTGTCATTGTGCGACCTGCGCCTGCGGATCATGGGATCGTCTTTCGCCGCACGGATGTTGAAGCTAGCAAGGCCGACGTCCCTGCGCTTTGGCACCGCGTCACTGTCTCTCCGTTAAACACGCGGATACAAAACGCTGCTGGAACGTCTGTTTCCACCATTGAGCACATCATGGCAGCGCTCGCTGGATGCGGTTTGCACAACGCACTGATTGAGGTGACGGGGCCAGAGGTTCCTATCCTTGACGGGTCCGCGGCGCAATTCGTCGAAGGTTTCCTGCGCGCTGGCATCCGCCATCTGAACGCGCCACTGCGTGTGATTGAAGTGCGCAAGTCGGTTGTCGTAAAAGTGGGTGATGCGCAAGCACGGCTAGATACGGCAGATACACTGCACATTCGGTTCGAAATTGATTTCACGGATCGCGCGATCGGCCATCAGAAAAAAACTTTGAATATGTCCAACGGCGCGTTCGTACGGGAACTGAGCAACAGCCGCACCTTCTGTCGCTCGTCCGACGTTGACGCGATGCGCGCGCAGGGCTTGGGTCTTGGCGGCACGCTTGAAAACGCAGTCGTGGTGGATGGTGCGGACGTCCTCAGCCCCGGGGGGTTGCGCCACAAGGATGAGGCGGTGCGCCATAAAATGCTGGACGCGCTTGGCGATTTGTATACCGCAGGCGCGCCGATTTTGGGCTGCTATACGGGGTCCAAGGCGGGCCATGCGGTTACCAATGCATTGCTGCGTGCGCTGTTTGCAGACCCTGATGCTTGGGGTTGGCGCGATGCCGACGTTGCAATTACGGCACGTCTGCCAGGTGTTGGACTACGTTGGACCGACCTGCCAGTCGTTGCGTAGTCGAGGCCTAAATGGTGCAGATTATCGGCTCTAATACCAGAGCAGCCATCAAACCTGCGCTACCGCACGCAAAAGGCATTTTGCACCCTAAATTTGTGTGCTAGACCAATTCCAATCGAAGCTGGTCTTCGAACAATTATCGTGAGCGGGGGCGCCTACATGTCAGGCCGCAGCAGAATCTGCAGAATTCGAAATGGTCTGGCCACAGGCGTGATTTCGCTTGGCCTATTGGCGGGCTGTAATTCATTTGACAGCCGCGCGGCGGGGGCGCTTGACACGTTTTCCGCACAGCAAATTTTTGAACGCGGTGAATTTGAGCTTGAAAGTGGGCAAGCCGACGATGCGGCGTTTTTCTTTGGCGAAATCGAACGCCTTTATCCGTATTCTGAATGGGCGAAACGCGCGTTGATTATGCAGGCGTTTTCCTATCATCGTGACACAGATTACCCTAATTCTCGCGCCGCCGCGCAGCGCTATATCGACTTCTATCCGGTCGACGAAGACGCTGCCTATGCACAGTATTTACTGGCCCTGAGCTACTACGACCAGATAGATGAAATTGGCCGCGATCAGGGCCTGACGTTCCAAGCATTGCAGGCTTTGCGCGTTGTGATTGAACGCTATCCTGACAGCGAATATGCGCAGTCTTCAGTGTTGAAATTCGACCTTGCCTTTGATCACCTTGCCGCGAAAGAGATGGAAATTGGGCGTTATTATCTAAAACGGGATCACTTCGCAGCCTCTATCAACCGATTCCGCATCGTCGTGGAAGATTTCCAAACCACGTCCCACACGCCAGAAGCTTTGCATCGCTTGGTCGAAAGTTATCTGTCACTTGGCCTAGTTGAAGAAGCCCAAACCGCGGGTGCGATCCTCGGATTTAATTACCAGTCAACCGAATGGTACGAGGACAGTTTTGTGCTGCTCACTGGGCAGGGGCTTGAGCCGAGATCAATCGGGGACAATTGGTTGTCCGCCGTCTATCGTCAGATGGTTCGCGGCGAATGGCTCTAGGCGGGCAACATGCTCCGCAGCCTTGATATTCGTGACATGCTCATCATCGACCGGCTGGAACTTGCGTTTCAACCGGGCCTAAATGTGCTGACGGGTGAAACTGGCGCAGGTAAGTCTATCTTGTTGGATTCGCTGGGCTTTGTTCTTGGTTGGCGGGGCCGCGCAGAACTGGTGAGGCAGGGTGCTGATCAGGGTGAGGTCATCGCAGAGTTTGATTTGGCTGAAAATCACGCCGCGTGGGATGTGCTGCGCGAGGCCGGATTCAGGTATGATGACGCGCTGATTTTGCGACGGATCAATGGCCGCGATGGGCGCAAAACCGCTTGGATAAATGATCGACGGGTGAGTGGCGACATTTTGCGTGCGGTGTCCGAAACACTGGTTGAATTGCACGGACAGCACGATGATCACGGGTTGCTGAATCCGCGTGGGCACCGGGTTCTTCTCGATGACTTTGGTAATCTGGCGCCGCGTTTGGCCGCAGTCCGCGCCACTTGGAAAGATCTATCAGCGGCCAAAAAGACACTTGCAGCGGCAGAAATGCGCGTCGCAGAATTAGAGGCCGAGGAAGAGTTTTTGCGCCATTCTGTTGCGGAACTTGATGGGTTATCGCCAAGCGCTGGTGAGGATGCGGAACTCGATAAACAGCGCCGAAAAATGCAGGCAGCCGAAAAGATCGGTGAGGATATTCATAAAGCATATCAATCGCTTGGAATAAACGGGGCTGAAGGCCAGCTTGGCGATGCGATGCGCTGGTTGGGCGATGCGGCGGGGCAAGCGGACGGCACGTTGGAAGCGCCGTTGGCTGCCCTAGAGCGGGCGATGATTGAGCTTGGTGAGGCGCAGTCAGGTGTAGAAACCTGCATAGCGGAACTCGCGTTCAATCCCCATGATCTTGAGCAAGCCGAAGAGCGCCTTTTTGCGATCCGTGGTCTTGCCCGCAAGCACAATGTTTTGCCGGATGAACTGGGCCCTTTTGCGGACTCCCTGCGTGGCCGGCTGGGAGCGTTGGATCGTAGTGCGTCCGATCTTGCCGACCTACGGGCGGTACTGGCAACTGCGCAGGCGATGTATGATGCAGCGGCTGGCAGTTTAAGCGATGCGCGGCGCAAGTGGGCCACGAAGCTGGACAAGGCGATGGCCAAGGAACTGGCACCGCTTAAGATGGAACGCGCTGTTTTTGCTACTGAAATCACGTCTGCGGATGCGGGGCCTGACGGCGCTGATACGGTGTCTTTTACTGTTGCCACAAACCCCGGCGCACCGGCTGGACCGATCGGTAAAATCGCATCTGGTGGTGAATTGAGCCGTTTTTTGCTGGCATTGAAAGTCTGTCTTACGGCGACGGAGTCGGGCCTGACATTGATTTTTGATGAGATTGATCGCGGCGTTGGCGGTGCGACGGCGGATGCCGTCGGGCGCCGTCTGTCGCAATTGGCGTCACAAGGGCAGGTCTTGGTTGTGACCCACAGCCCGCAGGTTGCGGCCTTGGGTGATCATCATTGGCGTGTTGAAAAGCGCCAGACAAAAGACGCGACGCTGTCGACGGTTGTTGGCCTTGTTGGCACGGATCGTGTCGATGAAATCGCCCGCATGTTAAGTGGGGATCGCATCACAGATGAGGCCCGCGCAGCGGCGATTGCGCTGCTGCCGGTCTAATCAACGGGTTCGCGCATGTGTCTTGTCTTCAATCTAGGCGCACAACTTTGCCGGGGTTAAGAATATTTAGCGGGTCCATTGCCCGTTTGATCTGCCCCATAACGTCCCAGCCAGCGCCGTGCTCGGCTGCCATATACGGCAGTTTTCCTAGACCCACGCCGTGTTCGCCTGTCACTGTTCCGCCAAGCGCCAAGGCGCGCTCTGCCATGCCTGCAGATAGGTCGACCGCTGCGCGTTTTTCGTCCGCGTTGTCGGGGTCGATCAACAGAATTGCGTGAAAGTTGCCGTCACCGACATGGCCCAAAATGGGTGCGGGGATCGGGGCGGCGTCAATGTCGGCTTGGGTTTCTGCCACCGCTTGCGCCAGTTTGCTGATCGGCACACAGACATCGGTGACAATTGCCGTGGTATTTTTGCGTGATGCAATGATGGCCCAATACGCGTGGTGGCGCATTTGCCAAAGACGGGTGCGGTCTTCGGGTTTTGACGCCCATGAAAACGCCGACCCGCCGCAGTCTTGTGCGATATCGCCGAACCGTTCTGCCTGCTCAGCCACGCCCGCGTCTGATCCATGGAATTCAACCATCAGGTGTGGGGTCACGAGAAAGTCTGCTCTGGAATAGGCGTTCACCGCGGCGACGCTGGCGGCGTCCAGAAATTCAATCCGCGCCATTGGTATCCCCATGGCAATGGTGGCAGTGACGGCCTGCACTGCCGCGTCGATTGTGTCAAAGGCGCAAGTGGCGGCGGCGATGGCTTCGGGCTGGCCTTGCAGTTTCAGGGTCAGTTCGGTGATCAACCCTAACGTACCCTCAGAGCCAACCAGCAGTGCCGTGAGGTCATAGCCCGCTGATGATTTGCGCGCGCCAGATCCAGTGCGGATGACACGCCCATCGGCCAAAACGACTTCAAGCGCCATAACATTGTCCCGCATGGTGCCATAGCGCACAGCGGTGGTACCGCTGGCCCGCGTTGCGGCCATGCCACCGAGTGTTGCGTTAGCGCCGGGATCTACTGGAAAAAACAGCCCCGTTGCGCGCAAATCTTCATTCAGCGCTTCGCGGGTGATGCCAGGTTGAACGCGCACGGTCATATCTTCGCTATGCACCTCAAGCACTTGCGCCATATGGCGAAAATCTACTGTGATGCCGCCTTGGGTCGCCAATGTATGCCCTTCCAGCGAGGTGCCAGCACCGTAGCCGACCACGGGGCAGCGATGTTGCGCACAGATTTTCACAATTTGCGAAACCTCTTGCGTGGTGCGTGGATAGGCGACGGCGTCTGGTGGTGTCGGATCAAAGTGTGTCTCGGACTGGCCATGTGCTGCCAGATCGGACTTGGACAGCGACAGCCGATCGCCTAACACTGGGGCAAGCGCGCGAAGGGCGGCGTCAATGGACATGGAATTCTCCCCGTTGGTTTGCTAAACGTTACGGCACCGTAGCGCCCGAGTGAAGAAGGAAGGGGACGATATGGCGGAGCCGCAGAAATCGCCGATTGGGCAGGGGGTCGATGACGCCTTAACGGCCTGTCGTGGTGGCTGGCATGTGATCCGCACCCGTGGCCCCAGCCAAGTACAGTTCTGGTTTATTGCGCTGCTTGTCGGCATCGCGGCCAGTTTCGCTGCGATTGGGTTTCGTTTCGGGATTGAGACGTTTCAGGCGTGGCTTTACCAGACTGACGACGTGGCATATTTGCGATCTAACGCGGCGCGGCTGGATTGGTGGTGGGTATTACTGATCCCTATGGCTGGCGGGCTCGCTGTCGGGGTAATCTTGAACAGGTTCACCGATGACGGGCGCGTGCGGTCTGTGGCTGATGTGATTGAGGGGGCCGCGCTTTATGATGGGCGGGTCGAGGCGCGCAAAGGCCTTATGTCAACGCTCGCGTCCTTCGTCACACTGTCAACTGGTGGATCGACAGGCCGCGAGGGTCCGGTGGTACATCTGGCTGCAATCATATCGACTTATGTCAGCCGCCTGATCCGCGCCGATGGCATAACCGGGCGCGACCTGATGGGCTGCGCTGTTGCTGCCGCCGTGTCTGCCAGCTTTAACGCCCCCATCGCGGGCGCGCTTTTCGCGCTTGAAGTTGTGCTGCGCCATTTTGCGGTACACGCCTTTGCACCGATTGTGATCGCGTCCGTGGCTGGCACCGTTATCAACCGTTCGGTTTATGGCGACGTCACCGAATTTCTGATCCCAAACCAGAACGTGCTGGCGTTTTACGTCGAACTTCCAGCGTTCCTGATCCTTGGATTGCTGTGTGGTTTGGTCGCCGTGGTGCTGATGCGGGCAATCTTTTGGGCCGATACAATGGGCACCGCGTTGCAGACCCGCTGGCGCATTCCGCGCTATTTGCGGCCAATGATTGCGGGCACATTACTTGGGGCATTGGCGATCTATTATCCGCATATAATCGGCGTTGGCTATGAAACCACGTCCGACGCGTTGACTGGCCGCTTGGTGATGCACGAAGCGATTGTGTTTGTGTTTATCAAGATCATTGCGGTCGCGATTACGATGGCGGGGCGCATGGGTGGCGGGGTGTTTTCACCATCTTTGATGGTCGGTGCGATGACAGGTCTGGCGTTCGGCATGGTCGCGACTGGCATTTTTCCCGACGTATCAGGCGAAGGCACGCTCTATGCACTCGCAGGTATGGGGGCTGTGACGGCGGCAGTATTGGGAGCGCCGATTTCGACCACACTGATCGTGTTCGAACTGACGGGCGATTGGCAAACGGGCATTGCGGTGATGGTGTCGGTGTCACTGTCGTCCGCACTGGCGTCAAAACTGGTGCACCGCAGTTTCTTTCTCACACAGTTGGAACGGCGCGGCGTGCATTTGGCAGCGGGTCCGCAGGCTTATCTTTTGGGCACGTTCAGAGTGGCCAGCGTCATGCGCGCCAAGGACCACCCAAAAGCAGCCGACCCGCAAACCTGCGCGGCGCTGATCCTTGAGGGTACCTATATTTCCCAAGATTTGATGCTGGACCAAGCGATGCCAATCCTTGAGGCGACGGGATCAAGCTTTATTCCCGTTGTAATCCCCGCAACCGACGAAGGCCCACCAGAACTGCGCGGTGCATTGTTCCAAGTTGATGTCTTACGCGCGTTCAACCGTGCCTTGGCCGCGACAGCGGCGGAAGAACATTCTTAAAGCTGTTCAACCGTGACGTTATCAACGAAAAATGCCATATAATCTTTGATCTGTGCGACGTCGCCTTTCGGGTCTTCGTAGGACCAAGCAGCGTCTTTGTATGTTCCACTTTTTGCAACCAGATCATAATATGTGGCTGTCCCCTTGTGTGGGCAGGTGGTCGTGGTTTCGGATTTGTCGAAAAAAGCCATCGAAATGTCGGTACGCGGGAAATAAATCACGAACGGCTGATCGCCCTCTATCAGTTTTAACGCATCGTCGCTTTCCCCAAGAACGGCACCCGCCGCACGGACAACCCATTTGCCTGATGCAGGCTGAATTTTGATGTGATCTGACATAAGTAACGTCTCCCCCAAAGGCGATTTTTCCGTGATCCCCGTGACCATGGATTTTAGCCCAGTCGCCCGATTTTCGGGCAACTTTGGCGATTAATAGGTTAAAGCGGCGCACACGCGGCGATCAGCCAATCCAGTGCCGCCCCATCCACACGCGGGCCGATTTTTTTCAGTGTATCAGAATGATAGCGATCAATCCATGCGCGTTCGTCGCTAGACAGCAAGGTCACGTCAATCAGTCGACGGTCCAGCGGAACAAAGGTCAAGGTTTCGAAATCCAGCATGTCACGCGCATCACCGCCCGTGATTGCGTTGGCCGCAGTCACAACAATCAGGTTTTCAATGCGGATTCCAAACGCTCCTTCGCGGTAATACCCCGGTTCATTGGACAGGATCATCCCAACTTCTAGCGCGGTCTTGGCGCGACGCGACAGACCCTGTGGCCCTTCGTGCACGGATAAATATGCACCGACGCCGTGGCCTGTCCCGTGATCATAATCCAGTCCCGCCAGCCAGAGCGGATAGCGCGCCAAAGCATCCAGATCACTCCCCGCCACGCCCCCCGATTTAAAGTAGGGAAACCGCGCACGGCTAATCGCAATCATGCCTTGCAGTACGCGCGTGTAGCATGCCTTTTCAGTCGGGCCGACGTCGCCAATTGTAATTGTGCGTGTGATGTCGGTGGTGCCGTCCAGATACTGCCCGCCGGAATCAACCAGCAGGAGTTCGCCAAGGTTTACGGAACGGTTGGTGTCTTCATTCACGCGGTAATGCACGATTGCGCCGTTGGGCCCTGCGCCGCAAATAGTTTCAAACGAAATGTCGCGTAATGCATTGGTATCGCGCCTAAACCCTTCGAGCGCTGTGACAACATCGATCTCCGTCAAACCGCCTTTCGGGGCCTCGCCGTCAAGCCACGCTAGGAACCGCACCATCGCTGCGCCGTCACGCAGATGCGCGTCGCGGGCACCCTTGATTTCTGCGCTCGTTTTGCGGGCTTTCGGCAATACACAGGGGTCTTGCCCAACGATAATCTTGTCGTGTGCAAGGGCCTCTTGAATTGCAAATGGTGCGCGATCGGGGTCAAGCCTGATGGGTCCTGTCGTTGCGACAAGTGTCGCAACCATCTGTCCAGCTGCTACAACCGTCACGTTCTCATTTAACGTCAGATCCGCCGCCTGTGACTGCTCACAAAATAGCGCAACATCGGCGTCGGACTTTAACAGTGCCATTGCGTGGGGTACCGGATTGCGGGCAATGTCTGTGCCGCGAATGTTCAGCAACCAAGCCACGGAATCTGGCGAAGTGATGAACGCGGCCGCCTGCCCGGCGTCGCGTAATTCTGCCGCCAACCGCGTAATTTTGCTTCGGGATGTTTCACCGGCCATATCATCGGAATAATCAATGAACGGCGCAAGGGGCGGGGTAGGGCGATCCGACCAGATAACATCAACCAAGTTGTCCATTGGAACCAACGCAATGCCGGTCCCGCTCAGTCCGATTTGCAAGGCTTCGATCTGCGCCATTGTGTGCAGCCACGGATCAAACGCCAGTTTTGAGATGCCGCTTTGGTCTTTCAACCAGTCGGCCAATTGCGTTTCGGGCCAATGAACGGGCGCGAACACATCTGCCACTTGGCTGTGGACTTGAACGCGGTAGCGCCCGTCAATGAACACGCCCGCGACGTCGGCAAGAACACAGGCAAAGCCCGCCGACCCGGTGAACCCCGTCAGCCAAGCCAGTCGATCATCGCACGGCGCTACATATTCGCCCTGAAACCGATCTGCGCGCGGCACCAGAAAACCGTCAATCTTTCGCACCAGCATTTCAGCGCGGAGTGCTGTCAACCGCGTTGGCCCCGTTTCGGGGGATGAGGTTACTTCAAACGTCTGAAACATGCGCGCGTCCTCGCTTCTTTGGTTCTTAAATACCCAGATTGCGCAGCGATTAGCCCGCCTTGCGCATTCCCAGTGCCCGCGCCCGTTTGCGTGGGTCTGGTTCGAACAATCCTGCGAGCTGTTCTGTCATCGCGCCAGCCAATTGTTCCACGTCGGTGATGGTGACGGCCTTATCATAGTAGCGCGTCACGTCGTGTCCGATGCCGATTGCGATCAGTTCAACTGCTTTACGTTTCTCAACCATGGCGATCACGTCGCGCAGGTGTTTTTCCAAGTAATTTGCGGGGTTAACGGATAATGTTGAATCGTCAACAGGGGCACCATCGCTGATCACCATCAGCACTTTGCGCGCCTCTGGACGTGCGACCATGCGCCGGTGCGCCCATTCCAGCGCCTCGCCGTCGATGTTTTCTTTCAGCAGGCCTTCTTTCATCATCAGCCCGAGATTGTCGCGGCTGCGACGCCACGGTGCGTCGGCGCGTTTGTAAATGATGTGGCGCAGATCGTTCAAACGACCTGGTTGTTGCGGGCGACCTTCGGTCAGCCAACCTTCGCGGCTTAGCCCGCCTTTCCATGCCTTCGTCGTGAAGCCGAGGATTTCAACCTTCACCGAACATCGTTCCAACGTACGTGCCAAAACATCGGCGCAAATCGCGGCAATCGAAATCGGGCGCCCGCGCATGGAACCCGAATTATCCAGCAGCAACGTCACGCAGGTATCACGAAATTCGGTGTCTTGTTCGACTTTGAACGACAGTGGCGTCGTCGGGTTAGCTACGACCCGCGCAAGGCGGCCTGCGTCCAAAATGCCCTCTTCTTGGTCAAACGACCAACTGCGGTTTTGTTGTGCCTGAAGGCGGCGCTGCAATTTATTCGCCAGCCGCGAAACGGCCCCCTTGAGCGGTTCCAATTGCTGATCGAGGTATGCCCGCAGGCGTTCCAATTCAGCGGGTTCGGCCAAGTCTTCGGCGCCGATTTCTTCGTCGTGATCCGTTGAATAGACAATATAATTCGGGTCGGCGTCGGATATGGGCTGCGGTGCGGGGGGCTCTATTGGGGCCTCGCCCTCGGGCATGTCGGCTTCTTCCGCCATCTCGGATTCCGCAGAATCGTCCATGGACACCTGCGCTTCGGCGGCGTCTTGCTGTTCTTCCTGGCTTTGTTCGGGCGAACCTTCGGTTTCGTCTTCATCACCGTCGTCTTGTCCGGCGCTGTCGGGCTCGTTCTCATCTTCGTCGTCAGCGTTGGCGTCGTCATCTTCATCGCCGATATCGTCAGGATCGTCGCCCAACTGATCGCCGTAACCCATGTCAGAAATGATCTGGCGTGCGAATTTTGCGAACGCCGCTTGGTCTTCCAGCGTGTCGTCTAATCCTTCAAGCGTGCCGCCTGCGTTTTCTTCGATAAACCCGCGCCACAAGTCCATGACGTTGGCGGCGCCCTTTGGCATGTCGCGCCCCGTCGCAAGATGGCGGATCAGGTATCCGGCGGCAGTCGCCAGCGGAGCCTCTGATGCTTCGCGGATTTGATCGTAGCCTTTGCGGATCGCCTCATTGCCGATCTTGGCGTCGATGTTGCCCGCGGTACCCGGCATGTGGCGCGCGCCCACTGCCTCGACCCGTGCGTGTTCCATCGCGGTATAAAGATCCTGCGCCATCTGGCCCTGCGGCATATATTTCGCCGCGATCTTGGCGTTGTGGAATTTATGGCGTAGCGCAAATGCATCTGCCGTGCCGCGCGCGATCAGAACTTCGTCGCGGGTCATGCGGCGGGATACCTGTGGCAAGCGCACGGTTTCCGCCGTCGCACCGGGGGGGTCCACGGTGAATGTCACGGACAATTCAGGATCATTCGCCATGACCTTAGTCGCCTCGGCGAGGGCTTTTTTGAACGGATCTGCTGGGTTGTCGGATGGTTTGTTCATTGCTTACTTTCCGCGGTCTCATCGAACCCAATGGGTGTCGCCGCAAATTTTTGCGAAAACTGGCCATTGGGGAGGGATGAGCAAGCCGTCATCCCAAGCTCAAGCTCGCCGCTGACTCCGGTAGTTCCTCATCAAAACATCGCTGATAAAACTCCGCAACGGTCTGGCGCTCCAACTCGTCGCACTTGTTCAAGAAGCTCAGCCGGAACGCATAGCCCACGTCTTGGAAAATTCGCGCGTTTTCGGCCCATGCGATGACGGTCCGTGGTGACATCACTGTCGACAAATCACCATTCATGAACGCGGTGCGGGTCAAGTCGGCGACCGTGACCATCTGCGAAATAATCTTGCGGCCTTTGTCGCTGTTATACGTCGGTGCCTTGGACAGAACGATCTGGGTTTCAGCGTCGTGGGACAGGTAGTTCAACGTCGCGACAAGTGACCAACGGTCCATCTGCGCTTGGTTGATCTGCTGGGTGCCGTGATACAAACCCGTCGTGTCACCCAAACCAACGGTGTTGGCCGTGGCGAACAGGCGGAAGTATGGATTTGGTTCAATGATCTCGTTCTGGTCCATCAGCGTCAGTTTGCCATCCGCCTCAAGCACGCGTTGGATCACGAACATCACGTCAGCGCGGCCCGCGTCGTATTCGTCAAACACAATTGCGACGGGATTGCGCAGCGCCCATGGCAAAATGCCTTCGTGGAATTCAGTCACCTGGACGCCGTCGCGCAGTTTGATCGCGTCTTTGCCGATCAGGTCGATCCGCGAGATGTGCGAATCCAAGTTCACCCGCACCGTGGGCCAGTTCAGCCGTGCGCCAACCTGTTCGATGTGCGTCGATTTACCGGTGCCGTGATACCCCTGCACCATGACGCGACGGTTGTAGCCATAGCCTGCAAGGATCGCCAACGTCGTGTCGGGATCAAATTTATAGGTCGGATCAATTACAGGCACGCGGTCAGTTGCGCCCTTTGGGAAGGCCTTGACCTTCATATCCGTGTCGATGCCGAACACCTCACGGACCGAGATTTCCTCAGTTGGTTTCATCATCGGGTCAAGATTTCCGTCGGCCATATCGGTGCCTTTGCTTATCAAAATGTGCGCAATCGCTTTGGGGTTCGGGATGCAACATATAGCGATGGGCCGCAAGGGGAAGGGGGCATTCGCTGACTTGTGCCCAAGGACCATGATGTCATGGTAAAGATGAGATGAGGACCGCCGCTACATAACGACGCGACAAGACATCGAAAACTTGATCCACAGGGTCGCGCTGCGTGACCGCAGTGCGTTTGAGTCGCCTTATTCCGCAACCTCGGCGAAACTATTCGGCATCATCCTGCGTGTCATGAGAGACCGTGCTGAAGCCGCGGGCGGTGCCTACTTGGACGGGGACACCTGCGGCGACTTCGCGGTGCGTTTTGACGTTGCGCTAAATACAACGCGAACCTGGCTGCGCCGCAGCCTGATAAGTTTGAAAGACCGTTTGAGCAAATGAGCGATGAGAGCATCATACTAAGGCACGACATTCCGCGCGACGATGTGCTCGCTGCGGAACTGAGTCTCGGGCTGCTCACAGGGGATGAGTTGGCGCAGGCCACACGCCGCGCGCGCATCGATCAGACATTTGCGGGTCTGGTGGAAGATTGGGATATCCATTTCAGTATTCTGACAAACGACACAGCACCTGCCCGAAGTCATTGAAGGGCTTGAGTTCAAAGACGGGATCAAGCACCTTTGCAACTCCGCCTAATCAGACCGTCACCAACTTTTGGACATAACTCGTTCGTAGTTTGGAAAAGTCATAATGTTGTCATCCGAAACGCGCGTCGATAGGCTATAGGCCTATAAGATGATGTGGGACATTGACGATGAAGCTGCTTTTTGTTCATCCTGTCTTTGCCGGTCAGTTTCATCGGCCAATCTGCTACCTGCGAGCGAACCATCCCGAATACGAAATCACTTTTCTGTCGAGCAGCGAACACCAATCGGGCAAAAAGCGAATGCTCGGCGAAACAGCCCTTAAGATCGACGGTGTCATGCATCAGTATTTCAAATTCCAGACGGGACTGAAACACAAGGGTGCCGCTTCAGTGCAGCGTTTCGCTGATGAGATTTTTCAAGGCAAGGCTGTCAATGATTCTTGTAACGGTCTGAAGTCTAAGGGATATCAGCCAGACGTTATCATTTGCCATGGCCGCTGGGGCGCAGGTCTTTTCCTAAAGGATGTCTATCCCGACGTTCCCCTTTTGCTATATTCGGAATTTTTTTCGACGGCCGCAAATGCCCGACTCTGCAATCCCTCCCAAGACACTTTACCTCATGAGACCGCATTATTCTATCGGCTGGCGAATGCGACTAACTTGATTTCACTTGATGCTGCTGATCACGTCATCACGCCAACGCAGTATCAAAAACAAAGCCACCCGACTGAATTTCAGAGTAAGATTTCAGTGATTTTTGATGGGGTCGATGCGGGCGTTGTGCGTCCAGGCGATGTGCAACAGCTCAAAGTTGGAGATCACAACTTGACCTTGAAGGACGAAATCGTGACATATGTCACCCGAAATTTTGAGCCGTATCGCGGTTTTGAAACTTTCATCAAAGTGATGGAGATTGTTCAACGTCAACGATCGAGGGCCCATATATTGGTCGTCGGTGGGACCGGTGGAAAGGGCTATGGCTTTGCAGAAGCCGGTGAGGACTATCTCAAACATGTGTTGGACAATGCGTCCCTCGATCAATCACGCCTGCATTTCATGGGGCCACTGAGCTATGATGCTTATCTGGAGATGCTGCGTTTTTCTCAGGTTCATGTCTATCTGACTGTGCCTTTTGTGCTGTCATGGTCATTGATCGAAGCGATGTCTGTGGGCTGCGCAATTGTCGGATCACGTACGCCACCAGTTGAAGAAGTGATTTTTAATCTCAAAACTGGACTGCTGGCTGATTTTTATTCCCCAGATCAGGTAGCAACTCAAGTCCTGACGTTGCTTGACGATCCGGTGCAACAACGACGTTTAGGTGACGCTGCGCGACAGCGAATCATAGATGACTTTTCAATTGAAGTAGTTGGGCCTCGTTTTGTCTCGCTGCTCAATCACCTGAAGGGACAGTAACGCCCCTGTCATGACACCACTTATTTACCCTTGGCATTGGCTTTGTTGCACAAATCGGCTGAGTGGATTCTTATATTGAATCCAGCGTGGTCACTGGCGATCATAAGCAGCTGGACACTTCGTCCAGACGCCAGATCCCCACTGTGACGCTACGGCAGCCATTTGGGACATATCTTTGATGATGGCCCAACCCCCACAGGCCTGCGCCATTGTTTGAACGGTGTCAGCTTGGTGTTCCGCGCGGCCTAACGCCCCCCCCCGGCACAAAATCAGCACGGGTGGTGATTGCCTGTGCCGGATATCCTTCTATCAGGACATCTGAGATGAGGGATTTTTCGGCTTTTGCAGGGCGTTGTTATGATCGCTCTGGCGTTCGGTATCGCTGGCGTTGGTTTGCCGCGGGACCTTCTGTATAGAGTTCGGCCCCCATTGTGCATTTTGACAGTCTTTGGCGCCACCCGACGTCGACTGTCGACTGACACGAAACAAACCTTTTCCCCTAGGCGAACCCGATGCCATATGCCCGCCCCAAAGTCCCCGCATATCGATCTGAAATCAATCGGAGGTTCTATGCGACCATCACTGCGCAAATATTTTGGATTAACAGAGGGTGAACGCGCGCGCGTGTTGGCGTTTGCGCTGGTCGGCACGTGTAGTGCGACGCTTGGGTACCTTGCGGTTCTGCATCTGGACAGCGATTCGTCCTTTGATGGCCTTAGCTGGTATCAGACTTGGCTTGTCGTCGCATCAGGGCTTGGCGGGATGATCGCGCTGTTCTTGTCTGGCGATCGGATGGGGCAGCCGGGATCTGCGGGTGCTACGCGCGCGGTGGCGGGCGCGCTGTGGGTCACGTTCATCGGCGCATTGATCGGTGGGACATTGGGCCTGCCGCTTTACGGCACAATGTTCGGCCCGTTTATTGTGGTCGTGACCCTGATGGCGGCACCGCTGCTGGCGATGTTATGGGCTGTTAACCTTTTCGGCACCCACATTCTGATGGGCATCTATCAAAGCGAACGCGATACCATCTTCACGCCCTCGCGGATGAACCCACCAGACCACCCTGACAGCAAAAGCCTGCGACTTCAGGAGCGTTTAACCTAAATCAAGTTCTGAAATGGCGGCTGGTTTTGATCTGCTCCCACGCCCAAACAACTTCGGCCAATTGTTCTTCTTGTGAACGATCACCGCCGTTCATGTCTGGGTGCAAGACTTTGATCAGCTTTTTGTAAGCTTTGCGGATTTCAGGCTTGGCCCAGTGATCCTTGGCTTCCAGAATATCAATGGCTTTGCGTTCTGTTGCCGGCAGCTTGCGCGTCGATCCGGTGATGGATTTGCCCGGATTCTGCGTCGCATTCACCCCGAGCACCTGATGGGGATCATCCACACCCAACCGCGCCCAAGCGCGCTGTTCATCTGACTTTTTCATCGACGACGTTTTACGTTCCCAAACAAGATCTTTGGTTCGCTGGGCGTTAATTTCGGCCTCTGTGGTGCCATCAAAAAAATTCCAACCAAGATTGTATTCGCGCACGTGATCTTTGCAGAACCAGTAAAAATCATCGAGCACGTCAGGGTTTTTGGGCGCACGGTATTTGCCCGCCTCCTGACAGTCGGGTTTTTCACACACACGGTTTGATGTCTCGGATGCGCCGGACATGCCACGCCGCCCGCGTGGATTCTTTTTTTTGCTTGCCGAAACCGACATATTAAACCCAAAGGGATCATCTTTAGACATGGCTACACCTTTCCGACTCGGACATTAGATCATAGAAGATATGTGCGAGGATTGAAGGGGCAGAGGAGATAATAATGGGTTTAGACACCGAAATTCGCACTGCTTTGGACGTGGCATTTGCGCCCACGTCGCTGGCGGTCATCAATGAAAGCCACAAACACGCTGGTCACGCAGGTGATGACGGGTCCGGTCAAAGCCATTGGCGGGTCGAAATTGTGTCTATTTCATTTGCTGGTCAGTCGCGCATTGCCAAACATCGCGCGGTTCACACAGCGCTTGGGCCGAATATCATCGGACGCATCCACGCCCTGTCGCTGCAGATTTCTTAAACGGCGCTGTTATTCAGCCTTCAAATGGCTATCGTCGTCCTTCGGTGACTGTGCTCCTGTACGACGTTTGTCCCACGGGAATGCGAACGGGGCTTTAAGGGTTTCGCTCACGCGGTCGTCTGCGGCCAGTGCAGGCTGCGGGTCATCCATCGCTGTGGGTGATTGCGCGGTTTTGCCAGTCGAATTTTCAGGTGTTGGTTGATCGGACGGTGCTGGTGCTGCGTCATCTTCAATGTCTGTCTTGGCCGCGGCTGGGTCTTCAAGAACCAATGCTTGATCTTCAATCAATGCAGCAACTTTAGGCGCCTCCGCGTGCTGAAGTTCTAAAGCGCGGCGAAAGACTAACATGTTCTGAAACGACGTCGATTTTTTGGTCAAACCGAACCGTTCTTCAACGGGCAGGGTGTCCGTGCGCTGGTATTCCCAGCCTTGCGCCCCGAGATCATTCATCACCAACTGTAGCGCATTGGCGAAGCGCGCAGGCGTGCCCTTGATGCCCTTAGCCTTAAGTCCGCGCATCGGCGCAGGCACAACTTTATATTCAAAACCTGTCATAACGTCCCTCAGCAGCGCAATATCTGTATTCACCAGTTCGTATCAAGAATGCCCTGCAACGCGAAGACAACAAGGATTTTTTCAAACACCATCTGCGGTGGGGAACGCAGCTGCGCGCCCCCATATCTACGTTACCTATACGGCAATCATTATTTGAGCTTTTCAGATATCAGCTTGTTGACTGCGCCAGGATTGGCCTTGCCACCCGTGGCTTTCATCACCTGACCAACAAACCAGCCTGCAAGTTTCGGGTTCTCTTTTGCCTTGGCAACTTGGTCGGGATTGGCGGCGATGATTGCATCGACTGCCGCCTCAATCGCGCCGGTGTCTGTGACCTGTTCCATGCCTTCAGTCTTCACGATCTCAATCGGATCACGGTCTGATGTATAGGCAATTTCGAAAACGTCTTTGGCGATCTTGCCACTGATTTTGTCTGATTTGATCAAGGCTACGATCTGACCCAATCGGGTTGCAGAAATAGGGCTGTCGGAAATATCTTTATCGTCTTTTTTGAGACGGCCAAACAACTCGTTGATCACCCAGTTTGCCGCCAGTTTGCCGTCATTGCCCTGCGCCACGGATTCAAAGAAGCCCGCGTTATCGACGTCAGCAGTCAAAACACTGGCGTCATAATCTGACAGTCCAAAGTCTTTAATGAACCGCGCCTTTTTGGCGTCTGGCAGCTCGGGCAGGGACGCGGCAATATCATCGACCCAGGCCTGTTCAATTTCAAGCGGCAACAGATCGGGGTCGGGGAAATAGCGATAATCATGCGCTTCTTCCTTGGATCGCATTGATCGTGTTTCGTTCTTGTCGGCATCATACAGCCGCGTTTCCTGAACGATCTTGCCACCGTCTTCTATGATCGCAATTTGACGGCGTGCCTCAAAATCAATTGCCAGTTGGATGAACCGCATGGAGTTCATGTTCTTGATCTCACATCGGGTGCCAAGATCACCAAAATCGCCAGAGGCTTGGAATTTTTCGTAGTCACCGGGGCGGCAGACAGAGACGTTTACATCCGCACGCAAGTTGCCGTTTTGCATATTGCCGTCGCAGGTGCCGAGGTAGCGCAAGATCTGGCGCAGCTTCACGACATAGGCGGCGGCTTCTTCGGGGCCACGGATGTCTGGAAAACTGACGATTTCCATCAAGGCGACGCCTGTGCGGTTCAGGTCCACAAATGACATCGCGGGGTCCATATCATGGATAGATTTACCCGCGTCTTGTTCCAGATGGATGCGTTCGATGCGCACGTTTCGCGCGGTGCCGTCGTTCATTTCTACCAGTACTTCGCCGGTGCCGACGATGGGGTGGTACAACTGCGAAATTTGGTAGCCCTGCGGCAAATCAGGATAAAAGTAGTTTTTGCGGTCAAACGCGCTGTTTAGATTGATTTGCGCCTTTAGGCCAAGGCCAGTTTTCACCGCGTAGGCCACACATTCTTCGTTGATCACTGGCAACATGCCCGGCATGCCCGCGTCGACGAAGGCGACGTTGCTGTTGGGTTCTGCGCCGAACTGCGTTGAAGCGCTGGAAAATAATTTGGCTTTCGTTGCGACCTGCGCGTGGACTTCCAGACCGATCACGAGTTCCCAATCGCCGGTGGCTCCGGCAATGGTTTTCACTTTTGGGGTCTCATAGGTGAGGTCAAGCATATCGCGCTCCGCATCTGGATGTTTTGTCAGTCTTTGTGCTTGAATAGGCGCTCAAGGGCCCAGCTTCAAGATGGCTTGCAGCGGCGGCGTAGCGGTTCGGGTTTGCTCGCACACAATATCTGGTGTGGCATGGCGAAAAAGAGCTCGCAGCGCCGCAACATTGCACAGATTTGTTGCAATAATCGAACCACCGCGCAATGGTTCGGGCGATGTTTGTTATCAGAGCTCTCCTGGGGGGGATTCTTGCGATCATTATGGGGACCTCCGCGCTGGCCGAATGGCCTGTGGGCGGACCCGAGACGCAGACACGCCCCCTAAGCCGTCATGACGCGGCACAAGTACGCACAGAAAGTGCGCGCGCGGTGTTGGCGGCTCTCCGTCCACCTTCGCGCCCCGTTTATATGGTCCGCCATCCGGTCACGATTTCGCAAAACCCAACACTGCGCCCCGTTGCCCGCATCAACTATATTCCCGATGCTCGTTGGGATTTTCGCGACGATTCAGACAGTTGGACCCGCGCGACCCTGTCCGCATTGCGCAGCCATGGCAGTGATTTACAAGACACCGTGCCGCGCGATATCGTCAATTGGTGTCCGACCTACACCAAAAACCCGCCCCACCTGCGCCGTGCGTTTTGGGTCGGGATGATGTCGGCACTCGTTAAACATGAAAGCACCTATCGCCCGACCGCCGTCGGGGGTGGCAATTTATGGTTTGGGTTGATGCAGATTTACCCCGATACCGCGCGTCGATATGGCTGCTATGCAACGACGGGTGAGGCTCTCAAAGACCCCGAAGACAACCTCAGTTGTGCGGTCCGGATCATGAACGTGACCGTGCCGCGCGACAACGCTATTGCCGTGCGTGACAGTCGCTGGCGCGGGGTCGCGGCGGACTGGGGACCGATGACAAACCGCAGCAAGATCGCAGAAATGGCAGCGTGGACACGGGTGCAAGATTATTGCGTGTCGCGTTCTTCCATTCGCCCACATGCCCGCCCGACCGTGCAGGCTACACTGTCCACGATGAACGACGGCTAAGCCGCCTAGAACGGTGAAAACGGGTGCCTTTCTGCCAGAATCCCTGCGTCTTTAAGCGCCGCCTGAAACACCTCGACAGGCGGCGCAACGTCTGGTGGCAACCGCGTATGTGCCCCGCCGACATGCACCAACGTAATCTTCATGCCGCCATCGAAACGCCGATCAATCCGCACATGGTCAATGTCGCTGCGATCCCCGCTGCGCAAAGCAGATGCCCAGGCGATCCGCCTTGGCCAAACCTCAACCCAGGCGCGATTGTCACGGATCATATCCCACATTGCAGGCAGGGAAAAAGCTAATAAGATCGCCGCGATCCCCCATGCAAGACTGAAGACCATCCACGCCAGAAAAATGCAGACCCACGCGGCCAAAACCGCCAGCACCACGGCCCATCTGCGCCCGCGCCGTTCATGGCGATATATCATCGGACCCACATCGCGCGGCTGTAGTCGTCCAATGCGTCACGCTGCCGGTCGCGCAGTTTGGTGGCGCCGCTCTTAAGAACAGGTATTAGGGGTTCTTTCTGCGCCGCCAGAAGTCGATGTTGGTCTGCGGCAGGAAGATCATCCAGTTCAATAAATGCAGCGGCGCCGATACCGAAAAGGGCGGCAATGAATGGCATGTCACGGGTCCTGTTGATCAACGTTATATCGCGCGTGCCGCTTCGGCGCATCAAGACGATTGGTTTCCCAGAATGCGCCCGACCATTTCGCCAGTGTCAGGTGAAAGCCCTGGTGTTTTGGCCAAAGTTTGTAGGACGTCGCGCATCTGATCCTGCCTGTTCGTGCCGTAACGCCGCCAAGTCTCAAACGCCGTTGTCATGCGCGCTGTGGTCTGCGGGTTGATCGCGTCAAGCTTGGCAAGCCAATCACCCAGTAGACGATATGACGCGCCGGATGCGTCATGAAATCCAGCTGAATGGCCCGCCAGTGCGCCAAAGACTGCGCGGAAGCGATTTGGATTTTTCATATCAAAATCAGGCTCTTGCGTCAGTCTTTTGGCTGTATCAGCAGCCATTTGTGGCGCGGACAGCGACACCGTTAGCCCGAACCACTTGTCCATGACCAACCGATCCGCGCGCCACTGATTACGGAACGCCGTACTTTCATCTTCGCCCTTACCGATCCGCAAAAGTGCTGCCAGCCCCGCCAGTTGCATGGTCATGTTATCGGCATTGGCATATTGTTTGGCCGCCGCTGCGCCACCGTCCAGCCGCGAGAGCAGGCCCAAAACTGCATTGCCAAGGCTGCGTTTTCCAGCTGCTTTGGCGTTGGGTGAATAGGGCCCTTCAACGATCATATCCGCTTGAATACGGGGTAAAATATTCTGCACATGCAGCGCCGTCGCGAGCTTCAGCGCTTCAATCGCGTGGTGGATCGCCAGCGGGTCTGGCACCGTGCCAGCATCATGCAAGGCCTGCGCCATATCGTCTTCGGACGGCAAGGACAGACACAGCGAACGGAACGCCGGATCACGCGCATCATCACGTAAAATTGCTGTGATTCCATCTAGGTACGCCGCATCGGGCGCTGTGTTTTCTGTGATCGATTTCGTCAACACATCTTTGGCCAGCGCATCGCCTGCGTCCCACGTGTTGAAGGGGTCGGTATCATGCGCCATCAAAAATGCCCGTTCAGCGTTGGTCT
Source organism: Octadecabacter antarcticus 307 (assembly GCF_000155675.2). GTDB lineage: Bacteria > Pseudomonadota > Alphaproteobacteria > Rhodobacterales > Rhodobacteraceae > Octadecabacter > Octadecabacter antarcticus. The sequence continues at coordinate 1,234,814 of NC_020911.1, forward strand.
GATCGCGCTGCAAAATCACTGGCGCTGAAAAATCGCGCAAGATTGATGGCACGGGCTTGTCCGACAATCCGTCGAACGCGAAGCTTTGCTTTGTGCCGGTCATTTCTAACACGGTTGTCGCCTGCACCTCTGCGCCGCTTTGCGACAAAAGCCCAACAGCAATCGGAATGACCTGAGCAGACTTGTTATCCTGACCCGGCGTAGGCGGTGTTTCTTGTGTGAAATGAAGCGTGTAGATGCCATCTCTAAAGTCATCTGTGACTGTCAGGCGCGGTGTTCCTGCTTGGCTGTACCACCGCTTGAATTGGGTCAGATCGCGCCCCGTGGTGTCTTCAAAGACCGCCAACCAGTCTTCAATCGTGGCCGCATCCCCGTCGTGACGGGTGAAATACAAATCCAGCGATTTGTAATAGGCATCATCGCCCACCAACCGCTTGAGCATACCAATCAGCTCAGCGCCTTTCTCGTACACCGTAATGGTATAAAAATTATTGATTTCAATAAAGCTTTCGGGGCGCACTGCATGCGCGAGCGGTCCATTGTCTTCGCGAAACTGGCGCGACCGAAGGGTGATCGCGTCCTCGATCCGTTTGACCGCGTGGCTGCCCTGATCGCCCGTGTAATGCTGGTCGCGAAACACTGTCAGGCCTTCTTTGAGACACAGCTGGAACCAGTCGCGGCAGGTAATCCGGTTTCCGGTCCAGTTGTGAAAATACTCATGGGCGATGATCGCCTCAATGCGCTCAAAATTGGCGTCGGTGCTGGTTTCGGGGGATGCCAGAACACAGCTGGAGTTAAAAATGTTCAAGCCCTTGTTTTCCATCGCGCCCATATTGAAGTCGTCAACAGCGACGATGTTGAAAATGTCCAAGTCGTATTCACGCCCGTAAACGGTTTCGTCCCACGCCATTGACCGCTTCAACGCAGCCATCCCGAAGGCGCATTTATCTTCGTCAGGTCCGGGGCGCACGTAGATGTTCAGCGCGATAGTTTTACCCGACATCGTATTGAAGGTATCAGCATGGGCGACCAAATCGCCCGCAACAAGCGCGAACAGATAGGCGGGTTTTGGCCATGGATCATGCCATTCAGCCCATCCATCATCGCTACCAGTCGGGTTTCCGTTCGACAGCAGGACGGGCAGGTCGCCTTCAATGCGCACCGTAAACACGCTCATCACATCGGGGCGGTCGGGGTAGAAGGTGATTTTGCGAAATCCTTCGGCTTCACACTGGGTGCAATACATCGCGTTTGACATATACAACCCTTCAAGCGCGGTGTTGGTGGCAGGTGAGATTTCAACCTCGGCCTCCCACACAAACGAGCCGTCTGGAACATCGCAGGTCAACCCGTCAGCCGTTACCACAGGGCTGACATCCACACCGTCGATCTTCGCCCAAATCAGTTTAACATCCTGTCCATGCAGGAAAAATGTGCCTGGGAATTTCGCATTGGGACGGACCGAAATCCGGCTAATGACCCGTGTAGCCGAAGCTGCCAAACGAAATGTCAGGTGCACGTCGTCCAGATAAAACCCGAACGGGCGGTAGTCCTTGAGGTAGATCGTCTGGGGGGCCGCGTCGGTCATGGGGTTCTCCGCTGGGTTTCATTTAGACTTAAGCGCGTGGGGGATGGGCCACAAGGCGGGTCGCCCTATATCATGGTCATGAAAATGCGTGCAAAATCCGATCTGCCACAAAAAACCTGCATCACCTGTGGGCGTCCGTTTGCGTGGCGCAAGAAATGGGCTCGTGTTTGGGACGAGGTGCGCTATTGTTCTGATCGCTGCCGATCAAACCGGCCGAAGTCTTGACGAGTGCGCGCAGCTGGAAAGCGCGTTCACGATATTCCCACTGCGCATCATGTTGCCAAATTGCGGCATCTGTCCTACATCGCACGAAAGCGACGTGTACCGTGGCATACAAAGGATAAACGTTATGACAAATCGAGTGGATCGCGCCGGTCTATCTGTGGCCACGGAACTGGCAGATTTTATCGACGCGCAGGCGTTGCCTGAAACCGGTGTGGATGCAGATGCGTTCTGGGTGGGGTTTTCAGACCTGATCCACGACTTTGGCCCTAAAAACAAAGCGCTGCTTGCTAAACGGGAAGAATTGCAAAGCCAAATTGACGACTGGCATCGTGTGCGCATCGGGCAAGCCCATGACGAAGCCGGTTATGAGGCGTTTTTGCGCAAGATTGGCTATCTGATCCCCGAAGGTGATGATTTCACTATCGACACTGCTAATGTGGATCCTGAAATTGCCAGCGTTGCGGGGCCGCAATTGGTTGTGCCGATCACTAATGCGCGGTTCGCACTGAACGCTGCCAATGCCCGTTGGGGCAGTCTCTATGACGCGTTTTATGGTACCGATGCCATGGGCCGACTGGCACAAGGGAATGGCTATGATCGCGGTCACGGCAGTCGCGTTGTTGCCCGAACGCGCGTGTTTCTTGACGATGCGTTCCCCATTCAGGGCGCGTCGCACGGGGACGCAGAAAATTACGTGGTATCAGGTGGTCAACTGATCACGGATGGCAACCCGTTGATGATGCCAGAACAGTTTGTCGGCTACACTGGCGCTGCGGATAAACCTGCAATGATCATGTTGAAAAACAATGGCTTGCATGTTGAACTGGTCTTCAAAAAGGATCATCCGATTGGGTCACACGACCGCGCAACGCTGGCTGATGTGCGGCTAGAAAGCGCTGTGTCCGCGATCATGGATTGCGAAGATTCCGTGGCCTGTGTCGACGCTGAAGACAAGGTTCTGGCCTATACAAACTGGCTTGGCCTGATGCGTGGTGATCTTGAAGCTGTGCTGCAAAAGGGTGGCAAAACGATCACCCGCCGCCTAAACGATGATCGCACTTTCACGGCACCGGATGGTGGCTCTGTGACATTGAAGGGCCGTGCGCTGTTGTGGATCCGCAACGTCGGCCATTTGATGACAAACCCCGCAATTTTGGATCGTGATGGCAATGAGGCCTATGAGGGTCTGATGGACGCAATGATTACCACGCTGATTGCCAAGCACGACCTTGCGCGTGACATGGACAAGCGCGCGGGCAATTCGGTGCATGGGTCGGTCTACGTTGTGAAACCCAAAATGCATGGCCCCGAAGAAGTGGCGTTCACCAATGACATGTTTGCCCACGTAGAAAAGACGCTGGGCCTTGCGCAACACACTGTTAAGATTGGCATTATGGACGAGGAACGCCGCACGTCGGTGAACCTTAAGGCCTGTATCCGCGCCGCAAAATCGCGCGTGGCGTTCATCAACACAGGTTTTCTTGATCGTACGGGCGACGAAATCCACACCTCAATGGAAGCGGGACCATTCAGCCGCAAAGACTTTATCAAGCGTAAGGGCTGGATCGGCGCTTATGAAGATCAGAACGTTGATATTGGTCTGGAATGTGGGCTGTCGGGTCGCGCGCAAATTGGCAAGGGCATGTGGGCGATGCCCGATGCCATGGCGGCGATGATCGAACAGAAAATCGCACATCCCAAATCTGGCGCCAACTGCGCATGGGTGCCATCGCCGACTGCCGCCACTTTGCACGCGTTGCATTATCACCGTGTCGATGTCTTTGCGGAGCAGGCCAAGCTGAAGGCGGGTGGGCGGCGTGCCTACGTACAGGCGCTGTTGGATATTCCGCTGGCGTCCTACAAGGCATGGACCAAAGACCAGATCGCGCGCGAAGTTGAAAACAACGCCCAAGGTATTCTTGGCTATGTGGTGCGTTGGATTGATGCGGGTGTGGGCTGTTCCAAAGTACCTGACATTAATAATGTCGCCCTGATGGAAGACCGCGCCACATGCCGGATTTCCGCGCAGCATATCGCTAACTGGCTGCACCATGACATCGTCAGCGAAGCCGACACATTGGTGGGCATGCGCAAAATGGCCGTCGTCGTGGACGCCCAAAACGGTGATGATCCGACATATCGCCCTATGGCACCGGGTTTTGACGGGATGGCGTTTCAAGCGGCCTGTGATCTGGTGTTTCGCGGACGTGAACAGCCATCTGGCTATACTGAACCAGTGTTGCACCGCCGTCGCCTCGAACTGAAGGCGCAGCGCAACAGCTAAGATATTTTTAACCCCATCAGTGGAGCGACACATGCAAGAAATTTCGATCACAAAAGCACGGACAATGATCCGCAAGGCGATTCAAAAAGGCCGCGAGTTGGAACTAAAGCCGCTGAGCGTTGTCGTCTTGGATTCGGGCGGTCATTTAAAAGCGTTTGAACGTGAGGACGGTGCAGCACCGGGTCGGTTCGCGATTGCACAGGCAAAGGCGTACGGCGCGGTCATGCTTGGCATGGCAGGCACAGCGCAAATGGCACGCGCCGAAGCCCAAGGGTATTTCATGAATGCGGTGAACGGTGTGTACGGCGGGCAAGTGATCCCCGTTCCGGGTGGTGTGCTGGTACGTGACAAACGCGGCATGGTCATTGGCGCAGTGGGTGTTACGGGTGATTCATCCGATAATGACGCGATATGCGCCGCCTTTGGCATCGAAGCGGCCAATTTGGCGCCCGAAATCTAGGTCTTGGCGCAGTTTCAGTTGTGCAAGCATTGTAGGGCTTTGATCTTGTTGTACTGCTTGCTAGATATCGGCCAAAGGGGCTCGTCATGCGCAAACCGGTAATTGGAATCATTGGCAATCATGATATTATTCATGACGAATATCCGGCCTACACGTCGGGTGCGATGAACGCGGACGCAATTGCGCTGGTGTCCGGTGGGATGCCTCTGATTGTGCCAGCCAACCCCGATTTTGTTGATGTGGATGATCTGGCAGACCTGTGCGACGGGTTCTTGTTCACTGGCGGTCGCCCCAATGTGCACCCGAGCGAATATGGCCACGCGGAAACCGAAGCTTATGGAACGTTTGACCGAAATCGTGATGCGATAACCTTGCCATTGATCCGCAAATGTGTGGACCGTGGCCAGCCTATCCTTGGTATTTGTCGTGGCTTTCAAGAGGTTGCGGTGGCGATGGGCTGCACATTGCATCCCGAAATCCGCGACATTGCGGGGCGTAACAATCACCGCATGACCCCCGACGGCACCCTTGATGAAAAATTCGAGATGCGCCATATCGTGACCCTGACCGACGGCGGGCCGTTCCATCACCTTTGGGGCAAGCGCGAGGTTATGACCAATTCACTGCACGGGCAGGGTATCTTGGACGCAAGCGGGCGGATTGTCATTGACGGCACAGCCCCTGACACAACTCCAGAAGCGATTTACGTCAAAGACGCGATTGGTTTCACCATGGCCGTTCAGTGGCATCCTGAATGGCAGGCTGGCCTAGATCCGGTATCAAAGCCTTTGTTTCAGGCATTTGGGCAAGCGGCGCTTGCATGGGTGCAGCGCGACAAAACAATCCGCAAAAGCGCCTAAAGTCCGAGCTGAGAGGTTGCGATCCGAACAGTATCGCCGCCATTGGCACTGCAATACAGCGCCAAGTTGTTTGAGACTACCGTCGCATCGGGCGCCGCTGCGACCCTGCCAGACAACACACCAGTGCGCGCTTGGCCAATCGCCCAATTGCTGGCAGCAGTCAGGGCGGCGGGGTTTGTCAGGCGGTCACATTGGATCAGTCCAGGGTCCATCGGCACGTCAAACAGGGTTGCAGCGGGAACCGCACCACCTGACGCGGCGGTCTGTGGGGCGGGGGTCGCAAGGTCTTGGGACCCACACGCGGCGAGCGCTGCGATTGGCACAATCAACAAGATCAGACGCATTTCAAAAGCACTTAAAAAATCTAGGACCAAACGACGTTCGGGCCGAATGCCGTCCGACATACACCCCGCGCTGTCTTCCTAATCAAGCAGATCTTAGGCTCGGACGGGCTTTGCCTGATGTGATTTCAGGCAACGACGCGCTGTCTTTCGCGTGGTGCACTCTCGGTTCGGGCAATACGGCTGGGGCCGCAAATCATGCTTGGCGTGTTAACGATGGGTTCGTCGCACTTGGGCTGGCCACACATGGCCTGTCTTGTCAGATGTTGTGGATGAAATGGTTTGATATTCCACCAGTCTGGCTCGTTGGTGGTCTGATTGTGACCTACTGGTTGGGGCAGGCGCAGCCCTTTGGGTTCAGTCTAGACCATGCAATCACGCAGTTTCTGGGGGCGGTGTTGATCGGGGCAGGGCTGATCTTGATAATGCTGGCCATTGCCGAAATGCGACGCAAGAAAACCACATGGTGTGATTGCGGCGGCCGCTCTCCAGTGGCGAACGAGGTCCTGTTATACTGGCCTCATGGAAACAAGCCGTGAGGAGGGCGACCATGACATATTATGCAGGATTAGACGTATCACTCAAAGAAGTTTCGATCTGTATTATCGATGATGATGGGGAGGTTGTGGCGCAGGGGACCGCGCCAGCTGATCCAGAAGGGGTGGCAGGTTGGCTCAAGAACCGATCTCTGGCCCCAAAGCGGATCGTGCATGAAAGTGGGCAGCTTTCGATCTGGTTGCAGCGTGGAATGGTGGAATTGTATTTACCCGCAATCTGCATCGATGCCCGCAAAGCCCATAAGAGTTTGTCTGCACGATTAAACAAGTCAGACAGTGCTGATGCAGAAGGTCTGGAGCAACTTGCACGGATGAACTGGTTCACTCCAGTTCACATCCGCAGCGAAGAGTCGGATCGTTTGCGTGCGTTAGTTGGAGGACGGGAACGTCTGATCCGGTTGCGTAAGGATCTGGAAGGCCACATCCGAGGCGTCCTTAAAACCTTTGGCATCCGTTTGACCGGGATCGGTCAGGCGCAGCAAAGGCAGGGTTTCCGCGATCAACTTGCCGCAGCTGGCGAAACCGATCCAGTGCTGCGCACCATCGCAGACGGGTTCATTGCCGCACACATCACGCTTTGCAATGCGACGGCTGACTTTGACCGCGCGTTGAAGGCAAAGTCAAAAGCAACCCGATCACGCGCCGCCTGATGACCATTCCGGGTGTTGGTCCCATCGTGTCGCTCAGCTTTGTTGCACTTGTCGATGATCCCGATCGGTTCAGCAAAACCGCTGATGTCGGCGCGTTCCTTGGTCTAACACCGAGGCGGCACCAATCGAGTGAAATGGATTGGTCGGGTCGAGTATCAAAGTGCGGAGATGCTGCGATGCGTGGATTGCTGCTTGAAGCGGCGTCCTGCGTCATCAGACAAGTGAAACGCTTCTCTGCTTTGAAATCCTGGGCAGTCCGACTGGCTGGACGGCGCGGGTTCCGCAAAGCCGCAGTCGCCACCGCGCGCAAGATTGCTGTGCTGATGCTGACGCTCTGGAAGTTAGGAACTGACTATCAATGGATACAGGAGGCCACCGCCTGAACTAAATTCTCGCCGGACGGGCGGGAAGCGAAGTCCCGACGGAACGGAGGTTGATTGATCTCGTAAAAACGGTTGGGACGTGGCCATTGCCGCGCAACCCGCAAACGACATTGGAGACAATCTACCACCGAAAACCATCATGAGGCGCGGACAAGTACGACAAGTACGACGACCGCGACCTCGGAGAGAACCATGACCCGGACGGACAGATCGCAACCCCGCTTGACAAGGCTGCAAACAGAGAACCGTTATTCCGCACCTTGAGGCTGATCACCTTGTGCAATCAGGCGTTTTCAAGCGGACGCGCAACCCGATCTATCTCGGCGATGTGCTGATCCTTGCAGGGTTCCTATTGCGTTGGGACGCGCCGGTCGCTCTGCCGCTGATCCTTGCGCTGTTCTGGATTCTTGAAACACGGTTTATTGTGCCTGAAGAAGACCGTCTGCGTCGCAAATTCCGGCAGGATTTTCACCGCTACACGGACAAGACCCGTCGCGGGCTGTAAATCGGGGTTTAGGTAGGGCCTAAAATTTGATCGCGTCCAGCTTCGCGTAGGACTGTTCCATCCCGTCGGTGGGATCTATATCCAACATTTGCTGGTGCGGCCCCGCATCCGGCAACGTCATGCGGAGTGTCAGCAATGTGCCCGCCCCCGATAGCTCGAACGTGGTGACAACGTGATTGTCAGGCGTTGGGTCAGGAATATGCCTCCGCTCAATGTGTTCGATCAATTGGGCTGGCGTCAGCTTGATATACTAGCTCGCTGATCAGCAAACCCGCCGCTGATCCCACAGTCCCATTCAAACCGGAACGTCCCGCCATCGTTCGGGTCTGTTTCGCTGACCGGCATGCTCCACCTCGGCATACCGAGCATCCATTGGCGGATCAAATCAGGTTCTGGAGGGGTGCGGTACACGTGGGCAGGCGGTGCTTTGAAGGTTCGCGTCACAATCACATGGATGTCGCCCTCAAGGGCAAGTTGCACAGGGTGTATCAGATGTCTCCTTTGGTTTGCAGGATTTCTAGCACCGCGTCGCGGCGATTGTATCTGCTGGCATACCTGTTCGTGATCATGCTTAGCCACTGTTCAATCGCGCCAAATCCGTCGGGCGACAGGCGACACATCCGATGCCTGCGTTGGCGGTGACGTGTGATAAGGCCCGCAGATGTCCATAACCCCGACATCCCTATCCGTGCGGGGCTGCAAGATTGCCCGCCGCGCCTGGTCAGCGAGGGCGGCAAACATGCGGTCAATGTTGTCTTTGGCAGAGCAATCCAGACCATAAATTTTACATAATGAATCGATTATATCAAGGCAGGCGAACGCCGCATTTCCGTCAGCCGTTAGCGCAAGCAGCGTGGGCCAACCGTGTCTTTCCCTTGTGAATCAGCCTATCGGCCTATAACCCGTCAATTAACGACGATTAATATGGGGAAGACGGCATGAAAATCGGCACGCCAAAGGAACTGTTCGACGGGGAATATCGCGTTGCGATGACACCAGCTTCCGCGCTTGAACTTCAAAAACTCGGGCATGAATGTATCATCGAAACATCGGCTGGCGTCGCTGCGGGTTTTTCTGACAAATCCTACAAGGTCGCAGGCGTAGAGGTTGTCAAAACCGCCGCCGCCTTGTGGAAAGCGGCTGATGTCATCGCCAAGGTGCGCGTGCCCGATGACGACGAAATGAAACGCCTTCACGGCGATCAAACGCTGATTTCTTTCTTCAGCCCCGTCGCGGACGAAGCCAAAATGAAATCTGCCGCCCGCAAGGGGGCGACCGTTGTGGCGATGGAAATGATTCCGCGGATTTCGCGCGCTCAGAAGATGGACGCGCTAAGCTCTATGGCGAATATCGCGGGCTACCGCGCGGTTATTGAGGCGGGCAACCATTTCCCACGCTTTTTCACGGGGCAAATCACAGCAGCGGGTAAGGTCCCACCGGCTAAGGTTCTGGTCGTCGGGGCAGGGGTTGCGGGCCTCGCGGCCATTGGCACCGCCACGTCGCTTGGCGCGATCACATACGCCTTTGATGTGCGCCCAGAAGTGGCCGAACAGGTCGAAAGTATGGGCGCGCAGTTTGTGTTCCTCGACTTTGACGAAGACCAAAAAGACGGCTCCGAAACCGGTGGCTACGCCGCCGTGTCCAGCCCTGAATTTGCCGCTGCGCAATTGGCGAAGTTCCGCGAAATCGCACCGGATATGGACATCGTCATCACAACGGCGCTTATCCCGAACCGCGCAGCACCCGAGCTTTGGACCGAAGACATGGTCAAAGCCATGAAGCCCGGATCAGTGATCGTGGACTTGGCGGCGGAAAAAGGTGGTAACTGTAAACTGACCGTGATGGACGAAAAGATCGTCACCGACAACGGCGTGACGATTATCGGCTACACCGATTTTCCGTCACGCATGGCGGCGCAATCATCCACGCTTTATGCGACCAATATTCGCCATTTGCTGACTGATCTGACGCCGAACAAAGATGGCGCGATCAACCACAACATGGAAGATGACGTGATCCGTGGCGCAACGATCGCCCACGCTAAATCCGTCACGTTCCCGCCACCACAGCCGAAAATTCAGGCAATCGCGGCCAAGCCGAAAGCAGCGGTCGTTGCGCTCACCGCAGAGCAAAAGCGTGCGAACGAAGTTGCGGCGTTCAGGGCGCAGACCAAAAGTCAGGTAACACTGATCGCCGTGGGCGCGTTGGTTCTTTTGACTGTCGGCCTCGTGGCACCGGCGAGTTTTATGCAGCATTTCATTGTGTTTGTGCTGGCGGTTTTCGTCGGATTTCAAGTTATCTGGGGCGTCGCACATTCGCTGCACACGCCGCTGATGGCGGTGACAAACGCGATCAGTTCGATCATCATTTTGGGCGCGCTTATGGAGATCGGATCGGGGTCGTTCATTGTCGTTCTGTTGGCCGCACTTGCGGTGTTCATGACAGGTATCAATATCTTCGGGGGTTTCCTCGTGACACGGCGCATGCTCGCTATGTTCCAGAAGTCGTAAGGGAAAAGAACAATGGAATTTGGTTTTACAACAGCGGCTTACGTCGTTTCAGCGGTTCTTTTCATCCTGTCCCTTGGTGGACTTTCGGGGCAAGAAAGCGCCAAGCGCGCGGTGTGGTATGGCATTGTCGGCATGGCGCTGGCGGTGGCTGCAACCCTCATTGCACCGGACACGGGGTATCGGCTTTTGGCGGTGCTGATGATCATCGGCGGTGGCGCGATTGGCTATCAACTGGCGACCAAAGTGCAGATGACACAAATGCCCGAACTGGTCGCTGCGATGCATTCGCTGGTCGGTTTGGCAGCCATGTTTGTAGGCTTCATCGCACATATTGAACTCAACCGAGTGCTCGGTATGGACCCGGCAGCCCGCGAAGGCCTCACTGGGTTTGCGGGTCTTCTGGCGCATAAATCCGGCGTCGAAGTTAACATTCTTCGCGTCGAATTGTTCTTAGGCGTCTTCATCGGCGCGATCACTTTTACCGGCTCAGTAGTTGCTTATGGCAAATTGGCGGGCAAAGTGGACAGCGTGGCGAAAAAGCTGCCCGGCGGGCATCTGCTGAACATCGCGGCAGCGGCCATCGCCGTCGTTACGTTGGTTGTGTACTTCAACACTGGCGGATTTTTCCCACTGTTCTTGATGACGCTGGCGGCGCTGTTCATTGGCTACCATTTGATTATGGGCATCGGCGGCGCTGATATGCCAGTCGTTGTGTCCATGCTCAACAGTTATTCTGGCTGGGCGGCGGCGGCGATTGGTTTCAGCCTTGGCAACGATCTATTGATCGTCGTTGGCGCGCTTGTCGGATCAAGCGGCGCGATCCTGTCCTACATCATGTGCAAGGCAATGAACCGCAGCTTCGTTTCTGTGATCTTGGGAGGATTCGGTGGCCCGCAAGGGGAACAAATGGCGCTCGAGGGTGAACAGATCGCCATTGATGCGGACGGTGTGGCGTCAGCATTGGAAGAAGCTGACAGCGTCATCATCATCCCTGGATACGGCATGGCCGTGGCACAGGCGCAGCAGAACGTCGCTGAACTAACGCGTCGATTGCGCGCCAAGGGTAAGACCGTGCGTTTTGCCATTCACCCCGTCGCGGGGCGTTTGCCGGGCCATATGAACGTGCTGCTCGCCGAAGCCAAAGTGCCCTATGATATTGTGATGGAAATGGACGAGATTAACGATGATTTTCCAACCACCGACGTCGCGATTGTGATCGGGTCCAATGACATCGTGAACCCTGCGGCGCAGGACGACCCAAACTCTCCCATTGCGGGGATGCCAGTTCTGGAATGCTGGAAAGCCAGGCAGGTGTTTGTGTCCAAGCGTGGGCAGGGCACTGGGTATTCCGGCATCGAGAATCCGCTGTTCTTCAAAGAAAACACGCGGATGTTCTATGGTGACGCGAAGGCGTCTTTGGATGCGTTGCTAGGCAAGATCAGCTGATCGAATGGAAACATCGGACGGCAATAAGCCGAGGTTTAGTTCTTTCGAAACAGCTTGGATTCAAGATTGAAGTGCGACGATTAATTGTTTTAATGGCCGTAAGATCTTCGGCCATGGCTTCAGCGGGAGTTCTCCATCCTAGTGTCTTACGAGGCCGGTCGTTCATCAGGCGTGCGACGTCGTTCAGGGCGGTTTGACTGAGGCAGCCCAGGTCAGTTCCTTTCGGGAAGAACTGGCGTAGCAAGCCGTTTGTATTTTCGTTTGAACCGCGTTGCCACGGGGTGTGGGGGTCACAAAACCAGATGTCGATCTTCAGACGGCGAGAGAGTTCTGGGTGGCAAGCCATCCACTGCCCGGCAGTGGTTTGCTCCCAAACCATGAGAGGGTCAGAGCCACGATCATAGGTCATCGAGCGGCGCAACGCCACGGGCAGACGTTTCATTTGCCGCGTAAAGCCCTCGAGAGCAGCATTGGCGGTACAACCCCGCGTTCTGCGCTACAATTGATCCCCTGGATCAATTGCTTGGTTCAGCCCGCCGCAGCGCCTCAATCATCAGCGCCTTCAATCCGCCATGTGGCTGAGCGTAGATCGCAGCATAGATCGCTTCGTGGCTAATGCGCTGACTGAGATCATCTAGATGCATGAGCCGTAATCTGGCCGCGATCTGCTCTGGCGACCAGCACCAATAGATCAGACGGTTGCGCACCCAATCATAAAACGGGGCACCAGGGGCCAGCTTCCGCCGCCGACCAGAGCGCCGTTGTGCCATATCATGAGCACGCCGCGCCTCCTGGGGATCGTAGCAACCGGACGCGCCGCCCCGCTTCAATTCATGCCCGATGGTGCAATCATAATCTGGACTGCGTCCAGCGGTATTGGTGGCAGCCAAACTGCGAACCAATGGGGCGCAAATTACGAAGGCACGCTCTCACTTCCGGGCGAGACCTACGAAGTGTCTGGATCACTTGACGGAATATTTTTGGGCAATCGCACCAGCAGCCCCCTACCAAAAGATATCGTCAAACGGCAATCCCCCATTTTTAATGGGGCTCGGCCGTAGAATTCACGTGGCTGTTTTCAGTTTCATTGCGGGCGTTATGCCGCCGATGCCCGTGTTGGGTCTCTCATTGTTGTAAGTCCAGAGCCATTCTGTCGCCTGGTTTTGGGCCTCCTCAATCGTTTCAAAGATGTACTGGCTCAACCATTCGCCGCGAACGGTGCGATTGTATCGCTCGATATAGGCATTCTGTTGAGGTTTGCCTGGCTGGATGTGTTCAAGCCGAACACCGTGCTTTTCAGCCCATGTCATCAAGGTCCCGCTGATATATTCTGTGCCGTAACACCTTCGGAATATCGCTAATTTAAGGCTATGACTGCCTGCGCAGCCCCAAATAACGCAGCAGGTGGTCATAGCCGTGCCTCAGGTCCCTACGGTGGTTTTGTACAAACCACACCGCAAAGGAGACCAACTATGACCGATATCATTATTACACAAACTGCGCCCGTTTTGGTGGCCATCGATATCTCGAAGGCCCGCGACGAAGTTCTCATTGCTATTGCGGACAAGAAGCGCTGCCGTCGTTTGACTGTTCTGAACCAGCTAGACGACTTCAATCGTCTAATCACATCGCTTGCCTGCTACGGCCGCCCTGTCCGTGTAGCTTTTGAAGCAACGGGTAATTATCACCGTGCCTTGGCTTATCATCTTGCCGCAGCAGGTTTTGAGTTGAAGTTGGTGTCATCTGTGGCCCTGGCCAGAACGCGAGAGGCCTTGCACAACAGTTGGGACAAAAACGACCCTAAGGATGCCCAGGTCATTCTTCACATGATGGAGATCGGGAACGAGCAGTTTTATCATGACCCCCTCGTGCGTGGCACTAACGACATCCAAGAGCGTTCCAAAACGCATGACATCGTATCCAAGTCGAAGACCGAGTTGTGGCACCGAGTTGTGGCACCGAGTTGTGGCACCGAGTTGTGGCACCGAGTTGTGGCACCGAGTTGTGGCACCGAGTTGTGGCACCGAGTTTTAACCCATTATCTGCCGCTGTATTTTCCTGAAGCTGATCGTTTCCATCGCAGTTCTCGCAGTGACTGGTTCTTTGCTTTCCTTGAACGTTATCCGTCACCACACTTGATCTCAGCCATGAGCAAGGAGGCATTCATCGCTGACGCTTGGGATGTGGTGGGCCTCAAGGTTGCAAAAGAGCGTTTACTTTCAGATATCTACGAGACTGCCAAAGTATCAGTCGGACTGCCGGTTGCCGCAGATTCCGACGCGATAAGCATGTTCCGCTTGGTTCTCGGGGAAGGCCGCAGTCTTATCGCGCAACGCAATCAAATTGAAGATCGCGCCGTCGCGCTTCTCAAGGACCTACCAGATTATAAGCTACTGACATCGATACCTGGAATCGGTCCCATCAATGCTTTGACAATTTTGGCAGAAGCTGGGGATGTACGGCGCTTTCGTCATCACCGGCAGTTTTTGAAGTTCTGTGGAATGGACCTTGCGACTATGCAATCAGGTACATTCAGAGGGCAAACCAAACTGTCAAAATATGGCAATGCTCGGCTTCGTCGAACGCTTTGGATGGCTGGACAGGTTGCTATTCTGCAGCGCACCAACAGCTTCCGCGACAAGTTCGAGCGCTACATCGCCAAAGACCGTCACAACACCCATTTGCGCCGAAAGGCGTACACCGCAATCGCAGCGAAGATGGCCCGAACCGTTCATGGGATCATCAAGCACGGCGAACCATATCGCCCCTTCTTTGAGGGGTGATCGACAGCAGTAGGACCTTTCTCTGTAAGGGCCGTGGAGGCAGACAACTGACCTCGTAGATAATGTTTAGGCCTTCTGCTCAACGACCCAAAGATCTCGTCTTAAGGACGGTGAGAGCCGCAAAAGCGTACTCTGTGTTTGTTATGGGAGAGACAGTTCGTTGACCAAAATGCCAAACTGAGCAATGCTTCTAACGTGTCGAGACGCCTCGATGCGACAATAACCTGACGCCAATTCAGCTAATCATTCCGCGCATAGGACGTTATCGACACGTATGGTTTGGGGTTTGCCGCGCCACTCGATGATCTGGTTCAGGCTCCGGACGACGCGTTCTGCGGGCAGCGAGAAGTCCACGTCAATGCACAAGCCTTCACGATTGAAGTCATCCAAGACGTTAAGAGTTCGGATTGATCTGCCGTCTGCAAGCTGATCCGCCATGAAATCCCCTCTCATTGATTGCACAGCAATCAACTGCCGGGCAGCGATAGACCAGGTCTCGTTTGGTGCATCAGGCACCGCTAACGGCTCGGGTTTGTCACGTTTGAGGCGATTTTTTGGCTTGATCCGCAGGTTCAGCTCCAGTTCACAGTAGATCCGCCTGACGGCCAGTGGGATACACGCGTTTGTGGTTCCAGCCGTAGCCCTGCACGTTGCGTAAATATAAAAAACACAACCCAAAGCCCCACGTGCGCTTGTTCTTGGTCAGGCGTTCCAGCCAATCTGCTCTCTCCTCATTCTCATCACTCAAGATCGGGCTGTACCGATAGCAGGTCTCGCTAATTTGGAAGGTACGACAGGCAAGTGCGATACTTGTGCCCCGCTGCATGACTGCATTCATGGCCATCCACTGGCCGGCAGGTGAATGGCACATTCACCGAGAGGGAATCGTCGGTGAGACGGCCTTAGCGCTTTATTCCGAGCGCCTCCTTCAGAAGATCGTCTCGGACATACTCATCGCAGCATACATCCTCTTGAGACGGCGGTTTTGCTCGGCCATGTCCTTCATCTCGGTGATCAAGGACGCATCCATGCCGCCGAACTTGGCACGCCACTTGTAAAACTGGCGCTACTCATCCCATGCTCCCGACACAGCTCAGAGACCGGCGTACCGCCCTCCGCCTGCTTCAAAATGCCCATGACCTGTGCGTCGCTAAATCGTGCTACCTTCATCAAAAAATCTCCTCAGATATCTTGCGGAGAAAATTCTACCTTTAAACACCACTAATTTTAGGGGGAATTACCAAACGAATATACGGCGTTGATCTAGACGGAGTCTCAGTCGAATCGGATGGTGATAACGCGCAGTTCGGGATTGAGGTTGTTGGAACCAACCCTGGCTAAGAGCTACGCCATTGACCCTGACTGATCCCATCAAGGGTCCAACTGCCGACGGACCAACGCACAAGGCGCAGGCACGGAAAGCCTAGTGCTGCGCACATGCGCCGGACCTGACGGTTGCGGCCTTCGGTTATAGTGACTTTAATCCAAGTGTCGGGGATCGATTTGCGAACGCGCACGGGCGGGTCGCGCAACCACAGATCAGGCGGGTCGATCAGGTGCACCCGTGCGGGCAGGGTTGGGCCATCCTTCAGCGACAGGGATGCGCGCATTGGGTCAAGATCGGCGTCGGTCGTGTCGCCTTCAACCTGCACC
Organism: Octadecabacter antarcticus 307; assembly: GCF_000155675.2. Taxonomy (GTDB): domain Bacteria; phylum Pseudomonadota; class Alphaproteobacteria; order Rhodobacterales; family Rhodobacteraceae; genus Octadecabacter; species Octadecabacter antarcticus. The sequence continues at coordinate 1,251,059 of NC_020911.1, forward strand.
AGATAAGTCTTTGGCGTCTTGAATTTTGGGCTGGAAAGTTGGGCCTGTAATTTGCCGTCATCGGTGAGCACGAGCAAGCCTTCGCTGTCCCGATCCAGCCGGCCAGCCGCGTAGACGCCTTTGGGCAGATCGAAGCCGGACAGGGTTGGCCGCTCGGTCGGGCATTTGGCATCGGTGAACTGCGTTAGCACGCCGAAAGGTTTATTGAACAGGATTGTGGTCATAGGGGTTGGTAGCCTGTCGAGTGCTGTGTGTGAAGAGATCTTGCGATCCGCGCATGCTGCGGGCGCGGCGCAGGTTTTCTTTGAAAGTCTGTTCGTAAGGTCAGCAAGGGAGGAGGGGCGCTGCCCCGCCCTAAGCGGGCCCCCCAGGATACTTATGAAACAAAGACAATGTGAGCAGGAAAAGCCTGGCGGCGCGCATTTTTCCTATTGTGTGAATCTTTGATTGGGCGGGTCAGACGCTAACGTGTGCGCCTCTGTCCCTTCAAGATAAGGGCTATTATGCGACGGTAACGTCTCCTTTTGGAAGTGAGCAGTCTAAGTGTTCGGTCCCGGCATCTGTTGGATCGGATTAACGATGAATCTTTCTGGTTCTGAAGTCCCTATCTTGCAGATGTATTCGTACGGCGTCAGGCCGTTGAGCGTCTTCAGCCTTCGAGCGAAATTGTAGGCCGCTATGAAGTCTGCGAGATGGGTGTGCAGCTGATCATTCTTGTCGTAGTGATGCCGCCTGACCGTTGCGTCCTTGATCGTGCGGTTCATCCGCTCAACCTGGCCATTGGTCCATGGATGGTTGGGCTTGGTCAGCCGGTGCTCAATCCTGTTGGCATCGCAGATCATGTCGAACCGCATAGGCCGTGAATATGGTGTGTTCCGGTTACGTGGTTGCTCACAAAATTGAATGCCATTGTCCGTCAGAATTGTGTGGATCTTGTATGGCACCGCTTCCAGCACAGCCTCCAGGAACTCCCAGGCCGTCTTGCGATTTGCTTTTTCTACAAGCCGTGCCACGGCAAACTTGCTGGTTCGGTCCCTCTCGTGACATCGCTTTGCGATTCACTGCCGGGCAATGAATGGCAACAAAGAGATAAAGTTTTCCTTCGTTGGTGCGCAACTCTGCAATGTCGATATGAAAATATCCGATCGGATAGCGTTTGAACTTTTGTCGTTTCGGCTTGTCGCCCTCCATATCTGGCAGTCGGGATATCCCATGCCGTTGCAAATAACGATGCAGGGAAGATCGCGTCCCCCTCTCATTGCTTGCTCCGCAAGCAACTGCCGGGCAATGGATGTGGGATAGTTGGCTGCAAGGCATAAAGACAATCATCCAGCGGTAGGAGCGTATGACGTCGAAAAGAGACGATCATCGCCTCTTCACCCGCGCTGAGAACGGTCGAACTGGGGTCCGTGGGGCCAGTCTTGCGGTCTTCTACAGTTTTGCGCTTGCGCCATTTGGAGACCGTTTTGACATTTATACCAAGTTCTCGACTCAAAGCTGCGGTCGTAGCTTGCGATCGCTGTATTGTTGCTCTGATGGCGTGCGTAGTCGTGGCGCAGCCATGACGTATTTGTCCCATAATGCTTCCTTACATTCCAAAGAATAGATCGCACCATCAAACCATGGGATCAAAAACCTAGGTAAAATGAAGTTTTGCCTACGGTGGATGATCCATCATGGCCGGGTCTGTTTGGAGATGACCAATGATGATGCTTTATATGGATGCTGAAGCGTCGTCCCTGCTTTAAGTGTTGTGGATGAGGCCGTGTCGGATCAGGTTGGTGTCGCGGGGCATTTGACGTCGGCGTTTGACGATGTGGCTAAAACGCAATGTTCGATTACCCGACGACGGTCATGGATTTGAACCGTGTTGTGCAGCAGTACCACGCGTTAAAAGCAGGTCTTGGCGCGGCCGACATCCACTACGCGGTCAAAGCAAACCCCGCGCCCGAGACCATTGCGCGCCTTGTTGATTTGGGGTCGCATTTTGATGCGGCGTCGCGCGGTGAGATTGAATTGGGTTGGCCGCTGGCGAGAAGCCTCCCGATGTGTCCCTTGGCAACACGACCAAACGTGCATCTGACATTGCCGATGCGCCTGCCGCTGGAGTGACGCTATTTTCAACGGATGCGGCAGAAGAGATCAAGAAGATTGTGTAATACGCACCCGCTGCGCAAGTTTACATTTGGCTGATCGTTGAAAGCAGCGATGCTGAATGGCCGTTGTCGCGCAAGTTTGGCTGTGATATCAAAATGGCAATAGACTTGTTGGATCGCGCCCATACCCTTGGTCTTGATATGGTCGGGTTGTCGATCCACGTGGGGTCGTAAACGCGCAAAGTGTCAATGTGGGGCCCAACGCTGGACGAAATGGTTAAGATTTGGGATGCGGCGAAAGAGGCGGGTCATGCGTTTTCGTTGCTCAATATCGGTGGCGGCCTTCCGGCCTTTTACGAGCAGGATATAGAAGCGCCAACTGACTATGCGGCGCGCGTGATGGCCGAACTGGGTCGGGGGCCTCGTGGCGCAAGTGGAGTGCGATTGTTGCCGAAGTCATGTTGGCTTCGCGCAAGTCATCTCGCGATCTGCGCTGCTAGGTCTATCTGTCAATTTGTCGATTCAGTGGCTTGGCTGAAACCGAAGTTGACGCTTCCGTAATTTGATCACCAGGTTGCACGACGACGATCCTGTTGCGCCTTGTGTCTTTGCCGCACCGCCGTGTGACAGCGCCGATGTGTTGTATGAGAAACAGCCGATGTTGTTGCCAGTGACGTTGAAGGCGGGCGACGGGATCGTGAACCGCAATTGTGACGCCCATACCAGCAGTTATTCGTCTGTTGGTTTCAACGGCTTTCCGCCGCTGGACGTTTTGGTGATCTGAATTTGAAAAGGCCGCGCTGGTACCAAATCCCTGCGCGGCCTTTCTGGTTCGCAGACCTTGTTACAATCCGCGGATTCGTGGATCAAGTGCGTCGCGCAGCCCGTCGCCCATGTAATTCACCGACAGCACTGTTAACGAAATCGCGAGGCCGGGCCACATCACCCGCGCGGGCGATTGTTGCATGAAGTCGGTCGCGTCAAACAGCAGGCGGCCCCACGTCGGGAAGTCTGGTGGAAAGCCAAGGCCAAGGAAGCTAAGCGCGGACTCAGTAATGATCGCGGTGGCGATGCCCAGCGTGGCAGAGACCATGATCGGAGACATCACATTTGGCAGGATATGGCGCAGGATCATCTTACCAGGGCGGGTGCCGATGGAGCGCGCAGCAAGGACAAATTCGCGTTCTTTCAGCGCCAGAACGTCGCCGCGCACGATGCGGGCTGTGGGCATCCATGACGTGATGCCGATCGCCGTCACGATCAGGATAAAGATGCCGGTTTCAGGACCAAAAGTGCTGGAAAGCGGTTGGCGAAACAGCATCACCATGACCAGCAATAACGGCAGCAGCGGCAGGGCGAGAAACAGGTCGGTGATGCGCATCAAGATCCCGTCAATACGTTTGAAATAGCCTGCGAGGACGCCGACGAGTGTGCCGAGAAACAGTGCCAGCCCCATCGCCGTGAGGCCAACGGAAATCGAGGTTTGCCCGCCTGCCATCATCCGCGCCATCATATCGCGGCCCAATTGGTCGGTGCCAAAGGGGTGTACCCATGTAGGGCCTTGGTTGCGCGCGCGTACGTCGATGTAGGTTGGATCGATGCTCCACAAATAGGGGCCCAAGTAGACGGCGAAGACCACGAAGAAGAAGAAGGCCGCGCCAAAAAGCGCACCCTTGTGGGTCTTGAACTGGTCCCAGACGTCCCACCATTGATTGCGGGCCACGATATCATCACGTGCGTCGTCGCGGTTATCCATGCTGGTATCAGTCATAGCGGATCCTCGGGTCTAGAATGCCGTAAAGAATGTCAGCGATCAGGTTAAAGAACACGACCATCACAGCGAAGATAAAGGTGACAGTTTGCACCATCGGCAAATCACTTGCCTGAATTGATACGATCAAAAGCTGGCCAATGCCGTTCACCTTGAAGATTTGTTCGGTGATGATGGCGCCGCCAAAGACGGCGGGGATGCCAAGGGCAATGACGGTGACCACGGGGATCATAGAGTTACGAAGTACGTGGCGCAGGACCACGACGGATTCTGTCATGCCTTTGGCGCGCGCTGTTCTCACGTAATCTTGGTTGAGGTTGTCGAGCATAGAGGCACGCATAAAGCGGCTGATCTGCGCGGTTGTTTGCAGGGCAAGGACCATGACGGGCAGCACCATCTGGCGCACTTGCTTACCAAAATTAGCCCAGCTGTCGATGATCAATGTGGTGTCGTAGATCGACGGGAACCACCAGAAACTGTCGTTGGGCATCATCACGGTGAACAGGATAATCATCAGTACGCCGGAAAAGAATGGTGGGATCGAAAAGCCGATCATCGACACGAATGTGCCCGCTTGGTCAAACACGGAATACTGTTTGTAGGCGGATATGATGCCGATGGGCAGGGCGATCAGCACGCCGACGATATAAGCAAGACCGACGACCATAATAGTTTGGGGCAGGCGTTCGAATATTGTGTCCAGCACCGGCGCGCGGGTCTGCCATGAGATTAGGCGTACGGTATCAGGGGTGTCAATCCAACCTACTAATTCGGAAAGGTAAAAAAGCGGTTCAGACCAGATCATCTGTTTGAGCCACAGCAAATACCGGATGTGCACAGGTTCACCCATACCAAGTGACTGGCGGATTTGTTCGCGGACCTCTGGCGGGATCGTCAACGGCAGTGACGCCGTTGGATCACCGGGCGCGAGGTCGAGCAGTAAAAAGATGATGAGCGAAATGAAGAACAGCGTCGGGATCGCCGTCAGCAAACGCCGGAGGGTGTAGGTCAGCATGGGCGGGCCTTTGGGTTGCGTTTGGCGCGGATCATGAAGCTGCGCGATCTGCGTAAGTTGCGAGCCAGGTGTTGGGGTTGGGCTGGTCGAAAGCGTACAGAAAACCCTCGGATGTTGGTGTGTGCTCCATCCTGTATTCTTTATAAGGCGGCTTGTGGACATCGCCGTATTGAATTGAAACCAATTGGTCTTCTAATAATGCGCTATCGTTTTGGAACGTCAGGGGTAAGGGCGTCATGACGCCCCATGCATTGATGACCGCCGAGACGTGGGTGTCATTTAAGATCACAGAAAAGCTTTCTGCCGAGGCTTGGCACTGCCTGTTTTCGCAAGATTGGAATGTGATACAGTCCAGTTGGCCAGCCAACTCCCCGAGTGGAGCGAGCAGAAATAAGAGGGCGAACGAGCAGGGCTGCATGAAATTCAAATCTTTCAGAGAGTAAGGAGAGGGTGGGCATCGCTGCCCACCCCGTTGTTAACGCGTGTGATTACTCACCGGAGCGGTACCAGCTTGCGATGTTCCACAGTTCAGAATCCCAATCGGAGATTTTGATGCCGCCAAGTGTGTTGGCATGTGCAGATACGCCGCCACGGTGAACCAGCGGGATGATGGAATACGACTGCATCAGCATGTCGTTCATCTGCTTCACGACCGCAGCACGGGCGTCGATACCAGCAGTTGATGCCAGTTTAGTTGCAAGGGTGTCATATGCAGGATCACAGAAACGCTGCATGTTGGATCCCTGCCACTGGCTTTCCGGGGAAGGCCATTCTTTACAGGTCCAGTTGGCCATATAGGCTTCCGGGTCTACGCCTGCGAAGTTGTTTGTGTACATCTCAACGTCTGCAAAGAACTTCTGGAACGTATCCGGGGATGCCGGATCGCCGCCAAAGAACACGGACGCGTCAATGTTGCGCAAATCCGCCTGAATGCCAAGTTCGCCCCACCACTGTTTGATCAGTGCTTGAGCATCCTGGCGCACCGCATTTGTCGATGTCTGGTAGGACACAACCAGTGGGATGCCGTCGAATTCACGGATACCGTCCCCGTCGCTGTCAACGATGCCTGCTTCGTCCAGCAAGGCTTTTGCACCTTCCATGTCCGGTGTCAGGCAGGCGTCGTTTGCTGTGGACGCGTAGATCGCGGGTGCAGGCAGCACGTTACAAGTGGGCTGGCCACCAGCGCCGTACCCGATTTCAACCAACAGGCTACGATCAATGGCCATGGACATGGCTTGACCGATGATGCGATTGGTCAGGAACGGGTGTGGACCGCCATCGGCAGTGGCACGAAGATCGCCCAAGGCCGGATCAGGGTTCGTCTGGTTAAGGTGCAAACGTTCAACGGATGTACCAAACGCAGTCACGACAGTGCCGAGGCCTGCGGATTCCATGTCAGACAGAACTGTTGGGTCGATCTGCAAGTTCCAAGCGTAGTCAAATTCGCCAGTTTCCAGAACAGCACGCGCTGCTGAGGCTGCATCGCCGCCCCCTTTGAACAGAACGTTCGAAAAGGCAGGTTGACCTTCGATGCGGAAGTTTTCGTTGGCAGAGAACTGGATCACGTCGTTGGCTTTGAAATCGTCAACAACGAAAGGGCCTGTGCCGATGGGACCAAAGTTCGCATCCACACAAGTTGGTGCAGCAGCGCCAAGACACCCAGCGAACTGTGCCGCTTGGATGATCGGGGATTCAGACCCAACCAATGCTGTGTACGGGAACGGCTTTGGGGCATCAAAGGTGATCAGAATCGTCAGATCGTCCACCGCTTCAACGGATTTAACGCCGTCAAAATAAGATGCCTGCGCGCAACCGCCGCCTTCTGCGGTGCAATACTGCCATGTGAATACAGCGTCAGCAGCCGTGAGCGGCGTACCGTCAGACCACAAAACACCTTCTTGTAGCGTCCATGTGATGGATGTCAGGTCTTCGGCAACGCCGCCGTTTTCGACCGTTGGGATTTCAGCTGCAAGCCAAGGCAGCAATTCGCCTGTGTTGCTGAAACGGCCAAGGGATTCCAGCACGAGGGATGCGGATTCAACTTCTTTTGTGCCGCCCGACAGATACGGGTTCAGCGTCGAAGGTGCCTGCCAATAGATGATGTTAAGCTGGCCATCGCGACCGCGCTCGCCCTCATGGCCATCGGCGATTGCCATTGGCGCGAAAGCGACTGCTGCAGTGGCGCCCAGTAGGGCTGTTCTTAAGTTCATTTGGTCTCTCCTAGTTGGTGGAATTGTTGGTATTGCTCAGGCTCTGTCGGTCTGATGCCTCTGATGCGGCCGTTGAATCGGCGCTTGATGTAACGTTGTTGTAGTGGTGACAGGCGACAAAGCGTCCTGGCAAAACTTCGCGGTAATCTGGTTCCGTTTGATGGCACATGTCCATGACCGCCGGACAACGGGTGCAAAAATTGCACCCCTTTGGCGGATTGGCGGGGGACGGCACATCGCCGGTCAGGATCGTACGTTCCATACTGTCATGTAATTCAGGGTCAGGTTCGGGCACGGCCGACAGCAACGCCTTGGTGTAGGGATGCAAGGGGTCGGCATACAGCACCTCACGCGGGGCGAGTTCGACGATCTTGCCCAGATACATGACCGCCACACGGGTCGCGATGTGGCGCACCATGGACAGATCGTGGGAAATGAATAGGTAAGTCAGTCCATATTCTTTTTGCAGGTCTTCCAGCAGGTTCACGACCTGCGCTTGGATCGACACGTCGAGCGCAGCGATGGGTTCGTCACACACGATGAACTTGGGATTCAGCGCAAGGGCCCGCGCGATGCCGATGCGCTGGCGTTGGCCACCCGAAAACGCATGCGGATAGCGGCCTGCGAATTTACGGTTAAGCCCAACCTGATCCATCAAATCATGAACCTTGTCGCGCTTTTCGTCCTTTGACAGAGTCGTGTGTTCATCCAGCGGTTCCTGAATGATCGCCTGCACAGTCATGCGCGGGTTTAGCGATGCCTGCGGGTCTTGGAACACCATCTGCATGTTTGGACGTTTGGTGCGCAAATCCTTTTGCGGTGTGTCACCGATCTCCATCCCATCAATGCTGATCGCCCCGTCGGTGATGTCATAAAGCCGCAAAATGGCGCGCCCGCAGGTGGATTTACCGCAACCGGATTCCCCAACCAACCCCAGTGTTTCGCCCTCATAAATATCGAACGATACCCCATCAACGGCTTTGACGGTGCCAGTGTGGCGGCGAAAAAGCCCTGAATAGATCGGGAAGTGCATCTTGAGGTTATTGACCTCAACCAGTTTGGTATCGGCTTTTGGTGCGTCAAACATCGCGGGGCCCTCCGGTTCGTGCGTCATGAAAACACGCGGCGTCATGGCCGTTTCCAACATCGTAACGCGGCGGATTTTGCTGCGCGCAGCGGTCAAACGCCACATCACAGCGGTCGCGAAACGGGCAGGCGGTGGGGGATGCGCCAAGGATCGGCGGCTGTCCTTCGATGATCTCAAGCCGGTCTTCACGTTGGCCGAGAACACGTGGCACTGTCTTTAAAAGCGCGCGGGTATAGGGATGCTGCGGGTTCTTGAACAATTCGCGCGTCGGCGCCTGTTCAACGATCTGCCCACCATACATCACAACCACACGGTCCGCGATGCCCGCCACAACGCCAAGGTCGTGGGTGATCCAGATTATGGCCATGCCAAGACGGTCCTGCAATTCTTTCATTAGTTCAAGGATTTGCGCTTGGATGGTGACGTCCAGCGCCGTTGTAGGTTCGTCGGCGATCAAAACCTGCGGATCACAGGCCAGCGCAATCGCGATCATTACGCGTTGGCGCATACCGCCGGAAAACTGGTGCGGATAATCTTTCAGACGTTGCGGTGCGTCCGGTATGCCGACGAGTTCGAGCAGTTCCCGCGCGCGCACGGTTGCCTGTTTCTTGGTCATCCCCATGTGCTTGCGCAGGGGTTCCATGATTTGCATGCCGACATTGTAGACGGGATTCAGCGATGTCATCGGGTCCTGAAACACGAAGCCAATTTTGCCACCGCGCACTCCGCGCAAAGTTTCCGCGTCAATCTGCAACAGGTCTTGCCCATCAAACATCACTGTGCCGCCACGAATCTCGGCAGGCGGCGTGGGCAGCAGGCCCAGCAGGGACATCATGGTGACGGATTTGCCGGATCCACTCTCCCCGACGACGCCCAAAAGCTCACCTGGTTTGAGATCAAAGCTCACGTCATTGACGGCGTGGACCTCCCCGCCGCGAATTTTGAATACAGTTTTTAATCCCCGAACGTCGAGAATTGGCAGCGCCCCATCGGGCATAGGCGACCCCCCCCGTTAAAGTGGTCTTAGTGGTTGTTTTTATTGCGGGGACCGTCTGCGCGACCCCACTTGATCAATGAGCGTAGCAGCAATCAGCCGCCCCGCAACCCCTCTTTGCACGAAAAAGTGTCAGTTGCCCTTGACGGGGCAGAATGCCCGTTTACCGTTCACGCACAAGACTTGGTGGCTAAATAGGGGGCAGTATGACAACGACACTCGACGCACGGACTTTGATGGAACGCCTGATTGGGTTTCCCACGGTGAGCTGCGACAGCAACCTGGACCTTATTGATTTTGTGGCAAAATATCTGAACGGGCACGGCATCGCGTCGACCCGCGTGCCAGACGAAACAGGCCAGAAAGCCGCCCTGTATGCCCATGTTGGACCACAGGTCGACGGGGCTGTTGTTTTGTCAGGCCACACCGACGTTGTGCCGGTTGACGGGCAAGCATGGAACACTGACCCGTTTGAGGTGGTCGAAAAAGGTGGCAAGCTTTATGGGCGTGGCACCTGCGATATGAAGGGGTTCGATGCGTTGTCGATCTGGGCCTTGGTCGAGGCGAAGAAGCGCGGCGTGACGCGGCCTTTGCAATTGGCGTTGAGCTATGACGAAGAAGTCGGCTGCACTGGCGCCCCACCGATGATTGATGCGATGATCGCCAGCGGGATGCCGCGTGCATCGGCCGCCATCATCGGTGAACCGTCTATGATGAAAGTCGTCACAGGCCACAAAGGTGGCATCGGTTTTGACGTGCATGTGCGTGGCTTTGAGGTGCACTCTTCCTTGCTGCACATCGGCGTCAACGCGATCATGTTCGGGGCAAAATTGATCGATTGGTGCAATGAGATGAATGCGCAGAACGCAAGCCACGCGCCTCTCGAAATGGACGCCGGATTTGTACCCCCCTATACGACCTTGCATGTCGGGATGGTTACGGGCGGCACCGCCCACAATATCACCGCAAAAGACTGCACTTTCGTGTTGACCTTTCGTGCCGTTCCGGGTGAATCGGGGCGAATGTGGGTTGATAAGTTTGAAGCGAAAGTCGCGGAAATTGTGTTGCAAATGCAGGCAATCCATCCAGACACGGGTATTGATTACAATCGCAAGTTCGACGTGCCGGGATTAAAGCCTGAAGGCGATGGTGTCGCGGAAGAACTGGCGCGCCAATTGACAGGGGACAACGCGGTAAACGTGGTCAGCTACGGCACCGAAGCGGGGCAATTTCAAGAACGCGGGTTTTCATCGGTGATATGCGGACCCGGCGATATCGCACAAGCGCACCAACCGAACGAATACATCACAATTGAGCAATTCAAAGCAGGCGAAGCATTCATGGAACGCCTGCTAGACACTCTTGCCTGAGTTCCCTATTTCCGAAGCAATACCAATTGAACATCGCGCTAAACTGCCAAGTGATACGGATGTGGTCGTCATTGGTGGTGGGGTCATCGGCGTCTGTACGGCCCTGTATTTGAACCGTGCTTCCCAGCGGGTTGTGCTGGTCGAAAAGGGCCGGATTGCAGGTGAACAATCCAGCCGCAATTGGGGCTGGATTCGTCAGCAAGGGCGCGATCCTGATGAATTGCCGATTATGGTTGAGGCAGCGCGATTGTGGCGCGAACTGTCCGCCCAAACCGGCGATACAATCGGGCTGGCTCAGGCCGGGCTGACCTATATGGCCAAGGACGCGGCGGAGATGGCTGAATTCGTGGGTTGGATGCCGCACGCAAAGGCAAACGGCGTCGATAGTCGTCTGCTAAGCCGCAAGGAATTGGCAGATATGATCCCCAAAGCGCAACGCGATTGGGCCGGTGGGATTTTCACGGCCAGCGACATGCGGGCCGAACCGATGATTGCTGTGCCGACCCTGGCGCGATTGGCCGTGCAAGAAGGTGTGACGATCATTGAAGATTGTGCTGCGCGGGGCATTGAACGCACCGCCGAAAACGTCACCGCTGTTGTGACTGAGGCGGGCACGATTAAGACCCCGCAGGTTGTTGTTGCAGGTGGCGCATGGTCCACTGTTTTTGCGCAATGCTGGTGTATCGATTCCGCAGCTTTCAGTGCGTGCCAGTGTGGTCGCCGTCGACGCGCCGCCCATTAGCTACAAGGGCGGCGGCGCGGATTCCAAAATCGCGTTCAGAACCCGCAGTGATGGCGGATATACCCTTGCGGCGGGCGATTTTCATGAATTTTTCGTCGGGCCGGACGCATTCAGGGCCTTTGGTAAATTCTGGCCCCAATTAAAATCAGACCCGTTTCGCTCGCGGTTTTTGCCGGCAGCACCAAACGGGTATCCCGATGGCTGGGGGACTGCGCGGCGCTGGGCGTTGGATGGCATCACCCCGTTTGAAAAGATGCGCGTTTTGAACCCGACGCCTGACGCTGGCAACTGCGCAGGATTGGTCAGTGAATTTGCCGCGCTGTTTCCAGAACTAGGTCCGGTGCGCGAAAAAGAATCATGGGCGGGCATGATAGACACACTGCCCGATTTGGTGCCCGTTGCGGACCGCATTGAAGATGTGCCCGGCCTGACAATCGCCACGGGCATGAGCGGGCATGGCTTTGCCATCGGTCCTGTCATCGGGCGCATATTGTCAGATTTGGTGACTGGAAACGCGACGGGCTATGATTTGGCGCGCTTCCGGTTTTCGCGGTTCACGGACGGGTCAAAGATGATGTTGGGACTTGCGATTTAAGAAAGGTTTTGCGCCAAGCTGCGCGTGTCGCCGCAGCGGGGCTCCCCCCCCCCACCCTGAGGCTCCGCCGCGCCTAGCGGCCACAGAGATATTTTTGTAGGAAAAGATGAGAATAAGGGGCTTGCCGAAGTGGGCGACGCGGCGCAACTTAGAGGTCAACAATCTGTAGGAATCCTATGCCCGTAAAGAACCGATTTGCCGAATTGCTGCCCGAAATCACTGCATGGCGCCGCGATTTGCACGAAAACCCAGAGATCTTGTTCGAAACCCACCGCACCAGCGCAATCGTTGCTGAAAAGCTGGGTGAATTTGGCTGTGATGAGGTTGTCACGGGAATTGGGCGGACGGGCGTGGTGGCTGTTATCAAAGGAAAATCCAACACATCTGGCAAGGTAATCGGCCTGCGCGCCGACATGGATGCGCTGCCGATCCATGAACAAACTGGATTGGAATACGCATCCAAAACCGACGGTGCGATGCATGCCTGTGGCCACGACGGGCACACCGCGATGCTGCTGGGGGCGGCAAAATACCTGTCTGAAACGCGCAATTTTGACGGCACTGTCGTGGTTATTTTCCAGCCCGCCGAAGAAGGTGGCGGCGGCGGCAAAGAAATGTGTGATGACGGCATGATGGAGCGCTGGAACATCCAAGAGGTCTACGGCATGCACAACTGGCCCGGCAAACCTGTTGGGTCGTTTTCGATCCGCCCCGGTGCGTTTTTCGCCGCGACGGATACGTTCGAGATCACGTTTGAGGGCGTCGGCGGCCATGCGGCCAAGCCCAATGAAACGGTCGACACAATGGTCATGGCGTCCCAAGCGGTGCTGACGCTGCAAACGATCGCCAGCCGTAATGCGGACCCTGTCGATCAGCTCGTGGTGTCGGTTACGTCGATTGAATCATCATCCAAGGCGTTCAACGTGATCCCGCAACGCATCGACATTCGCGGCACAGTGCGCACGATGTCAGAAGGTATGCGCGACATGGCCGAAAAACGCATCGCAGAAATTTGCAATGGCACAGCAGCAACGTTCGGCGGCACAGCGGTGATCAATTACATGCGCGGTTATCCGGTGATGGTGAATTCTGACGTGCAGACCGAATTTGCAGCACAGGTCGCGACGTCGATCTCAGGTGGTTGCGATGACGCCCCACTGATCATGGGCGGTGAGGATTTTGCGTTCATGCTCGAAGAACGCCCCGGCGCGTACATCTTGGTCGGCAACGGTGACACTGCCATGGTCCATCACCCAGAATACAACTTTAACGACGAAGCGATCCCAGCGGGCTGTAGCTGGTGGGCCGAAATTGTTGAGCAGCGGATGCCTGCGTGATTTGGGAAGATTGTTTCGCGGCTGAGGACGGCTATCTGTTCGGGGTCGAGCTGTCTGACGTGTTGGCTGCTTACCCGTGGCTGGCAATTCCGTCCCAATCGGTGCTGTGTGTAGCGGACGGAGAGGGGCGCAATTCGGTGCATTTGGCGCGCCGTGGCATGAATGTGACGGCGTTTGATCTGTCGTCCGCCACAGCTGTCGGACGTGCCACTGAGTTGGGCCGAACAGGCTGGCGTTAAGCCGCAACCCCACGTTTCGGAATGGGATCATTGAGACTGGACGCAGCAGTTCGACATGGTCGTGGGAATATTTATCCAGTTTGCGGGGCTGGACCTACGCGCCAAGCAGTTTGCAGATATGAAGCGGGGCCTGCGTACAGATGGGCGGCTGGTCTTACATGGGCATCGCCCTGAACAGATCGGGAGCGGTACTGGTGGCCCGCGAAACGCCGAGAATATGTATACCGAGGCGGAATTGCATAAGGTCTTTGCAGGTTGGACGATAGAACGGATTGCATCCTACGACTGTGATCAAACGTCTGGCCGAGCCCATGTGGGCAAAGCCGCTTTGATCGATTTTGTCGCGCGAAAGGCCTCAACCGCCAGTATGGCTCATATGCCTTGAAACCTGGCCATCAACTGTCTGGCGTGAATAGTCGAAATCGTGGCCTTTGGGTTTCAGACCGATCGCCGCACGGATCGCCGTTTCCAACTGAGCGTCGTCGTCACTGGCCCGCAAAGGTGCGCGCAGATCGGAGTGCCCTTCTTGACCCAAACAGGTGTAGATTTCACCCGTACATGTGATGCGCACACGGTTACAGCTTTCGCAGAAATTATGGCTCATCGGGGTGATAAGACCAATCTTCTGGCCAGTTTCCTCAAGACGAATGTAGCGCGCAGGGCCGCCCGAGCTTTCGGCCAAATCAGTGACCGTAAAGCGTTCTTCCAGGCGCGCGCGCAGGTCTTTGAGGGACCAGTATTGCATGATGCGGTCTTCGTTTCCAATGTCGCCCATCGGCATGACTTCGATGTATGTCAGGTCAACATCGCGGTCTGCGCACCAAGCTTGCATGGTGAACAATTCCACCTCGTTGAAACCTGCCAAGGCCACCGCGTTGATCTTGACACGCATCCCAACGCGCTGTGCTGCGTCAATGCCGCGCATAACTTGGGGCAGGCGGCCCCAACGGGTGATTTCGGCGAACTTCCCCTCGTCCAGCGTATCAAGCGAGACATTGATGCGACGAACACCAGCTGCATATAAATCATCCGCATATTTTTCAAGCTGCGAGCCGTTGGTCGTCAACGTCAACTCTTTCAACGCGCCGGTTTCGATATGCCGCGACATGGCGTTAAAGAATGTCATTATTCCGCGACGCACCAATGGTTCACCCCCAGTTATGCGAAGCTTTTTAACGCCTAAGTTGACGAAGCTCGTGCACATACGATCCAGTTCTTCCAGCGTCAAAAGGTCCTTTTTGGGCAGGAATGTCATGTTTTCAGACATGCAGTAGACGCAACGGAAATCACAGCGATCTGTCACCGAAACCCGCAGGTAAGTGATGGCACGTTGAAAAGGATCTATGAGAGGTTGTTTCATCCTCTAAAGGTAGGGACAGACCAACCCTCGCGCAAGGGTATTCCGCGACGAATTTCCACTCGACAGCGACGGGGGGCAACCTTAGGATTAAGGCCATGAAATACGGTGTTAAGATTGCGATCTTGATTGGGCTATCTGCCTGCACAGAGGGGTCATTTCTTGCAGGGCAACAGGGCGTGGGTTCCGAGTCTACAGTTGCGTTGCCAAGTGTGAGCCCCGATCTGCCACCACCGCCGCCGTCCAACGCCCGTACAGTTGAACAGTTTGACACTACGACGGCGCAAGATCGCGCGGTGGCAGTTGCGCCGCCCGCAGGCGGGGAGCGCCGCCTTGGAACCACCATCGCCAGCCTTGGCAGCCCGACCGATCCAGGTATCTGGCTGAAGACGCCGCTGGTGAACGCCGTCACAATTGGGCGCGTTGAATATAATGGAATGTCGGCGAACCTAGAACTGCGACCGTCTGGTGGCGCGATCGGGTCGGGGAGCCAGATTTCGCTTGCGGCGATGCGTCTGATCGAGGCGCCGTTGACAGCGCTTCCGGAAATGAGTGTTTATGCAAACTAGAACTGCCTTATGAACTGGCGGTCAGCCTTTGAAGTCGCGCGCCAAGTTCTTGATGATCTTAGCGAAAAGAACGCAGGCCTAATTTCTGCGGGGGTCGCGTTCTATGGATTATTTGCGATTTTTCCTGGCATTGCGGCGACCATATCCCTGTTTGGTATTTTTGCTGATCCGGTCGTCGTTGAAACACAACTTGATTTGATGGCGGGCTTGATGCCCGAGGGCGTGTTCGTGTTGTTTCAAACCCAGATTGATGGTCTGCTAAGTGCCGGAAGCGCGACACTGGGCCTGACGACCTTGGTGTCAATCGGGCTGGCGCTTTGGTCTGCTCGCACTGGCGTTGCAGCGTTAATTCGTGGACTAAACGCGATTTTTGATCGACCCAATCGGGGCAGCATCCGACACATCTTCGTGGCGTTGCTTTTGACGATTTGTCTAGTTGGTATCGCAATCGTGGCGCTATTGATGGTTGTCGTCGCCCCGATCTTTTTGGCGGTGATCCCGTTCGAAACGGATCAGGCGGTGCTGCTCGAATTGGTCCGCTGGAGCCTTGTGATCGCTGTTCTTTTCATTGGGCTGGGGCTTTTGTATCGCTATGGGCCCAATCGACGCTATGCGCGGATGGGTTGGGTGACACCGGGCGCGCGGTTGTTGTTGTTGTGTTCTGGCTCGCTATGTCGGCCGCGTTTTCAGTCTATGTCGCAAATTTTGCTACGTACAATGAAGTTTACGGCTCACTCGGCGCGGTCATCGCACTCCTATTCTGGTTCTATCTGAGTGCATACCTTATTCTTGTCGGCGCGGCGCTAAACTTCACACTGGATCGCCGTAAGCTACTGTGAAAAAGGCCATATAGTGAGATGGTGGCTTGATTGTGTTGTGACTGGAAAGAGAGAAGTTTTCTTTAGAAATTTTAAATAACCCAACATAAGGTGTCCGTAATGCAAAATTCGGCGCGCTAGAGTGCCGTAAATTAGATGCGGAGCGAGTACCATGTCAGCGATTAATTTCGTCGTCGTGATGTTGCGGGCAATATTTTCAGAGGGCCTGTAACCAGTGAGGGCGCTTCGCCTTTGCTGATCTTTGGGGCGGGGGCAGATGTTTCGCTCAACCTGACGCAAGGACAAATTATCTCATAAACACGGCACGCCCAAGCGCTTCAGGTTACGTTGGTCGGCGGTCGTGTCATCACCCTTGAGGGTTTTTTACAATGGATGGCCTCGCAGAGAACCAATTGTTCCTGTCCGCTGCTGGCTATTTGACCGAAGTGCAACTGACGCAGGGCGCTGGTGTAGGTTATTTCACCAGCTACGTTAGTGGCGAGGGCATGGGCAAATTTTCCGCCAACGATGACCTGTACTTGCTGGTGCTCGATCAAACCGGGACCCGATTATCGTTTTTGACACCACTTGTCGTGATAATCGCGCTGAAGTGCTACTGTCCGACTTTTTCCCCTATTTTGGCGGGCTCGTTTTGCGCGCTGACATGGCAGCCGCAGACCTGGCCAAGAAACACGTCTGTAAAGGCAAGAAAGCGCACTGGTTCTGGGGCGAAATGTTGTAGTTTACCGCCACATCGCAGAAATTGTTTTGGGGTCTTTTGTAGCCAACCCGTCGGCCGTCGCCGTGGCGCTGGTCTTGCGATATGTTGCTTGAGGCGGGATTGCGCATTGCGCGCGCCCGCCTGAAGGACGGCGCGGGTCGCAAAATCGAATTGCAGGTACAGTCCCTGTTGAT
Organism: Octadecabacter antarcticus 307; assembly: GCF_000155675.2. Lineage (GTDB taxonomy): Bacteria > Pseudomonadota > Alphaproteobacteria > Rhodobacterales > Rhodobacteraceae > Octadecabacter > Octadecabacter antarcticus. The sequence goes on from NC_020911.1 coordinate 1,268,174, forward strand.
GGATCGTTTGCTGGGCATGCGGCGCGGCAAAGAAGGCCAGACGCCAAGCGGCTTGTTTTTAGCTGGACGCGAATTCGATTCTGTGCGGGAATTCTTCACGGGATCAAGGAATAGCACCCTGACCGACCTTCCGCTTATTGTATTGTTTTGGCACTTGTGGCGTCCATTTGTGGTAATTTTGTATGGGTGTTGTTCGTTGTCGGGTTACTAATGGTGCTGCCGCCGTTCTTTCTGCAGACAAAAATGATTGCGCTGACACAGCAGACCCAAGGTATGTCGATCAAGCCCAACAAGTTGCTACATGAAGTCAGCCATGCACGAAAATCCAATTCTGATGCGTTGAACCAGTACAACGAAATCGTCACGCGGGCCGAACTTGACCGCGCTTCAGAATATTCGGATGTATTGTCCGCCTTGGCGACCCTGCGTCAAGATTTGCGCGTCGCGGAAGACCGTCTGACCCGCACAACGATCACCAGTCCTATGCGCGGCGTCGTCAACAACCTTGGCGTCACAAGGATCGGTGGTGTGATCCGCCCAGGTGAAATGATATTCCAGATAATCCCACTGGATGATGAGCTGTTTGTTGAGGCTGAAGTGTCACCGTCCAACATTGCCCACGTCATTCCTGGTCAGGCTGCAACAATAAAACTCAGTGCGTATGACTTTATGATCTACGGATCGCTGACGGGCGTGGTGCAGCTGATCTCAGCTGACACGTTTGAGGACGATCGTGACCCCAATGCAGCCCCCCACTACCGCGTGACGCTGCGGCTTGATACCGCAGAACTTGGCACACGGCAGGCCCAGATCGAAATTCGTCCGAGTATGTAGGCGGACGTGGAACTGCACACTGGATCAAAGACAGTTCTGCAATACTTCATCGAGTCGATGTATCGATCACAAGAGTCCCTGCGCGAACCGTAGGTCTGTAAAGTCGCGCACCTGCGACGAAATCAGAAAACGGTTAACGTGCGGTTGAATTCCGGCCCTGCCGTGCTTTATTAAATCCTACTCCAATATCATTGGGGTGCTCTTGAAGCCCCTCGACAGCGCCACTAAGGTTTGCGTAACAAAATTCCCGTACACGACGTGCGAGCGCGTCAGAATTCGAAGGCAGAGCATATGCAAGACCCTATTGATACCTACATGAACCTCGTTCCGATGGTGGTCGAACAGACCGCCCGCGGCGAACGTGCCTATGATATCTTCAGCCGCTTGCTGAAAGAACGGATTATTTTCGTCAACGGCCCCATTCACGACGGCATGAGCCAGCTTGTCGTGGCCCAGTTGCTGCACCTTGAGGCTGAGAACCCGAAAAAAGAAATTTCCATGTATATCAACAGTCCTGGAGGCGCCGTGCATTCTGGAATGAGCATCTATGATACGATGCAATATATCCGTCCCAAGGTGTCGACACTAATTTGCGGTATGGCGGCATCCATGGGGTCCGTGATTGCGGTTGGTGGCGAAAAAGGCATGCGCTTTTCTCTCCCCAACTCAGAGATCATGGTCCACCAGCCGTCCGGCGGATCGCAGGGTAAAGCCTCTGACATGCTCATCACGGCGCGTCATATCGAACAAACCCGAGAGCGATTTTACAAACTCTACATGAAACATACTGGCCAAACGCATAAGTCAGTCGAAAAAGCACTTGATCGCGACACTTGGATGACGCCCGAAGAAGCCAAAGAGTGGGGTCATCTGGACGAGATCGTCGAGAGCCGTGGCAAGGCGGAAGGTGAAGACAAGTAAACCCAAGTGACGTTTTTGACGTTGTGGACCATTTCGGGCTGCCTTAGGATACCCCCAAAAGCAGCCCGAAACACATTTATCGGCCCCCTATAACGGGACTAAGGCTAAGGAAATACGACATGGCGACAAAGTCTGGCGGCGACAGCAAAAACACCCTCTACTGCAGCTTCTGCGGCAAGAGTCAGCATGAGGTGCGCAAACTGATTGCGGGCCCGACTGTATTTATCTGCGACGAATGCGTCGAATTGTGTATGGACATTATCCGTGAAGAAACCAAATCGGCAGGGTTTAAATCCGCCGAAGGGGTGCCAACCCCGCTTGAGATTTGTCAGGTTTTAGACGATTACGTGATCGGACAGAGGCATGCGAAACGCGTGTTGTCGGTGGCCGTGCACAATCATTACAAACGTTTGAATCATGCCGATAAATCCGACATCGAATTGGCGAAATCCAACATCATGCTGATTGGTCCTACGGGCTGTGGTAAAACGCTGTTGGCGCAGACACTGGCCCGCATCTTGGATGTGCCGTTCACAATGGCCGATGCCACGACACTGACCGAAGCGGGTTATGTCGGTGAAGATGTTGAAAACATTATCCTTAAGCTGTTGCAGGCGTCTGAATACAACGTCGAACGCGCGCAGCGCGGCATCGTCTACATCGACGAAGTAGACAAAATTACCCGCAAGTCTGATAACCCGTCCATCACCCGCGACGTGTCGGGTGAGGGCGTTCAGCAGGCGTTGCTAAAAATTATGGAAGGCACCGTAGCATCGGTGCCACCCCAAGGTGGGCGCAAGCATCCGCAACAGGAATTCCTGCAAGTTGATACCACGAACATTTTGTTTGTTTGCGGCGGTGCATTTGCGGGCCTTGATAAGATCATCGCGCAGCGCGGCAAGGGTGCTGGCATGGGGTTTGGTGCAGAAGTGCGCGGACCTGATGAACGTGGCGTTGGTGAGATTTTCAATGATCTCGAACCAGAAGACCTGCTGAAATTTGGTTTAATTCCCGAATTTGTTGGCCGTTTGCCAGTGATTGCGACGCTTGAGGATCTGGATGAAGATGCGCTTGTTACGATCCTGTCCAAGCCAAAAAATGCGCTGGTGAAGCAATACCAGCGCCTGTTCGAACTTGAAGACGCCAAACTGACTTTCACAGATGACGCGCTGGTGGCAATCGCCAAACGTGCGATTGAACGCAAAACAGGCGCACGCGGATTGCGCTCGATTATGGAAGACATCCTGCTCGACACAATGTTCGAATTGCCAGGCATGGACACCGTGACCGAAGTGGTCGTGAACGAAGAGGCCGTCGGCCCCGACGCGCAACCGTTAATGATACACGATGATACCAAGAAAAAGGCCGAGCCCGCGACGGCTGGGTAACGATGATCAAACGTGTATTCTCTGGCGGTGAATTTGAAGCCAAAGTCGGATATTGTCGCGCTGTTGCTGCTGGCGGTTTTGTCTACGTCGCAGGCACAGTTGGTCAGGGCAGCACCGTGTTGGAACAATGCGCATCGGCGCTTGAAGTCATCGGGAAAGCACTGAAAGAAGCGGGCAGTGACTTTGATAAAGTGGTGCGCGTGACCTATATGCTGGCGGATCGATCTGAGTTTGAGGCGTGCTGGCCCATGCTGCGCGACGTGTTTGGCGATAATCCGCCCGCTGCGACAATGATCGAATGCGGTCTGATCACGCCGCAAGACCGGATCGAAATCGAAGTCACCGCGCTGGCGGGCTGACGCGCAGTGTGGACCACGGCCCCCCTAGACCTCAGTGTTACAATCGGGCATGACAGAGCGAAGCAAACCGGAGCCAAAACCATGGGTGTTTTCAACTTTATCAAACGGATTTTCACGTGGTGGGACGGGCAAACGCTTGGAACGCAGCTGTGGACATGGCGCAAGGGCACCAAGGTCGGCGAAGATGAGCTGGGTAATATCTATTATACCAATGCTGACAAATCTCGCCGCTGGGTGATTTATGATGGTGAGGTCGAAGGCAGCCGCGTCAGCCCTGACTGGCATGGCTGGCTGCACCACACGTGGGATGAAACGCCGAGTGACAAGCCTCTGATCCACAAGTCGTGGGAAAAACCACATGTGCAGAACCTGACAGGCACGGACGCAGCCTATGCGCCGGCTGGGTCGTTGCGCCGCAGCGATCCTGCAAAACGCGCCGATTACGAAGCATGGACACCGGAATAATCATGCGTGAAAATACCACAGAGGTCGTGGTCGGGGCGGCCATTCTAGCGGCGGCGCTTGGATTTTTATGGTTTATCGTGACCGCGACAGGGCTAGGTGGGTCTGCCACAGGAATGGAATTGAAGGCCAACTTCCGCTCTGCGGAAGGCGTCAGCGTCGGGACAGATATTCGGCTTGCTGGTGTGTCCGTCGGCGTAGTCAGCGGGTTGGATCTCAACATCGAGACATACCGCGCTGACGCGATCTTTGCGATTGATCAGGGTGTTTCGATTCCCGATGACAGCGCAGCCGTTGTCGCATCCGAGGGCCTTTTGGGCGGCACGTTTGTCGAAATTGTTCCCGGTGGATCGTTTGAAAAGTTCGTTGACGGCGGACTGATCGAAGACACCCAAGGCGCCGTGAGCTTGATCCAATTGCTGCTGAAATTCGTTGGAGGAGAAGAAGCGTGAAAACGTTTCTGACGGCCTTGCTGATATGCCTTGTGATGCCTGTTTGCGCGCAGCAGGCGATAACGGCCTCAGGCGGGACTTTGCGGGTTCTCGACAAAATCACGGGCCGCACTCAAGATCTCGAATTTGGCAACGGCCAGACCCAAACCGTTGAGCTTATGGCGATCACAATGACCGAATGCCGCTACCCAAGTGGTAACCAATCTGGCGATGCCTATGCGTTTTTGACAATTTTATACAACAATGCCGCCGATCCGGTTTTTCGCGGCTGGATGATTGCGTCCGCCCCTGCGCTGAACGCACTGGATCACCCACGTTATGATGTTTGGGCGTTGCGCTGTAGCAGCGAATAGGCGTCCGAAACGCCAGTCTGACGCTCAAAATCAGCATCGAGCGCGAGTGCGGTGTCTAACATGTGTCGATACTGTGCGCGTGAAACCTCGACCCCCCCAAGGCTGGACAAATGCGGCGTTATGAACTGGGTGTCGAATAATTCAAAGCCGCCGACGGCCAAGCGATCCACTAAATAGGCCAACGCGACTTTCGACGCGTCGGTGCGGTGGCTGAACATACTTTCCCCAAAAAATGCGCCGCCCAAGGTGATCCCAAAAACGCCACCGACGAGGACCCCATTGTCCCAAACCTCCACCGACCGCGCCATGCGTGCGCGGTGAAGTTGGTTGTAAAGCGTCACAAGCATTTCATTGATCCACGTTTCATCGCGGTCGGCGCACCCCGCGACAACGCCTTCAAAATCAACATCATAAGTGATGGTGAACCGTTCAGACCGAACAGTTTTGGCGAGAGAGCGAGAGATGTGGAAGCCGTCCAATGGCATAACTCCGCGCTGGCGTGGGTCCACCCAAAACAAGTCCTCGTCGCCACGATGCTCTGCCATTGGAAAGATCCCGCCAGCATAGGCCGACAGCAGCATTTCCGGAGTGAGCGTTGTGGTCATTTTGTGCCTTCATTCATCTAGAAAGATTGTCGCACGATCACGGTGGTGGGTAAATGAACAGTCAAATTAACTGGAAATAGCACATGAGCTTTCCGATTTAATTGCGGACTTGCCGTATTATCATGATCATACCGTACCAGTGCAGCAGATGAACAAGCGCCACGATGCGCTTATTGCGCCGTTCGCAGCTGAAATTTCAGGGTCGCGTGATCAAAGCAATCCCCAGTTTCAAGGCGATGTGGCGTGTGGTCCAAGAGTTGGATGATAGCTGCGACTGGGTGGATTGGAACGCCCGCGCCATGGATGATCGGCGCGGGGTGTCAGGCTATTAACGCGAAACGGATATGCAGCGCAGCACCTGGGTGCTTCGGCCAAATCCCTAGGTGAGGTTGGGCCCTAAGTGAGGAGGTTGGTTTCGAGCCAGTGTTCCAGCCAATGGATGTTATAGTCGCCGGTTAGCACCGCGTCTTCTTGCAGCAAGGCGTGGAACAGCGGAATGGTGGTGTCGACGCCATCGACAATCAACTCGCCCAAAGCACGCGCAAGACGGGCCAACGCCTCTGGTCGGTCACGACCATGGACGATGAGTTTACCGATCAAACTATCGTAGTAGGGCGGGATGGAATAGCCATCATAAAGCGCAGAATCCATCCGAACACCAAGGCCACCGGGCGCGTGGAATTGCGTAATGCGACCGGGGCAGGGCGAAAAGTTCGGCAGTTTTTCAGCGTTGATCCGAACCTCAATGGCGTGGCCACGAATTTTCAGATCGTCTTGGGTGAATGACAGCGGCATGCCGGACGCCACGCGGATTTGTTCGCGCACAAGGTCTTGATCGAATATCGCTTCGGTCACGGGATGTTCGACCTGAAGGCGGGTGTTCATTTCAATGAAATAGAACTCACCGTTTTCATACAGAAACTCAATCGTGCCCGCGCCGATGTAGTTGATATTGGCGCAGGCGTCTGCACAAACTTTGCCGATTCTCGCCCGCTCCTCGGGGGTGATCGACGGGCCGGGGGCTTCCTCAAATACTTTTTGGTGGCGGCGCTGCAACGAACAATCGCGTTCACCCAAATGCACAGCCTTACCTTTGCCATCACCGAATACCTGAATTTCGATGTGGCGCGGGGTGGTCAGATATTTTTCGATGTAGACTTCTGAGTTACCGAAATTCGATTTACCTTCGGCGCGCGCCGTTTGGAACGCCGATTTCATTTCGTCAGCCGAATTAGCGACCTTCATGCCTTTGCCGCCGCCACCGGCTGTGGCTTTGATGATCACCGGATAGCCGAACTCTTCGCCAATTTTAAGCGCGTCTTCAACCGTATCGACGCCACCAGGGGAGCCTGGAACGCAGGGCACGCCGAGTGCTTTCATTGTGTCCTTGGCAGTGATCTTGTCGCCCATGGTGCGGATGTGTTCCGCCGTGGGGCCGATAAACGTTAACCCATGGTCTTCGACCACTTGCACGAATTGCGCGTTTTCGGACAGGAAACCGTAGCCCGGATGGATCGCCTGTGCGCCAGTGATCTCGCATGCAGAAATGATCGCCGGAAAACTCAAATAGCTGAGAGGCGACGGCGCGGGGCCGATGCACACGCTCTCGTCGGCCATGCGAACGTGCATGGCGTCAGCATCAGCAGTTGAATGAACAGCGACCGAGCCGATGCCCATTTCGCGACAGGCGCGGATCACGCGCAGAGCGATTTCCCCACGGTTCGCGATCAGGATTTTGTCAAACATTTCAGTCCCTTATCTTTGATCCCTATTCGACGATCATCAGGGGGGCGCCGAATTCAACAGGCGCGCCATCTTCGACCAAAAGCCGCTTAACTGTGCCGGATTTTGGCGCAGGGATATGGTTCATGGTTTTCATCGCTTCGATGATTAACAATGTGTCACCTTCGCTGACCTTGTCGCCGATTTTTACGAAAGCTGCGACATCGGGTTCGGGGGACATGTAGACTGTGCCAACCATCGGCGATGTGACGGCACCGGGCAAGCTGGCGGGGTCTGCGCTGGCTTCGGGTGCGGGGGACGCGGCTGCGGCGGGTGCTGCTGCCATGTGTACCGGCGCAGCTGCGGCTATTTGCGTTACGACCTGTGCGGGCGGCTTGCGACTAACGCGGACATTAAGGCTGTCGTTCTCACCGTAATCGCGTTTTACCTGCAGTTCTGTCAAATCGTTTTCGCGTAGCAATTCTGCCAGCGCTTTGATGAAGCTGACATCTGAGTCGCGGTCGGAATTTTGAGGCGTCGTTTTGGTCATTGTTCCCTCGGCGTGTTGCCTGTCTTTTGGCGCGTTTCATATTTGTTTATCGCAAACACTGCCAACGTCTTACACCAAGGTGGCGAGGGTGGAAAGCGGGCCGAACGGGGAAAAATGACGTTGATTTATTTTGCCTGGTTTTCGGGTGCTGCCTCTTGCTTTGGGGTGTCTTGTTTTTCAGGCAGTATATTGATGCCATAGGGCTTCAGTGTGCGCTGAGCCGGGGACACACCAGATGTGTCGAGCTTTAGCGCTGCGTCGCTATTTCCAAGTGCTGCTTTGCTGACGAAACCGCTTTGCGTTGGGCTGGCCGAAACAGGTAGCGGCACCTCGGGGGATGGGTCTTTGGTCGTCGCGGACGCGTCAGCCGGTGCACGGCCATCTGGCATCGCAGGCGGTGGCGCGGGTTGTTGTGCGGGGGCTTGGCCCACAGCGATTACGACTGGAAGTTCCATCTCAGGCTCCTGTTGCTAGAACGGAGCCCCCACCGACGTTGGTTATAGCGCACAGCCCTTAATAAACCGTTTAGTGCGATCTGTTTTTCTGCTTTGGACAAACGAATGCCGCGATGACGAATCAGCGCGGCATTCGTTTGAATTTTTAGGTCGATCAGCTGCGATTCATCCGGTTTTCAACCAGGTCTTCCACGACGGACGGATCTGCGAGCGTGGACGTATCCCCCAATGTGTCAAAGTCGTTCTCAGCAATCTTGCGCAGAATGCGGCGCATAATTTTTCCAGAACGGGTTTTTGGCAAGCCGGGGGCCCACTGCAACAGGTCAGGCTTGGCGATGGGGCCGATTTCGCTGCGGACCCATTTATTCAATTCAGCACGTAATTCGTCCGTAGGGTCGATCCCATTCATCAAAGTAACATAGGCGTAGATGCCCTGACCCTTGATGTCGTGCGGGTAACCAACGACGGCGGCTTCGGCCACTGCGACATGCGCCACCAGTGCGGATTCGACCTCTGCGGTGCCCATGCGGTGGCCAGAGACGTTGATCACGTCATCGACGCGTCCCGTTACCCAGAGGTCGCCGTCTGCATCGCGTTTGCAACCGTCACCAGAGAAATAGTAGCCCGCGTAATCCCCAAAATAGGTCGTTTCAAAGCGCTCATGATCGCCCCAAATTGTCCGCATCTGGCCGGGCCAACTGTCTTTGATACACAGCACGCCGCTGACGTCGTTGCCGTGAACCTCCTCGCCTGATTGCGGGTCCAACACGACTGGGAGCACACCAAAGAAAGGCACCTGCGCGGCACCGGGTTTCAGGGTCGTTGCACCGGGCAGGGGGGTCAGCATGTGGCCACCTGTTTCAGTCTGCCAGAACGTGTCGACAATGGGACAATTGCCTTTCCCTACAACGTTATAGTACCAATTCCACGCTTCAGGATTGATCGGTTCACCGACCGAGCCGAGCAGTTTGAGATCGGACAGATCGTGCTTTTCTACCCAGTCATTCCCGTGGGCCATCAACGCGCGAATGGCAGTCGGGGCGGTGTAGAACTGGTTGACCTTATGCTTGGCACAGACATCCCAGAACCGACCCGGGTCAGGGTAGGTTGGCACACCCTCAAACATGATCGTTGTGGCACCATTGGCGAGCGGGCCATAGACGATATAGCTGTGGCCCGTCACCCAGCCAACGTCGGCGGTACACCAGAACACATCGCCTTCGTGGTAATCGAACGTGTATTCATGGGTCATGGCTGCATAGACGAGGTAGCCGCCTGTCGTGTGCACGACGCCTTTGGGCTGACCTGTTGAACCGGACGTATACAGGATAAACAGTGGATCTTCTGCAGCCATTTCAACGGGTTGCTGATAGTCGTCGGCTTCTAGCACCATGTCGTTGTAACTGTAGTCACGGTCCGTCCATGTGGTTTGGCCGCCTGTCCGTTTCACAACGAGGCATTTGACGCTGTCTTTGCAACGCAACAGTGCCGCATCTGCGTTTGATTTCAAGGGCGTAGCTTTGCCACCGCGGGGCGCGTGATCGGCGGTGATGACGACTTTGGCGTCGCAGCCGTTGATCCGCGCACCGAGGGCGTCGGGTGAGAAGCCTGCGAACACGATGGAATGCACAGCGCCGATGCGTGTGCAGGCCAGCATTGCGTAGGCAGCTTCTGGAACCATCGGCATATAGATGACGACGCGATCACCTTTAGTGACGCCTAAGGTCTGGAGAACATTGGCCATTTTGCAAACGTGCGTTTGCAGTTCGCGGTAGGTGATGTGCAGCGATTCAGTCGTGTTCGGATCGTCGGGTTCCCAGATGATCGCCACCTGATCGCCGCGGGTTTCGACGTGGCGATCCACGCAGTTGGCAGACACATTCAGGGTGCCGTCTTCAAACCATTTGATGTCGATGTTACCCGGTTCAAATGACGTATTCTTCACTGTTGTGAAGGGCTTAATCCAATCAATGCGCTTGCCATGCTCCCCCCAGAACCCGTCGGGATCGTTGATGGAATGGGCGTACATTTTATCGTAGCCAGCGGCGTCAACATGGGCGCGTTTGGCGGCTGCGGCGGTGGGTGGATATGTCTTGGATTTGGTGGCTGACATGGGGGCATCCCTTATTTGAATTGGGGCCAGTTTGGGCGAGTCACACAGCGTACACAAGTTGTACACAACTTGTATGCCTGCGGGTATGTCGGCGCGGCACCGAATTGGTCCCGCAACCGCTGTCAGATCGCGAGGTATCTGGAGCGCAGGTCTTCGTCTTCCAGCACTTCCTTCGCCGAGCCGTCATAGACGACTTTGCCGATATCGAGGATCACGGCACGGTCGGCCAGTTTCAACGCCGCGACAGCGTTTTGTTCGACGATGACAGTGGTGATGCCTTGGTCGCGAATCATTTTCAGCGTCTCGGCGAGTTCCTGCACGATGACCGGCGCCAGGCCTTCATAGGGTTCATCCAGCAGCAACACTTTGATGTCACGACACAGCGCACGCGCGATAGACAACATCTGCTGTTCACCACCCGACAAGGTCACACCATCCTGTTTGCGCCGTTCACGCAGGCGCGGAAACAAATCGTACACGCGGTCCAGTGACCAGCCGATGGGCGGGGCGATCTGGGCGAGTTTCAGGTTCTCTTCGACGGTCAGGCCGGGAATGATGCTGCGATCTTCGGGCACAAGTTGAATGCCCGCTTGTGATGCCTGCCAGGATTTCATTTCATGCAGTGGTTTGTGGTCAAGCCAGATTTCGCCACTGTTCAGCTGCGGATCATCCATGCGCGCAATCGCCCGCAGAGTGGATGTTTTGCCAGCCCCGTTTCGACCAAGAAGGGCGAGGATTTCACCTTCGTGGATATCAAAACTGATACCTTGGACAATGTAACTTTCGCCGTAATAGGCTTCCATGTTCCAGACCGACAGGTATTTGGGCGCGGTGGCGGCCATATTGCGGTTCTTGTCGAATGGGCCTTCGGCGTCGAGATGTTCAACGTGGGTCATTTTAGTTAACTCCTTCGACCGGCGCTTCGCCGAGGTAGGCTTCGCGCACTTTGGGGTGGCCTTTGATGTTGTCGGGCGTGTCTTCGACCAGCGGCGTGCCTTGTGCCAGCACGGTGATCCGATCTGCCAAGGAGAACACCACGTTCATGTCATGTTCGATGATTGCCATGGTCACACCACGTTCTTTGCGAATCATCTTGAGCAGTTCGATCGTGTTTTCAGTGTCGGCGCGGGCCATGCCAGCGGTCGGTTCATCCAGCAGCAACAGGCGCGGTTCCTGCACCAGACACATCGCCATTTCGAGGCGGCGTTTGTCGCCGCGCGACATTGCTGACGCCTGCATCTCGCGCTTGTCGAGCATGTTGACTTCGTCCAGCACGGCTTCGGCTTTTTCGATCATAGATTTTTCGTGACGCACGGATTCGAATGCGTGCATCCGGAACGCCCCGTCGCGTTTGGCAAAACACGGGATCAGCATATTTTCCATCACGTTCAGATCGCCGAAGATTTCAGGCGTTTGGAAAACGCGGCTGATGCCCATCTGGTTGATCTCATGTGGTTTACGCCCCAGCACCGACTGGCCGTCAAAGACGACAGACCCGCTATCAGGGATCAGCTTGCCGACCAGCACGTTGAGCAGGGTAGACTTGCCCGCCCCATTGGGGCCGATGATCGCGTGACAGGTGTTTTCCATCACATCGAGGTTCACATCCCCAAGGGCCTGCAGGCCGCCGAAGCGTTTGTTGACGCCTTTGACTGAAAGTAGTGCCATTGTACCGGCTCCTTATTCTGCGGGCGTGCGGGACGCGGCGTCCTGCGTGTCTGCAATTTTGTTGCGGTGGAACAGTGCTGCGATGCGTTGACCGCCCTCAACAAGACCACCGGGCAGGAAGATCACGACCAACATGAACAAGATGCCCATGGTCAGGTGCCAGCCTTTGCCGATGAAGGGATAGACCATCGACACGATCACGTCTTCAAGGCCATCAGGCAAAAAGGCGAACCATTCGTGCAAGATGTCTTTGTTAATCTTGGAAATGATGTTTTCCATATATTTGATCATACCGGCGCCAAGCACTGGCCCCAGCAGGGTGCCTGCACCGCCAAGAATGGTCATGATCACGACTTCGCCGCTTGCGGTCCAGAACATGCGCTCTGGTCCGACTTGGGTGTCCATCGCCACCATCAGGCCACCGGCAAGTCCGGCGTACATGCCTGAAATTACAAAGGCTGACAGGGTGTAGCGTTTTGGCGTCAAGCCCGTGTAGTTCATCCGCTGTTGGTTGGATTTCACCGCCCGCAACATAATGCCGAACGGCGAGCGGAAGATGCGGATCGAGAGGTAGAATGCGATCAGCAAGAAGAAACCAGCGATGTAGAAGCCAAGGTTGAAGGTAAAGACCCAACCCCCGATCGCCAATTCGATTGAGTTGCCCATTTCAAGGCCGAACAGGTTGGCCCGACCGATGCTGCCGTCCGCAGGCCCACCAAACAGCGGCGTATCGGTGTTTTTGATCTGAAGACCCGTTTCACCGCCCGTGATTGGTGTCAGCACCGAATAGGCCATTGCAAACATCATCTGTGCGAACGCCAGCGTCAGGATTGAAAAGTAGATGCCGGATCGACGCAAAGACACATAGCCCACCACCAGCGCAAAGACACCCGCGACCATGATCGCTAACAAAATGCCTGGGATCACGTTCAGCGTAACCAGTTTCATCGACCAGATCGCGGCGTAGGATCCGATACCCAGAAATGCAGCGTGTCCAAAGCTAAGGTATCCAGTGAGGCCAAACAGCAGGTTAAAGCCAACTGCAAAAATACCGAAGATTACGAAGCGCTGCATCAAGTCCGGATAGCCTGCGTTGAATTGCGCCATCGCGGAGCCTTCGGGGAAAGGGTTGAGGATGAACGGTGCAAATATAACCAGCCCGAACACGATCAGCATCAAAGTGCTGTCTTTTTTGGTAAGTCCGAACATGGCTTATTCCTCCATCACGCCCTTGCGACCCATCAGGCCACGAGGACGGGTCAACAAGATGACGATTGCGACAAGGTAGATGATGATTTGGTTGATGCCGGGCAACAGGTCGATCACGACTGGCATTGAGGCAAAGCTTTCCAGAATTCCGAGCAGGAAGCCCGCAGCGACCGCACCGGGCAGAGAACCCATGCCACCGACCACGACCACCACAAAGCTGAGGACCAAGAAGTCCATGCCCATGAAGTAATTCGGGGCTACGATGGGCGCATACATCACCCCCGCAACACCAGCGACGGCGGCAGCAAGGCCGAACATGAAGGTAAAGCGCTTGTCGATGTCGATACCCAGCAGGCCGACTGTTTCGCGATCCGCCATCCCGGCCCGCACAACCATGCCGAATGTGGTGAATTGCAGGAAGGCGAACACAGCGGCAATGATCACCGCTGAGAAGGAGAAATAGACCAACCGCCAGTACGGATACATGATCGTCTGCGCCTCATAGCCGAGGAACACGCCGAAATCCAAAGATCCGGTGAAGGCGGGCGGGGCCGGGGTTTGAATGGGGTTTGCGCCGAAGAAATATTTGATGATTTCGCCGATAACGAGGGCCAGACCGAACGTCACAAGGATCTGATCTGCGTGGGGACGTTTGTAGAAGTGTTTGATCAAGCCACGTTCCATCGCAAAACCCACGAAGATCATAACCGGCACCGCGAACAGGATGGCAATTGGTACTGCCCAGTCCATTATGGTCTGACCTGCGGCCATTCCGAACCAGTCCTGCACGTAGAACGTATCAACTTGCATCGGGTTGCCGAGGAAATCTGTTCGTGTTGCATCGACGATCTTATGAGACGCGCTCAGGATCTTGGAGGTGATCACAGCGCAGAATGCACCGAGCATGAACAGCGCACCATGCGCGAAATTCACCACGCCCAGCGTGCCGAAAATGATGGTCAGGCCAAGGGCGATCAGCGCATAGGCGGACCCCTTGTCTAGACCGTTGAGAAATTGAACGATGATCTGGTCCATTGCGTGGCTACCTCTGATCGGTGGGTGCATAGCTTCCGCACGCCATGTGGCAGCAGATCGGTGCAAATGTGTTGAAATAAAGCTGTCGGGGCAGTGTAAAACTGCCCCGACATTTTGGCTTATGCGCCGTTGTTACATTCACCCAAGGAGGCTTCTGCGCCGCCCATCTGTGGGTGATCAGGTGCATATGTGACCTGCTCGACCGGCGTGACTTCGACGATCTCAACGAGGTCGAATTCGTTCTCGGGGTTCTCTTTGCCGCGCACGACGAGAACGTCCTTGAAGCACTGGTGATCAGAACCACGGTACAACGTTGGGCCGTTGCCCATACCGTCGAATTCGAAGTCCGACAGGGCCTCGTCGACTGCACATGGGGCAAAGCTGCCTGCACGGGTGACGGCATCCGCATACAAAAGCGTCTGCACATAACATGTGTGCGCCGCCTGTGACGGTGGGAAGCCGTATTTCGTGCCGAAGGACTGAACGAATGCGTTCGTACCGGAGTACTTTGCGCCCAGCTCATTTTCCAGCTTCCAGTCCCAGTTCTGCGAACCAAGGATGCCTTTAATGTTGGGACCTGCACCGCGGGCCATCAGCTCTGAATACAGTGGCACGACGATCTCAAACTGTTTGCCGTTTGCCATCGCGTCGCGCAGACCAAACTGAACAGCGTTGGTCAGCGAGTTGATCATGTTTCCGCCGTAGTGGTTCAGAATCAGAACGTCGGCACCGGAGTTCAGGACAGGCGCGATATAAGAGGAGAAATCGGTCGCTGTCAGGGGTGTCAGAACCGTGTTGACGGTTTCCCAACCCAAGGCTTCTGTCGAAGACTGGATGGCTTCTTGTGTGGTGTAGCCCCAGTTGTAGTCTGCCGTCAGATGATACGCCTTACGGTCTGTACCGTACTGCGCCGCCAGAACGGGCGCGAGGGCTGCACCGGTCATGTAGGAGTTAAAGAAGTGACGGAAACCGTTGGCCTTGCGGTCCTTACCGGTTGTGTCGTTGGAATGCGTGAGGCCGGCCATAAAGATGATGCCAGCTTCTTGGCACAGCGCCTGAACAGCAACAGCCACACCGGAGCTTGAGCCGCCAGTGATCATCACGGCGCCGTCTTTTTCGATCATGGAACGAGCAGAAGCGCGCGCCGCATCGGATTTGGTCTGTGTGTCGCCTGTCACGAATTTGACTTCGCGGCCCAGAATACCCGTGCCGTCCAGTGCTTTGGACGAGAACGTCTGCAACATACCGCCGTCGCCGCCACCGTTCAGGTGCTCAACTGCGAGTTCATAGGCGCGAAGTTCGTCCGCGCCTTCGTCGGCGTAGGGGCCGGACTGTGGTACGTTGAAACCAAGAACGACTTCGCTGTCGCCGGGTGCGTTGGTGAAACCAGCGTGGCCATCAGCGCGCAGATATGTTGGCAGTGTCAGTGCAGCACCGGCGGCGGCGCCGGTTTTCATGATGCCACGACGTGTGAAGTTTGATTTTGACATATAGTATCCTCCCTTGAGTGATGCAGCCGAACCTCCCGTTCAACCGCACATGCTTTCAGTAGCGCGTTCAATAAACTGGCATTCTGAAAATTACTCAATAAGGGTTTGTGGAATAATATAACTTCTGTAAAGGTTTAGACTGAGTGGTGCGGAATTTTGTAAAGAAATTATCTATGCAGCGCAGAAAACTGATGAAATTGTTTGGGAAACTTTGATGTCGGATCGGATTATCACAGGGACACGGGTGCGTAATCGGCGGATTGATCTTGGGTTGCGGCAGGTGAATGTCGCCAAAGCGACTGGAATTTCCGGATCCTATCTCAACCTGATCGAACACAACCGCCGCAGAATCGGTGGCAAGCTGTTGCGCGATCTGGCGCGCGTTTTGGAAATCGACGTGGCGTTGCTTGGCGATGAAGTGGGTGACGCCATTTTGGGACCCCTGAAAGAAGCGGCAGCCGCATTTCCGGGCGCTAGTGTTGAAGATTTGCGGACCAAAGACTTGGTGGAGCGGTTTCCCGGATGGGCTGCGTTGATTGCAGCGCAGCGGCGCCGGATTACCCAGTTAGAAGACCGCGCAGAGGCGCTGAGCAACCGTTTGGCTCATGACAGCCAGATCGCCAATGCGCTGCATGACGTCATTTCCACGGCCACTGCAATCAGGTCTACCGCAAGCATTCTAGTGGAATCGCCTGATCTGGACCCTGATTGGCTGTCGCGGTTCCACACCAACATTGACACGGATTCCACGCGCTTGGCCCAAAGCAGCCAAGCCTTGCTTGGGTTTTTGGACATGGAGATGGAGGCAGGTGGCGCGCATGTGGATTCTGCGATGGAGCAAGCGGAGGCCACCCTAGCGCAGTCGGGTTTCTATTTTGCAGGGATCGATGCGGGGGAGGCGATGTTGTTTGATGATGTCAAAGATGCCGCTGTCCGAACCATTCTGCAAGATTGGGCAAAGGGGGCTGTGCAAGACGCAACACGTTTGCCGCTAGATGCGTTCCGTCAAGCTGCGCGCGCGGTTGCCTATGATCCAGCAAGGCTTGCGGCGCGGTTCGGGGTGCCGCTGGACATGGTGCTGCGGCGGTTGGCGCATTTGCCGCCGTCATCGAACGGGGCTGCCCCGGACCATCCGCTGATGGGGTTGGCGGTTTGCGACAGCGCGGGTGTTGTGACGTTTCAGAAACCTGTGCTTGATTTTCGACTGCCACGTTCGGGTGCGGCATGCCCGCTGTGGCCGCTGTATCAGGCGTTAACCCAACCGGGGCGGGCAATCCGGCGCGTTGTGCGGCTGCCCGGGGCTGCGCGCACGCCGTTTGAATGTTTCGCAATCGCGGGCCCCGTCGGGGACGTGGCGTTTGGCGCAGAGCCGCGGATCAAAGCGACAATGCTGGTGCGGCCAGCGCGCACGGGTGATGTGGCGGACGTCGTGGGGCCGGGGTGTCGGGTTTGCGATGTTGAAAATTGCGCCAGCCGTCGCCACCCGAGTTTGCTATAGCATTGCTGTGGGCCTTTGACTCCGCCAGCCGTTTTCGCAATAGTTATTTTGTGTCGCTGGGGGAGCTTGGGGCGACGACAATAGGGGGATGGGAACCATGGGCCGACGCGTCCTTTTAATCGAAGATGAACCCAATATCATGGAGGCGATCAGTTATATCCTGACCAAGGATGGCTGGACCGTGCACACCCATTCCGACGGGGAAACGGCGATGGCAAAGGTCATGCAAGGTGTGCCGGATCTGATTATTCTTGATGTGATGCTGCCGGGGAAATCCGGCTACGACATTCTGCGCGATTTGCGTGCGCAGGCTGAGACCAAAGATGTGCCTGTGATGATGCTGACCGCACGTGGCCAAGCCAAGGATCGTGAAATGGCGGCCAGTCTGGGTGCCACGCGGTTCATGACCAAGCCGTTTTCCAATGCCGAAATTCTAGAAAGTGCGCGCGCACTGGCGACGCCATGAAGCCACTATGAAACCGCCCACCCGAACAGAATTTCTTGATCGTGACAGTTATCGCCAACGCCGGTTTCGCGATGCCGCGCGTTGGTTGCCAATTCTCGCCGCCGTTCTGATGCTGCTGCCGTTGATGTGGCCACGCGATACGCCCGATCAAAGCCTGACCAGCAGTGGCATAATCTATTTGTTCGGGTTGTGGGTCTTCCTTGTTGCGCTGGCCTTTCTGTTATCGCGCGTCTTGCGGTTTTCCGAAGCGTTGGATGGCGACGGTGGGCGCAGCGGGCGGAGCGGGGAATGATTTCGTTCAACCTGCTGGTACTGGTTTCACTTGCCTATGTCGTGTTCCTGTTTTCTATCGCTTTTGCTGCGGAACGACGCGCGGCGCAGGGCAAAGCCGCATGGGTGCGCAGTTCGGCGGTCTACACCCTGTCGCTGAGCATCTATTGCACCGCTTGGACGTTTTATGGCGCGGTAGGTTATGCGGCGCGATCCGGCCTTGAGTTTCTGACGATCTATCTGGGGCCGACTTTGGTGATGATCGGCTGGTGGTTTCTGGTGCGAAAACTGGTTCGCATCGGGCGCACGCAACGTTTGACATCAATTGCGGACCTGATTTCATCGCGCTACGGCAAATCACCTGTGCTTGGTGTGATGGTCACGGTTTTGGCGATTGTCGGAACGACGCCCTATATTGCGCTGCAACTTCAATCTGTTACGCAATCCATCGCGGTGTTCGCTGCCAGCAGCGGCGAGGTTTGGATCCCGCGTGATCTGAACCGCGCGGCCATGTGGGTCGCCGTCGGGCTGGCGGTGTTCACGGTGTTGTTTGGCACGCGTAACTTGGACGCCCATGAACGCCACCACGGCATCGTGCTCGCCATTGCTGTTGAGGCGGTGGTGAAGCTGTGCGCGTTGCTTGCGGTGGGAATATTCGTGGTCTGGGGCGTCGCGGGCGGCGTTGGCCCCACGCTGGATTTGATCGACGCGTCGGCGCAAAGCCAATGGGCCCCGACCCCGAGCCGCTGGATTGGGTTGATCTTTGTGTCGGGTGCCGCGTTCGTCTGTCTGCCGCGGATGTTTCAAGTGATGGTGGTGGAAAATTCCGACGAACGCAGCCTAAGCACCGCGAGCTGGGCGTTCCCCACGTATATGATGTTGATAAGCCTGTTTGTCATGCCCATCGCGGTGGTGGGCCTCGATTTGATGCCAGAGGGTTCGAACCCCGATTTGTTCGTGGTGACTGTGCCCATAAGCGAGGGGCGACAGGGCCTTGCGATCCTTGCGTTTTTAGGTGGGTTTTCGGCGGCCACATCTATGGTGATCGTGGCGACGCTGGCGTTGGCAACAATGGTGAGCAATCACATCATCGTGCCCAGTTGGTTGAACGCGCGCACCCCCGGTGCGGTCGTGTCGGGCGATGTGCGCCACGTCGTAATAATGTCACGGCGGGTGTCGATCGGCGTCATAATGGCGCTGGGATATGTTTATTTCCGCGTGTCGGGGGGGGGCACAGCGCTGGCCGCCATCGGATTGGTGTCGTTCATCGGCGTTGTGCAGGTATTGCCCGCAATGATCGGCGGGGTGTTTTGGCGTGGGGCAAATCGCTGGGGCGCTGGGGCGGGTCTGATTATTGGATTCACGGTCTGGGTGTGGACAAATTTCTTGCCCAGTTTCGGAATTGATGCGGTGATATCGCAGGCAGTGTTCGCAGCGGGGCCGTTCGGAATCGGCTGGCTTCGACCTGAGGCATTGTTCGGGATCACGGGGATTGACCCGCTCGTGCATGCGCTGTTCTGGTCGATGTTCCTGAACACGTCGGCGTTTATTATCGTTTCGATCCTGACCTTCCCGAACCCGCTGGAACGTCTGCAGGGGGCGCAATTCGTCAATGTGTTTGATTATTCCAGTGGTGCGCACACCTGGTCGCAATCAGCCGCCCAAGCTGAGGATTTGTTGGTGATGTCCCAACGTATCCTTGGCGCCGCTGAGGCGCAGGCAATCTTTGCGGCAGAGGCACGATCGCAGGGCAAGGCGGGGTTCCAGCCTGACGTCACGCCTGATTTCATCGGTCGGCTGGAACGTGAATTGTCGGGATCGGTTGGGGCGGCGACGGCGCATGCGATGATCGGCCAGCTGACCGTAGGCACGATGGTGTCGGTGGATGATCTGATCGCGGTGGCGGACGAAACCGCGCAGATCATGGAGTATTCCAGTAGGCTTGAGGCAAAAAGTGCCGAGGCTGATCGCACGGCACGCGCGCTGCGCGAAGCCAACGAAAAGCTGACCGCGCTGAGTATCCAGAAGGACGCGTTCCTCAGCCAGATCAGCCATGAATTGCGCACACCGATGACGTCGATCCGTGCGTTTTCCGACATTCTGCGCGACGTCGATGTGCAAGACGATGCGCGTAAGCGGTTCGCGGGAATTATCCACGAAGAAAGCAACCGACTGACGCGGTTGTTGGATGATTTGTTGGATCTAGGCGTGCTGGAAAGCGGGCAGGTGCAACTGAACGTCGGGCGGGGCACGTTGGCGGGCGTGTTGGACCGCGCGGTGATCGCGTCGGGCGCGGACACTGGCAAACTGGCAATTTCGCGCAGGCCGAGCAATGAAACTGTGAGCGTGCAAACCGATTTGGACAGGTTGGCGCAAGTTTTCATCAACCTGATCAGCAATGCGGCCAAATACTGCGCCGCTGACGCCCCGCAATTGCGCATCATTGTGCGCCAATTAGCGGGCCAAACGGTTGTGGATTTCTGTGACAACGGCGCGGGCGTCCCGAGCGAGAGCCAATCGATGATTTTCGAGAAATTCTCGCGGCTTGAGGATGAGGGTAAGGCGGGTGGTGCGGGACTGGGGCTTGCGATTTCTCGCCAGATTATGGGCGCACTTGGCGGTGATGTGACGTATTTGCCGGGGCAGGGCGGGGCTGCGTTTCGCGTGACGCTGCCAACGGCGCAGGCTTTGGCTGCACAATAACGCAGGGACGCAACCTGTCGTTAGCAGGTTGGTAACCTCGCGTACGCTAAACACAGTGCGATGAAGTGTAGTGTGGGATATTCTTGATGGAGACGGTTAATCCTGTCCTTGCCCAGAAGCTGGGGCTGACGCGGGCTATCCCGCCAGCGGACGACGCGGCACCGGCCACTCCGATGCGCCAAATGCGGCGTGCGTTGGGGCGCGCGGCAGATAAGGCGGTGGGATTGTCGGCGTCGGTTCTGGGCATCGCCGAAGAAGACCTCGATTCGGAGGGCCTGATTGAAAGTGGGCCAGAAGGCTGGGTTGTGTTGGGGTTGCGCGATGGATCATCAGCAGGATTGACGGGGCTTTTTTTAATGGACCAACCGTTGCGTTCTGCCTTGGTTGAAATGCAAACGATGGGGTGTTTGCTTCCCGCCGCCGATGAACAACGCCGCGTTACGCGCGTTGATGCCGTTATGTCGGTGCCGTTCGCCAGCCAATTGCTGGCAGAACTGGCGGAGGTCGGATTTGGTGCGGCTGATTTTGAACCGACCGCTTATGACATTGGGCCGATTGATGATTTGCGCACCGCAGGATTGGTCATGTTGCAGGGCAATTACCGCTGCTGGCGCATTACCATCCAGATGGGCGGCGGCGATGCGCAAGGTGAAATGTTGATCGCTCTGCGCCCCAAGGTGCCGGTTTCCAGCCTGCCTGTCAAAGACACATCTGTCTGGTCGATGGCGCTGCGCAGTGCTGTGCAAGACGCGCCAGCGGAATTGGACGCGGTCCTGACCCGCATGACGCTGCCAATCCATAAGATTGAAGCCTTTGAAGTGGGGCATGTGCTGAATTTGGCTGGAACGACGGTCGGGTTGGTGACGCTGACCGGACCGGGTGGGGAAATTATCAGCACTGCGCGGCTGGGTCAGGTGGCGGGCAAGCGGGCCGTACGCGTGCAGTATACGCGGGTTGAACTGCAGGATGATCCACCAAAAATGGCGCAAGCTGCTGCGCCATCGACAGATTTTGGGCCCGATGTCGGGCTGAGCGCTGGAGAGCCAAAAATTGCAGCACCTGACTTGGTTGTGGGGTAGCAAAGATCGAAGATTAGCCGCCTGCAAGCGCGTCCAATTGGCGGCGCATTGCCCCCAGATCATAACCGTGATCGGCGGCGGTTTGCAGGATGTCGCTGGTGTCCATGCCGCCCGCTTGCATCATCGCCCAGATAATTGTGCAGCGGGTGCCCGACGCACAATAAGCCAACACAGGACCATCTGATTGCGCGCAGGCTTGTTTTTGCTGGACCGCAAGATCAGGCGTCAGTGCCGTATGGGTCGCGGGGAGCACCACAAATGTCAAACCCGCCGCGTCCGCCGCAATTTGCATCGCGTCCGCCTGATGTGACGGTGGAATTTCGCTGCACGGGCGGTTGTTGATTATAGTGGTAAATCCAGCCTGCGCGAGGGCTGGCAGGTCCTCGGGGTCGATCTGGGGCGCGACGGCGTAATCGGGGGTGAGCTGGCGAATGTCCATGGCTCTTTCTATGACGCGCGGCGCTGGGCGTCCAGCGCTCGACGATCTGTGCGGCCATTTTGCAGCGAATGATGCTTTGGGGGCTTTCCCTTTGGCGTGCGGACAGCCATCCTGCACGTCATAACCTGTGACGTCGGACGTGCGCAGGTGTTCAAAGGGGTCCTATGGCGAGGCTGGTGCGATTTCGGATTTTGGACGGGGTTGGTATTGCCACGCTTGACGCGGCCCCTGTGAACGCATTGTCAGCCCCCTTGCGTGCGGGTCTGTGGGAGGCGTTCAGTCGTATTGACGCCAATCCAGACGTCAAAGCTGCGGTGTTGATCGCATCTGGGCGGATGTTTTCGGCTGGCGCGGATATTCGCGAATTAGACGGATCGGCAAAACAGCCATCATTGGCGCAATTGTGCGACCGAATTGAAGCCTGCACCAAACCCGTTGTTGCGGCCGTTCATGGTTCGGCGCTGGGCGGGGGGGCTGAACTGCTGTTGGCGGCGCATTACCGTTTGGCAGCGCCGGACGCGAAGATCGGCCTGCCAGAGGTGGCGTTGGGGTTGGTGCCGGGCGGCGGAGGCACGCAACGATTGCCACAACTGATCGGGGCCGCACGCGCTTTGCAAATGATGATTTCGACCGCAATGATTGACGCTTCTGTCGCCCATCGTTCGCAACTTGTGGACGCTATTGTGCAGGGTGATCTTGCATCCGGCGCGATT
This sequence comes from Octadecabacter antarcticus 307, assembly GCF_000155675.2. Classification (GTDB taxonomy): domain Bacteria; phylum Pseudomonadota; class Alphaproteobacteria; order Rhodobacterales; family Rhodobacteraceae; genus Octadecabacter; species Octadecabacter antarcticus. The sequence continues at coordinate 1,290,958 of NC_020911.1, forward strand.
GCCTTCGCGCTGAACCTGATCGAACAAGGCAAGGGGCCGCGTCAGACCCGTGATAACCGCAGCCATCTTATGGAGGGGTTGGCGTACAGCGCGGCGATTGCCAAAGGGCGCGCGGCCTTGGCGGGTAACCCGTTGCATGCCCCCGAACGCGTTTTGGACTGTGTTGAGGCCGCTGGGCTGTTGCCGTTTGATGCAGGATTAGCTTTTGAGGCAGATGCGTTCGCGCGCTGCCTTGCCCACCCGCAATCGATCGCGCTGCTCCATGTTTTCATGGCGGAACGCAAGATTGATAGTGCTTTGATTAAACGCGAAGGCACTGCGTTTCGACCTGTCGACCCGATGGGTAAATCGGTCGTTCGACGCCTGCGCAAAGCAATGCGCACGGCCGCGGAACATCAGGTCTTAGGTGGCGCAAGCGTGGATGATGTCGATGGCGCGATGGTTGCCTACGGGTTTCGTGCCGGGCCGTTTGGCAGGAAAGGTGATGCGGTCCAAAACGACACAATTGCACGCCGCTTGGTCGCGGCATTGCTGGTTGAAAGGGCTGCCTGTGTTGCAGAAAACGCTGTGCAACGCGCATCAGATATTGATGCGCTGGCGGTCCACGGTTTGGGCTTTCCACGGCGCGCAGGTGGTCCAATGCGCGCGATGCAAAGCGCGGGTTTGATCGGGGTGCGTAAAGACCTTCGGGTGTGGGGCGAGGACAGCACGATCTGGGCCGCGCCCGATCTTGTGGATCAGGCGATTAAGGACGCGCGCGGGTTTGATGCGCTAGGTTAGGATAACGCCAATCACGACACACATCAGGCCAATGACAGACACCAAAAATGCCCCCAGATTTAGCGGCAGAGCGGCCTGAATTTTGGCCCTTAAATCGTCATCGTTTGCCGCAGTGCTTTTGGCACGACGCACCTGCACGATACTGATGATAATACCGATAAGGCCGATGATCGAAATCACCGCGCCGATGGGGATCAAAAGGTCCATGTGCGTCTCCGTTTTGGGGGCCAGTTTATCGGCTTAGGAACGCTGTGGGGGTATCGCGCCCACGCAGTGCACGCAACCGCTTGCCGCGCGTGGGTTACGCGGTTAGGGAGAACGCCAAACCAAGCGACATGAGGTCCGATATGTCTGACACATCCACCGACACCAGCTACCGCGTAACGGCCGACGAATTGCGTCAGTTCATTGAACGCATTGAACGGCTCGACGCTGAGAAAAAAGACCTCGCCGAGCAGCAAAAAGAAGTCATGTCAGAGGCCAAGGGCCGTGGGTATGACACATCCGTCATGCGCAAGATTATCGCCTTGCGCAAACGCGACAGCGACGACATTGCCGAAGAGGAAGCGGTGATGGAAATGTACAAAGAAGCGCTTGGTATGTGATTTTGATCAGAGGGTCACGTGGCCCTTGATCAAGATATTCGTATGCCCGCCAATGCGGATTGGCCCGCGGTCTGGGTCATCCGCTGACGGGATGACATGCACCCGACCATGACGCCTGATACAGGTTCCCTGCGCAATGATATGTCGGCGCTGAACGCGCCCCTGCGTCTGCATCCAATGGGCCAAAGCCGCATTCAATGATCCGGTTATCGGGTCTTCGGTCAGTCCCGCCCACATCGAAAACATCCGAACTTCAAAATCGGCATCGCCCTTGCTGTGCGGTGCGATCAGCCCCACCGCGAGGCCGGTGACAGGGGTAATTGCGCCCGCGTCCAGCGTAAGCAGATCGTCCGCGCCTTGCATTTCAATCGCATGCCAGATCGGACCGTTGTCCAGCACCGCGTGGCGCATGATGCGCGTCGGATCAAGGTTTAGACCCGCAGTAATTGCAGCAAGCGATTTGGCCGCCATGCTGGTAATGGACGTGGGCGGTGCGACGAATGCAGGCGTGTCGCCCGTCAGGTCAATCTCAACCAGTCCAACGCCGCAATTCTGACGGATAACGCCCGCCTGTTTGGGCGTGTTGCCCGCTTCAAGCCAGCACGCGGCGGTGCCCAATGTCGGGTGCCCCGCAAAAGGCAATTCCCGTGACACGGTGAAAATGCGAATGTCGTAGTCCGCCGCCGGATCGCTGGGCGGAAAGATGAACGTGGTTTCAGCCAAGTTGGTCCAACGTGCGAAGCGTTGCATGGCATCCTCGCCCAGCTCCGCGCCGTCCAGCACCACCGCCAGCCCGTTGCCGCCCATGGGCGTTGTGCTGAACACATCGCATTGCATGAAACGGCGCGATTTCGCCAAGCTTTTTTGCAGGTTAGGGACCAATGAAATTCACCCCTTCCACACGTTCAATCCGGTAGATGTCTTCTTCATAGTTCGCGGTGAGCTGGGAAAGGGTGTCTTGGGTCCAGCCGGGAATATCGATCTCATCCTCGACTTCTTCTTCTAGCGCGTATTTCTCCAAAAACGCTGCGATAATGCGCCGCTTCTGCTGCTCTGTTTGTGGCGGATTGGCTTTGATGTAGGTCACAAAGGCCCGCATGCCGTCCGCGCTCATGATTGCGCTGAGCAGGTCAAACCCGCCGGTGATTTTGGTCAGTGCGTCGACGCCCGCAAGTTCACGAATAAGCCGCGCCCAGATCAGCGGCGTGTCTTCATTGCACCAAACCGTCAGGCTGGCGTGGGGCAGGATGGTGCGAATGCGCGTGACCAGATCGGACCATCGCAAATCAAGTGGATCGGTCCCATGCATAAAATCGCTAAAACTGTCTATCGCAGAGTCGCCAAAAATCGCTGGGATAAACGTCGCAGGGTTGCGCATACCAAGGAAGATTTCGATCTCATCTTTAGGAAACAGGTTCGCGAGGCCCCGCAGTTTTTGTTCCGCAAGCCCATAAAAAATGCCGTTTTCAAGCACCCGTTTATGGACGCACATGAACCGCGAATTACTCATCACCAGACGGTCGCATTGGTCGTCATCCAGAATGGCATCCAGCAGAATTTCGCGGGTGTCTGGCGCAGGTTCTTTCCCATCAAGAGACTGAATAGTTTCACGAATTAGGCTGCGATACTTGCCGGGTCCAGGAACTTTGACTCCCAGCTGCGCGAAGGTTTCTGCGTTCTTTAGAACAGATTTGAGCAGGCGATCCTGATCTGTACAATTAGCGCCGATATGATAGACAATCTGCATTGTTTTTTTGCCCGTAATACGTTGGTTTTGCTGCTGCAAGAACCTTATGCGCGATTTGTCGTCAGTGGAACCGCCCATCGGCGCACAAATCGAGTGAATCTCCCTCTTGCCAGCCCGCGCCAGACACCTTACTGCGCCCCGTAGTGCCCCTATAGCTCAGCTGGTAGAGCAACTGATTTGTAATCAGTAGGTCCGCGGTTCGAGTCCGTGTGGGGGCACCATTTTTTTCCAAACAAAAACAACGTAATACAGATAAAACCTAAGCGTTGTTACGCACTGAGGGCTTCCATGTCGAATGTTCTGGGGGACATATGGGGGACAATTTACCAAGTTTGGGGCCTTATTTGTGGCTTCGACCTCGCCAATAGCTCTCTTTCAAAGAGCGACTTGAATTTGAGGGCGAATCACATTGGCATAAGCTGAGGTCTGGGGGCGGATAAGGACGACCTTTGCCAGTTGGGTCGGATGCCGACTCACAGGCCATCGACGCCAAATGTTGGGGCGCTGACAAAACTATGTAAGGGATATGCTAAATTGGGTGCATCACTCTATCAAGCGGGCGCAGAAAGACGGTCATGATGCAAAAAAATTCTGGTAGGAGGATGGTTGAGGCTGAGAGTCAACCCTCAGCTTCAGTCAGGGATTTCACAAGAACAGCCTCAATCCTTCGGATTTGGTCAGCAGTAAGTCGTTCAGATTCCTTAGATGCAGAAACGATCAGTTCGCCGGAGTCACGACGTTGGCGCTGGTACGGGTAGCTCATTTTAGGCGCGACTTGTTGATTTCTAGCGTACATGATCGTTGTCCCCTCTGTTTAAGCTCCGTGGATAAAAGTGCTTTCTCTTTATCCACTTAAAGCCTTCATATTTCGTAACTGTCGCAAGGTCAGTCGCCCCGCCAACAATGTCTGAGCCAAACGCAAACGAAAAGTATCCCTTAGTCGTCTCTACTAGAAACTCAGCCAACCGTATAACATCAATGACGGGCATTGTTGCACTGAGCAATGGAGTTTCTAGTCGGCTTGTCGCTTTTTCGTACATCAGTTCAGACAATTCTTGCTGAACGCCCTCGTCCATCATTGCCTGAATGAAGTCGCTATCAACTCCCAGTAAAAGCCTGGAAATAGCCGAGCCTTGACCGCCCCAATAAATACACTGTGCGTCTGTTTCTTTATTTAGCTGTAGGGGCTCTTTTAGCTGCCCAGCTAAGATAACAAGCTTCCAAATCTCACCGTGCTCGTTTGTTGACCCGTAACCGCCGATCCAAAATTCGAGGTAATCATTGGCGTTAACTTTGCTTTCGGGCGCTTCATAGGCATCCTTCAGAAACCCATGAGCGTGCTTCACAACGTCACTTACGGTGTAGTCCTTAGAGTTGACTGCGATGTCCCCTTTCGTCAACCTCACCCGCAGTTCCTTTGCGAGACTACTGATGGACCTGCCGCCAATGTGCCCCATACCTGCAGTCATCGCGACCAATGGCAGTTCGCGATGTAAGTTGAAAACTTTGTCCGCATTGTTGTAAACGTTCAGTACTGACTGTTCACCAGCTTCGTTTGTGGTTGTCAGGGTGCTGGCGCTGTCAGCAGCAAAAACGATGCAATCATGAACTTTAACTGCCACACATACTGTCATTAAAGCCTTCTACAAACACAACATGCTGTTGTTGGTACAATGTGTATCGATTATATTGGCTTGTGCCAATGGGCTTCCCGGCTACAGCCTACGGGCACATCCATCCATCATAACGTTAAGCCCGCGTGCGCGTAGACGCTTCAAAGAATTGCTGTTCCCATCATTGGGGGGTGGTGTCTGGCGCACCTTGCAAGGCATAGCTAAGAATTGCCCGCGCATCAGTGCGTTTAGGCGTCCGTGAAGTCGCAGAATTGGTAGGCCTCACCCCAGCGACGGTCACGCGATACGAAACTGAGAAGGGGGGGGGTAAATCAACGCAGCCTGCTTTCACTGCAGATTGCACTAGAGGGCCAAGGCGTTCGGTTCATCGCAGGTGGGTCGATTGCACCTGCGGATGCTGTGGCTGGGCCAGTGGGCAACACTGGCGATGTGTAGAGTGACGGGGCCATTAATAGGCGCTGGGATCGTGTTTATTCCTGAGACCGGCGGCTGTGCGGACAAACCGAGCTTGACCACAATAGGCGCGACCGCAGCTTCCGACCCAGAGCGGACATTGATCTAGGTTGCAGCCAACGGCAGCTATGAGCCCAGAGTCACGGATGCTGCTTGATGTATTGGTGTCCGCTATCACCGGAAAGCCAAAAACCTTCAACAACTGCTTGGGTTTTTGAACGGCTAAACCGTGACTGGTCACCGCAGGTGGAGAGTTGTGCCCTCAAATCAGCCAATCCAAGCTTGCAAACCAATGTTGCACCCTTGTTTTGAGTGTGCCTGGTTGGCAACATCCCGAATACATGCGGGCATTAAGTGTTATATTTTACTTAAAAAAAATACTTAACCTTGCGTGAATATAAAAATCTAATAAGGTTTAAAAATTGTTTATGTTGCGGACCCCGGGCGTGTCTGGACCGTTCTTGAGGGTTGCATCATTTCACGTCACCACCATCAAGCAAGCTCTTTAAATGACCGGGGCGCGGTGCATGTTGCGGTGGCGCAGGGCGCTCCGGCCGCACCAAATCCCCATCGCCTCAAGCCAGTGCTGCTCTCACGTCGCACTCAAAAGCATCCGCAGCGCTGTCCGGAAGACGGAGCCGTCCTCAAAGCCCTCACCGCCCGCCTAGCGCACATCCTGCCCAGCTCGCCCGCCTGTACGCACCTTCGGGGCCACGGCGGCCTCAAAGCCACGGTATGGCGCGTCCGAGAGGCGTTACCGCAGCACCGCTATGTCTGCCGTACGGATGTTAAGTCTTACTACGCCAGCATCAATCACGACAAACTTCTGGATCAACTGACGCCCTACGTGTCGGACCGCAATGTCATGAACCTGCTGGTGCAATACATGCGCCGCACAGAAGAATACGGCGGCACCTTTCGCGACATCACGCGCGGCATCCCAGCGGGCTGCTCGCTCAGCCCGTTGATGGGTGCGTTTCATCTGCACGCGATGGATGTGGCGATGACCACGCGCCACGCCAAGTGTTTCTACATCCGCTACATGGATGATATCCTCGTTTTGGCCCCGTCGCGCTGGCGGTTGCGCCGCGCGATTGCAACTATGAACCAGCAGCTTGAGGCCTTGGGCCTGACGCAGCATCCCGACAAAACAACCATTGGGCCGCTGGCCCGTGGATTTGATTTCCTGGGCTACCAGTTTGATCCCGCAGGTTTGTCCCTGTCGGTGGTCACACGGTCGCGTCACCAGGAGAAGCTGACCCGGCTTTATGAGCGTTATCACAGACAGTTGCGGGCCTACCGCAGTGGCTGGATAGGGCGGTCAACCATACTGCACCCCTATGATGGAGCGCAGGCTTATTTAAACCCACGGCCATCGATCACTTCGCATGACGACATCACGCGCTTGCTTGAGGCCTACCAAAGGCGGTTCACCGCCTGGGCCTCAGGAGGGCTGAAATCATGCGTAATTGGATACGAAGCGGATTAGTAGGCGTCGTCGTCGGCGGGTCGGTTTCCGGCGGTGCCGTCAGTGCGCAGGAAACATTTTATGGCTCCGCTTTCATAGATATTTGGCGCGACGCGGGCCGCGGCGAGCCGTGCGGTGTATTTTATTTTCAAGCAACAGATCCAAAATACCACTCCGCTTACGTGGCATTATGGGATATGTCTAATTGGTCGAAGTATTTTTCCGGTGGTTCATATTGGAATGCTTACGATGGTAAAACACATGTACAAGGTATCACTAAACACATAATCGCGGACTGTCTCATGACTGATGCATCGAACGTGACTATGCTAACTAATATCGGTGCTAACGCTGCGTCTTATACCGACCAAATATACATGGGCTTCGCGTTTAGACTTACGAATGCCGCCGGCGGGCTCGCCAAAGGAAATCACGAATACTTTATTAGCACCATGCCCCCACCCGACACGACAGCTCCCACGGTGACACTGACAGGACCAAGCGAAATCGTCACGGGTGCCTTTGATGTATCTGCGGCGTTTTCTGAGCCTGTCACTGGACTCATGGCGAGTGAGATCACTGTTGAAGGCGGCTCCGTCACAGGGCTTTCTGGCGATGATGCGGATTATACCATCACAATTGAGCCGGTAATGGGCGCAACGGTCACCGTGACCATCATTGCCAATGCTGCGCAGGATGAGGCTAACAACGGCAACATCGTGTCCAATACCTACACGATCCAAGCAGGCTCTCCTGCCTCTGCGTTTGAGGAGAACGAGGAAGAAATCCTCGCAGTGGTAGCTGCTGAAGCCCTGCGCGGCGTTCGCTCGACTGTTTCAAGCAACGTCCGCATGACCAGTGCTGCACAGGAGCGGTTTATATCGGGTAGGCAGCAAGCAGGTACAGACAGCCAAATGGTCAGCCGTGCCGCGACCCCGCTCGACATCACAGGCTCAGCAGAACTGAGCAATGGCAGGTTCAGCACGCAAGGGACGTTCTTTGGCGAAACAGGCAGCGATGAGAGTGGTCAGACCCGCCTGTTCTTTGGCGACTTTGACATTCAACGCGACACTGACGGCTCGGTAAGCGCGCAGATCAACGGCAAGTTGGCTTGGGAACGTCAGATATCCAATACAGCTATGTATGGGTATTATCTGGGCGCAGAACTGGGGCGTGCTACACTTGAGGGCGCGTTTGCTGGTGAACAAGATAGTTTCGGGGCTTCGGTCGGGGCATATTTTGTCACTGAAATCCAACCCAACCTCTACGTGGATGGCTTTGCGTCGCTAGGTGTTGGGCGCAACAGCCTTGAGCTGGACAATGGTACCCTGAACGTTGCCAGTGACTATAAAACCACGACTGGGACTGTGGGCGCGTCACTGACGGGAGTTGTTGAGGGGGATGGCTATGAATTATGGCCACAACTGCAACTGACGTATGGTCAAACACACATCGGCAAGATGACCTTCAGCGGTGAGGCCTACAGTTTGGTTGATGACACGCTCTCCTTGGATGCGGGGACTGTCAGCATGGCAAGCGGGACGTTCACTGCGGAGTTTAAGGTGCCACTTGATGGGCTATCCGTCTCAGACAGCCACGCGCTATTTACCTTTGCGCCGCGTGTAATCTGTGAACGGATCATGGCAACTGATACCACGAGCAACTGTGGCGGTGGTGCCGAAATCGGTATGGTAAGCCGCTCAAGCGATGGCCTGAGCAACCTGACTGTTAATATCAGGCGTGACCGCGTTGGTGATACGACCACCACGGGTCTGGGCCTCAACTTCGAGCGTGCCTTTTAAGTAAGTCACCAGCGTACTACGACAAAGGGCGGCTTTCGGGTCGCCCTTTTGCGTTCAGGCGCATTGGTTCGAGCCGCAGCGTGGGTCCGTTCAGAGCCGTGCAAACTTTGCCGGACAAAGAAAAAACCAATATCCTAAATCCGGTCCGCTAGGACCAAATCAGGGAACGCCCGCAGCAAGTCCGCAGCCACGTCCAATGTCCGAACATGAACCCCGATAGCGTCCGCACCAGAACACGGCGCTTGATGGATCGCGAAATTCTGCGGGCCAGCTGCTTCGTTTAGCCATCGATGCAATTCACTGAGTTGATTGCCAAAGCCACGCGGTGGGGTCAAGAATTTGACACGTATAGGAAAGGCGGCATCGGTATGGATTTCAGAACTCCGATTACATTTGAGACTGGCAGCTTGGATTTGACTGGTGGCCTCTCGGTGATCCACGCCGCCACCTCAGCGAGTGGTGCGACGTCTGAGGACACACGCGGCCGCATGAAGCTAGGTCTTGCTTACGGGCTGGAGAGCGGCAGCAACCTGAACGTTGGAACCTTCTACGACGGGATCGGGTCTGATTACGAAAGCCGTGGCGCAAACCTCAGCTTTGATATGAAGTTCTAAGCTCATTCTTTCGTAGAGCATTAGAAACCGCCCCCGTGCTCAACAGTGTGGGGGTGGTTTTATGTGCAGGGAGAGGCTCTGGAAAGGCGCCAAAAACGACCGTTTGTTGAACGGTCCGCCAAAGCAGACCTTGACGCACTTGCAGCGAAAGTTCGATAATTGCTCTAAGTGCAAAAATGTGCCCGAGCGATTTCGTCTACCTTCCTTGCACCTATCCCCTTGTCGCAATCCCATCCAGAAACGCGGTTAGCTTGGCCGATCCGCTGGTGACCGCCTCGGACTTGATCGCGCCACCGTCCTTGCCCGTCAATTCGCGCCGCTCTGTGTACTCGTCGCGGTGACGTGCGCTCATTTGCTTGGCCCAAAGTGAACTGTTGAACTTCTCCGCAGTAAGCCCGTCGCGGCCGGCCTTTTCAAACCAAGCCTGTGCCTTCTGCTTCGCGCGCGTTAGTGCCTCTGAAAAGTCAGGGTGAGCCGATGCCCAGTTGTCCATTGTTGGGCGTGAAACGTCGCACGCCTCCGCCATCTCAGAAAGCCAGCCGCCTTCTGCCCCTACGCCTAAAACGACCTCACACAATTCGTGGCGGTACTTCGTGGGTTGGCCTGCTGTCATGTTTGCCTCCATCGGTTTGTTATGGCTGTCGGTTACTGGCTGGATCATTGCATTGCCCCACAATCCGTCTGGGGCGTCAGTTCATACCGTTTCGGCACTTCCCCCAGGCTTAATAATAGGCGGTCATGTTGATGCTGTATCTTTTTGAACCTTGCCCAGTTTCCGCTAAGGGCTGCCGCGACTGCCTGCCGCGTGCGTTCGGCCTGCGCCGCCCGTTCCTCTGCGGTGATGCCTGCTGCGTATGCTTGGACTTCCCGTGCGGTTGTATCGTCAAGATAGCGCATTTGCTGCATGGTCTGATCGATGCCAAGCTGTGCGCCCTGCATTTGTAGAGGGAACATCTGCGCCGAACGATCCGCGTTAATCCGTGATGTCTCCATATTCTGGTTAGTGACCTGCAAACCCTGCGCCATCGCCGGATCAAACCGTGAAAGCTGGTTCAAGGCGTTCTCGTCACCCTGACGTGCAGCCGCGCCAAACTGGTTGACCGCTTGGCGTTGGTCGCGCTGCTTGATTGCGGTTAGCATGTTCTGACCATTGGCGGTGCCTTGGGCAATCGCGCCCATAGCATCGACGCCACGGCCTGCTAAGATGATGGATGGTTGTAGTGCCATGTTTTAGCCTTTCATTTTTGTCTGTCGCAGGGGCCATTTTTGACCCAAATAAACCTGACGATATTGTACCGTCAATTAGGCGTTATGTCTTGTTTTATATGGCATATTGTGCTAATTCTGGGCCATTAAATCACCTCTAATTTCCCCGCTGTGGCTTACCCCGGCGAGACCCCTAAAACGGTCTAATGTTACTGCTATGCCTGAGATGTGAGCCGCGTCCGCCCGCCTGATTGCATCCCGCTTGGCAAGGTATGTGTGCCAGCGCATCAACTTAGGCTTGGACGGTATTGGCAGAGATAGGTTGCCTGCATGGGGATCTAGTTGGCGGCGCAGCTTTACCGCCCTCAGGGTCGCGCGTCCGCTCGGCGACAGTACCTCAGAACGATGATTGAGGCCCCGGCAGCGTTTGCACGTAACCGGATAAAGAACACCGCAACGGCGCTGGCAATCGGGGCACACAAACCACGCCCGCGACCCCCCAAAGTGGCAAGCTGTGCGGGTTATTCTTATGATCCGGCCTGACAATCTGACCCATAAGACACCCTCAGGGATGCCCTTTTGCACCCTGTTGCGCATTGCCCCCTCACAATTCATTTGGCTAAACATTGCTGCAGTTCAAACACCCTGCGGGCTATCGGGGGCCATGTCAGTAGGTCCATGGTCGCCCTGTCCACGTCATAGGTTCCCTGCCCAAGCCAATAATGAGCCACCCATGCGGCGGGTAGGTCTTTGCTGCCTGACAGTGCTGAAACATCAAACCCCACGTGATCGGTGTAGGATTTCAAGTCGTCACTCTCTGCCATGTCGGCAAGGATGCTTAGAATTAGGCCTTTCTGCTCGTCTGTTGTCTGCGCTCTTGTCACTGGCCTGTCATTTTTCATGTGTTGCCCAATGCTGATTTTGCTACTCGCGATTGAAGCGTTGAAGGGGTTGGCCCTTTATCTTTTCTAAGCACTTCTGAAAGCGCGATTGGATTTGAGGACTGACTGCTTTTTTTTGTCGAAAAATCGGCAGTCTTGTTTTGGTTTTCGTCTTTTTTCGTATTCGTTTCGTTTACGTCTCGTCTCGTCTCGTGTTCCCGAAGGCTTGGGGTAACCCTTCCCGAACCCTTCCCGACTGGCTCGACTGACAGGGCGTGCAAAACTGGAAAAATGGCCTTTAGCTCCAAGGACACAGTTGCGGGTGCGCTGCTCAACTCCTCACAGAGAATTTCCAAGAAGCCGTCGCCATGGTCCTGATAAACCTCCGCCATAAACACCTTAAGGCTCGCGTAGAGTTGCGCACGCCCGGGTGCCTCTTGTTTCCAGCGCAGTGAACGTTTGACCGATGCCACCATTAACTCAGATGCGGTCCGACAGAAAATCCAGTCATCTACGTTGTCCAAGCCGCCAAGGTCAGCAATGACGCTATCAACACGATTGGGGTTGTCAGGGCCGCTGCGTTTGTGGAACCAGCCTACAATGCGAATGAATTGCTCTTCTGGATCATAGTCGATCAACCCAGCTCGGGTGAGTTCGGCTATGGCCAACTCCAAGTCTGGAATTTCCAATTGAGCATCATATGCCCACATGGGTAGAGGGTAACGAAACAGGCCAGTGTAAGTGCTGTAGTCGCTGAGATGGGCGCAGAGATACGCCCAAAGCGTTGCATGATTTGTCAGGCCTTTGACCTTCTTCGAGGACTTGAGTGAGCATTCAATTTGGGCATATGTGCGAGATGTCATTAGCTGACCTCCTCTTGCGCAACGTGTGACGCTAATGCGTTCAACACCTCAGGAAGTAGGGCCGCGCGGAACGCGACCCCCTGCTTGCCGGGTTTCATCTCGCCCTCGCCAACGTCGAAGAAAACGCGGACGTTGATCATATCGTGACCTTTGAAGTCGGCACGTGTTACGCGGATAATCTCGCGGCTGTTTTTGGGGATGTCAGTCATTACGCTGCCTCTCCATAGTGAAGGCCAGCGACAACTCTGGCTTGGGTTGCGGTGAGGCCGTAGAGGCGCTGTAGGCGGGCAATCTGGATGCGAAGGGCCATTATGCAGCACCCCCATCAATGCGGCTGACGCCTTGACCCGAGAGCGTGTAAAACTTGCGGCCCTCAGCAGTGGTCTGGGTCGCAGCCTTAAGGCCGTGGTCTTCCTTGAGGCGGAAAACCGCATCACCCAATCGCACCGTCGATGCGCAGAACAGTGGCCCGCTAAGCATGGCGTCAACGACTTGGCGCTTGCGATTGTTTAGCGTCACGATTGTGGCCGTGCCGTCTTCCATGAGGACTTCGTATTTTGCTGGGGTCCGGTCCGATGGAATGTCTTTGACGGACATTACCCATCTTGGGGCTTGCTGGTGTTCTGTTACTGATTTCATTGTCGATCCTATCTTGAAAATAGGGACCAAGCAGGCTATCGTTTACTTGTCCTAGACAGACACAAACGATGCACCCCCTGCTTGACCCATATGGGAAAAGTGGGGGTTTGCTTATGCGGCGGTGGGTTCGCTGGTCTTCTGGTCGATCCAGCGATTGAGTTCGACGACTTCAACGCGGGTAGACGTTCCAATTTTGACGAATTGAATCCGCCCGGCCTTTTCTTCGGCGTAAAGCGTGGAACGGCTGGTGGCCGCGTAGGTGGCGCTGTCCGCGATGCTCAAGAGGCGAGGCGGTATCGTGTTCAAAGCTGCGTTAGATGAATTTGTTGAAGCGGTCTGCATGTTGTATCTTTCCTGCTAGGTCTAAGTGGACACAGGTGTGAACATACATGTAGTTAAGTCATTGATATACGGTACAAAAAAGACAAGAATAAAAAACTTTGATAGGAATACTTGACCCTAACTCTGTGAATATTTGACCTTATGGCCGGGGATAATTGACCCTATTTCGCTCAATACTTGTCGTTATTGCTCTGCAATCTCGCGGAGCCGCCGCGTTCACGGGCTCAACTGCCTTTGGGCCAGCTAATCGCGTTCCTCGCGGTTTTGAATGTAGCCACACTTATTGATGTGTTTAGGTCATCGGACGCGGCGTTTCGTAACTCTTTGATCAACACCCCCTTTGGCTTCCCGTTGGGGTGATTTTTGGTAAGCCATTTGCAGACAGCGTTGATCTTGTTTGGACGTCCGACGGAACGGGGGGGCGAAGGGCGCTTGTCCGATTGTGCGGGGATAGCTTTCCTCAATTGGTCGGTGTCAAAAAGTGCCTCTGTTGTGAGTTTAGACTGTCCGAAAGACGGGGCAATCACTCCATCCACAAGAACCTTGTGCGACCAAGAGTCATCAAGCCACATCTTGGGGTTTGATAGAGCAACAATCCCTTCGCCAGCAATGCGGTAGAACACATCAATTTTACTGGCGTAGAGCTTTTCCCTTATCAATTTTTGGACACCCCGCCAGCGAGAGGAGACTAGCCCGCCAACATTGGGCAGTAACGGCCCCATCTTTTTTATTGATCGATCAGGTGAGGTCTGCGGTGACATTGGCCATTCCACTAAATATGTCAAACTGCCTGTGGTCACGGACAATTCAACCGCTTGGGCGTGCAGAAGTGATTTGTGCGCATCGATTAAAGTGGACTTTCCGGCCGCTCTGGGCGTGTATGGCGGCGGCGAATACCCTCGGCTGTGATTGGCTAGGCTTGGGGCTGGCTGGCTGGCTTTGGCCTTGTCGGCGGCGGCTTGACACTCTGCCAATTGAACCTCGGTAAAAGCAACATCTGCCTTGCAGGCCCGCAACAACTCATCGTCTTCGGCAGGTGGTGGGAAAGCGTGAAGGTATAGTATTCTTCGCATATCCGTCGCGGTGCAGTACGGCTTTGGGAGAAAGCGCGGGGAGGGGGGCTCGATACTCATATTGCGTCCCTTACTAAATCTGTGAGATTATTCTCGCCGACGACTATTTCGGCCCAGTGATCCAGTGCCTCGGCGCGTTGCGGCATCTGCTCCGCCCGATTGTAGATACGTGCAACGGTGCTGGGCGCGGATCCAACAGCAGAGTGATTAAGTACGCGGTCCGCAACACTTTCCGGCACACCTGCCTCTACCAGAGCAGTGGCAAACGCCCCTCGCAAGTCATGTAGCCGCCAAGGTTCAAAACCGTCGCCTAGCAATCCATCCAAGCGGCTTTTGGCCTTACTGACGCCAGAAATTGGGGTCTTGCCCGTAGTTGTGAAAATTAGGTCAGTCGGCGCGGCGGGATCGCGGCGCTTAGCAAGTGCGGTCAATTCTGCCAACGCGGGCTTTGACAGGTGGGTGATATGGCCCTGCCCATTCTTTGTTCGCGTTCCTGATTTCGTGATTGTGGCCCGCTGCAAATCTACTTCGGACCATTCCAACCCAAGGATTTCGTGCCGCCGTTGCGCGGTCAGGATCAACAACCGCAGCGCAGGGCCCCAAAGGCTACCCATCAAAGTCGTCGCAGCCCAAATCTGCCTTACTTCCCTGACGTTCGGGGTCCGGTCTCTGCTGACTTCCTTCATAGGGCGCGCCAGCCCCGCGCCTATGTCGGATTCCAGATAGTCGCGCTCTGTCGCCCATCTGGTGAATGCCATCAGCGCTGAACGTATGCGATTGGCGAACACTCCGCGCCCTGCCGTCGCCTTTGCGTCAACCGCTTTTTGAAGGTCAGACCGCACAAGGCTTGAAGCAGGCAATGACAACTTGGGCGCAAGTGATTGCTCAATCTGACGCTTTCGCTCCGCCCCTCGGCGAAGTGTGGAAAGGTGCATCTCGTTGTAGATATCTATGAGCCTCTGAATTGTCACAGCGCTGGCTGTCGCTGCCTCTAATACCAACCGCGAGGTTTCGGCCTCTGCTACTCGGTCACGGCCTTGGCTGGCTTCAAGCTCGATTTCCAAGGCCATGCGACGGGCGTCAGAAAGGCTCACAGGTTCCGGCCATGCTCCAAAGGTGTGCTTGCGCTTTTGTCCACCCTTGACCCGCTTTTCATAGACCCACGTCGCCCGTCCTGACGCGGACAAACGGAACCGCAACCCAACCCGTTTACTGTCGGACACTTCAAGCCGCCCCGCGCTCGGTGGGGTGAGTGACTTTAAGTAGCGGTCGTTCAATTCTCGCTTCATATTCTCTCAGGGGACATATGGGGGACAAATTTAACTAGATAGTGGTGGATGCCTACGGACGCTTATGGACGCGAATTGATAAGGGGACAATCCCAATTGGATCTTTATCAGTTAATAAATTATGTTACTTTGAACAACTGTGGATGCTTGCGGAATTATGCGGACGTGCAAGCAGATTCATGGCCCTTTGATTTGTAATCAGTAGGTCCGCGGTTCGAGTCCGTGTGGGGGCACCATTTTAACTCAAATTTATCTTGTTTTTATATACTGACAGGGCTACCGTCCGTTTAAAGGAACACTTTTCGGCGTCAGTAAGGAACACTTTTGTGTCGCGGTCAGACAAACGACTCACTATGAAACTGGTGAAGGCTTCCAAAACAGCCCCGCAAGAGCGGGACCTGACTATCGGAAGCCAAGAGATGTTCAAATTACCACCAAACACTGAAAAAAAGCAGATGGCATCTATCGCTATCGTCGCCGCGTCCCTGTCAAAGCCATAAAAGCACTTGGCAAAGGGTTCCTGTATCGCAACCTTGGCAGAACTAAAGATGAGGTTTTGAGCAACTGGGCAGTGGCACGAGAAGAAGTAGAAGCCCTGTTTGAACAAGCCAAGAGTGACACGGACAAAGAAGCCAAGATGTTTACCCAAGCTTCCGAGCGGGACAAAGTCCTACACCTCGTCGAGAAGCACTACGGTAAAGAAGCTTCCGAAATGTTGTCCGTTGGTGTTGTTGATGAGAACCTTGAACACGCCCTGATGGGTCTTGCTGATGACCTACACGGGAGCATCCCGAGGAAAACAGAAGCTCTCCTGTATTCTGGTAGAGTGCCTGACATGGTTGTTAGCCTGTCTACGGTCATAGATGCTTACTACGAGTACAAGACCACGGGTAAGGTCGCCACAGATAAGCGCCTCCACAACAGACTGATGCGTAACAAGGCTGACCTCATTGCTTCTCTGGGTGATGTCAAAATCAGCAAGCTCCCTATTGAGAACATCACAAGGAAAGACGCCAACACCTACCGTGATTTCCTGCTGAAAAGGGTAAGCCCAAGTAGTGTTGCCAGAAATAAGAACACCGTAAATGCTGTCATCAACTGGCACACCAAAGAGAATGGCTTGGACACATCAAGTCCGTTTAATGGCCTCATCATCAAAGGGTCCACTCATACCAAGAACGACAAGCTACCACTGACGAAACAAGATGTGAGCCAACTAAATAGTCAGATGTCGGCAAGCACAGCAAAGCCCATCTACATCCTCCTTCGTGATACCGGGATGAGGGTAGGGGAGGTCGCTGGGTTATTAGTTGGTGATGTGAGCCTCCAAGATAAGACACTACACATCAAACCCAATGACATCAGAACCCTGAAAACCTTGGGAAGTGAGCGCACCATACCTCTGTCAGAGGCTTCCTTGGTTGCCCTGCAGGAATACCGTCAAGGTAAGGACCATAACGACCCTATTTTCCCAAAATATGCTAAGCCAAATGGTAACACGAACCTATCAGCAACCCTGATGAAGCAGTTTAGAAAAGTCATCACAGACCCACTAAAATCCGCACACAGCTTACGCCACTCCATCTCAGATAATTTGAGGAACACAGGCTGCGATAGTTCGCTGAAAGACGCAATCCTTGGCCACACCACAGCAGGAATGGGTGCTAGGTATGGGTCAGGCTACTCCCACCAAGTAATGAGGGAAGCTCTGACGAAGGTCTGGTAGAGCCCCCCGAGAGAGAAGAATAAACCTCACAACCATAACCAACTGCGTATGGGCAAAGAATGTTAAGAAAAAACTCCAACAAAGCCCGTGCATTTAACCCGTTTCTTCGAGCTGGGACTGACAGGATGAAAGAGCTCATCGTGGAGGTCCAAAAACAAGTAGAAGGGTACGAGCACTATTATAAACTGCGAAATCGGGCTCGGAGGGCGGTGGATCAAGCTACGTTCGAGAGGATACTAGAAGCCATTATTTGTGATCTGTGTGTTTGTGTCCTTCAGCCTGAGTTTGATGCCATACACCTCCCCTTGTCCAACAAGGTCTTGCGTCAGAAATCTCGCTATAAAGGGGTGGCACTGGGCAAGACCCTTCCCGATATTCTTCATATACTTATGGCTGAAGAGATGGAGTTTGTGGGCCTTAAGACGGGAACCAGTAAATTTATAATAACAGACGAGATGATGAATGTGGCCTTTGCTGGGGGTGTCCAAACTACCGTCTGGGCTGAACATAAACTCCTCAGCAGGATTAAGCGCTTTGGCATTTGCTTCGAGGACATCGCACAGGACCCTGAAGAAGAAGCCATCATCCTGCGTGAACCTAAGGACCGCCCTGACCAAAGAGCAAAGGCAAAAGAATACAAGGACACCCCAGAAACCCTCGCTCTGCGGGCCCAACTTACAGACATAAATACTTGGCTAGCGAACGCTGACCTTCACTGTGACCTTCCAGAGGTAAACACCCAAGACCGATACCTGAGACGCATCTTCAATAATTCTGACTTCGCTCAGGGAGGCCGACTGTACGGTGGCTTCTGGCAAAGTATGTCATCGCAGGACCGTCAGGAACACATCATGATTGATGGTGAGTGTAAAACGCACAGCAATAATGGGCCACAGAAACGGCTGCGACATAGCGCAGTTGTAGCGGAGTAAAATTCCGCCAGTTTGTGCCCTTCGTTTATTCGGAGGGCGGGAGATGTATTCTGTGGATATTTATAATCGTGTGCGCCGCGCTTGTTTGAAGGACGGTATGTCAGCCCGAGAAGCGGCTCGATATTTTAACAAGGACCGTAAGACGATCGCGAAGATGCTGCGTCATGCACTGCCACCTGGTTACCGCCGTTCAGAAGCGCCACGTCGCCCAACGCTTGATGATTATGTCGGTGTTATCGACAAGATCCTGCGCACAGATAAGGCCCTGATCAAAAAGCAGCGGCATACAGCGAAGCGTATTTTTGAACGCCTGCGCGACGAACATCGGTATGCTGGCAGCCTGACGACGGTGACTTATTACGTTCGGGAGCAAAAGCGGCGCACCAAAGAGGTGTTTGTGCCACTGTCGCATCGTCCGGGCCATGCACAGGTCGATTTTGGCGAGACCCTTGGCGTGATTGGCGGCGTAGAATGTAAGATCCACTTCTTCGTGATGAGCCTGCCGCATTCTGATGCTGTATTTGTGAAGGGGTATCCAGCTGAGACAACCGAGGCGTTTTGTGATGGCCATGTCTCGGCCTTTGCTTTCTTTGGCGGCATTCCGCAATCCATTCTCTACGACAATACCAAGATCGCCGTGGCTCGGATACTCGGGGACAGAACGCGCATCCGCACACGTCGGTTTACGGAGCTGCAGTCGCATTACTTGTTTGATGACAAGTTTGGCAGACCCGCGCGAGGGAACGATAAAGGCAACGTTGAGGGCATGGTTGGATACACCCGCCGCAACTTCATGGTTCCCGCACCTCGTTATGACAGCTTTGATGATCTGAACACACATTTGGAAGAGAAGTGTTTAGCACGTCAGGGCGATACGTTGCGGGGTCACACCCAAACTATAGGCGCACGCCTGATGTCGGATTTGGATGCTCTGATGGGATTGCCCATCGCAGAATATGAAGCCTGCGATCACGTCAGCACGCGGGCCACGTCAATCTCAATGGTGCGCTATCGCAGCAATGATTACTCGGTGCCAGTAGCCTATGCGCACCACGACGTTCACGTGCGTGGGTTTGTGCATGAGGTTATCATCGGCTGCGGCAACGAGATTATTGCGCGGCACAAACGATCCTACACATCAGCGGATATGATCTTTGACCCGTTGCACTTTTTGCCCCTGCTTGAACAAAAGGTGGGTGCCTTGGATCAGGCCGCGCCTTTGCAGGGTTGGAATTTGCCAGATGTATTTGCCACGCTGCACCGGCTGCTTGAAGCCAGAATGGGTAAGCCGGGCAAGCGGGAATATGTTCAGGTCCTTCGTCTGTTGGAGACGTTCGAAATGGATGTTGTGCAGGGTGCGATCCAGCATGCCATTGATCTGGGCGCGATTGGGTATGACGCTGTAAAACATCTTGTGCTGTGCAGAGTTGAGAAGCGGCCACCGCGATTGGATTTGGACTTCTATCCCTACTTGCCCAAGGCCAATGTCGGCACAACACGCCCGTCCAGTTACATGAGCCTGATGGGGAGGACGGCGGCATGACTGAAGCCCCTCAGATCCTTCTGCGGCATCATCTTAAACAACTGCGACTGCCAACGTTCCAAGGCGAGTATGCCAAACAGGCGCAGCTCTGTGCTGCAGAGAACAAAGACCACATCCACTACTTGGCGCGCTTGTGTGAGATGGAGTTGATCGACCGTGAACGGCGGATGATTGAACGTCGGATCAAAGCGGCGAAGTTCCCCAGCACCAAAAGCTTGGACAGCTTTGACTTCAAGATCATGCCCAGCTTGAACAAGCCGCTGACGATGGATCTGGCGCGTTGCGACTACGTGGATCGCAGGGAGAATATCATCGCCCTTGGCCCCTCAGGCACGGGCAAGACGCACATCGCTTTGGGACTTGGGTTGGCTGCGTGTCAGAGGGGACTGAAGGTTCGCTTCACAACGGCGGCAGCATTGGTCCATGACCTGATTGAAGCCCAAGATGAGCGGAGATTGCAGCGCCTTCAAAAACATCTGACAAGCCAGAACCTGTTGATCATTGACGAACTGGGCTTTGTGCCCCTCAGCAAATCGGGCGCGGAATTGCTCTTTGAAGTCATATCCCAATGCTACGAACGCGGGTCCATCATCATAACCTCGAACCTGCCCTTCGATGAATGGACCGAGGTCTTTGGCTCTGAGCGCCTGACAGGCGCGTTACTGGACCGTTTGACCCACCACGTCCACATTCTTGAGATGAACGGCGAAAGCTACAGGCTCAAACACAGCCGTAACAAACAAAAGTAAGCCCCATCCAGATCAGAACAATGGTGGCCCTAGGGCCAACATGCGCTTTGGCGCGCGTTAGCTATATGACAAGCACGCCCACCAAAGCGCCACACAAACATCACCCGAAATGGCCCCTTCTTACCCCGCGACAGAGGTCCCATTTTACTCTGCGATTGACACTCCTAGCCAAAAGTGACCTATTTTGAAGGACAATGCACTAACGGCCCGGGTTCAGTGATTAGGCGCATGAACTTTTGATCCACTCCCTGCTTTTGTCCCGCAATGCTGTAGCATCCGACTATGGCAGGATGCCTATCACCAAGTCCCGCAGTTGTCTGTCCATTTTCATATCCTCGGCGAGGAATTGCATTCCTGCCTGCGTCAGGTGTTGGTTGTCAAAGTTCATGAGAACAAGTTCGTCCCCTGGCACAAAGGCGAGACACCCAGCCGCGTCACAAAGCACCGAAAGGCGATCATAGACGTAAATGCCAGCGCTTTGCGCCATGTCAGTCAGGGCGTCACGTGCCCCATAGACGTCAAAGGCAAAGCTGGCAGGTAGAAGGGCTTCTGTCGAAAGTTCTTCGAAAGGGATGCCGAGGCTTTGTATCAGGCCGACAGTATGGTTCCGAAACTTTGGCCCCGGTCCTATGATTGCCACCGCTCCACCCCACGTCTTTAGTATACTCAGCGTTCGTGCGGTGGGCGCGATGCTTGCGGCCGGCCAGTGAGATACCAAGACGACCAGATGCGGTTGCACCGTTTCAAGAACCTGTTCAAATCCTTCGTTCAAGTCAGGAAAACAGATACTATTAGCCCGGTTGGAATACTCCGAAGGGGCGCAGCCAGACTGATGCAACATGATCAAGTTTGCGTCAGGAAAGGCATAGCCAAGTGTTCGGAACATATCGCGCCCGTGGCTGTCACCGATAATCAAGATGGGTTGCCTGCTGTCATCACCAGCGTTTTGAACTGTGGTAACAAGGCAATCAATGGTTTGCAAAACCGTTTTATATTCGTCCAAGCTGCACAGACCGCGTCGGCCGTCAGTGCCCATCGCGTCCATTTGGGCAAAGTATTCAGAGCGCGGTTCTTCCGCTAAAGCGCCAATCACGCGCGTCTCGTGGAAGGGCAGATATTG
Organism: Octadecabacter antarcticus 307; assembly: GCF_000155675.2. Lineage (GTDB taxonomy): Bacteria > Pseudomonadota > Alphaproteobacteria > Rhodobacterales > Rhodobacteraceae > Octadecabacter > Octadecabacter antarcticus. The sequence continues at coordinate 1,312,424 of NC_020911.1, forward strand.
TCTTGATGCGCTGATAAAGGATGTTTGTCGATCAACGGCCCAAATTGAGCCAAGTACCAGAAGCGGCACCAAGAGAATCGCAAGCGTGCGCGAAGGCGGCCGCCACCAGATGCCTTGGCGAACGGGTGTTTCGATAAAGCGGTAAGATAGCTCTGCGATTGGAAATGCCAAAAGCGCAACCGCTATTAGTTCACCCTCGCTCGGCGAAATGACGATAAGTTTTAAGGAGACGATAAGTGGCCAATGCCACAGGTAGATGGAATAAGAGCGTGTCCCAATCCACTGCATTACGCGGCTGGTCAAAAATCGATAGGAAGGGTCCCGCGGTTGTGCAGGTGCCGCCACGATCAAACCAGCGCCAAGAACAGGTAGGAGGGCCGATATACCGGGAAACGGCAGGCTCTCGCGGTAGAGAACTGCCGAGGCAAGGATAATGCCAAGCCCCAAAAGTCGCATCACCCATGCAGTGCGCAAGGTACCCAAAAATGAGCCCTGGAGCAAACCCAGCACTCCTCCGAATGCCAGCTCCCAAAAGCGGGGCAATACCCCAAAAAAGGCATAGCTGCTATCGTTCTGCACCAGCATTTCGGCTCCAAAAAACGAGAGCATGCCAAGCATAATGAGCATCGCGCGCATCCGCGAACTAACAACAACGGCCAGTACTGCCACTATAAGGTAGAATTGAAATTCAACCCCGAGCGACCAGCTGTGCAGTAACAAAATCGTGCCACTATCACGTTCAAAATACCCACTTTGTCCGAAAAATATGAAATTTGAGATAAAACCAGACGCCGAAAACACACTGTTTGTGAAGTCTGCAAGGGCACTGTCGCTTAAGTACAGAAGAGCCATGAGAGTACTAAACACGAGCACAGGTAAAAGCGCAGGCACCAAGCGGCGCAGCCGGCGCAACATGAAGTCGGTGACCAAAAATGTGCCGTTCGTCGTATGGCGTAAGATCGCAGGTATAATTAGGTAACCAGAAATTACGAAGAAGACGTCAACACCAATGAAACCGCCACCGAAGTCTGAAAAGCCGATATGGTAAAAAACGACAATCATAACGGCTAAGGCACGAAGCCCATCAATATCATTGCGAATTTCGCGTATTTCGCCTTGATGTCCAGTGACCATTTGAAATCCTTCGAACAGAGGCAAAAACTTCCCTGTAGGGTCAATAGTGGGTGCTGGAATCCTTGGTCAACTGTTAACGTCAGGTGGACGGAATTCATCTGTCATCTGTGCTGTTTTACATGCCAAGTCTAAGCGTGAGGGACTTAAAGTGGACAAGAAATGAATTTCCGCTTCGTCCCGTAGAGCCAACCTCTGGCCCATCAGTATGCTGCGCAACGGTTAAATGTCCACTTTGGGGAAGCTGCACTGCGGCGCGCCTGCTTCAAACGAACTGCAGCAATGGGCCGGAAGCGGACATCAATAAACAGACCGTACCCATACCAGCACAACTTGCCAGACACCCAGTTGTAGTTCTGACAAAAACTCCCCAAAATTACCTACGACAATGAGGGGCATATGATGAACGACGACAATGAAACACAAGACCACCCAGTACCCGCAGAAACTAAGGGTTCGATCGAATGGCACGAAGATGATGACCTCCCAGTTTCCGCTGATGCCAAAGCCTACCTCGACAAGCACGACAAAAGGTTTCAGCAGGGTCTCGGGAACTATCCCCATAACTCTGGGGGTGCTCAGTTTGTACGTCTTGGTAATGATGGTAAGTCCTACGTCGCAAGTGTCCCAGAAGTCCTGCAAACTGTAAGTTCTTGGTATGTCAAAAAAGACAATAAATTCCATGATGTAGATAACTTGGCAGTCAAGTATACGTCTCATGATGTGAAACAAGTCGTGGTCCAACGCATCAAAGAGTTGTTCCCGACTTTCTATTTGAACAGCAATGGCTGGGCCGATTTCTTTAAAGTGCTGCTAGATCCTCCTGTGAATGTCCTTGACCCAGAACAGACCATCCCTGTGTGGTCAGGACAGACGGCCTCCTTCCCATCCAACAAGCAGAAAGTTCTGTTTAAGAAAGGTGTAGCAGTCATAAACATCTGGGAGACACCAGCTTACCGTGAAGTTCTTGGGATAAATGCCAAAGCGTTCTGGGACTTCCTCTCGTATGTCATACCAGTCGAAAACGAACGCGAGACCTTGATCAACTGGCTTGCGTGGGTGCTGCAAAACGAAGGCAAGAAACCCAAGTGGGCCATACTGCTGTACAGTCAGAAGCAGGGCACAGGCAAAACCACCCTGACCGATGTGTGTAAAGCGCTATTCGGTCCAGCAAACACGGGCAAAACTAACGGCGTCAGTAAGCTTGTCGGTCGCTTCAACAAGGAAGTCCTAGATAACAAACTGGTTATCGTTGAAGAAGTAGAAGTCAAAAAGGGCTCTACAGATGCCAACAGAATAAAAACTCTCATCACCGAAGACAGCACGATGGTGGAGGCAAAGTTCATGCCTAGCCACGACCAAATTATTCACTGTGCCTTTGTGATGACCACCAACCACCTTCCTCTGTGGCTTGAAGAGGCTGACAGGCGGTTCTTCATCCTGAACTTTGACCACGAAGGTTACAATAACGGTGGCAAAGACTACGGCAGGTTCAGCAAGTTGGTAGGGGCGGTTTATGACCTGATAAGCACCGACAAAGGCATCAAAGGTATCTATGATGACCTGATGGCAAGGGATGTCAAAAGCTTCAACGCTATGAGCCTTGATGTAGCCAACAACAGCACAAGCATCATGACGAAACTACGTGATCTCTCCCCAGACGTTGTCAAACAACAGGTCAAGGAATTGCTTGAAGAAAAGAGCATAGTCTTTGTGCCAGTCAGCTTGGCTGGGAAGGTCATAGACTTGTTTGCCCATAGAGAAGCTAACAGCCAAACCCACCTGTTTTCCGACCTTGGCTGGGAGAAGAAGAAATTTGCTTGGAACAGTGGGGGGCAAAAGTGGGCTTGGTTTAAGCCATCACCCTTCCCGCCTGGAAACGGCAAAGTATGGGATGGCGGCAACTACGCAAGAATGAGCGACCAAGTAAATAAGGTCGAAAACCTGATAGACCCCCAAGGCAACAATGACAGTCGCAGTGCCCTAAGTCAGAGCTACGATGATGACGAACCAACCACCCCAGTAGTCAAACGCGTAGAAGTTTTATGACAAACAAACAAGCAATCACAGACTGGCTAGAAGTAGCAGAAAAGAACCTAACAAACTTCACCAAATCCCCCTTCCACGAACAACTACGGACAAGGGACCGAGACCTCTACACGAAGGTTTTTGCTGACAAGGCAACCACCCTAAAAGTGCTAGAGAGGCTATTCCATAAAGCACGCAAGGCCAAACCCTTTGAGCTAACAATGTCTCGCATTCAGGCTCCCCTTGGCTGTTGGGAGTTAGGTAAGCAAAAAGACCCCCACGGAGTACGATTTGTCCTATCCACTGGCGAAAGTGATGATGAGATAGCCTACCGTTTTGTGTTTATGGTTGTGAATGCTCGTCTGCTGAACCCAGAAGATGTCATAAGGCACACCTGCGACAACCGTAAGTGTCTCCGTCCAGACCACCTGATCGTCGGGTCTGCCAAAGAGAACAGGCAAGATGATGAGGCACGCATTTACGCGGGCAGAGGTGCTGAGGGTAAAGGTCAGATAATAACGGGCGAGATAGCTGAAGGGGTAGAAGTAAGTATTTACCCACAACGGCTTGATGCTGGGATAGAGTAGGAAACTCCCCCTCCCTACAGGAGAAATAAAGGGTTGGATGGCTGGATGGTTGGATACTTCCCATTCTTGGAATACCCACAAATTACACCTCTATGGGGCCTCTGTGTCCCTGATAGCCTCTGGGCTTTGAGACCTCCAAGTTCGAGTCCCTTGTGGTGCGCTGGGTAACTACTTTATGACCTCTTTGGATGCTGAAGCTCAGGAACACAAAATAAAACAAAAGGGAACACATTATCCCAAAAGGATATCTATTAAGCCCTTATTATCAAACGACTTTATTTATGGTTTGGTCCTGTGTGGGGGCACCATTTTATCAAATAAAATCAAGACCGTGCCTTGTAATCTCAAAGTGCCGTTTTGGCGTTTTACAGTACCCAATCGGCGTTTTACATGAGCATGAATTTTGGCACAATATCACGGCTTTTTGGGTGGAGATTGGCAAAATTGTGCCAGATTTGTGCTTTTATGGCATTTTGCGAGTCCAGCGCGCGAATCGGACGAATCAATCCAAAAATCGCGCTGGGCTCGCGGGGAATTACGTGAAGTCGCCAGTTATGATGCTTCGAGTCGATCAGGCCGGAACTCTCCGTATGCCGCCGCCATTTCATCCATCCGCGATTCCCCGTTCATGTAAAACTCTCGCCACTTGTCCCATAGGCGAGCGGGCCGCGTTCCTTCCTCATATGGGTTCGGACCCTTGCCGTCGCATCCGTAAACGTGAGCTTTCGCGGCGTTGTTATCTTTCCGGTAGGCTGATGATTTGGTCATTGCCATAACCGACTTCCGCGCTGGGCGCGCTCTCTCGCTACCCTGCGCTTCACACCAGCCCGCGCGGCTGGGGTCTCTGCGAAGCGGTAAGCGCGCTGCCAGAGGTCCACGGCGGTCACAGCTTGGAAGTTTCGATAAGGCCGATTCATTGCGCGGCGCATCGATCCCTTGTGCCTTGTGCGGCGAGATAGCTTCTTTGCGATGCGCTTCAAAAACTTCGCGATCATTTGCGCCACGCTGACGGGTGCGTCCTATTAGTGCCACGGCGTTGACTCTGGTATTGCCACGGTCGATCATAATCCGTCGGGATGTCGTGGACGTCCACGACGATGACGTCGGCAAGTTCCTCCACGGTGAGAGTCTCTTGGATAGTGATGGCTTGCTCAATCTGACATGGCTCGACGTGGAATCCGGACTCCGCCAGCTTGGCGATCAGGTTCGCCACTATCAGGCCGGTTGCGCAGCGGCTTTCGATCATTATCTCGTTCATTTCGTTTCCCGTCTATTCGCCCGTATGATCCGCAAGACCACACGGGCGGTGGCGTTACATTTGGGGGTGCATGCAGAGCGCCAGAGATTGCGCCGGATCGAATCCAGCCTTGAGCGACGCTTGGTAGTGACACCACCGAACGTGTGCAGCCAGTCGAGCCGACTCCGGCACGTTAGGAAGCATGGCATTCATCGCGGAGAGCGCAGCTTTGGTTTGTGCGTCCGCCATTAGGTTCGAGACTGGCGCTTTGGTGTTCGGGTTGCTCATGCTGCCTCCTCCGTCTCGACGGACTCTGCGACGGCATGCGAACTCAGCCTTACGAACACCTCGAAAATTTCGCCCGGCGCCTTCGCAGCCAGAATGTCAGCTTGCCTAGCCGCCGAGTCCGCGCTGTCGTACTCAAAAGCCCACATAGACGGGTGAATGCGATTTGTGGACTCACCGCGACAGAAGACAAAGAAGCCTCCTCCAATGAACTCCTCCGCGCGCTGCTTGCGGCCTTTCGGGAACTTCGGCAACTTGCCAAGACGAACGGGCATTTGTGGGTGTGTTTTCGTTTCCATTATACTTCCTCTGGTTTATCAATGAGGACCATAACGGTCGCGATTTGGGTGCCGGACTCCGAGAACGCTCCGGCGTGGATTTCAGAAATGCTATTGTCGTCCAGGGTCTCGCCAAAGTCTACCTGCGCATGATCTGGACGATGCGACAACGGCACAAACACCTCTTTGGTTTGCCGCTTTTGTTTGCGAACGTAATAGGTCACCGTGGTCAGGCTGCCAACATATCCATGTTCGCCCCGAAGTCGCTCAAAAATGCGCTTCGCTGTGTGCCGCTGCTTTTTGATCAAGGCCTTATCTGCGCGCAGTATCTCGTCGATGACACCAACATAATCATCAAGCGTTGGGTGACGTGGCGCATCTGAGCGGCGATACCCGGGCGGCAGCTCATGACGCAGCATCTTCGCTATCGTCTTACGATCCTTGTTGAAATAACGCGCAGCTTCTCGAGCTGACATCCCGTCCTTCAAACAGGCACGGCGCACACGACTATAGATATCCACAGAATACATCTCCTGCCCTCCGAATAAACGAAGGACACAAACTGGCGGGAAAGGCTTATCCCCTTTTCTCCGGCGGCACCTGATGTGGTGTGAAGCGGCTTGCCAATCTACATTGTTCTTGTATTGTTCTATCCATGCCAGCCAGATGGAAAAACGACAAACCCATGTCCCGCCCGGCGTTCGACGCTAGGTTTTCTGATGAGGAAGCGTGTTCGCATTATTTGGCGGAACATCGTTGGCCTGAGGGCTTCGTGTGTCCTTCCTGTGGCACCTGCAAGGGCTGGCCGTTAAAGCGAAATCGCGCGACTTGGGAATGTGCCGGTTGCGCACGGCAGACATCCGTGACGGCTGGCACGGTGATGCACAGCAGTCATTTGCCGTTGCGAATTTGGTTTCTTGCCGCGCACATCATCACCAGCCATTCCAACGGCATGTCAGCGCTGCAACTTCAGGCGCAACTTGGCCTTGGCAGCTACAAGACGGCGTGGCTCCTCTTGCAAAAGCTGCGGCGGTCGATGGTCAACCCTGACCGCAACCCCCTGAAAGACCTTGTCGAAATCGATGAAACAGAGATGCCGTTCCGGTCCTGGCATGATCCCGAGGACCGGCCAAAGGGTGGGCGGAGCCCGGTCGGAAAGATGTTTGTCGTCTGTGCCGTCGAATTATCAAGTGACGGACATCCGCGCCGTATCAGGATGAAACACATTCCCCCATGCCATAGGCGCATCTTGGACACGACGGCGCGTCGAAGACGCTACACGGGTTCATTGGTCAGGCTGTAGAGCCTGGCGCTCACATCATCACGGACGGTTGGCTCGGTTACGAAAATCCCCCTGCAAACACGCATGAGGCGAAGGTCGTCAGCGGCAAGAAGGCACACGACATACTCCACTGGGTCCACCGCGTGTTCTCCAACCTAAAAACGTGGGCAAAAGGCGTCTTCCACGGCCTCAGAAAGTGCCATCTACAACGTTATCTCGACGAATTCGTGTTCCGCTGGAACCGACGGCGACACATTCGCAGTGCCTTCGTCACGCTGCTGGGGATCGGTGTTGGTCTCGGGCCAGAGACATATCGTGATTTTGTTGAACAGCGCGCCTGAAAGGCCCTTGTTCACGGCAAAAGCCACGCCCCATAAACCCACCAGACGTTACAAACTGATCCGACCCGCCTCTCAAGCCACAAGGGCGAGGTTCTGCGCCGCGTCGACATGTGGGGCAACCGGACTAAAAGGGATAAGCCTTCTGGCGGGATTTTACTCCGCTACAACTGCGTTATGTCGCAGCCGTTTCTGTGACCCATTATTGCTGTGCGTTTTACACCCAACATAGACGCCATCGAGAACCAGTTGGCCTCCTTTTCAGCTCTTGAAACGGGAGCGGGTCAGGCGACGAAGATACATAACACGCAATGTCGCAAGACAGGACGTGTTCGACTACATCGAGATGTTTTATAACCCCAACCGCAAGCACACGAACAATGGCATGCTATCGCCGGTTGACTATGAAATTAAACAAAGGAAAATGAACGAAGCAGGTGTCTAGGAAACTAGGGGTACCTCAGAAAGCAGGCGAGGCCACGGCTCAAAAGGGTAGGCCACTGCTCAAAAGGGTAGGCCACTGCTCAAACCCTATGATCGGCGATAGTCTCAAATTATAGTCATTAAAATAGTTTAATAGACCCTGCGGCAATATCACTGTTCACACTATAAGATTATAGGATTTTGAAGCTATGTGGAGACCGGCAACAAATGCGGCAAACAGCAATCCTATTCGGAGGCGCTGTTCCCAGACAAAAATACAGATTGGGGACATGCAGGTCATTACGGCATCTGATGAGTTGTTTAATCACGTGGATGAAAACTTGTTCATGTGGTCTGGTAGTGGCAGTCGCTCAGTAAGCATCAATATCGTATTTTTGATTGGCTTCAGAGAAACTCCAGCGATCACGCTAGGGATTACAGGGATAGACTCTGATTGCACAAACAATCTGCGGTTTGTGCTTAACGTTACAGAAGTCAAAGCGACCGAATTTACGATGGAATTTAAGACTTGGGAAAGAACCCACATTGCGCGCGCGAGCGTGTCTTGGCAGGCGATTGGTGCGATAACCTTACCCGAACCAACCCTTCCGGTTGGCGGCTACTATGCCTAAGCCTTTCGGATACTCCCCTTCAAGCTAGGTGTTTGATCCCATGGTTTGATGGTGCGATCTGTTCTTTGGAATGGAAGGAAGCATTATGGGACAAGTACGTCATGGCTGTGCTGAGGCGGTGTATGGCGTCTGAGCCTTGTGGGTTGACCACGTTTCCTAGCTTGCCAGCACCGTCTCTCTTTTCATCGTCTCGAACAGTTGAATGTGGCCGATCAGGACCACGGACCAGAAGGAAGAGAGTATGAACAAGTTATCACAAAACGCCATTATTGGTATCGATGTCTCGCGAGATTGGCTGGATATTCATATTTTACCACAGGGTCAGCAACAGCGATTGCCGAATACGGCAGAAGGTCATGCGGAATTGACTAACATTGCGTCTGAGCCCGGAACGGTCGTTTGTTTTGAGGCAACTGGTGGGCAGGAATGGCGGCTCTGGGCGGCATTAGATACGGCTGGGGTTGAAGCCCGCCAACTACCACCTGCACAAGTCAAAGCCTTTGCTGCCAGCCAAGGCACACGTGCAAAAACAGATAGATTAGACGCTGAGCTGATAGCGCTTTTCTTAGCCTTTAGACCAGCTTTTGGGCGCAAGCTTCCCGCCCAAAAGCTACGCCTTCTCAGAGTGTTGACCACTAAGCCTAGCCAGTTAGTCGAAAAATGAAAGCGGCTGCTTGCGCAGATCAAGGCGCGTCAAAAGCAAGGACCGGATGATGCTGTCAAGGACATGGACACTGCGCTGCGCCTTCTTCTTGATACACAGGTAGGCACGTTGGAAACCCAAATTGGACATCTTACCGCAGCGGATGACGCATTGATGCAAACCGCTGAAATCTTCCGTTCCGTCCCTGGGATCGGCCCTGTAGTCAGCAGCATGTTGATCGCTGAGTTGCCCGAACTTGGGCAGATTTCAGGTGAACAGGCAGCGGCACTGACAGGTCTTGCTCCGATTGCCCGCGACAGTGGTGCGATGCGAGGCAAATGGGCCATTGCTGGAGGACGACGGCTGCTGCGGCACGTGATGTTTCAGGCCGCGCTCGTAGCAAGTTATCACAATCCTGTCCTCAAAGCCTTCGCTGACCGTTTACGCAACGCTGGAAAGCCACACAAAGTTATCGTCACCGCCGTAGCCCGAAAACTTGTCACAATTGTAAACGCACTTTGCAAATCGGGACAAATGTGGGCTTCATCGATTCGTTGAGAGATACAGTTGCTAGGTTTCATCCCTACCGCTGTTAGTTTTTTGTTGTTTCAGGCTGACTGGCCCGCATTGATCGCGAACATCCCAGACAGCACGGTATATCAATGATCAGTTGTTGGATTTAGAAAATAAAACTGTCGAAGGCCAAATCATCTGCACTAACTGATTTTATGATTACCTTGTCGCCAACCAGACCGCCATTCAAGTGTTGCAGGTCAATGATCGTGGCCCAGCCGAGGTCCGTAACTGCGTACTTTACTGAATCGAAGGTTGTTACAAAAAAGGACAAGTCAATAACGTCGAGTCCAGCTTCGAAATCGTGGACGTAGTCTCTGCCTGTGCCGCCCTCGAAAATGAACGTGTCAGACGCCCCGTCAGCAGCCCAGTCACCGCCCCATAGGTTGTCGTTGCCAGCGCCACCTTCGATCTCGTCTGATCCATTACCACCGACAATTTTGTCGACACCGTTGCCGCCCGCGAGCGTATCGTTACCAGAGCCACCGCTGAGGTAGTCCTCGCCGTCGTTCCCGTGGAGCTCATCGTTGCCAGCACCGCCACGCAATTTGTCTTCGCCGACTCCGCCAGCTGCCCAATCATCGCCTTCACCGCCAGAGATATTGTCGTTCCCTTGATCGCCGAACAGGACGTCATCACCGGAACCACCATTCAGCTCGTCGTTTCCGTCGTTCCCGTGGAGCTCATCGTTGCCGGCACCGCCACGCAATTTGTCATCGCCACCAAGCGAGTTGTTGACATTGGTGTCACCGTAAATCACATCGTCGCCTTCGCCGCCGTTTACGACATCATCGCCCAACCCAGCTTCCGCAAAATCGTTGCCCTTCTCAAGGTTGATCACATCATTCCCATCCCCGCCAAAGGCTTTGTCATCACCCCAGCCCGCGTTCAATGTGTCATCTCCACAGCATGCAATCAAAGTGTCATTTCCACGGCTACCAAGAAGAACATCGTCACCACTTCCAGTTTCAATCGTGTTGTCGTTGGTATCAAGTTCTCTGCCATTTTGAACGATCTTGGTTGCGTCGTAGACCCAGAGATCGCCTAGGTATGACCACTCTTGGCCGACCAAATCAACAGCAACAAGGAAGCTATCGACATCATCAAGACAAACAGGCTCAGGGTCAATTGCGTCCACTTCGGTTGACAAAACCTCAGGCGTTGCGAAAACTAAGTTATCTCCTACAATGCTCTCGATATTCGTGAAGCTGAACGAACCAATCCGGCTTCCACTTGCGTCCAACGCGTAAACAGTACCGTTTTCATGATCGTCTAAAACGATCTCGTGCAGGCCAATATAGTTAAGGTTTAAGACGTCGACGTCACTATTATCGGCATCTTCACCACCGTCAATTGAATCTCCAATGCGGCCATAAATCAAGTCAGACCCAAACCCAGCAAGAATTGTGTCGATACCAGCGCCACCGTCGAGAGTGTCGGAACCCGCTCCACTGTCCAAAATGTCAGCACCAGCCCCCGTGATAATGGTATCGTTGCCGCCACCAGTTGTGATGTGAAATTCTTCTACAGCAGTAAAGCTTACGATATTTGCGGCCCCATCACCAAAATTACCAATATAGCTTACAGCGCCGGTAACGGGGCTGCTTACCATGTTTGTTGAAAAATCCGAATAATCAATGACAAGCCGATCATAGCCTGCACCGGTGGTCACAGTGTCGGCACCACCGACGACTGAAGCAATATCGTCGCCCGCACCCGAGGTAACGGTATCCGCGCCGACACCTACTGCGATAACGTCGTTGCCAACGCCGGTCGTGACGGTGTTGACCCCATCACCTGCGTTGATGATATTATCGCCACCCATCGCTGTAATTGTGTCGACAGCGTTACCCGTAATTATGAAATTGTTGCCAAACCCGGCAGTAATCGTATTGGCACCAAAAGTGCCACTATCGATGTAGTTGTTCCCGTTTCCAACTGTGATCGTATCAGCGCCAATGCCGCCAATAATGAAATTATTACCAGCTCCAGTAGCAATTGTGTTGGCCCCGTCACCTGCATTGATGCGATTATTACCGTTTCCAACAGTGATAGTGTCAGCAGCCATGCCAGCGATGATGACATTGTCGCCAGTTCCAGCGGGGCCAACACGGATCGTGTTGGCCCCGCCGCCTGCAATGATATGGTTATTACCGTTTCCAACAGTGATGGTATCAGCCGCGTCGCCTGCAATGATCACATTGTCGCTGGCGATAGTTGGCCCAATACTAATCGTGTTGGCCCCGTCACCTGCATCGATAAAATTATTGCCACTTCCAATAGTGATGGTATCAGCACCAGCACCAAAAACAGTAAAGTTCTCGTCTATGATGGTTGCAGCTTCATCCCAGGAACCTGGCGCCAGACTGATTGTGTCGCCCAATTGCGCCACTGCCATGGCTGCAGTAATGGTTGGGTAGGTAAGTGGTACCGCTGACGCATTGGTCTCGTCTTCATTCATAACTGTCAAAATGGTCATTGTTGCTCTCCTCAACTAGATACTGAGGCGTGATGTAAACGCCACTATTCCTCCAATATAATATTTTGAAACACTCAAAAAACAAACGTGGCAAGTGAGTAAATCACATACCCGTCCGGATAGATCGCGGTAAGCGTTGCGCCACCTCCACATACCTTTGAGTTTTCAAACGTGTAATTCAGTTCATTCAAAATTTTTGGGGGAGTTAATACTTTGGAGCGGCTTTGTTTCACAAATAGCGCTCCGAGGATTCACCACATGAATCCAGCGTGATAGCTGGCGGTTATGAGCAGTTGGACCCCTACGAAATACAAGACCCGGAATTGGGCAGAGTATAACCTTTCGCTGAAGAATAGGGGATCACTTTTGATCTGGTTTGACGCGGAGATGACGTGGGAGGCTGTGCCTTCAGGGCGACGGGGACGTCAACAAGCCTACAGCGATGCGGCAATACAAGCCTGCCGACCCTCAAGGTGCTGTTCGGTCTGCCTTTACGACAGACGACTGGATTTGTGGCAAGCCTTCTCAAGCTTGTCGGGCTGGACTGGACAGCACCTGATTTTAGCACCCTTTGCCGCCGTCAGAAAACGTTGTCCGTCGCTATCCCGTACAAAGGTTCGACAGGACCTCTGCACCTGCTGGTCCCCTCTCATGGTTTGCAAGCAAACCACTGCCGGGCAGCGGACAGCACTGGGATCAAAGCTGAGGGTGAAGGCGAGTGGTATGCCCGCAAGCCCCCTCTCAGGTATTGCTGTGCAATACCCTGCCGGGCAACGGGTGGGCCTAAACGGCGGCTGTGGCGCAAGATACATATTGGGATTGATGAGAACACGCTGGAGATACGAGCAATCGAGGTCACGAGCAGCAGCATCGGGGACGCTCCCATGCTGCCTGACCTGCTGAACCAAATCCCACCAGACCAGGAGCTCGGCAGCGTCACGGACCCCTCTCATGCATGTAAACATGCACTGCCGGGCAGTGGACGGAGCATACGACACACGCAAATGCCACGATGCGATTGCGGCCCGGAATGCCCATGCCGTCATCCCACCCCGAAAGAATGCCAAGCTATGGAAACCCGATACACTTGGAGCCAAAGCGCGAAACGACGCAGTTCGATCCTCGAAATATCTGGGCCGCGCATTGTGGCGACAGGTGACCGGGTATCACCGCAGAAGCCGCGTTGAAACGAAGATGCATTGTGTGAAATTACTCGGTCAGCGTCTCTCGGCGCGCGACTTCGACCGCCAAGTTGCGGAGATCCAAATCCGTGCCGCGATCCTCAACGGCTTCACAGCTCTTGGTATACCGCGTACCGTGACCCTAGGCTAAATCCGTCTGGGGTAAAGGAGAGCTCGGCTTCAAGCCTATTTGTGCAACAAAGCCGGTTGGATACACCTTAGCACGCTGTCCGAATTTGCCGGACCACTTCAGTTTTTATCTTAAATAAACCCAACAATAGTATGGTAAGTTTTCCAAAGTATCGCTTAAGCCAGTGTCGCTGGTAAAATCGGTACAACCCACCAGACATTGCTTCGACTCGCGCTCTGACAAAGCTTTAGAGCTTTCTTGGGCAACAATTTTTGCTGTGGTGTGTAAGTATTGGTCTATAATAAAGGTCAATTTTTTCACCTCCTGTCCCAGCTTTGGCGAAACTTAAGATGCCAACACGGGAGCTATGGTCTGGGCGTTTTGTTCATGACTCCGAGTCTAGAGACGTGCAGCTCAAAATACAGTGAAGCAAAAGTACTGCTTTCTGGACATCAGCATTTCAGTCTACCCATCCGGATAGTTTCGCACGAGGATTCGGAAGAACGTCTATACCGAGCGATACGATCGAACTGTTCGCGGCGAATGGTTGGCCTCGGATAACCTCCTCTGCAAATCTACAAAGCCAAGGGACTCACAGAAATGTGCGGACCGCAAAAGGTGGGGTTTAAGCCCCGCCTACAGATCGCTTTGTAGGCTTTGAGGTATATTTTGAGGTAATCGGGCACCTGGAACGGTTGACCACCCGTGAAGGAGTTATTGTCAAATCTGGTGTTTGAGGTTTGTCGGTTATGCGGCGATCTGGTCTGGGTCTGTGGCTTCAATTCCGTCTTTGAACGTGACGCCTGTGATTACTTTGGCGAGGTAATCAAAGCCGCGTAATTATCTCCAGTTTTGTTCGGCGCATTGCCCCAGTTTGAACATCATGTGCAACATGCCGTCGCGGGTGAGGCAGCCCTTTGAACGCTTGGTACGATGCCTGATTGTGGCGAACGCGGACTCAATCGGATTGCTGGTGCGTATGCTTTGCCAACGCTGGGCTGGAAAGTCGAAGAATGCTATGAGCTCCTCATGGTCCTTTTGTAGGCACAGGGTGGCCTTGGGATACTTTGCCTCATAGGTTTTGACGAACAAATCAAAGGCCTTGATCGCATCATCTTTGGTTTCAGCCTGCCAGATATCGTGTATCGCGACTTTTGCCTTTGGTTGAGACAGCTTTGGCAGACAATTGAGCACGTTCATCGTTTGGTGCTGCCAGCAGCGTTGTTGACGCGCTGCGGGATATACTTCATCCATTGCAGCCCAGAACCCCATAGCACCATTCCCGATGGCCAGCTTTGGCGCGTTCATGCCTCGCTCTTTGAGGTTGAGAAGAACCTCACGCCAGCTTTGAGTGGACTCGCGCACCCCGTCCTCAATGGCCAAGAACCGCTTCTTGCCACGGGCTGTCACGCCAACAATCACAAGGGCGCAGAGCTTGTCGTCGGTTCCGCGCAAGCCGCTGTGGACGCCGTCAGCCCAGATATAGACGATTGGCTCGTCGTCCAATGCAGTCTTTCGCCAGCCATCATACTCGGCAGCCCAACCCCGCTTGAGGCGTGACACCGTGTTAGCGTATAATCCCGCCGCATCAGGGCCGAGCAGGACCTTGAGGGCCGCGCCCATCTCACCGCTGGAAACACCTTTGAGGTAAAGCCAGGGCAAGGCTGCTTCCAACGACTTGATTCTACGCACATAGGGCGGCACCAAGGCGGAGCGAAAGGTCACGGGTGTGCCGTCTTTTGAGCGGACCTTGGGTATCCGCACGCTCACAGGCCCGATACCTGTTTGAAAAGGGCGGGCTGGATGATGCCCGTTGCGCACGACAGCCGCGTGGCCCGACTGGGTCCGCACTTCGGAGAACTGCGCCATGTAGCATGCCAGTTCGGCCTCGACGGCTGATGCGATCAATTCCTGCGCTCCATACTTCAGCAATTCTGAATCAGACCGTGTTTATCGGAGACGATTTAGTCCTTATTCTGCGGCGACATTAACGAGACCTCTGCATAAGTCTGGGATTCCCCTGAAGGTTTAATTTTGCTATTTTGAAGCCATGCAGAAGCCATTTTCCACACAACCCGAACTCTTCATTACCAGCGCTGATCTGGAGCATGCGAGCCTGCAAGGGTTGGACGGTGCCGAGGCGATTTTGGACTGGGTAAAGCTCGAACAAATCATGGCCAAAATCTATGCCAGCAAGACTGGCCGCCCGAGCTATCCATTGCTGACTTTACTCCGCGCGTCATTGCTGGGCATCTGGTATCGCTTGAGCGATGCTGAGCTGGTTCAGTCCCTGTTTCGCGATCTGTTGTTCAGAAAATTCTGTCACCTCGAATTGGGTGGGGATGTCCCTGACGCCACTACCATCGGGCGCTTTCGGGCGAGGTTGATGGAACTGGGCCTGTGGGAGGTTTTACTGGGCGAAGTGAACCGCCAACTTGAAGCAAAACATATCATCATGACTGAAGGTCGCATCAATATCATCGATGCCACTCCGGTTGAAGCGGCGCAGTCGGGGTACGGCAAAGACGCCAATGATGAACCCACGCGCGACAAGGATGCGGGCTGGCACGTAAAGGCCGACAGTCGCGGTAATATAAAGTCCACCTACGGCTACTCGGTCCACACTGGCGTCGACGAACCCTCTCATGGTTTGCAAAAGACAAACCACTGCCGGGCAGTGGATGGCTTCATCCACCGCCAAACGGTCACACCAGGAAATGCCCATGACAGTACCGAACGGGACACGCTATTGCTGGGCGACGAGGAAGCGCTTTACGCGGATGCCGCCTATTCTTCGCAAGCCACACGCGAAAAATTGGAGCAGTTTGGTATTGATGATCAAGTGCAGCGCAAGGGCTATCGGGGCCACCCTTTGTCCAAAGCGGATTTGGTCCGTAACAAAGAGATTGCCGTGATCCGCTCCGGCGGCGAGCGCCCATTTGCTACCTATAAATCCCGCTATGGATTGGCTCGAACGCGGCTGATGGGGTTGGCTAAAAACCTAACCCTGTTCGGCCTGGCAGCCATCGCCCATAATATCGCGAAGGGGGCAAAGTTCTTGGCGCTCTACGGCCTGCCAAACCCGGAACCCACTGGATAAGTGCGACCAAAATCAAAAAGTAACGCCTGAAACCCAACACTACACTCGCCTAAGAGCGTAAACACAGGCCGCTTTTTTGGAAAAATATGACCAACGGGAACCCAAACAACAGGCTATGCTGAGGTCTCTAACAGGTATTATTCTGTCATAGTAGTTCCTTTCGGCTTGTGCTGGAGCGATGTATCCGATGGGCCCTAAACGACGTTCGTGATTGAACCAATATACCCACTTGAGCGTGGCAAATTCGGCGTCTTTTTTTCCTTGCCACGGACCCTCGTGTTTGATGACCTCCGCCTTGTAGAGACCATTGATTGTCTCTGCCATTGCGTTGTCGTAGCTGTCACCAACGCTGCTGACCGACGGATCGATTTCCGCTTCCTCAAGACGCTCGGTGTACTTGATAGACAAGTATTGAACGCCTCTGTCGCTATGATGAATAAGGGTCTTGGGATCTGGTTGACGCGCAGCCAATGCCTGATTGAGAGCATCCAATACCATCTGGGCATTAGGAGACGATGAGACTTTCCAGCCCACGATGTAACGCGCTAAGACATCAATGATGAAGGCCACATAAATGAAGCCTAATGCCGTTCTGACATAGGTAAAGTCTGCAACCCCAAAGATGTTTGGAGCCGGCGCCTTGAACTCTCGGTTCACTTTATCCTGTGGGCACGGCAAAGCGGTGTTGCTCTTTGTTGTTGTGACGTTCCCACGCGTAATCCCCTGAAACCCCAGGCTTTTCATAAGGCGAACGACCGTGCAGCGGGCGGCTACAGTCCTTTCTTCGAGCAAGTCATGCCAAATCTTTACCGCGCCATATCGCTTCCCACTCTTCTCCCAATAATACTCAATCCTGGCCATTATGATGACGTCATGCTTTGCACGATCCGAGGCCTTGCTGGGATCCAGCTCAATCGATTTATGATGGTAATAAGTGCCCTCTCGGCAGCAGGGCTGCGCCCCTGCGCCTGCCAGGTAACAGATTGCGCGATCGGCAAAACTTTGCAAATCGCCTCGACACCAAGATGCTCACGGTGGTTGTCTATGAACATCATCATCTCTTGAGTAGGCGGTCGAAGTCCGCCGCCGCGAAAAAAGCCGACGCCTTGCGAAGAATGTCGTTGGCTTGTTTGACTTCACGGTTCTCTCGTTGAAGTTCCTTCATCTGCGCCTGTTCTGACAGGGTCAAACCTTCTCTATCTCCAGTCTCAGCCCCTTGTTTGTTGACCCAGTCCCGAAGCGTTTCCGGACTGCACCCGATCTTTTGCGAAATCGATCTGAAACACTCAGATCGCGTCCGATAATCCGCTTCGTTCTCGAGCACCAAACGCACTGCGCGCGCCCGCACTTCTGTCGAAAAACGGTTCCCTGAATTTCCTTTTGTCATGACTTACCTTCCAAGCTTTACGCTCTCCGGTAAACTCGGTCTGGTTCAAACCTTCAAACCACCCAAACACCAGATTCAGTCATAACTCCCCGTGAAGTGGTTGAAGTTTAAACTTCAAATATCAATAAGATGGATTATGTCCCGAAACGTAGGGTGCGCGGACACGTGCAGCTGTGGGTCTGGTTTGGACACATCCAAAACACGTCAAGCGCCAGTATCATGATGTTACTCAGCGTGCTCGCAAAGCAGCTTGTCTAACAATATGATAACTTCATCGACTGACGTTGCCCAACCAGAATCCACAACGAAGTTATCCATCGCTCTGAATGTTCGTGGCCCCAAAAAGCCATCAACTGGACCTGGGTCTGATCCAGCCATCACCAATAGCCTTTGCATCACCGCCTCGTCCGTGGCCTCGTTTATAATAAAAAGTCCGCACGATAATTTGGGCGCAGGATTTGGGGTGGCTTGTACGTCGATGACATCTGCCACATCTTCAGGCGTCGATACTGGCGCCGGTTCCGCTGGAGGCATGAAGTCTGTTTTATCAATATCTGCGTGGATCAGGCATTGGCCAAGGATACTGGCGATCCTGAGTGCGTCTTCAGTTGGCGCGCCTTCCGGGCCGAGATCGCAAGCTTGCGTCGGCCCATCACACGAAATCTCAATGCTCCAGTCTTGAGCAGGTCCTGTGGGGCGCAAAACACCCTCAGCGTTTGAGAAAATCTTGTAGGAAAATTCTCCAATGTGGCCCTGTTGCCAGAAAGCAGGGAATTGAACGGACGGCACATCGGTCACGAAAGAAACGACATCGGTCGCACCCGGTAACGGGCGATCAAAGGTAGCAGACACACAAGGGGCCGCCATCACCGCAGTCGCCAGATAAAACTGGGACATCAGACATAAGGTGATCAGCCATTTCACGGGGCGACCCGGATAAGGGGGCCATGGGCGCGAAATGCCAATGACGCCAAGACAACAGCGTTGGTGTTTACAGTGACGGACGTGTTTGTCGTCCCGTCGATCTCGTAAATTCCTTCGGGCCAGCCGCGTTCCGGATCACCCAGCGGTGCAATCGCATCCATCAATTCACCCGAGTAATCCGTACCGAACAGGGCGTCCCAGGCAAACGAAGCTTTTGTTGTAACCGTGCGGCGGCTGTCCAAGCGGTCCCCTTGAAATGTTATAACGGCCCAAGGTGCCCCACCGCCCCAAACGGACGAATAAATGAAGTAAGGGGCGACATCGATATGGGACTCGCTGACGGCCGTCAGGATACCAGTTTCGCGGTACCGTGCCTCTTGTGCATTATAAATGGCGGTCGCAAAGCGTATGGATCGCGCGTCAAAACCAAACTCTAGGCCGTCAAACAGATAGGGTTCGCTGACTGTAAAAGCTGGCGTCACGTTGCGGTGTAGCCGAGAGTCGACAGGGATTGGTTGGCCTTCAACGTCCCTGACCATCAAATTGGTTTCAGCGTTGTATGCACGGTACATATCAAACCCGAATAACATCATCGCCTTGGCAGCATATTGTTCATAGCCGACGCGGCCTTCTTGGTCACGACGCAGGTTGTCATTGACGATATTTCCGCCAATCAACTGCCCGTCTTGCACCATGGCCGACAGGTCCCAACGTTCAATTAAACGCGAGGTTTTGGTCGCAAGGTCAGGGTAGTTCGCCTCAACATGACCCAAGGCGGCTATCATGCGCGCGATGTCGAGAGCCGACCAACCAAGCCCGCGTTCAATCGGTTGGTTTGCGTAATTGACCAATTCGCCAGTGCGCACGTTATACGCCTTGTTAGGCAACCTATCGTCGAACAAGCGCAGAGTATTTAAGGTGTCCAACGCCAAACCGATACGTGCTACGGCTTCGTCTCGTTCAATCACACCAAGGCGGTTGGCCGAGATGACGGCAACAAAATAGGATCCCGTTTCCCACATGGTCGTGGATGGGTAATTGTCTGTAGAATTCACAAGGCCCGTGTTGGCATCGGTATTGTTTTGGAAGTAGCGCCACGCGATGCGCGCGTAGTCTAGATCCTGCGGTGTTGATGTTCCCAAAATGGCGACTGGCAGCGGTGTGACGTCCTCAAACAATGCCATCTGCGACCCAGTTCCGTGTGATTGCACTGTCGTTTTAGTCCTGCCGTCGATCGCAGTCACCAATGCAAGCCCGCATCCAAGTGCGGCCAGAAAGATGATGTGGCTTCGCGCTTTGATAAGGTTCTCTTTAAAGCGCATTTTCGTCGCATCCTTCGTTCGTGTCGGGCAGCCAAAGTGCCGCGCTAATGATGCCCGCCATCGCGAGACAGTTGTTAAACCCCCAAAGAACGTTTGAGACGACACCCGTTGTGGAATGTGAAGTTGTGCCCAATGTCAGTGCGCCAAGTGACCAAATCGCAGCTATCCCAGTGAGCAAAACAATCGCGATCTGCGGTTGGACGAGGGTCAAAAAATTGCCTGATTGGCGTACCTTTGGGGTGACTTTGAATGAAATCTCTTGGCCGCGCAGGACGCACATGATTGCGCGCATCCCAAGCGGGAAGAACGACAAATAACTGGCCTTGGCTGCATAGCCAGATACGCCCCACGTGCCCACCATCATTGCCAATTCTAGGGTCACTAAGAACGGTATAAGGTGCCAAAATAAGTCAGCCGAATATGCCGAAACAGGTGATATACCTGTAAACAAATAGACAATGGGTGCGATAAGAAAGATCATATTCCAGATTGGTGCGAGGTACGAATAAAACGTTGTCGCGTACATGACCCGCTGTGGAAACGTCAAACCGCGCCGAAATAGCGGGTTGTCGTTGATCAAGATATCAATACTCCCACCAGCATATCTGTAGCGTTGCACCGTCCATGTCAAAAGATCCTGTGGGGACAGCATCTTGCTTTCGACGATGGGGTGCATCTTCGATTTCCAGCCGCGTTCGCGATCTGAATGCATAACGATAGATGTGTAGATGTCCTCAGAAACGTGGAAGCGGTAAGGTGTTAAAACCTCGGTCGTGGCGGCTTCGGTGCGGATTGCGTCCATCAGTTCGGACGCAATCTGGTTTTCTTTGCTGGTAACCGTAATGATTTCTTCGGTGGCGTGGGTGCGGGTTTCGACCTTGGTGCCAAAGCTGCGAAGCGCAGCTTCCATCACGGCTTCGCGGCGATGGATTGATCCAGCACCACAACAAAACGAGCCATTGGCCCAGTTCCTTCGGCGCTGAATAATATCATAGAACATTTTTGGGTCGCTTACGAAAGGATCGGTACCAGTTTGGACGGGTCCAATCACTTTTTCTACAGTTTGTCCAAATTTGCCTGCAAACCGACCAAATCGGTGCCTGAGGGCGGCTTGCAGGCTTTTGCCAATGGGGAGGTCGTAAAACCATTGCGGCGTTTGGACCCAAGCTATTTTTGGGTCTCTAAAGTAGCCCAACGTATTTTCTAATATACTCGGGAAGGGCCGCGTGTCTGCGTCACAAATAACTAGAAAATCACCAGAGGTTTGCTCCATTGCATGGCGCAAATTTCCTGCCTTAAATCCTTCGTTCGTCTTGCGGGAGATATAATTTGCGCCTTCCGCGTCTGTGACTGCCCGCATTCCATCGCGTTGGCCGTCATCAAGAACGTGAATGTGGATATCGATTGGGTGGGGGTAGGTAATTTTTTGGGCATCAAGAATACCCAATCTGACCAACTCCGGGTCTTCATTGTAAGTGGTGAACATCACATCTACAGACAGTTTACGCATACCGTTGGGGTGATCTGGAGCAATATCTGACAGGGCCGTGGGCGCTTCCAAAATCTCGATTGGTTCGTCTTTCCACAGGTTAAATACAAACAGCAGAACCCCGAAATATGCAAAACTCTCAGCGGAGGCCAGTGGAACGGCGAACCACAGTGCATTTGAGTTCAGTGACGCCGTCCAACGCCACCAGATGTACCAAGCCCCAACGACCAGCGCGACCACGGCCAAAAACTGCCACAACAG
This sequence comes from Octadecabacter antarcticus 307, assembly GCF_000155675.2. Taxonomy (GTDB): domain Bacteria; phylum Pseudomonadota; class Alphaproteobacteria; order Rhodobacterales; family Rhodobacteraceae; genus Octadecabacter; species Octadecabacter antarcticus. The sequence continues at coordinate 1,334,134 of NC_020911.1, forward strand.
TTCGCGTGCAGCGGAATAGGGTAAGGGTGGCGGCGGAACACGGTCTTCATACTTGAGAAAGTAATCGTTCATATTTTATCTCTTCAAGGGCGTGGTGGCTTTGCGCATTGCCAAGGATTCGGACCAAGCCCGATCGTCCACGCCAAGGGCGTCAGCCGTGACAGACCAATTGCGACAGCGAATGACATTGGCAATGCGAAGGCAAATCTGCCAACAACGATCATCCAAGGCTCCATGACTTGGTACAGCCCCGTCTTGAACACAGCAACGTCAAACAGGTCGATCACCAACGGATGCACGAGGTAGATGCCGAAGGTGTACCGGGCCAGTTTCGTCCAGCGATCCGACCATTGCAGGTATTGACTGCCTATGAAGATAATGAAGACAAAAATTGGTATCAAGAAATGACCATAAAAGTCCCAGCCAGCCCGAATGCCCCAAGAACCTGTTTCAAAGGCCACGTTGTAGAAGGGCAATGTTGCGACGTAGGCAAGGGCGGCAAAATAGAAACCGCAACGCCGGATTAGGCGGGATTCTCCGCGCGGAATCCCATCGTTCCACAATCCGTAGATTGCAAATGCCGCCATGCCATAGCCGACATAACCAAAAATCTTGAGTGCGCGGATCAGGTAGTTGCGCAGCTCAGGGTCGATGTCCAGTCCCCACAAGAATCCCTGTGCGTTGTTCATCACACCGATGGTGATAACGACCGTGAGCCCCAAAATCGGATAGCGCGTCGCCGTGCGCATCACCGGATAGAATAAGAGCAAGGCGAACAGCGTTGGCAAGAAATGCATGTGATACTGGGACTTACCCAAGATCAGATATCCTACCCAGCTTTGAACCTGCCCAAGTTGGTCCCAGATATAGGGCGCATAGTTAAACGCGTCCGCCTTTAACAGTCGGAAGAACGCATAGAAGATTGTCCAAAAGATGAATGGTACCAACAGACGCTGGGCCTGAATTGCAATCGCACTGCCATAGGCCAGCATCTTTTTATCAACGCGCATCGCCATCAGGAACAGTGAAAACATGAAGAACATCTCGGAGCCGGAGAACTCCCCGATGGATCGCAAAAATACGGGGATCAGGCGTTCGCCTTGCGTGGCGTCAGGGAAGGCTTTGCCCCCAAAATCTGTCGACGAGTGGATCAACACCACGCCAAACGCTGCGAACACCCGGTTAGCATCGAACCAGACCAGCCGAGGTTTTGTGCCGCGGTTCATGGGTCTGACGCAGGAACTGGACAACTGGACGGCAGCACTTGGCGCACTTGAGGAAATTTGAGGTTATGTTCCTCAGTGCTGCAATCTGTTGCACTGACCTCAGAGCCACCAACGACCGGACGGCAATAGCGGAATTCCTCGATTGGGATCACCGGAGCGATTTTATTATGAATGGCGCAGGCACAACATGGCACTTCTTCGACCAAGCGATTTGGGTGACATTTGTTGTCGCGGATGTCCGTTCCCATAAATGCAGTGTCCCAAACTTGTGTGTTTTGATTGACGTGTTGCAAGATCGGTCCTTGGACTTTGTAGAGCAACGCGGCAAGTATGATGCCGTTGTTATTGGCGGTCTGCAGGGGAATGAACCCATTCCCATTCTCATAGAGACCCTCGTAGAAGCCACGATCAGGAACTGACAAATCAGCGACAGTTTCAAACAAAAGGTCTGTGTAGGGCGTGTCCCAAAGGGCCCAAAGACCAACGGCTGCTTTGGTGGAAATAGCTGCGCGATCGGGTTGGTATTCCCCAGTAGGATCAAGCGTGTTCCACGGATAGCCGTCCGCAAAAATGCTGTCGTAGACAAAGTATGGGCGGCCTTCGACTTGATGTTCGGAACGGGCGGTGACGATGCCCGTTTGCTCAAAGCGACGTTGCTGGACGAGGTAGATACGGTTGGCAAACTCTGCGCGCCAGCCGTTGCTAGCAGTCATGCCATCGTTTGTTTGATCTGTCGGCAGATCCCAACCCATTTCCAAACCATCAAGAATATACCCTTCTGTCAAAACGTAGTTTTGGTTTTTAAAGACACGCGGATCGCGCCCGTCAAACGGAACACGAACGCCGAAGATCTCAATGTAATCCAGTGGCTCTGGCGACATTGCACGATTAACCTCAAAACCCCAAAGCGCGAAGCCCTTAGCTGCATATTCTTCATACCCAAGTCGCCCTTCTTGGACATAGCGGATGGAACCATCACTTTGCGTGAATGACCCAAACATGCGACCTTCATCATTGATGAGATTACAAAAATTCCAGCGCATCGGGACGTTATCGACACCATTGGCGAGATGCGGATGGCGTTCTTTCAGGATTTGCAGCCAAACTAGAAGGCGGCCGATGTCATTGGCGGACATCCCTATCTCACCAGGTTGATTTGTGTAATCAACCATCTCGCCAGTAGCAGCATTGTACACTTTATTTGGCGCCTCACCACGATAGAGAGGCAAGTTTCGCAATGTGTTGAGTAAGCGCGTTGCACGGTCATCGAATGCGCGTTTATCAATCACGCACAGCTCGTATGCGGCGACCAAAGCACTGACATAGGATGCAGTGTCCCACAGTGTTGTTGACGGGAACGATCCGACGGAATTTACCAACCCAGTTTCAGGCTGGTAACCGCTCTCAAAGTAGGACCATGCCGTTGTGGCCATCGCAAACTCCCGATCCGTCAACGGACCATTCCGGCCGAAATGAGCGGAAGACTGGTTTTGGGAACCGCGCAAACATTCGCGCGCAACGGGTTCGGAAAACTGGATCGAAAGCGGTGTCTCTGACGTGATTGTCACGCTTCGATACTCTTCGCCATCTATTGCGAGGCCGTCGATCGTCACGGCCAGCGGTGTGACGTCAGTGTCCTGCGCCTGCGCGTCTGTCATTGGCAGCAACACAATGAGCGCAGCTGCGCTAGAAAGTACCCAATTTGTAGATTTGATGTGAATCATTTTTACTCCCCTGATCGCGTCGCGTGGTATGCTGGCCCCACGACGTTCAAATACGTTGCTTTAAAAATTGCAGCTCCAAACAGTGTCGATCACCGGAAAGGCTATAGTTCACAAGATCTGCGCATTGAATTATGAGGCCCAAGCCTCGGCCACTTTCAGCCATAAGATCTACTTTTCCCAACTCACGGGCATGGACGCGCAGATCGAACACGTCGGCGTCAATTGGATCGAAAACCTCGACGACAAGTGTGCTGTTGGTTTCGCTCAGCGTCACTTCAATAGGAGCATCTTTATGGGGCGTGCGCGCATGTTTGACGATGTTTTTTAGGGCTTCAGACATACAGATTTCAAACTTGAATTTGGCCATCTGATCAAGGTTGCCTTCCACAACCGACTTTAATGAAATGACCATGCGATCAACATCATCAAGGTGGTTTCGCATATAGAAGGACTGGCTGATCACAGGCTTTCAGCCATCGTTTGAACGGCCGTTTCTACGTCTCCATACACTGTGAACACACGGTCCATCCGGCAGATCCTGAACATTTGTTCGACATCTGGTTTGAGGCCTGACACCGCCAAATCGCCACGGTTGCCAATTTTTTTCAGAATGCCAACGAGCGCCCCCAAACCGGATGAATCCAAAAATGAGACATCTTTGAAATCGATAACCAATTGGGCCGCACCATCGCTGATAAGCGCGATGACTTCGTCCTTGAATGCTTTGGCGTTCACAGCAGTGAGACGTTCAACGCCTGGCTGGATAACTGTGATGTCTGGATTATGCGAAGTTCTGTGTATCATGGGTATTTTTTCTCTCGAGCGCGAAGACAGTTAGGTCGTCTTCTAGGGGTTCGCCGTCACGCCAAACGTTTAGCGCACAGACTAGATTGGTTGGAAATTTCTCTACGCTAACCTGAGGCAAGGTTTCAGCGATGTTGCGTAAACGATCATTGCCAAATGGTTCGCTTTTTGGATTTTCTGCCTCAGATGCTGCGTCGGAACAAATGATCAAAGCACCACCAATTTCAAACTGATGAACCTTGTTTTCATATGCCACGCCGCTGATCATCCCAACTGGAAAACCACCGTCCCCAATTGCTTCTGCGGTGCCGGATTGGTCCACATATGATGGTGATGGATAGCCTGCTTGGCAGTAGTCCAATCGGCCAGATATTTTATCGACCACGCCACAGAACATTGTGAAATAGTCGTCATTTTCCGATGCACCAAAGCGTGTATTGAGACCTGCTACCATCGCTGCAAGGTCTGGTGTGCCGCTACTATCGAACGCTTTAGTTATAAAATAAGCAGGTGTCACCAAATGCCCGATTGCAACGGACAAAAGCGCAGCATGAACGCCGTGGCCCGACACATCGACGGCATAAAAACCAAGTTTGTCGTCGCAGAGGGCAAAGCAGCCGAACATGTCCCCGGAGACGATAGAAGAGGGGACAAACGCAGACGCGACGCGAAATCCCATAATGTCTTTCTTAAGATCAGGCAAGAGTTGTCGCTGAGCCGTGGCTGCAGCCCGCAGGTCTTCTTGGATTCTTGCGTTGTACACTTCCAAAATGCGGGTCCGTTCCGCCAGCTCTGTTGCGTGATTGATCAACCGTGTAGCGGTCCGGATGCGCGCTTTAAGCATTGCGGGGCCGCTACCCTTCGTTATGAAGTCGTCGACACCCGCAAGAAGCGATGCGGTTCGCACATCATCATCCTCGGCCCCAGTGACCATAATAATGTGAATGTAATGTTCCAGATCCAGTCCGCGAATCTTATGAGTCAATCCGATGCCATCAAGGTTGGGCATTTGCAGGTCGCTAATCACTATTTGCGCGTCAGTTTGCGTAAGCAGTTCGAGCGCGGAAACCCCATCTTGGGCTGGAACAGCTTCATACCCAAGTCCGTTAATTAAACCACACAGATAGAACTGCTGCAGTTCGTCGTCTTCGGCGACAATAATTTTCAGCGGGAGAGTTAACATTAATTGCCCTTTGGTTTGGTCTGCAAAACTGGCGATTCACAAACGGTCTTTTGGTATGATTTTATTTATAAGACCTGTCGCAATAATGGCCTTACAGGCCTATTTTTCAGGGTCGATTGTATTTCGTCCTGTAAAATTGACGGGAAGTCTTTGCGCGAAACGCTAAGCTTTGATGGAAAACGCCTCCGCTGAACGTTGAAACGCGTTGGGCACCTTAGTTGGCACAACGTTGAGCAATTTTTACTGGCCAATAGCTCTCTCCTTTAGTAAGAAGATAGCGAATTGGTGCGGGTGCCGCATTTGGGCGTTTGGCTTAGATGGTGGCGCATTGGGGACGCTAACCTATCCAAATGGATGAATTTAAAAAAGGTTGGCTTCACGCCCGATCAAGGCAGCTTGGGTGCGGTTCGCAACGCCAACTTTGCGGTATAACGTTTTCATATGCAGCTTGACGGTTGGTTCTCGAATTTCCAAATCACGGGCGATTTCTTTGTTCGACTTGCCCTCGGTCAGCCCCTTTAGCATTTGCAACTCACGTTCCGTTAGTTTGTCCGCGAGAGGGTTGGTCGGCGTTTGCTCAACGGCTGTCATGAAATCAATTGGTGCGTATTGTTCGCCCATCGCCATGAATTTGATGGCATTAACCAATGACTTCGCGGGAAGGGATTTTGGAACGAACCCTGCTGCACCAGCCTTTAGCGCGACTTCGGCAATCTGTTTGGTCGCTTCGCCCGAAATCAACGCAACACGTTGCCCGCCCCCGAGTGCAATCGCGGCCTTAAGTCCATCGAGCCCGTTCATGCCAGGCATATTATAGTCGAGCAAAACGAGGTCGTACGGATCATCCTTTTCGATCCGCTCAGCAGCTTCATCGAAGGTGCCAACGGCCACAGTTTGAAAGCTGCCTTCTTTTTCAAGAAACTGAACAAGCATGTCCCTCAACAAGTCGTGGTCGTCAGCGATTAGAATTTTCATTATTTGAGACCTCAGCATAACCTGTTGTTTGGGTTCCCGTTGGTCATGTTTTTCCAAAAGCTGCCTGTGTTTACGCTCTTAGGCGACTGTAGTGTCGGGTTTCAGGCGTTATTCTTTGATTTTGGTCGCACTTATCCAGTGGGTTCCGGGTTTGGCAGGCCGTAGAGCGCCAAGAACTTTGCCCCCTTCGCGATATTATGGGCGATGGCTGCCAGGCCGAACAGGGTTAGGTTTTTAGCCAACCCCATCAGCCGCGTTCGAGCCAATCCATAGCGGGATTTATAGGTGGCAAATGGGCGCTCGCCGCCGGAGCGGATCACGGCAATCTCTTTGTTGCGGACCAAATCCGCTTTGGACAAAGGGTGGCCCCGATAGCCCTTGCGCTGCACTTGATCATCAATACCAAACTGCTCCAATTTTTCGCGTGTGGCTTGCGAAGAATAGGCGGCATCCGCGTAAAGCGCTTCCTCGTCGCCCAGCAATAGCGTGTCCCGTTCGGTACTGTCATGGGCATTTCCTGGTGTGACCGTTTGGCGGTGGATGAAGCCATCCACTGCCCGGCAGTGGTTTGTCTTTTGCAAACCATGAGAGGGTTCGTCGACGCCAGTGTGGACCGAGTAGCCGTAGGTGGACTTTATATTACCGCGACTGTCGGCCTTTACGTGCCAGCCCGCATCCTTGTCGCGCGTGGGTTCATCATTGGCGTCTTTGCCGTACCCCGACTGCGCCGCTTCAACCGGAGTGGCATCGATGATATTGATGCGACCTTCAGTCATGATGATATGTTTTGCTTCAAGTTGGCGGTTCACTTCGCCCAGTAAAACCTCCCACAGGCCCAGTTCCATCAACCTCGCCCGAAAGCGCCCGATGGTAGTGGCGTCAGGGACATCCCCACCCAATTCGAGGTGACAGAATTTTCTGAACAACAGATCGCGAAACAGGGACTGAACCAGCTCAGCATCGCTCAAGCGATACCAGATGCCCAGCAATGACGCGCGGAGTAAAGTCAGCAATGGATAGCTCGGGCGGCCAGTCTTGCTGGCATAGATTTTGGCCATGATTTGTTCGAGCTTTACCCAGTCCAAAATCGCCTCGGCACCGTCCAACCCTTGCAGGCTCGCATGCTCCAGATCAGCGCTGGTAATGAAGAGTTCGGGTTGTGTGGAAAATGGCTTCTGCATGGCTTCAAAATAGCAAAATTAAACCTTCAGGGGAATCCCAGACTTATGCAGAGGTCTCTATTTATCTTCCGTAATTTTGGATCTCTTGGCTTCGGACTATGAGCGCACGATGACACATATAGCAGGAAAAGGCTTATCCCTTTTAGTCCGGTTGCCCCACATGTCGACGCGGCGCAGAACCTCGCCCTTGTGGCTTGAGAGGCGGGTCGGATCAGTTTGTAACGTCTGGTGGGTTTATGGGGCGTGGCTTTTGCCGTGAACAAGGGCCTTTCAGGCGCGCTGTTCAACAAAATCACGATATGTCTCTGGCCCGAGACCAACACCGATCCCCAGCAGCGTGACGAAGGCACTGCGAATGTGTCGCCGTCGGTTCCAGCGGAACACGAATTCGTCGAGATAACGTTGTAGATGGCACTTTCTGAGGCCGTGGAAGACGCCTTTTGCCCACGTTTTTAGGTTGGAGAACACGCGGTGGACCCAGTGGAGTATGTCGTGTGCCTTCTTGCCGCTGACGACCTTCGCCTCATGCGTGTTTGCAGGGGGATTTTCGTAACCGAGTCAACCGTCCGTGATGATGTGAGCGCCAGGCTCTACAGCCTGACCAATGAACCCGTGCAGCGTCTTTGATGCGCCGTCGGGAATGTGTTTCATCCTGATACGGCGCGGATGTCCGTCACTTGATAACTCGACGGCACAGACGACAAACATCTTTCCGACCGGGCTCCGCCCACCCTTTGGCCGGTCCTCGGGATCATGCCGGGACCGGAACGGCATCTCTGTTTCATCGATTTCGACAAGGTCTTTCAGGGGGTTGTGGTCAGGGTTGACCATCGACCGCCGCAGCTTTTGCAAGAGGAGCCACGCCGTCTTGTAGCTGCCAAGGCCAAGTTGCGCCTGAAGTTGCAGCGCTGACATGCCGTTGGAATGGCTGGTGATGATGTGCGCGGCAAGAAACCAAATTCGCAACGGCAAATGGCTGCTGTGCATCACCGTGCCAGCCGTCACGGATGTCTGCCGTGCGCAACCGGCACATTCCCAAGTCGCGCGATTTCGCTTTAACGGCCAGCCTTTGCAGGTGCCACAGGAAGGGCAAACGAAGCCCTCAGGCCAACGATGTTCCGCCAGATAATGCGAACACGCTTCCTCATCAGAAAACCTGGCGTCGAACGCCAGGCGGGACATGGGTTTGTCGTTTTTCCATCTGGCTGGCATGGATAGAACAATACCAGAACATTGTAGATTGGCAAGCCGCTTCACACTACATCAGGTGCCGCCGGAGAAAAGGGGATAAGCCTTTAGCAGGAAATTGGGTAGCGCGTACATCCCTTGGGGTGGGTCTTGGTCCCTTAGGTGCACTGCGGTGTCGCCACAAAGCTGGGTACCGCGCCTTCTGCGCCATTTTCCTGTCCGCTTGTTCAATTGATTGGTCAGGCTGTTTTGACCGATGAAAGATGAATGGAACTTCATTCAAAGGGACACCAAATGACACACATCCGCAAAGCTGTTTTCCCTGTCGCCGGCATGGGCACTCGTTTTCTTCCTGCGACCAAAACGATCCCAAAAGAGATGTTGACGCTCATTGATCGGCCTCTCATTCAATATGCAGTCGATGAGGCTCGCGAAGCTGGAATCGAAGAGTTCATCTTTGTGTCCGCAGCCGGGAAGGGTTCCTTAGAGGATTATTTTGATACGGCTGCTTCGCTGGAACATCGCTTGCTGGCAGCTGGTAAGAAGGACGCCTTTGCTGCACTCGATCGGACACGGATGCCCGAAGGGTCGTTAACTATTTTGCGACAGTCACAACCTTTAGGGTTGGGTCATGCGGTTCGACAGGCGAAGCGCTTGATCGGCAACGAACCCTTTGCCGTCCTGCTGCCCGACGACGTTATAAAGGCACCGCGCGGTGCATTGGCGCAGATGGTCCAAGCCTACCGCGACACTAGTGGCCACATGGTCGCAACCATGGATGTGCCGCGTGTGGATACCAGCAAATACGGCGTTCTGGATATCGACCTTGAAAACGGCCGCATCGCTCATGCGCGCGGATTGGTCGAAAAGCCGCGCGCAGATATTGCGCCTTCAACAATAGCCGTCGTTGGGCGCTACATTCTTGACAGTGCCATTTTTGATCGCCTCGACAATCTTGAGCCCGGTGCTGGTGGTGAATTGCAACTGACAGACGCAATCAACGCGGACGTCGCATCGGTTGGCGTGACCGGATACCGTTTTGAAGGCGAGCGTTTCGATTGCGGTTCTGTGCAGGGATTTGTTGAGGCAACGGTGGCCTTTGCGTTGGATCGGGCCGATCTGCGCGCTGATTTAGCAAAGTTCTTGGATGATCATAGTAAACGAGACCTGCTGATGGCGTAATTTATTGAACCTATCCGAAAGGGTAGGTTACCTATCCGAGAGGGAGGGGGGGGCAACCCGATGCCCGAGGGCATGAACTGGCCTTCGGTGTTATGAAGATTTCGCTATTGCAAAGGATAACACTATGATTACGCCTCTCTCTTGGACTACTCTCGGGATTGTTCTCGCGTTTGGAATTGGTTCAAACGCAATTGCAGAAGAATTTTCGGTGCCTGTGGGGGCCACTGTTCTCACGGTGTCTGGGGATATCGGGATCACGAATGTTGAAGATACCCTCGTGTTTGATCGCGAAACGTTGATGGCCTTTCAGGCGACAACCTTTGAGACGAGCACGATCTGGACCGAGGGCGTTCACAGCTTTACCGGAGTTCCGCTGCATATCTTAACTGACTTATTGGGCGTGCAAGACGGCCAGATCTTGGCAACTGCAATCAACGACTACACCGTGGAAATTCCAGTAAGTGACGCGGTCGAAGGAGGGCCAATTATTGCCTACCTGATGGACGGCGAAGAAATGACGCTACGTGACAAGGGCCCGCTTTGGGTGATTTACCCGTATGATAGAAGTTCCAGCTTTCGTACCGAAGTCGTCTATTCACGCAGTATCTGGCAACTCGACAGACTGGAGATCGTTCAGTAACATTTCCTTTGAAGTCTTAAGCTCTACCTAAGAGGATGAAGTTTTGTTATCCAACACTTCAACGAGTGCGAAAAGGGGCCGCGCATTCGCAGTGTGCGCAAGCCTTGTCGCCGCTGGCGCAATTGCGATTTTGACCTTTAATGTATCAAATGAAATCAGATTGTTGGGGTCGGCACGGTCCGACAATGTGCAGTGGTTTTTGGTTCAAACACAGGTTGAATTCCTCGAATTCGCGCAGCAGGTGGACCAAGACCCTTTGGATATGCCTCAGCTTCGCCAAGAGTTTGATATCTTTTTTAGCCGCATTACGACCTTCCAACAGGCGCCCGTTTTTGAAGATCTTCGCACTGATTCAGCTTCTCGGAAATATCTTGACAGTGTAATCGTGTTTTTGGAACAGGCCGCGACTTTGATTGACACTACCGATGATGAGTTGGTCGCGCAATTGCCCGAACTTATAGTTCTAACCGATCAAGTTAGTCTCGTTGTTCGGGCACTGGCCAATTCAAGTTTGGAATTATACGCGCAAACGGCAGACGAACAACGTGCGGAAGTCGCCGGTACCTTGACGCAGTTGGCATTGGCTACTGCGGCACTGATTGGCGTGCTTGCTCTGGCAATTATTTACCTCAACCTTCTAAATGCGCGTGTCTATCACAGAGAGCGTGAGAAAAATCAGACAATGTCACGAATGCAAAGTGTGATGGGTACGTCTTTGGACGGCGTCGTGGTGTGCGATGCAGATGGTAAAATCCTTGAATTCAGCCCTGCCGCTGAAGGTATATTTGGTCATTCCAAGGCGGCTGTTTTGGATCTGAACATCGCTTCAGTAATTGTCCCCGATCATTTGCTCCATGCCAATGAGGCGGGCATGGAGCGCATGAGAATTGGCGGTGATATGCGCGTCATTGGCAAAGGCCGTGTGAGACTAGAAGCCAAGCATAAAGATGGGCATATTTTTCCCGTCGAGCTCGCAATTCAAAACGCCAAGACTGACGAGGGCACAATTTTCATCAGCTTCCTTCGTGACATTTCTCACGAAGTCATGGCGGAGGCTGAACTTGTCACGGCACGCGACAAGGCGCTTGCCAGCGAGAAAATGAAGACGGAATTCCTATCCACAATGAGCCATGAAATTCGTACGCCGTTAAACGGGTTGTTGGGCAACATGAACTTGTTACGAGACACTGAACTGAACGAAAATCAGGACCGCTATGTGGGTTACATGGAAACGTCTGGCCGCCTGTTGCTGAGTCATGTTTCAGACGTCTTGGACATAACGCGCTATGATGCAGGTAAATTAAATACGCGAATTGAACCTGTAAATATCTCTGAACTGTTGCAAGACATTGTCGACAATCAGGCCAGCACGGCATTCCAAAACGAAACGTCGTTGGTTTGGGGCTGGTGTGGTGTCAAAATGGACTGGGTTTTATCAGATCTCGACCGCCTTCAGCACGTCATGATGAACCTCATCGGTAATGCGGTGAAGTTTACAAGACGCGGCAAGGTGTCCGTAACGATCGAAAATGTTGGTGAAGGGGACGCGGCAGAATTGCTGGTTAAAATCATCGATACGGGGCAAGGCATGTCTGAGGATCTTATCAAGCGGGTTTTTGATGACTTCGTTACGGGCAATACAGCATATGATCGTGACGTTGGGGGAACGGGCTTGGGCCTGAGCATCGCGAAACGTTTTGTAAATGCACTTGGTGGCGAAATCGGTGTTGAGAGCATCGTAGGCGAAGGCAGTACATTTTGGGTCAGACTGCCCGTACATGAGGCTGAAGCGCCTAAGGTTGTCCACGTTAAAAGCATAAAGCATCAGCCTGGGCGGTCGCTCAAGGTACTCTTGGTTGAGGACAATGAAATCAACCGGATCGTGGCGCGTGAAATGCTGCAGGCTGAGGGACATACCGTGGTGGAAGCACATGACGGCTTTGAGGGCGTTGAATTGTCTAAGGAAGACGAATTTGATATTATCCTTATGGATATCAGCATGCCGATTATGGACGGTCACGCCGCGACCCGCAGGATTCGTGGTGATGGTGGCGCATCAGCTAAGACGGCAATTTATGCGTTAACGGCGAATGCAATGATTGAGGAACAGGAAAAATTCTTAAAGGATGGTATGAACGGTATTCTAACCAAACCGTTGTCCCGCGATGCACTCCGTAGTGTTCTTTACCAAACAGGGCGCCAAGTTGATGACGATGACGCCATGCTGATCAATCATAGCCACAGGGCGGAGACCCGCGATGCATTAGGCGAAGAAACCTTCGTTAAGCTACGCTCACGGTTCGTCAACGAAGTAGACAAGCTAGAGGTTTGGTTGGGTTCTGATGAGGCTCACGACTTCCTTGAGATTGCTTCGCGGACACACAAAGTCGCTGGAAGTGCTGCGGTATTCGGAGCCGACCGACTTCGAGAGACGTTGAAAGAGATCGAAGCCGCAGCAAAACTGAGGGACACTGAAGCAATCGTAGAACGTACGAAGCCTTTGGGAATTGTTTGGCAACGAACTAAGTTCGATTTGGTTTCTTAGACGCCAAATCGACAGGATTAAGCAGGCAAGTCTATCTTCACTCGGCCGGCTCCGTCATTACGCATCTCCTTGGTGCTGTCAGAGAAGCTGACTTGAGGCAGGCAGCTATAACTCACCCTGATCCATCTTAAACGGGCTGCTAACTGGCCGAAATAGTAGGACCTCCTCTGACGAGGCATGAACGCGCCAAAGCTGGCCACCGGGGATGGTGCTATGGGGTTCTGGGCTGCAATGGATGAAGTATATCCCGCAGCGCGTCAACAACGCTGCTGGCAGCACCAAACGATGAACGTGCTCAATTGTCTGCCAAAGCTGTCTCAACCAAAGGCAAAAGTCGCGATACACGATATCTGGCAGGCTGAAACCAAAGATGACGCGATCAAGGCCTTTGATTTGTTCGTCAAAAACTATGAGGCAAAGTATCCCAAGGCCACCCTGTGCCTACAAAAGGACCATGAGGAGCTCATGGCATTCTTCGACTTTCCAGCCCAGCGTTGGCAAAGCATACGCACCAGCAATCCGATTGAGTCCGCGTTCGCCACAATCAGGCATCGTACCAAGCGTTCAAAGGGCTGCCTCACCCGCGACGGCATGTTGCACATGATGTTCAAACTGGGGCAATGCGCCGAACAAAACTGGAGATAATTACGCGGCTTTGATTACCTCGCCAAAGTCATCACAGGCGTCACGTTCAAAGACGGAATTGAAGCCACAAACCCAGACCAGATCGCCGCATGACCGACAAACCTCAAACACCAGATTTGACAATAACTCGTCTGCGAGATTGGTGTGCAGCTGATCATGCTTGTCGTAGTGATACCGCTTGATTCTTGCGATCCTTGATCGTGCGGTTCATTCGCTCAACCTGGCCGTTGGTCCATGGATGGTTGGGCTTGGTCAGCCGGTGCTCAATCCTGTCGGCATCGCAGATCATGTCAAACCGCATAGGCCGTGAATATGGTGTGTTCCGGTTACGTGGTTGCTCACAAAATTGAATGCCATTGTCCGTCAGAATTGTGTGGATCTTGTATGGCACCGCTTCCAGCACAGCCTCCAGGAACTCCCAGGCCGTCTTGCGATTTGCTTTTTCTACAAGCCGTGCCACGGCAAACTTGCTGGTTCGGTCCCTCTCGTGACATCGCTTTGCGATTCACTGCCGGGCAATGAATGGCAACAAAGAGATAAAGTTTTCCTTCGTTGGTGCGCAACTCTGCAATGTCGATATGAAAATATCCGATCGGATAGCGTTTGAACTTTTGTCGTTTCGGCTTGTCGCCCACCATATCTGGCAGTCGGGATATCCCATGCCGTTGCAAACAACGATGCAGGGAAGATCGCGTCCCCCTCTCTTTGCTTGCTCCGCAAGCAACTGCCTGGCAATGGATGTGGGATAGTTGGCTGCAAGGCATAAAGACAATCATCCAGCGGTAGGAGCGTATGACGTCGAAAAGAGACGATCATCGCCTCTTCACCGGCGCTGAGAACGGTCGAACTGGGGTCCGTGGGGCCAGTCTTGCGGTCTTCTACAGTTTTGCGCTTGCGTCATTTGGAGACCGTTTTGACATTTATACCAAGTTCTCGACTCAAAGCTGCGGTCGTAGCTTGCGATCGCTGTATTGTTGCTCTGATGGCGTGCGTAGTCGTGGCGCAGCCATGACGTATTTGTCCCATGATGCTTCCTTCCATTCCAAAGAATAGATCGCACCATCAAACCATGGGATCAAACACCTAAGTGGGAGGCAGCTATTCTATCGGATATGTTTGCTTCCTTATGCCCCGTCTCGCTATACTTACTGCACCACTACTTTCCTGAATATCTATGGCAATTCTAATTGCAACGGAAGGAAAGTGCATGGGTATTCAAATAGTGGACATTGGACGACTTTGCGAAAAATCAGGTGCAATCTGCGCTACAGACCCCAAAAGCAAATCAGTCAGCAATACCGTTCGGGAAGATGAAATTGACCGAATGCTTCGATATTATGACTGGTTTATCATGTCACAACACGTACTGCCAATTGAGTATAAGCTAAGCCAGCTCAAGCGTGTTGCGCCGGCCTCTTGCGGCCCAAACTGGACCTTCGCGCTCTCTCCAGAGAAGGTTGGCTTAGGGCCCAAAAGGACCGTTTCGAAGTGTATGAAGGCTACTTACGCAATCACGTCGAAGCTGGAGTTTTTCGCGGTTGTTGTCCGCGAAAAATATATTAAAATCTGTATCGCCTTATTGCCACGTTCACTGAATGCATATGTTGCGTGGGATTTTTCAATGCCTCTCAATAATATGCCATTGGAGACAAGAAAATGAGTGCTATCAATGTACCTGGTGACTTCGACACTATCGCACTAGCGCTCGCGGCAGTGGACCCCAACATACCGAATACTATCACTTTGGGGGACGGCTACGGCCCCGAAAACGTGGCGATAAGTATAAACGACATTACCATCACAGGGCCAGCGTCTGCAGAAGGCATAGTGCTAACTGTTCAAGATGGTATTACGGGTTTACTTCTTGGTGGCACTGCACCGATCAATGTCTTTGACTTGGTGGGCAACGACAACAATATTGCTGGTAAGGCTTATCCCTTTTAGTCCGGTTGCCCCACATGTTGACGCGGCGCAGAACCTCGCCCTTGTGGCTTGAGAGGCGGATCGGATCAGTTTGTAACATCTGGTGGGTTTATGGGGCGTGGCTTTTGCCGTGAACAAGGGCCTTCAGGCGCGCTGTTCAACAAAATCACGATATGTCGCTGGGCCAATACCAACACCGATCCCCAGCAGCGTGTCGAAGGCGCTTCGCATGTGTCGCCGTCGGTTCCAGCGGAACACAAATTCGTCGAGATAGCGTTGCAGATGGCATTTTCTGAGGCCGTGGAAGACGCCTTTTGCCCACGTTTTTAGGTTGGAGAACACGCGGTGGACCCAGTGGAGTATGTCATGTGCCTTCTTGCCGCTGACGACCTTCGCCTCATGCGTGTTTGCAGGGGGATTTTCGTAACCTAGCCAGCCATCCGTGATGACGTGAGCGCCAGGCTCTACAGCCTGACCAATGAACCCGTGTAGCGTCTTTGATGCGCCGTCGGGAATGTGTTTCATCCTGATACGGCGCGGATGTCCGTCTCTTGATAACTCGACGGCGCAGACGACAAACATCTTTCCGACCGGGCTCCGCCCACCCTTTGGCCGGTCCTCGGGATCATGCCGGGACCGGAACGGAATCTCTGTTTCATCGATCTCGACAAGGTCTTTCAGGGGGTTGCGGTCAGGGTTGACCATCGACCGCCGCAGCTTTTGCAAGAGGAGCCACGCCGTCTTGTAGCTGCCAAGGCCAAGTTGCGCCTGAAGTTGCAGCGCTGACATGCCGTTGGAATGGCTGGTGATGATGTGCGCGGCAAGAAACCAAATTCGCAACGGCAAATGGCTGCTGTGCATCACCGTGCCAGCCGTCACGGATGTCTGCCGTGCGCAACCGGCACATTCCCAAGTCGCGCGATTTCGCTTTAACGGCCAGCCCTTGCAGGTGCCACAGGAAGGACACACAAAGCCCTCAGGCCAACGATGTTCCGCCAGATAATGCGAACACGCTTCCTCATCAGAAAACCTGGCGTCGAACGCCGGGCGGGACATGGGTTTGTCGTTTTTCCATCTGGCTGGCATGGGTAGAACAATACAAGAACATTGTAGATTGGCAAGCCGCTTCACACTACATCAGGTGCCGCCGGAGCAAAGGGGATAAGCCTTATTGCTGGTAATGATGGGGACAATACGATCACCGTAACTGGTGGTCTGGACACCATTAGTGGCGGATTGGGCGACGACCGCGCGTTCATAGACTATAGTCAGGCGACAACGGTCGCTATCACAGGAACCGCGTCTACCATTGCCAGCAGTCTTGGCACGACTGCGATGTCGGGTTTTGAACATTACACTGTGCTGACTGGGCCTAGTGCTGATACTCTGACTTTTGGCAGTGGCAATAACTATCTCGATACCGGAGAGGGTGTCAGTACCATCGTACTTGGGAACGGCGATAATACAGTTTTGAGCGGTGACGGTGCTGATACGATCACGGTCGGTACTGGAAGTAACAAAATTGCTGCCGGGGACGGCGTCAACACGATCGTAGCCACGGGCGTCGGATTTGGTAATAATATAATTAGCGGTGGCACTGGTGCTGACACGATCAGCGTTGGTCATGGGAACAACCACATTTCTGGAGGCGAAGGCGTCGACACTGGCCTCGATACGATTGTGGCTGGTAATGGTGACAACTGCATCGATGGCGGCGATGGTGCCAACAATACTATCACGGTCGGTGGAGGGAATAATTACCTGCTTGGCGGTGATGGCGTCGATGTGATTACAGCTGGTAATGGGAACAATTTCATTGATGCCGGGGAGGGGCTGAACGCTGTCACTGCCGGGAGTGGCGACAATTATATTGTCGTTGGCGATCTCAACGACGTGGTTACCGCTATGGGTGGTGAAAATAATGTCCAGACGGGCGATGGTACAAACGCGGTAACGACGGGCACTGGTGACGATGTTGTCGAAACAGGCATCGGCAACGACACTGTCACCGTCGGCACCGGGAAAAACATCGTTAAGGTTTTCGGTGGTGCCGACGTCTTGACTGCTGGGGCTGATCATGACCGGCTCATCGTTGATTACGCTGCTTATGACACGACTGTTGTCAGTGCTCTTACAGGTTTTGCAACCTATGGTGGTACAATTGGCGATGTGACCCTTACGAATTTCGAGGAATTTCACGTAACGACCGGCAGCGCCGACGACACCATCGAAACCTTTGATGGTGCTGACGTTCTGGATGGTGGGGCTGGGGCGGACACTCTGACCTCTGGTGAGGGAAATGACGTCATTTACGGTGGCGACGGCGATGTGGTTGATGGCGGCGAAGACGTAGGTGATGCCGACTTTGACGTTCTGGTTGTGGACGACTTGGGATTCACAGACATTGTTTACGATTTATCTGCTGATCCGACAGCTACAGAGTCAGAAGTCGGCGCGGTTAATCAGTACGATGTCGAAGGTGGAACCTTGCTTGGTTCAATGGCCTTTACTGGCATCGAAAATATCCAAATTGGAGATAAAACAGTTACGACGCCTGAGGATACGCAGCTGGATGGCGATCTCTTTCTGCCGGATCCGACCGTTACCCAAACTGTGACATCTTTCACGGTGGGCAATAATACCATAATCGTCGGTAATACGGCGGAGCGTCCAGAGGGCGACCTGACGATCAATTCCGACGGCAGCTACACATTTGTGCCAACACTGAATTATCATGGGCCTGGGCCAGTAATTAACT
This sequence comes from Octadecabacter antarcticus 307, assembly GCF_000155675.2. GTDB lineage: Bacteria > Pseudomonadota > Alphaproteobacteria > Rhodobacterales > Rhodobacteraceae > Octadecabacter > Octadecabacter antarcticus. The sequence goes on from NC_020911.1 coordinate 1,352,108, forward strand.
ATACTTTCGAAACCGTGCAAATCATCGGTGGACAGAGTACCACTGAAACCGCCCCCCTCATCATCGAAGTTGAGTCCGTTGAAGAGGTTCTCCCAGAATGCCTCACTCCTGTTTGTTTTGTGCAGGGCATGCTGATCGCGACTGCAAACGGCGAGGTACCTGTCGAAGGCTTGCGCGTCGGCGACCTTATCCAAACCATTGACCGAGGATATCAACCAATTCGCTGGGTAGGCAGCAGCTATCTGAGCGCCCGGGAGCTTAATGAAAACGAAAATCTGCGTCCTATCCGTATTTCCAGGGCTGCGGTCAGCCCTGGAAATGGGACTGGCGAGTTGATCGTGTCACCGCAGCACCGTCTTCTGATTGCGTCCAAAGTGGCTGAGCGGATGTTTGGCAACACGGAGGTCTTGGTTGCGGCCAAGCAACTTCTGGCGATTGACGGGGTCGATATAGCCGATGATTTTGGAGATGTAACTTATTATCACATGCTCTTTGATCAGCATGAAATTGTCTTTGCAGAGGGGATTCCTTCGGAAAGTCTTTATCTTGGTTCAGAGGCGCAAAAGAGCCTTAGCGCCACCGGTAGGGAGGAAATTGTGGCCTTGTTTCCCGAACTGCTTTTACTGACCTTTAAGCCAAAGTCTTGCCGACCAATAATCCAAGGCAAACGGGCCAGAAAACTGGCCGTCCGTCTTTCCCATAATAGTAAGCCTCTTTTGGATGAGCGACGTGCGTATGCCTGAATTCAACGTCTAAGAGTCTAATTCAAAACTATTTGAGCGATTTCAGTTTTTGCAAGATGTCGTGTGACGCGTCTAATGTGGTAGATGAGGATCCAAGCCTCTGCGCTTGCGATAGATTTTTCCCCAATCTTTTGACGGACGGCGTCGGTTCAGCTGGGTGAAAGTGCGCTCGACAATCCACCGTCGAGGCAGCACTTCAAAGCCCTCTGCTGTATCGGAGCGTTTGACGATCTGGACGGTCCATCGGCTAAGGTCTTTCAGCGCGTCCCTCAGTTTGGACCCTGCATACCGGACGTCCGCAAATACATGCCGCTATGATGGATGGCGCGAGACGATAGTTTTTAACAAATCTGGCATGCCATCCTAATCCTGAATTCTGGCGCTGTGGACCACCAGGCCCACCAGCAATCCGACCGTGTCTGTGACGATATTGGCGCTTGCGTCCTTTGATCCGTTTGCCCGCATCATACCCGCTAACCCCACCACTCTTAATGATTTTCACGCTCTGACTATCTATGATCCCAGTTGTTGGCTGGGCCTTAAGGCCCCCAGCCAGACGCATGGATTCGACCAGCTTGCGGTTGATCTCATCCAGTAAGCCATCATCGCGCCATGCGTAAAAATAACTCCGCACCGTCGAAACCGGTGGGAAGTCATTGGGAAACATCCGCCATTGGCATCCGGTCGTTGCAATGTAGAGGTTCGCGTCGAATACGTCGCGCAAACATGTCGTGAGAGGCCGGCCAGTTGTCTTGGGCGGCGGCACCAAAGGCGTTATCAACGTCCATTCTGCGTCAGTCATATCGCTTGCGTAATTAACGCCTTTTCGATCATATTGACGCTGGGTGAGTTCAGTCCATGCCATTGAGATATTCTTTCAGCTTCACAACCGAACAGAATCACAACCTACTGAATTCAATCAACTAGTTTTAAATTGGCTCTAAGGCTGTCAAAGATCATAGGGACCTCTCGTCGAGTACTTGAAAAGACACTGTCAGAGTAAACTGGCTTGAGCCATGCGGCTGAAGCAACCGTTCCGTTGGCATCAAAACAGCATGGGGTGCCAACCAGCCGGAATTATTCTTGGTGAGGTGATGCCCGGCTTCAGCCAAGCGAAGTTGAGACGCCTGGCTTCGTGGTGGTTGCGGTGTCCGACGCGCCCAAGCTGTTCATCAGTGATGGCGTTGATGCGGGCTTTGTTCTTCAAAACTATCCTCTCGGTCACGGGGAACATAAATCGGGATCGCAACACCATTGCCCTTTAGCGTCTCGGGCGTGGTGCCGTTGCGCCGGTTCTACTCAGGGAACGTACTCAGGGAACGTAAGAGGTGTCACGGTGAAATATGGATGTTGTTATTTAGGCAAAACTGACATTTGCGAAATTAACGATTCGCAGTCGAATGCTTCGGTTGGGCTAATAGGGTTCCAGATCTGCGGCGCAGAGCTCAAAGTGACTGATGCTGCAACACGCACATTTCGACACAAAGGGCGGATTGCAGACTTTCGCTGCGCTCGGTGTAGAGGTCTGCTCTGCGGAGAGGCTGTGTGAAAACTCTCCCAATTTTTCCGATTTATGCTATAATTTCCGTACACCGTATGGAGGTCATTCATGGCGCATTTCATCGAAGGTTTAGACCGTCAGCAGACGATGTTGCTTCCTGAACACCTCGACGATTATGTTGATGAGAATAGCCACGTCCGCGCCATTGATGCTTTTGCCGACATGCTTGATTTGGCGGTTCTTGGCTTCAGCGCGCAACCTGCCGCGACGGGTCGGCCTGGTTATCATCCGGGGCTGATGCTGCGGATTTATCTCTACGGATACCTCAATCAAGTGCAGTCGTCGCGACGTTTGGAACGTGAGTGCGGGCGCAATCTGGAGCTCATTTGGCTGACGGGTCGGTTGAGGCCAGACTTCAAGACGATTGCGGATTTTCGGAAAGATAACGGGCCCGCGATCCGCAAAGTATGCCAGCAGTTCGTCGCCCTTTGTCGCAACATGGATCTACTTGATGGGGACGTGGTCGCCATCGATGGCAGCCGCTTCAAGGCCGTGAACTCTAAGGCCAAAAATTACACGCGCGGCAAGTTGCGCCAGAAGTTGGGCGAGGTCGACAAAGCAATTGAGCGTTGAAGGCTTATCCCCTTTGCTCCGGCGGCACCTGATGTAGTGTGAAGCGGCTTGCCAATCTACAATGTTCTTGTATTGTTCTACCCATGCCAGCCAGATGGAAAAACGACAAACCCATGTCCCGCCCGGCGTTCGACGCCAGGTTTTCTGATGAGGAAGCGTGTTCGCATTATCTGGCGGAACATCGTTGGCCTGAGGGCTTTGTGTGTCCTTCCTGTGGCACCTGCAAGGGCTGGCCGTTAAAGCGAAATCGCGCGACTTGGGAATGTGCCGGTTGCGCACGGCAGACATCCGTGACGGCTGGCACGGTGATGCACAGCAGCCATTTGCCGTTGCGAATTTGGTTTCTTGCCGCGCACATCATCACCAGCCATTCCAACGGCATGTCAGCGCTGCAACTTCAGGCGCAACTTGGCCTTGGCAGCTACAAGACGGCGTGGCTCCTCTTGCAAAAGCTGCGGCGGTCGATGGTCAACCCTGACCGCAACCCCCTGAAAGACCTTGTCGAGATCGATGAAACAGAGATTCCGTTCCGGTCCCGGCATGATCCCGAGGACCGGCCAAAGGGTGGGCGGAGCCCGGTCGGAAAGATGTTTGTCGTCTGCGCCGTCGAGTTATCAAGAGACGGACATCCGCGCCGTATCAGGATGAAACACATTCCCGACGGCGCATCAAAGACGCTACACGGGTTCATTGGTCAGGCTGTAGAGCCTGGCGCTCACGTCATCACGGATGGCTGGCTAGGTTACGAAAATCCCCCTGCAAACACGCATGAGGCGAAGGTCGTCAGCGGCAAGAAGGCACATGACATACTCCACTGGGTCCACCGCGTGTTCTCCAACCTAAAAACGTGGGCAAAAGGCGTCTTCCACGGCCTCAGAAAATGCCATCTGCAACGCTATCTCGACGAATTTGTGTTCCGCTGGAACCGACGGCGACACATGCGAAGCGCCTTCGACACGCTGCTGGGGATCGGTGTTGGTATTGGCCCAGCGACATATCGTGATTTTGTTGAACAGCGCGCCTGAAGGCCCTTGTTCACGGCAAAAGCCACGCCCCATAAACCCACCAGATGTTACAAACTGATCCGATCCGCCTCTCAAGCCACAAGGGCGAGGTTCTGCGCCGCGTCAACATGTGGGGCAACCGGACTAAAAGGGATAAGCCTTTGAGCGTTATTTGGGCGAGTTGGACCGTGCCGATGAGGTCTTCGAGCAGACTGGCACGGTGCTGCCAGAAGCCCGCATGGAACGCACCCTGCGAAAGCTGGAACATCTGCAAAAGGAGGCCTTGCGTTACAGATCGATTGAACAGCGGATGGATGAGACTGGAGAAACGCAGGTCTCATTCAGCGACCCAGACGCCAGATCAATGGCAACAACAGCGCGGATGCCACGTATTGTTGGCTATAATGTTCAAACGGCTGTCGAGGCTGATAACCATCTCATCGTTGCGCACGAAGTCACGATGCTTGGGTTTGACCGGGATGCTTTGTCGATGATGGCGGCGGCAGCGAACGACGTCATGACAACGGATCAGCTCACAGCAATCGCCGACAAGGGCTATTACAAGGGCGAGGAAATTGTCGCTAGCGAAGAGGCTGGTATCTCAGTTGTTGTCCCCAAACCCGTGACATCAAACGCGGGTGCGCGCGGTCAGTTTGATAAGGCTGACTTCGCCTACGACAGCGACCATGATGTCTATGTCTGCCCAGCAGGTGAGAAGCTGACCTACAGATTTACTGGCCAACAAGACGGCAAAGCTCTCAGATCATATTGGTCGGGGGCCTGCGCTGAATGCGTTCTCAAAGCAAAATGCACCACTGGCAAAGAACGGCGCGTTCGTCGGTGGGAACATGAGGACGTGCTTGAGCGCGTGCAGGAAAGGTTGGACGCAGACCCGGCCCAACTTGCTGTTCGCAGCATGGCCGTCGAGCATCCCTACGGCACCATCAAATCTTGGATGGGGGCCACACACTTCAAGATGAGACGGTTGAAAAACGTGGCCACCGAGATGGCGCTGCATGTGCTGGCCTACAACATGACCCGCGTGATGAAGATCATGGGCATTCCGGCGATGATCGCGGCCATGAAGGCGTAAGAGGCTTCGTTTGCCCTGAAATAGGGGCCTGAAATGCTGGATCTGTCACAAATGGCTACCGTTGACCCCACGAACCCTCGAAACAGTTGAAATAAAAACCCCACGCCAAATGAACACAAACGGCAGAAGCTACAGCCGCACTCAATATCAGCAGAGTTTCCACACAGCCTCCGGACTTAGCTGCCGTTTGCATGTTCGTTATAAATGTCTGCTTCAAATGTAGGGCGGACAGCCTAAGCCTTTAGACCTAATCTAATCTTGTCAGCCATCCTTTTCAAATGCCATAGTTGACCATCCCCATCATCGTCTGGGCCACGAGCCACCCCACCAGTCAATTCTATACCTGATAGCCGGACGTCCGTGTGGCCTTAGTCTACGGTCAATAAACTGCTTGACCTCAAACCAGTTGCTCAATATATGTAATTACGATAGTTGGAGTTGATATTATGAATGAAGAAACTGAAGTACTAAGAGTTCGCCCGTTCGAAAGTGAGCGCCAGAAAGCGATGTTCAACCTTGCTTACAGTTACCAAATGATTCTTGGGCTAACTATGCAGGTGCTCAAGAAATATGAACTCAACGATCAGCATTATAATATTCTGAAGATCCTTCAGGAGGCAGATCCTGCCCAACTTCTGATTGGGGAGGTAAAAAAACAACTGATGGACAAGCGGGGCGACCTGAGCCGTCTCATTGACAAGCTGGTGAGAAGAAACCTGGTTTTGCGTGAAACCAACGTAGAAAACCGGCGAGAAGTCCTCGTTGCCATTGGCAGGGAAGGGGTCACGTTGATTGTCGATATCGACCGGCAGCTTCGCGAGGAGAGAGACACGAAGATCGGGTTGTCGGAACCGGAGGCGAAGCAGCTCAATACCCTTCTAGATAAGCTAAGAGGTTGACTCTTCGCGCATTTACTTTAACATATGTAACAACAAATTATGTATCAACACAAAAGGATTACCTAATGTTCGTCAAACCCGCAACCTTTGGAATGCTCACCGGCCTTATGCTGGGACTAGTGATGTCATTCTCAATTTCATTCGTCTTGCTCTTTTTCAATCTTGGCCCCGTGCCCGATTTTCTAGCGATCTGGCTAAAGGGCGCAATGACGGGCTTCGCGATTTCGATCCCCATTGCTCTTGTCGCCCAGCCCTTGATCGTGCGGCTCCTTAATCGTTATCTTAAGGTGCAATCATGAGTGGGATCCAAGGCTCAAAAGCGTTGACCGTCGTTGTTGGCGCGGCTGGAACTGTCGGGCGCGAGACGATGAGTGCTTTGGCATCAAATGGCCCGGTTCGCGGCGTTGTACGACGCCCATCAATCGACACACATGTTCCGTCTGCCACCTACGTTATGGTCGATCATGAAAGCACCGACGACATGGCGAGGGCCATGATGGACGCCCAAAGCCTTGTCATCGTAATGGGCACAAGCCCCCAGTTGGTTGCAATTGAGAAAGTAGCGATCGACGCTGCACTTAGGGTGGGTGTGTCACGGATTGTGAAGATATCCGCACCCATTGTGCCGAATGTGGAAGTATCTCGGTGGCACCAAGAGAGTGAAGATTACCTTTCCAAAACAGGGTGTGACTATACGATCATTCGCCCCACAGCGTTTATGCAGAACTGGCTTCGAAACGCTAAACCAATCAAATTCACAGGGCGCATTTTCGGATCATCTGGCTTCGGCGCTCGCAACTACGTCGATGTACGTGACGTTGCCACCATCGCGGCGCAAGCGGCACAGCAATCCAAATCAAAGAAACAACTGGAGCACATTTTAGACGTGGCAGGGCCAGAGGCGCTTAGTCACCAAGAGGTTGCCAATCGTTTGTCATCCGTACTTGGGAAGAAAATCTCATTCGTTGATATGCCGCCTGAGGAGTACCGAAAGACCTTAAACAAGAAAGCGCGCCTTGCCCCTTGGCTGATTGATCATCTTGTCGAATTAGACACATTGGCTAAGGCACATCCAGAAAAGGGCAGCGGCAGTATCAAAAGGCTGACCGGAAGGTCGCCGCGAATCTTTGATGAGTTCATATACGAGCATCGCTCTTCATTTGAGCGACCAACCTTCTGGTCGATTTAGACCCGACAGATTTGCAACTCCTATGTGGCGCAAAACTCATGAAGCTTTCCTCCAGGTATGCCGTACCAGGTCGACCATAGTTCCACTTACTGGACTATTAGCAGACATTGGTACGTCAGCTGCATCTGTCACAAAGGGCTCCTTGCCGCCATTCGCTGCAGGAAGCACCAAGGTCGGCTAAGGGACTGAAATTACTAGAATAAGTCTAAGTGCGAGCACGCCAACAATAACTGGTCGTCTGCTCAAGTCAGCCTGCACTTCACGAAGCGCGGTTGGAAAAAGCCTGTCAGTCACGTTGAATACATATCCGTTTACGAATTGAACATTGATGCGGTTTGCCATCGTACCCAAGAATCTTGGCAGCTTTATCAACAACTGCCAAGAAGAAGGATAGCCCATGTCACTTGACCCAATTCTGAACGCCTCACTTGTCATTCAACTCCACGTTATAGCAGCACTTTGTGCCGTGATCGTGGGACCCTTGGTTCTGTTTCGGCGATCTCGGGATGCCTGGCACAAGCGTCTTGGGTATGTGTGGGTAATAGCCATGGCCGGGACTGCGCTGTCTTCCTTTGGTATTTCGGAAGCGCCTGTCCTAGGCCCTCTCAGCCCCATCCACGCTTTGTCTTTTTTTACGCTGTGGAGCCTTTGGTATGGGATCAACGCCGCGCGTCAGGGCCGCATTGCTGCACACCAAAAAGAAATGCGAAGCATTTACTTTTGGGCACTAGGTATTGCAGGGATTTTCACGTTCCTTCCCGGCCGACGGATGAACGCTGTAGTGTTTGGCGATGCATCTATGTTTGGGTTTCTCTTGATGGGTGGTTTGATTAGTGCTGGTTTGGTGTATTACTATTACGCTAATCAGAAAATTAAGGGTGAAAGTAAGCTTGTTTCGAGATAACGGTCATTAGTGAATGATTCAGCTTAGGTAGGTTTAAGCTCCTTGCCGCCATTCGCTGCAGGAAGCACCAAGGTCGGCTAAGGGCCTATTCTGTTGAAAAACTCTTGTTGATTTAGGTCTTTGCTGCTGATTCAATATCTGTATTGATATTGGAGTTTGATCGCGATGATGGGACCACGTCAGGAGGCACAATCTGCTCTTTTTTACGATTTCTCGATAGGAGATCACGTCCCCACGGATCATGTGTTGCGAGCGATTGAAAGTGTCATTGATCTGTCCAGCGTTCGAACGCATCTAACGGAGTTTTACAGCTCCACTGGCCGTCCCTCGGTTGATCCAGAATTGATGATGCGGATGTTGTTGGTGGGATACGTCATGGGCAAATGACTAATCATACTGAGTGGTGGTATAAATTTTGTGAATAGAGATAGCCCATGTTCTGCCCAAGTTCTATTCAAAGGCTCAATGGAGAGATCCAAGTCTGGTTGAAAAATAAGCAAAAATTATCCACTATGTGAGGGCGTCAGTACCAACAGAAGTTTGAAACTAATGAACGAGGGCATTAGTGGACTGGCATTCGTATGCGGAACTATTCCAGTTCAAAAGGGAATTTCGTCATCATCACCGTTTAGTTTATTTCCTGCCTTGTCATGATTAACAATAATAATTGCAAACTCCACTCCTTCGTCGGTGTCTAAAGTTGCGTATTTCCCTAGATTGATCGCTGCCGATTTTGCCCCACCAAGGTTTTCTGCCCAATTATTCAGATTAGTATTATCTAGGTTCTGTTTGTTTTCAACTATGAGTTCAACTGAAAGGGAAATTGTAGGCCCTTATTTTCCAAGCTCAATATGATACTCAGCGATGTCAACAAATTTTGGATTCAAATCAATCTTGAAATTCCTGTCCTCACGCGAACCCTGAAGTACAGCGTCTCCATGGTCATCAGCTTTGTTCGCATCAAATTCAAAATTAATATTTTTTCGCCGCTTCCAGTTCTGATACTTCGACTTATCTTCGAACGTAAAACGCGCCTTTTTAATGTGACAAATGATCAACTGTGACGATGTGGGCATTATAATTTCCAATTCGATTTCAGATTATGTCAACGATGCTTCGACGAGCCTTCTCAGAATACTCTATGTATCGCTCCGTCGTCTGTAAAGACGAGTGACCAGCCAAGTACTGCACATCACGCAGCGATCCACCAACTGTCGTGATTTTTTGAGCAGCATTGGTGACGAATGTCCTGCGTCCGCTGTGAGACGAACATCCAATCAAGCCAAGGTCTCGGTACCAGCCGCTAAACATGTTAACGATGGCCTGCGGGCTTGTTCGATCTGACCGCTCTGTCCTGATCACGTGATCTGCTGCACCAAAGCCTTTTCCCTTCAACCGCACATCATAGAGCTCGTTCAGTTTGGCCTTCAGGTCTTTGTTCAATGGTATCCGTCGACCAGAATTGCCCTTCGAGGCATCGTTGGACAGGCTGAGATGGGCGGAGAGCGTGCCGTCAGCATCAAGCACCATCTCCCACCGTAGTTTTGCGATCTCCTTGGCCCTCAGACCTGCTTTGATCGAGAGCAAGAATATTGTCTGATTTCGAAGTGTGTTTCGTCGGCCAGCCAAGTAGTTTTGAACTGCGCTGACCTGACTCCTGTTGAGTACCTTCGCTTGCTTGCCGAGTGCCATTTGAACCTCATTATAAAATCTTCTATTTAGATTATATGGTCATGGGTTCTGAGGGAGCACTATGGATCTGCTAGTAGATATCGCATATTAACAATTGTTTAGGGTGACTGATGATAATTTCTAAGTTCTATCATCAGTCAGATTATCGGCTTCTGGTGTCATCTGTTCACGTTGTTGGAAGGGCCGACTACGTAAACCATTTAGCAATTATTGTCTGCGGCCATCTGGATTCCTGAGTTTAGGTCCTGCGCCTGCGCTTTGGCGAACTGATGGATCATCACCTTGAGGTGGGCCGTCATGCAAACGTTCTGCCTTTGGCATGCTCGCCAAGGTCTAAACTGCAATGTTTTTGGTACCCTGAAGCACATCATGATTATGTTGGCTAAATATGCCATTCAATTACTCTAAGGGTTGGGCATACTTAAGATTGAAAGCTCCAAGTGGGGCGGTAATCCCCCTGAAAAATGGTTGTGTTGAAAACTAGAATTTTCACGGCAAGATAAGCCAAGGAGATTCACGATGAAGAAATCACGTTATTCAGAGGCACAGATTGTCTCGATCTTGAAAGAGGCTGAGAATGGTGTGCCTGTATCTGAACTGTGCCGGACGCATGGAATGAGCAGCGCTGCGTTTTACCAATGGCGATCAAAGTATGGTGGCATGGATGCATCGCTCATTTCGGAGATGAAGCATTTGCAGGCTGAGAATGCGCGTCTGAAACGCATGTATGCGGATATGGCGATGCAAAATGAATTGGTGAAGGAAGCCCTCGCAAAAAAAGTAATGAGGCCGTCTTTCCGACGAGAGATGGCCCAATATGCAGTTGATGAGCGTGGCGTAAGCGTTGCTTTGGTGTGCCGTGCTTTCTCGATCAGCCAACGGTGCTTTCGGTATGTGCCGCTGTTGGCTGACGAAAATGAAGAAATCGAGGATTGGTTGATTGCGTTGACCAAGGCCCGCAAGAACTGGGGCTTTGGTCTGTGCTTCCTGTATTTGCGCAACATTAAGGGCTTCAAATGGAACCACAAACGGGTTCGTCGGATTTATTGTGAGCTGGAATTGAACCTGCGGATCAAGCCCCGTAAACGGCTAAAGCGTGAGCGCCCTGAGCCACTATCTGTGCCAGATCGACCTAACCAAGTGTGGTCTATGGATTTTATGTCTGATCAGCTGTGGAGCGGGAAAACGTTCCGCACGCTGAATATCATCGACGACTTTAACCGCGAAGGTTTGGCCATTGATGTGGACTTCTCACTGCCAGCGGCGCGGGTCGTGCGCAGCCTAAACCAGGTCATCGCGTGGCGAGGGAAACCTGCAATGATACGCGTAGACAACGGCCCGGAATATGTCAGTGGCAAGCTCATCGAGTGGGCCAGCAAGCACCACATAACGCTAAGCTACATCCAGCCAGGAAAACCACAACAAAACGCTTACATTGAGCGATACAACAGAACTGTGCGCAACGAATGGCTTGGAACTCACATCTTTCACAGCATTCAGGAGGTGCAAGATCATGCCACACAATGGCTATGGACTTACAACAACGACAGACCCAACATGGGGATAGGCGGCATCACACCCGCTATGAAACTGAACCAATACAAAATGGCCGCGTAGTTCTAGCTTTAAACAGCCCCACAAATGGGGGGATTACCCAGGGATGCATATTTCTTAACCACATCTAGGGCCAAGCACTCTTCGATAGTAATACCACCGTCAAAATCGACTGCTAGAAAATCTGTTGCGACGAAGTTGGCAGCTTTGCGTTTCTCGTCCTTGTATACATAGCTAAATGCCCAGCCACGCTTAATGGTTTCTTCGAATTGGGTGAGGGTGACTTCGATCGGTTGAAAACCTTCAGCGAGGTGTGCCAGATTGTCAGGTTTTTGCTTGTTGATCAGTATGGGATTGAATGATGTCCAGAAGGCTCTGTCTGATGACATTGAATTGCTCCCGATGGCTTTGCTGCCTAACATTGAGTTGATAATGCTCAACTGCAATTTAAGCGATCCTTTGACGATAACTGAAAGTAGGTTCGCTGCAAGTCGGGCGTCCTGGAGTGCCGGACGATACGTTTAAGCAAAGCGCCCGCGATGGGCTTAAGCAGGAAATTTATGATTTGCTCTACGATGAAAAGACCGGTTTCCCTGCAGAAAAATACGACGACGAGGCATTGGACACGAAAACCGATGCGTTGTTTCAGCTCTTTGAAAGCAGATATTCGATGCGAGTTTGAAGCGCGGCATATGCATGACTTTTTAACTCGTCCCACAGCCGGGGAGCTGAAGGAAGACGTTAAAAAACTCACCCTAATCAGACCTTGGAGTTACACCCAAAGCCCGGATTTTAAGCCGTCTGTCTTTGAAAGGGCGCGTGGGTGATCGCGTTGCTCAGCTGTCGACCAGGACACTTGGATTGGCCAGCAAGTCGTTCATGTCGTTCAAAGCTCTAAGGAATAATTCGTCGGCTACGCAGGTGTTGATGGCAAGGCGTACAGCGTTAGGCGCGAACCCATCAGATAATGAAAACTCGTCAGCGGGCTTAATCAAAATGCCGCGCTTTTCACAGGCGAGTGTAAAACTGGATGCGCGCCAACCTTGTGGCATGTTCAAATAGACAAAGGGTGCATCGTCACGCCAACGCAAGTCCCATGCGCCCAATATATTTACGGCGATACGTACACGACGACACGTTTCCAATACGACACGATCGCGAATTTCTCCCGCCGCACCGCTCGTCAGGAGATCATGGCACAGATCTAATATCGGTTGTGACACGCCATAAAAAGAACTTTGGGCTGTTTGCCGCAGCCCTTTGTTCAAACCAACAGGCGCAATGACATAGCCAAACCGCAATGAGCCGCTCACCGATTTGGTAAGGGATGACACAAGGTAGCTTTGTTCGGGCAATATTGCGCGGTAGCTAGGAATGTCAGTTACAGTTGTCGTGTGGCAATCGTCTTCGATAATTGTGATATTCATTTGCTGCGCAACCCGCGCAATCTCAATCTTTCGGGCAAGACTGGTGCGGGTTGTGGTGGGGCTATGAACTTCAGCTGCGGTTAACAGGACCTGTCCTCCATGCGTGCGATATGCCTGAACAAGGGCGTCAGGCAGAATTCCTTCGTCATCCATTGGCAACCCAACAGTCTGCGCACGCAGTAACCGGCCAGCGTGGCGCGTACCGGGATAGGCTAGCTCTTCGGTCAAAATTACCGGATTGGGACCGTGAAGTTCAGTTTGTAGCGCAAGAATACAACAGTTCTGTGCGCCGTAGCCCAAAACAATGTCTTCTGGCGTCACATCACCAAGTCGCTTTTGATCAACCCAATTTGCAACTGCAGCGCGCGCCTCAAAATCGGTCTCCGCTGTTGGATAATTGATGTGCCGCCGTCGATGGCTTTCGCCAATTCGAACCAATGCCGCATCAATGATGCGTCCTTGACCCACGTCCGGAACCCGACTGCTGCGAAAGTCGGCCAAAGTATCAAGCGGCAAATTCACCAAGGGCGACACAGCCTCAATCGGACGCGCGCGGTCTTTGGCGACAAATGTTCCGCGCCCCACTTCGGCACGCAACAACCCTTCTTCGGTCAACAGTGAGTAAGCCCGCGCGACAGTTCCCGGTGTAATCTTGACCCGAAACGCCAAGTCACGCACCGGTGGCAATTTCGAGCCTGGAACGAGCTGGCCAGATACAATGCCGTCACGGATAGCTTGGGCCAAGGCTTTGTACTTGGATTTCCCCGCGTTTGTGAGGCTTGGCTCCCATATTGTACTTGATACAATCATTCTATAGCACTCTTTTTGACAAATTTGTACTAATACACATACTGAATGATCAAACTGTGTCAATACAATCCATAAAGGAAAGCCCATGTCTCCCTTAGAACACAACACACAGCTCATCTTTCTCGATAATCAAGTTCGCATTCCTTCACTTGCGCGCCTGCTTCTAGTTTCCGCTGTCGTTGTCACTAAGTGGGACCGACAGCGCACAACACGCAAAACGCTAAAGAGCCTAGAGCCGCATCGCCTAGATGACGTTGGCATCAGTAAACAAAGTGCGAGGATTGAGGGAGAAAAGTCCTTCTGGAAAGACTGATAAAGCTGAGTCGGAATAGAGTTCAAACGGTTTTGTCGCACAAATTGAGTTCCGGGGATTCACCACATGAATCCAGCGTGGTAGCTGGAGCGAATAAGCAACTGGACATCGACGACTTACAAGATCAGGAATTGGCCTCACTACAACCAAGCCCTAAAGCAGCGTAGTTCGCTATCGATTTGGTTTGACGCAGGGATGGCGTGGAAGGCGATACCATCTGGCAATAGGGGACGTCAGCAGGTTTATACTGATGCGGCGAAACAAGCTTGCCTGACGATCAAGGTGCTGTTTGGTTTGCCTTTGTTTGAGGCAAGCGACTGGGTTCGTTGAAAGCTTGCTGGAATTGGCCGGGCTTGACTGGTCAGTGCCAACCTTCAGCTCTTTGTGTCGACGGAAGAGAATGTTGCCGATCGCCATTCTCTATCGCGGCTCAATGAGGCCGTTACATCTGCTTATCGATAATACGGGCATTAAAGCCCCCCTCTCTGCAGATTGCTTTGCAATCGCCTGCCGGGCAGCGGAGGGCGAAGGGAGGTGGAACGCCCGCAAGCACTCCTCTCACACATGCAAGCATGTGTTGCTGGGCAAGGGGTGGTTCTAAACGCGGCCTCTGGCGCAAGATACACATTGGTATTGATGAGCAAACACTGGAAATACGCGCAGTCGAGGTCACGAGTAGCAGCATCAGCCCCTTTCATGGTTTGCAAACAAACCACTGCCGGGCAATGGACGCACCTATTTTACCTGATCTGCTCAACCAGATCCCGTCGGACCAGGAAATAGGCAGCGTCACAGGGGACGTGGCTTACGATACCCGCAAATGCCATGATGCAATTTCTGCCCGCAATGCAAATGCTGTAATCCCCCCAGGGCTCCGCCCGTCCAGGGCTGAATTGATTCACTGGATCAATTTCAAAACGCCCCAAACCCGCGCAAGAATGCGAAGTTGTGGAAGCCTGACACACCCGGAGCCAGCGCGCGAAACGAAGCGGTGCTATCCTCAAAGTATCTGGGTCGAGCGTTGTGGCGACAGTTAACTGGATATCACCGTCGAAGCCGCGTTGAGACGAAAATGCATTGTGTGAAATTGCTTGGTCAATGCCTGTTGCCGCGCGACTTTGATCGCCAGGTTGCGTAGGTCCAGATCCGCGTCGCGATACTAAACGGCTTCATAGCTCTTGGCATATCCAGTACCGTTGCCATAGGCTGAGTCCGTCTGGGGTGAGAGGAAGCACAACCTTAGGGAGATTTGTGCAACAAAGCCGTTTGATGTGCTAACACAGTATCTCAACACAATAATGCAACATAGTTTTCGACCACAGTGTTTGCGTGCATCGTTAAAATACTTTGATGTTGAACACTGTTGTTTCGCATGGCTTGTTGATGCTGACTTTTGTTGGATTTGACGTTGTGGGCGGGAGCAGGGTGTTCGCTGCTCAATGCACACAGACGGACTATCCGGGCACTCCAACCTATTGCCATCGATCCATCAATGGCCGCTTCAGGAGTTCACTGGAGACTACTTAGCGCATCCAATGTTATTGGCGTCTGGTCTCGATCCACTTGTCCGTCGTGATCTTGATCTGCTGCATATAGCTTTCATGCCCCTCAATGACTGACAACGACAAGTCGGGTTGACCCGTCTTCCCGGCAAGCGCCAACTGAGCGCAAAACCAACTGAGAACTGCGC
This sequence comes from Octadecabacter antarcticus 307, assembly GCF_000155675.2. Lineage (GTDB taxonomy): Bacteria > Pseudomonadota > Alphaproteobacteria > Rhodobacterales > Rhodobacteraceae > Octadecabacter > Octadecabacter antarcticus. The sequence goes on from NC_020911.1 coordinate 1,367,560, forward strand.
CACGAGGAAGAGTGTCAGCGGGAGGGAAATCTTGCTCAATCGCAGGAGCTTTATCAATCGTACCGTTGAGCAATTTTGCAGCGAAGCTTGGCTCGGTAATGAATGGACGTCCCATGCCAATCAGATCAGTCTTGCCATTTTCAATAGCATCGTTCATGATGTTTGCCGACCTGAACCCACCCGTGACCATCAACGGAATGTTTAGCACCGCCTTGATTGCGACGGCATAATCCAGAAAATAGGCTTCACGCGCTTTGGTTGATCCATTTTTTGATGTGTGTTGATAAGCAGTTGGTTCCTCAAAATTGCCACCTGAGATTTCGATGAAATCTACACCCTCATCTTGCAGCATAATAGCAACCTCAACCGAGCCCGCGTGATCAAAGCCACCTTTTTGGAAGTCGGACGAGTTCAGCTTAATTGCTACGATAAAGCGAGGATCAACAGCTGCGCGGACGGCCCTGACTACATCCAACGCCAACCGCGCCCTATTCTCCAAAGTGCCGCCCCAACGATCGGTGCGGGTGTTTATCCGTGGCGAAAGGGCCGAGCTCAGCAGATAGCCGTGGGCTGCATGAATTTCGATGCCATCAAATCCGGCGTCTTGCGCAAGCTTCGCTGAATGCACGAATTTCTTGATGATTATACCAAATTCGGCTTCTGTCGCAGGGACCGGCTCACCATAACCAGCAAGGTTCAATTTCACATTAGAAATCGAGGTTGGGTGAGCATTTATCGCCTCAGGTGTTTGCCGCCCCGCATGGGCGAGCTGCACAAGAACTTTAGCCCCACCGCTTTGAGCTGCTGCCACAAGTGCTGACACTTGCTTCATGTCCGAATGTGCGTCCAAGACAAAATTTCCAGCATGTTCAAGGTGCATCCTGTCTACAGGCGTGTTGCCAGTGATCAGCAGGGCCGCTCCGCCGACGCTCCATTGTGCAAAGAGGTCAATTTGGGCCTGTGTCGGATTGTTATGCTCATCCGCAAGTGCCTCTGACATTGCAGATTTCACAATGCGGTTCTTGAGCAAAACACCGTTTGGCAGGACAAGCACTTTGTTGATCCCGTTCATTGCAGCTCCTCTGACAGTTTGCTGAGTGTGGCCGCAATAACGTCTTCATCGCGACGGTAGAACGTCCACTGGCCGTGCCGCTCCGATACAACAAGCCCTGCGTCTTTAAGCAACTTCATGTAGGTGGAAATCGTCGATTGCGAGAGACCTGCCTTTTCTTGAATGTAACCAACGCAGACCCCGCTCAGGTCAGTATGCTCTGGTAGTGCGGGGGGGAAGTTGGAGCGTTTCTTGAGCCAGACAAGGATCTGGCGGCGAGTGGAGTTATTGAGGGCCGAAATGACCTTATCTACATTCATATATCGATATATCACGATATAAACCTTCAATGTCAAGGCCGAAACTAAATCACATCAAAGAAAGCGACGTTAACTGTCTTTCAGCTGACCCACACTTTCTGGCTGACAACTCCAACACACGAACATACTGTGTAATTCAAAGATTATATCAAGGTCGTTGAGAGCTACTTCATTCCGTTCTTTGGCAAAGTATTCATTACCAACATCGACCATCAAAAGATCCAGGAATTCAATGCATGGCGCGTTGCGCAAATTGGCCATGAACCCAAAGCGTCAACGTTGAACACGCACAACTAAGCCATTAACAAGGTTTACGCTCAGGCTGCTGGGCAAATGCATGGGCGCTTTCGCGTCAGTGATTTGTTGCGTCATCTGTTTAAGACGACTGTGGTGTGATGCATGGCGGAGGGGTTGGTGAGTGGCCAGCTCTTTGCGGCAGATGCCAGTTTAATCGAGGCAGATGCCAAAAAGCAGAACTCAACGCCGAAGGGAGATTGGGATGCATCGACGATAAATCCCGAAGATGCGTCGCGTGCTGTTCGCGAGTACCTCGACGTTCTGGGGTTCTGTCGCCTGATTTGCAGGAGAAGCTCGAGGCAAAAGCGAAAAATAAAAAGAAGATTTTATCCAAACCATATCTAGACCATCTTTTTGTTCGGTTGATCAACTACGTCGCCCGGGCAAGCTGGCTGCCCGGGCAAATATTAGGTCAGGCCACGAGGTCGTACCTGTCAGCGATCATCACCTTTGTCCAAGCGGCTACAAAATCACGCACAAACTTTTCGGCGTTGTCGTCTTGGGCGTAAACCTCAACGTAGGCGCGCAGGATCGAGTTGGATCCGAATACAAGGTCAGCGCTGGTTGCTGTCCATTTGACTGCGCCTGTCTTACGATCGCAAAGTTCATAGAACCCATCATTATCGACCGGATGCCAGCTGTAGGCCATGCTGGTCAAGTTGACGAAGAAGTCCGTGGACAACGTCCCTTCGCGGTCAGTGAACACGCCATGTTTGGACTCACCATAGTTGGCACCAAGCACCCGCATACCACCAACAAGCACTACCATCTCCGCAGCAGTGAGGCCCAGCAATTGCGCCCGGTCAAGCATCAGCTCTTCGGGACGAACTGCGTAGATTTCTTTCTGCCAGTTGCGAAATCCATCAGCCAAGGGCTCAAGGTCGCTAAAGCTGTCTCCGTCGGTCTGTTCTTCGGTTGCGTCGCCACGGCCCTTCTCAAATGGAACCTCAACAATATGGCCACCGGCCTTGATTGCCTGCTCAAGCCCAACATTCCCAGCCAGAACGATTACGTCCGCGAGGGACGCACCCGCGTCCAGTGCGATTGGCGCGAGGATGCCCAGAACCTTTTCGAGGCGGATGGGTTCATTACCTTCCCAATTTTTCTGGGGTGACAGGCGGATACGTGCGCCATTGGCACCACCGCGCTTGTCAGAACTCCGGAAGGTCCGGGCGCTGTCCCAAGCCGTATTCACCATCTCGATGGCGGTCAGCCCACTGTTTGCGATCTTGTCTTTCACAGCGGCTGCATCGTAGTCGGCATTACCGGCTGGTACCGGATCTTGCCAAATCAGATCTTCTGGGGGCACATCAGGACCGTAGTAATTAACTTTTGGACCCATATCGCGGTGCGTAAGCTTGAACCAAGCGCGCGAAAAAGTGTCAGCAAGATACGTTGGGTCTTTATGAAACCGCTCGCAAATTTCGCGGTATATCGGGTCAACCTTCATCGCCATATCTGCGTCTGTCATGATCGGGTTGTGCTTGATCGAAGGGTCGCTTGCATCAGGCACCTTATGCTCTTCAGCAATATTGACCGGCTCCCACTGCCATGCGCCAGCGCGAGATTTTTTCAGCTCCCATTCATAACCAAACAGAAGGTCAAGATAACCATTGTCCCACTGGGTTGGGTTCGTGGTCCAGGCACCCTCAAGGCCCGATGTGTGGGCTGTGTTCGCTTTGCCGTTGAAATTAGGATTGTTCCAGCCAAACCCAGCCTCGCTCATACTCGCCTCTTCGGGTGCTGGTCCAATATTCGCTTCCATACCATGGCACTTGCCGACAGTGTGGCCGCCGACCGTCAATGCGGCAGTCTCTTCGTCGTTCATCGCCATGCGCAAGAAAGTCATGCGCACATACTTTGCGGTAGACGCTGGATTAGGGTTACCGTTCACCCCCTCAGGGTTCACGTAGATTAACCCCATATGCGACGCAGCAAGTGGGTTATACATGCTATTGGCATCTTCAATATTGGTCACGCGCTCGTCGGTTGGCGCAAGCAGAACGCTATCATTGCCCCAGTTGATATCGATCTCGGGGCCCCAGATATCTTCGCGACCGAATCCGAAGCCAAAGGTGTTCAACCCCATCGAATCGTAGGCAATTGTGCCTGACAGAACGATCAGGTCAGCCCAGGACAATGCGTTTCCGTGTTTTTTCTTGATTGGCCACAACAAACGGCGGGCCTTGTCTAGGCTGGCATTATCCGGCCATGAGTTAAGAGGAGCAAAGCGAAGGTTACCTGTGCCTGCGCCTCCGCGACCGTCGCCTAGACGGTACGAACCGGCTGCATGCCATGCCAAACGGATGAACAACCCACCGTAGTGACCCCAATCTGCTGGCCACCAGTCTTGGCTGTCGGTCATTAACGCTTGAACGTCTGCCTTAACTGCCTCGTAATCCAGGGCCTTCACAGCGTCACGATGGTTGTAATCCACATCCATAGGGTTGGTCCGAGCGCCATGCTGGTGCAGGATGTCAAGGTTCAGCGACTTGGGCCACCATGATGTAACTGGCCGTTCAACAGTTGTGTTACTGCCGTGCATAACCGGGCAGCCACCTGTTGCGTTCACATTGTTTCCGTCCATGATATTCTCCAAATTTTTCTGTTTGGCACCGACAGCAGCACGTCGGCTCTTTCCAAGAGAGTATAGACCCCCAATCACTATAATTTCAAATTGAATAATCTTACTGTTACGATAAGCTGAGCCTATGAAGAATTTAACACTCAAGCATCTACGCTACTTTGATGCGTTGGCCCGCTACCAGCACTTTGGACGCGCCGCTGAGGCATGTTCAATCTCTCAGCCAGCTCTTTCCTTGCAAGTCAAAGAGTTGGAAGCAGTGTTTGGTACTGCTCTCGTCGAACGCAGTGCCCCAAGGATCCGTCTGACCACAGTGGGGAAAGACTTTATCAGTAAGGGACGGCAGATCCTTCTGGCCGTCGAAGAACTAGAAGATCTCATGCGTACGTCCAAAAATCCTTTATCTGGACGCTTACGGCTTGGTATAATTCCAACCGTGGCCCCTTATCTACTGCCTGAGATCCTTTTGGCTCTTTCAGAGCGCTATCCCGGATTGGAACTTGAGGTGCGCGAAACAAAGACGAAGTCTTTGATTGAAGATTTATCGGAAGGTCTTCTAGATTTCGCAGTCGTCGCACTTCCTATCTCGGAAGCAAACCTCAAGGAGTTTGCGCTGTTCGAAGAAGAATTTGCGCTGGTTCGACCAAAGGGGGATGCAGAGAAGCAAATCCCAAGTCCCAAACTCCTCCAGACGATGCGATTGTTATTGCTCGAAGAGGGGCATTGCTTTCGAGATCAAGCCTTGTCGGTGTGCCAAATTTCTAAGGTACGACCGCAACAATTGATGGAAGGGAGTTCTCTTTCAACTCTCGTACAGATGGTAGGTGCTGGAATGGGCGTGACGCTCATTCCAGAGATAGGGATCAGCCTCGAGGCTCGTTCATCGGATGTTTCAATCGTCAGGTTCCCCAATCCAGCACCCAAGCGCACAATCGGTATGGTATGGCGAACCACGAACCCACTGTCCGTCCAGTTGACAGAGATCGGGGAGATCATCCGCGGTGTCGGCCAAAAAAAGCGAGACAGCACTGGAGCATCCGCTGAACGCCTTCTGGGACATTGACGGCAGTGTTGCACAGATCAACTTAAGTGCGGAACGCGCCCTACCCGAGATGGATTTCAGGCCGTGCGTTCGAAGTTGATCTTGTCACGCTTACGTTCCGGTCTCCCAACTCATTTATGCAGCCTTTCGTTCAAAGCCCAAGGGACTTTTGCCCCCCAGCGATGAATGGCGGCGGCGCGGGCTATAGAATCCGTTGATATACTGGAAGATAGCCCCTTCGTTGCACAGTCATTGCACAGTTTTTGGTGTGTTCACGAGCTTTTTGGCTGGGTAATTTACTGTGTTGAACACAGTGTTTGGGTTTGCTGTGCTAACACAGTATCTCAACACAATCATGCGACACAGTAATTGAACACAGTTTTCGACCACAGTGTTTACGTGCACCTTCAAAACACAGCGTTGCTGAACACTTCTGTTACGCATGGCTTGCTGCACTACTGAAAACTGTAGGTATGAACTAAGAACGCAGCTGGGACAGGATACAGCATACTCAAAAAATTGCTGTCGATATTGTTCGGATCTTTGCGATTAACCTTTGATGTGACTTCAAAGCGACCTTCTGCGGACACTTATCAACAGTCCAACCGTCAAACTGATAAGTGCTGCGATGCTTATAGGGCTGAGGCTTTCACCCAAAATCAGCACTCCTAACAATGCACCACCGCCTGGCACCGCAGCAAGGATGGAGGATGTATTCCCATTTCCAATAGTCCTTGATGCATGGGCAATGAAGAGTAGACCAATTAAATTTGGTACAAAGCCTTGGTATACGGCCTGCAGCAACAATGGGCCTAAAGGCGCGCTCGCAAGACCTGAAGGCAGCCAAAGCGCCCAAACTGGCAGGTAGAGAACCGCATTGACGACTGTCCCACAAAAGATGATCTGCATGGCTCCGAGATTCCACCGCTCGGATAGAACGATAAAGGATGAGAAAAAAAGGGCACCAATCACAAAAAATAGATCACCAATCCATGCATTCGCGCCGCTTGTTACGACAGCGTCCCATGCCAATACTATGGCAGAGGCCAGGATGAGCGTTGCGCCCAGAACCTGCCGCAAGCTGGGTGCTGTCCGGACAAGAACAATCCCGAAGAGAATACTGAAAAGAGGGAGTACGCCGTTCATGAATATCCCACCATGTGCAGCAGGTGCATAGAGGAAGCCTGAAAAGACGAAGAGAATATAGACTGGCCCCAATATGAAGGACAGCAGGGCAATCTGCGTGAGGCGAAGCCCTCGCCAGGGTTTGTAGTAAAGGCAGAGTGGCACAGCAACCAGCGCAGCCAACCCATATCGCATTGCGGCCAGATCATAGATTGTAAGCCCACTGTCATTGGCAATCCGGCTAACGATGAGCCAGAATGACCAGACAAAAACGATGGCCCATGCAGCGGCATAACCGGAGTAATGGGAAGAAATACTGGTGGTCATTTACGATTTGATCAATCTGAAATAATAAGGGAAAGTCCGCAATCCAACTAGTAGGATCTGGCTAAGTTAGAGACAAGAGAGTGCTGTTAAAAACTGGTCTCCATCTCAGCTCAACATAGTTTTCGACCACAGTGTTTGCGTGCAACTTCAAAACACAGGGTTGTTCAACACTTTGGTTACGCACTGAACGTTAGGAAGGTCACACACCGTCCCAACGCCTCAACATCCAGTACCACTGTTCTGGATCAGCCATGATCCGCGCAGATAGGCTGTCATTGAAAGCATGGGTCATTGTAATGCTGTCGGTGTGTGGAATTGGGGCTTCGAAATCAACGTGGAAGGCGTTCCCGTCTTCAGTGCGAGTACCATAGGCTGGTATCATGGGTAGGCCGTATTTGAGTGCGAGCTGGGCCGCTGATAGCGACGTTAAAGCATCATAACCAAGGAAAGGTATTCGCACACCTTCCGAATACTTCTCATCTAATAAGATTGAAATAATACCGCCACCCCGAAGATGTCGCACAAGGGCCTTGGTTCCCACGCGGCCAGTTGCCAAAACTGGCTTTCCCCCTGCTTCAATTCCCGCGAAAATGCGGCGTTCGTAATGGCGGTTCTTGTTTGGCCGATACACAGCTCCGCTTTCAAGCCCCTGCATTTTAATAGCGGCGCGAACAGCTTCCCACTGGCCGAAATGACCAGAAACGATGATGGCGCCCTTGCCGACCGCGTGAGCTTCTTTCAGGGCAACAAGACCAGAGCCTGAGGCGTTGAATTTGTGGTGTTGGGTTTGAAATTCAGCGTCGTGATAAATCTCAAAAAGTGTTCGCCCCATATGTCTGCCCATATTTTGGCCAAGATGAGCGCGTGCACTACGCTTCATATTGGGAAAAACCCGTTTTGCTTCACGGTCAAATCGGCGTCTTGCTGGCGGAAAGCAACGCATAATCACACCAAATGTCGTTCCCAGCCCACGCGATCGCAAATCAAAGGCGCGCCATCGAAGAACAGTCAACGCCGACCACAAAGGGAAATATTTGACGTGATGTAAAACTGATTTTAGAGAAGTTGAAATCATAGCCCTATATGGACGGCTTAAACAGCGATACCAATCGAAAACATAGTATCTCAACATCGTTTTCGACCGCAGTGTTTGCGTGCACCGTCAAAAACGCAGCGTTGCTCAACAATGCTGTTAGGCATGGCTTGCTGGTACTGGCTTTGGTTGGCTCTTACGGGGTTTGATGTTGTGTGCGGGAAGGCGAATTGGTTGCTGCGCCGCGCGGAATCGTTTGATGCCCATGAATCGAACCCAGCCATGATAACGTTGCAGAATGACCGTCATGTGGCATACCTGAAGTCACCGAAGGTTTTGAAGGGTAACTTGCTGGTGAACCGACGGTCCGGCCCTAAGGGGATATGAAACCAAAGCCGTCAGACATAACCTCATTATAAAATCATCTCAGGCACTACGCCTTTCACAATAGTGGAGCATTAATGAATTTTCCGATTTCGCACATCCGTTCGTTGTTCCCAGCTTTGGCTCTGACTGATGATGGGCAGGCACGCGCCTATCTCGATAATCCTGCGGGAACACAGGTGCCTTTGTCTGTAGCGTATGCCGTTCACCACTATATGCTGAACGATGTGTCCAACGGTGGTGGGCATTTTCGCACCAGCGTCAAGACAGATCAGGTTTGGCAAGAGGCCCATGAAGACGCAGCACTTTTTATAGGTGCTGCGTCTGCGCGTGAAGTGATCATAGGTCAAAGCATGACATCGCTTACTTTTCACTTGTCGCGGAGCATCTGTCGGGACTTTCAATCAGGCGACGAGATTGTGATCAGCCGTGTCGAGCATGAGGGCAATGTGGGCCCGTGGTTTGAGATTGCGAAAGACAAAGGTCTTAAAATTGTCTGGGTCGATTTTAACCATGAAACTTGGCAGGTCGAACCTGACGACTTAGCGGCGGTTCTGACGGATAGAACGCGCTTGGTGGCGTTGAACTACGCGAGTAACCTAACCGGGTCTGTTAACGACATACCAGCTTTGACCAAGCTGGCCAAAGACGCTGGGGCATTGGTCTTTGTGGATGCAGTGCAATTTGCGCCTCACCACCTGTTGGACGTCCAGGCGATCGGCTGTGATTTCCTTGTGTGTTCATCATACAAGTTTTTTGGACCACACCTCGGGCTGGTTTGGGGCCGCGAAGAGTTACTTCAATCTTTGTATCCTTACAAAGGTCGGTGCGTTTCAAATGACACGCCAGACAGGTTCGAAGCAGGCACGCCGCAATATGAACTGCTGGCTGGATTAAGTGCGACCGTTGCATATTTTGAGCACATTGGCGGTCTCAGTGGCGAAACTACTAACCGTCGCGAGCTAATTGCATCAGCATTTCAAATGTCGCGGGACTATGAAGAGCCTCTGACCAACAAATTGATTGAAGGACTTCAGCAGATCCCCGGCATTGTGATTTATGGGATAACAAATTCAAACCGAATGCACGAGAGGGTGCCAACTGTTTCAATTCGGCACAGCAACGTTGCGCCATCGGACATCGCGCGCAAACTGTCGGATGAGAATATTTTTGTATGGCATGGCCACAACTATGCCTACGAGCCAACTCGTTCGCTGAATTTGCCCGAAGATGAGGGCGTCGTTCGGATTGGACTAGCGCATTACAACACCGCTCAAGAGGTCCAAAAAGTTCTCCAAGGGATCGAAATGTCTGTCGCTAAGGTTGGAAGATGAACTTGCAGACACGTTCTGCCAGCCCCCGCATAATTCGCACGACGACACTCGATCGACATGGTCCTGCCAAGCACATGCGCTTCGCGTACGTTAAAACTACGCCAGATTAACGCGCCACGATATGCGCCGTTGTTTTCTGCAGCTGGTGTTCACGCCAGACGGTGTAAAGCCCTGACGAGAGAATTAGCCCAATCCCGCACCATGCCACTGCGTCTGGCCATGTGCCAAACACCAATACGCCCCATGCTATGCTGAGTGGCATCACGAGGTATTCCACCGGCGCAACAATCGCCGCTTCACCCAATCGATAGGCCCGTGAGATGCAATAGCCCCCGATAGACGCGAAGATGCCAAGGATCAGCATCAAGGGAAGATCGGCGGTATCTGGAACTCGCCATTCGCGAAACAGGAACGCCAAGGATGCGTTGCTTTGCTCTGCAAGTTTGCCGTCTTCAAAGAGCAGACCAAACACGACGCAAACCACAATAAAGACGATCTGGATGTAAAATGTCATCGATACTGCGTTCTCTGTGTCCCGCAGGAACCGCGTCATGATGTGCAGACCTGAATAGCCAAACGCAGCGGCCAGCGGTAGGAGTGAAGCCACTTGAAACGCTTCTGTTCCTGGCCGCAGTACGATCAGAACGCCGATCATTCCGAAGGCAATTGCGCTCCATCTGCGCCGTCTGACCACTTCGCCCAGAAAGAGGACGGAAGCAATTATGATCAAAAAAGGCGATATGAAAAAAATTGCCACAGCATCGGCCAAGGGCAGGACAGCGAGGCCAAGGAAAAAGCAAAGGTTCGCAAACACAACAAAGCTCGCGCGGAGCACATGCATGCCCAATCGGCGGGTCTTGAGAATGGAAAGTGTACCGTTTAGGGGGACCATGATGCACACGACAACGGCAAGGCCGACAATCGAGCGTATCAGCACCAATTCGTGCAAGGCATAGCCACTACTGAGGACTTTCATGGCCACGTCGTTCAAAGAGAACATGACCATCGCCACGCTCGCAAATAGCGGACCGGCAGCCGTTGCTGACACCCTGAACATCTATGTGGCTCCTTACGTGTAATGACTTGGGATAAGCTGGTGGCAAGGTCCAGCAGTTTGAACGCATTCGAAATTGAAACGGCTTGATTTCCGCTCCTCTAGTCTGAACATCTTTGGTCCGTGAACGATGTAAGTTGGAAGCTAGTTTCTGATAAAACTTCTCCAGCCAACACAGAATTTGGGCACATACATCGAAGTGCCCGTCAAATTGGTCAACATCGGCTCCGATCTGCGCAGCATTCCGGGAAAGCGTCGTCTCGTGCCAAGCACGGAAAAACACAGAAAGTCTGCCGAGGCAGCTCGTCAACGACCCCGATATCACCGCGGCGCATGGTTTTGAGCGCCATCACTGGCCTCTGCTGTATCTACGAACATTAGGTTCGGTCAGCTGCCGATCAGTGCTTTCCCCATAGCTCCAACCAAGCCCCCGCAGCTTCCTCCTTCCAAGGTTTGTCAACGCGGGCCGACACCGATTCAGCAACAAACGTCGCGCAGCGGCCCGCATCGAAAAACCTTCAGGGAAGCGGCCCTTCGCTACGGGAAGCGTGGGTGTCTGCACTGCGGACGAAGCGACCAAGCCACCCATTTGGCCCAATGTCCGCTTTGCTTACTGCTAAGATGTAACTGGGCTCGTCATTCCACAGAAGCGTGGACCCAATGTACGATTTGATCGAGCGATTGCTGATTGAAAGCATCTCTGCCCATACCCAAAAACACATACTGAAGGTACCAAGGCCAATCGGATGGGAGTTGGTAGTTGAAAATATCAGCGCGAAGCAAGCCGTGCGTGGCGTTTGGTACCATCACAACCTGTCTATTTTCAGTGAGTGGCATCAGCTGTTCTTGGAAGGTTACTGAGTCCGAACCTGCGTCAACATTCAGATCATCCTGACCCCAGATGGCAAGTATGGGACCCTTCATGCCTGAAATGAAATCAGTGGAGTCTTCCCAATATGCTCCTGCAACAAATCTAAATCGTGCAGGATCCATGTCTGTCGTTGGCGGTGGTGCAACGGATGCATCAAACAAGGCATCGTTTCGGAGAACCCGATCTGCCAAACGCTGCTCGATTTCCTCTTCAGCGACACCCTCTGATCCCATTCTGACGCGCCTGTAGTAAGTGCCCTGATCACGCCAAGACACGGCCCCACCGACGAGGACTGTAAATGCTGGCGTCATTTGTTTTGCTACACGCGGTAGCACCCAGCCTGCCTGTGAGAACCCCAAGAAACCAATTTGGTCGACACCTATATTATCCAGCGCGGAAATGGCCTGAAATGCCGCCAATGCCTCACCTGCGCGATCCTCCATCGTTTGATCTAGCCAGTTGCCCGTACTCTGCCCGACACCAGCCTTGTCCCAAGTAAAGACGCCAATACCAGCATCGACCAGCGTGTTGATGAGGGGTAGAGCTCCACCATCAGAAAAACGATCCTGTGCCCCATCCCCGTGGACGATAAGGGCGATGGGTGGGCTCTTGGCATTTTTGGGCATTACCAATGATCCTGACAACACCGCGTCGTCAAGTTCAAACGAGACTTCGCTGACGTTATGTCCAATGAGATCAAAATCAGAGAGGCCGCGCACTACCCAGATGGCGGCTCCGATACCTATGATGAGCATGCGCCCCACAGATTTGTCAGAACACACACAGAGAACATCAAAGGGTTGGTTAAATGCTGCTGTCCACTCTCGCATGGTTTGCCCAAGTAGGTTGAGTGACGGCAGAAGGACCAAAGTGGTGTTGGCTTGGAGTTGTTCCTTGATCCAAAGCGTCGTGAACGTCTTTCCAGTTCCGCAGGCCATAATAAGTTGACCACGGTCGTGGGTCTTCAGCCCCTTAGCAGTTGCATCAATAGCTTCTCTTTGATGGTCCCGTGGCTTGGGCTTCTTCTTTGGTTTAACTTTGTTCAATTCTGAGATGTGCTCAGGGTAGTTGACTGCCGCTTCCTCAAAGTTTTGAAGCATGAATCGGACAACATCTTTTTCTTGATGATCACAAGTTCGGATGGCGTTCGCACTCATCAGGTCTGTGGATGTCAGCAAAAGCCGTTTGTGAATGAGGGCACGGTTGGACTCGCTTAGAAAGGTGTCCATGTCATTCTTGATGACGCCAGCGGGCCTGCGTATTGGAACTGAATGCCTGAGTATGTTTGAGCAAGTGCCAACTGTTGGATCAAAATACGTCCATTTTCACTGAGATCGTTCACCCAACTTGGAAGCCCTTGATCAAACCTATGTCTTTTGACCGCGCTTGCTTTTAAAGCAGATTTGAATTGCCTGGAATCCTCTCGGAGCCGTCTGCGAAGGTCTTTTAGGTTTCCTTCGAATGTATCTAGCCTCGTTTTTACGTTTGGAGTTGACGCTGTATGGATCGTCAATAAATAGGCGATCAGCTTAACTAACTCGTCGTCATCGATGGGGTTTCCAAAATCGAGCAAAGAGAATGGACTTCGCAACGACTCTGAAAGTACAATGGCTGAATTATTTAAAAAGTTGTACATTAGAGCTCGTTTAGGTTCCTCGTAAGCCTTCTGAGCCAGATACAGCCTAAAATCCAGTAGCGCAGGCGAGAACAACTCTTCCTTTACCCGGCTTGAAATCCGTGTGTAATCGCGTGAATTAACCAAGCCCTCTAACGCTGATAACTTATGAGGGAGCTCGCAATGCTGCATAACCAAAAATAACAAGCTTTGCACCGATTCATCGTAGTTAAAGACCTTGGCCAGAATATTTAATGCAGCCCGAAAGGTTGTCGCTTCTGTACCTCGCCGTGCAAAAATACTCGTAACAAAGTCGCGATACTCTAACTGATCCAAGAAATATCCCTTGGCACCGTAGATCAGGCTGCAACCACTCAGCCAGGTCACCGGATACGTAACTGGATCCGTTGTCGCTCAGCAGCCGTGGTTTGTGAACGACGTGAACCTGATCACAGCCGGACGCCTTAAGGGCCAAGTCGAGCGTGTCAGTCACGTCCTCAGCCCGCATATTGGTGCAGAGTTTCCACCCTCTCGGGACATTGCTGCGCAATACCCTGCCGGGCAGCGGAGATGATGTAACGGCTGTAATCGTCTAGGATCGTACTGAGATAGAACCAGCCCCATCCCAGAACCTTGAGATAGGTGAAGTCAGTTTGCCAAAGCTGGTTGATCGCTGTGGTTTTGTCTTTGAACGCACTGGCGGCTTTCATGACGATGAAGGCTGGGCTGGTGATCAGGTCATGCGCCTTCAGCATACGGTATACGGAAGCCTCTGATACGAAGTAGCTTTCCTTATCTGTGAAGGTCACTGCCAGTTCACGCGGTGACAGTTCTGTCTCTTCCAGCGCAAGGTCCACAACCCGACGTCGCACCTCGTCAGGAATACGGTTCCAGACGTGCTTTGGCTTGGGAGATTGGTCTTGCAAGCCAGCCTCACCACGCTGCCAATACCGATCATACCAACGGTAGAATGTGGTGCGTGGAATGCCGAGCTTGGCCAAAGTCAGGCGGGCCGGCAGATGCGACCCCTCGACCAGCTTGATGATCTCCAGCTTCTCTGATGCGGGATACCTCATTCGTGGTCGCCCCCACCGTCGAACATGCTTTTTTTGAGCAAGCGGAGTTCAAGTGTTTGCTCCGCAACGACTTCCTTCAGATCACGTGCTTCACGGCGCAGATCCTTCACCTCGTCGGTTGTGGCGGCGCGGGCGGTATCGCCCGTAAGGCGCTTCTTACCGGCCTCCATAAAGTCCTTGGACCATTTGTAGTAGATGCCTTGGGAGATGCCTTGGGAGATGCCTTCACCCCTCTCGTGCATGTAAACATGCACTGCCGGGCAGTGGACCACACAGCTCGGCAATGCTGTCTTCCCCACGCAGACCGTCTAAGACGATCCTAATCTTCTCTTCAGATGAATAATGCTTGCGGGTCGCCCGTTTGATATCTTTGACGATCTTCTCGCCCGGGCTTTTGCGTGTTCCAGTTGTCTGTCTCATGTCCCACTCCTCAGTGGTTACGATGAGCCAACAACACTCTCTTATCAAATATGCCTATTTGGACCCAGAAGCGCTGACGTCTGACATGGCAGTTATCCAAAGGAAGATTTGGAGCACTAAGGGCTGAGACGCGAGTTCATAATTCGAGGTTCATATGCAGTATATTCGGGTGGATTACAAAAGACACTGTGGGTTGGGTAAATCACATCTGTTAATTTGGCGGACAAGTAATCGCATTCTTGATGAAGTCCCATAGCTCTGTGTGATCAACCGTCGTTTGACCAGTTTGCAAGGTTGCCCTTAACGCTTTGCCTTCCATCGCGTCCAAGATCAGACTCGCTGCTTCTCGGGTGTTAGGCAACAAACGAAAACAACCGTCTTTTACGCCACGCGCCAAAAGGACGGCCAATGCATCAAGCAAAGCATTTTGGTTCTCCAAGAACATTTTAGCGATATCAGGTTTTCGCACAGCCTCGCTAGCGATCTCAAGGCTAAGAATCACATTCTCCGGTGCGGAAAGATGGATGAGATAGTTGCGCACAAAACCTTCGAGAACTTTCAATGGTGCCTCATCGCTGCTCAACTCGGTCAGGAACGGCTGGAACTCTTCACGTTCTAAGGCAGCGATTTCTGCCAACACTGCGTGCTTGCCACTGAAGTGATTGTAAAGATTTCCTAAACTCACGCCTGCGCGTTTCGCAATGTCGCGGACACCGGTCTGGTGATACCCTTTTTCAAGGAAACTCATTAGCGCCGCCTCAAGAATATGAGCGCGGCGAGACTTTAGTTCTTTGTCGCGTTTTGTTTCGATTGGGGGCTCTTGCATATCTATATTTCTTGGGCTAGGGGCTTAGCGAACGATCGTTCGTTCGCGGGATGTCTATACTTCTGGGCATGAAGTAGGGCGGTTCACGCAACATGTGAAGTAGGAAAACAGTGATGGCAGACCAAATCGAACTAGCCGGGAAAGCGCGAATGCGGCGCGGGATTTGGATATTGCTTTCAGCGGCCTTGCTAGTAACTGTCGGGACCATTCTGGTTTTAACAGAAGATACGGCGGACGTCACGCAAGCCAACGTTCCAGCTGCGCTGCAAATTGTTTCTGTCAGGGATTTGGCTGTCAGCGATGTTACCGCTTCGGTTGAAACTTTTGCCGAAGTACATCCACGCTGGTCAGCTGACATCCGGGCCGCCGTTGGTGGCCGGATTGTAGAGGTACGCGAGGCTGCTCTTGCAGGTGTGCAGGTTCCCGCTGGCGCTGTCCTATTCCAGATAGAAAGCACCCAGTATGACACGGCAGTGGCCGCAGCAGAGCTGTCGCTGGCAGAGGCGGAGTTTGCCTTGCTGCAAGCCGAAAACAAGACAACCGTCTCGCAGCGTCAGTTTGAACGCGACACCACCAGCGCACCAAATGACCTAGCCTTACATTTACCAGAGCTCAGGATCGCAGAACGCGGGGTAGCTTCTGCTGAAGCACAGCTTCGCGCGGCACAGCAGCAGCTTGCTGATACCACTGTCACCGCGCCATTTTCAGGTTTCATCACGGAGCGGCTGATCAGTCTGGGCCAAACAGTGACTGCAGGAGAGCCGTTGTTGAAGTTAGTGGATGATAAGCAGTTTGAAATGACGGCCGAATTGTCACGTGAAAGCTGGGCCTTGTTGGATCACCCAATTACCGAACAAGTTGTGCAACTTGTAGATACGATCGGGACGCCGATGGGGACAGCTATCGTTCGGCAAGGTGGTGGTTTCCTTGATCAAAACACCCGCCAATACCGCGTATTTCTTGAAGTGAGCGAAACTAACGACCAACCTATTTTGTCAGGTGACTTCCTGCGGGTGCTTCTGACGGGGCGCGTTCTCGAAGACACCTTGAGTATTCCAGGCACCGCGCTGACCAGAACTGGGCACGTGTGGTTTGTTGATCAAAATGACCAGCTAATGCGCTTTACACCTGATATATTGTTCCGGCTCGATGATCAGATTGTGATCACGGCACCTGAAAGTGACCATAAGCAGCGCGTTGCAATCACGCCGCTGGCTTCGTTCCTCCCCGGCCAGCGTGTCGCACCACATAGCCTGGAGGATTAAGCTATGCATGCATTGACCGGATGGTTCATTCGCAACCCTGTGGCAGCGAACCTAATGATGGCGCTGATCCTTTTTATGGGCGTCCTGACTGCCTTTACGATACGGATCGAAGGTTTTCCCCGTATTCCGCCGGACAGCATCCAGATCACGACCGAATACAACGGCGCTCCCGCCGAGCAAGTCGACGAACTTGTCACCCGAAAGATCGAACAGGCCCTAGAAGGTCTTGAAGGTGTTCGCAGCGTAACTTCGCGATCTGGCGACAGTACTTCTTTTGTCAGTGTTCGCCGCGCAGGTGGGCAAGACCTGCAACGTCTGCTGGACCAAGTGCGCTTGCGTATTGATGCGATAACGGGTCTGCCAGCCAATGTGCGTCGGCCTGTGATTGACGCTGCGGGATTTGATTTCCCAGCACTTTACGTGAACTTGCACGGTGATACCGACCCTGCAACGCTTCAGACGCTGGCACGGCGGTTGAAGGAAAATCTATTGTCTCAGCCGGAACTGTCACGTCTTAACATCTGGGGCCTGATCCCGCGCGAGATGCGTATTGAGGTTTTTCCTGAACGTCTTCGCCAGCTTAACCTGACGGTTTCGGATGTCGTAAGTGCCATTCAGGCGAACTCTATAGATTTTCAGGCGGGAACCCTGCGTACAGCGGGTGGCAATATCTACCTGCGTGCTGATGATCGGGCCCGATACGCTGGGGACTATGCAATGCTACCGGTAATTGAGCGTGCAAATGGTTCAACCGTGCCGTTAAGCGATATTGCCACTATCACGGATACATTTGTTGATGGCGATTTCCTGTTTCGCCTGAATGGTGATGCAACCGTTGGCATGGAAATCCTGATTGGGCAAAAAGAAAACCTGCTGCAAATCTCCCAAGTGGTGAACCGTGTCGTCGCAGACTTTTCCCCCCAATTGCCATCCGGCATTCAGGCCACCGTCTGGGGGGACAGCGCCAGCTATATCTCAGATCGTTTAAGCCTACTCACCTCGAACGGGGTGCAGGGGTTGCTGCTAGTCCTACTTGTCTTGTCGATTTTCCTGAATGTTCGCTTGGCTTTTTGGGTCGCAATGGGAATTCCCATCTCAGTGATGGGGGCGCTGGCGGTGGCCGGCACCAAGTGGGTGGATTATTCGCTGAATGACGTCACCACGTTCGGACTGATCATCGCGCTTGGCATTCTTGTTGATGACGCCGTTGTGGTGGGTGAAAGCGTGTACGAGGAGCGCCGTAAGACCAAAGACCCCATCGTGGGAACCGAAAACGGGGTGAACAAGGTTGCGGTTGCAACTGTCTTTGGTGTGTTGACCACTATTGCAGCCTTCTTTCCAATGCTTCTGATCGATAATCCACTCGGCAAAGTGCTGGCGGGTTTCTCGGGGATCGTGATCTTGTCGTTGATCTTTTCGCTGATCGAAAGCAAGTTCATCCTGCCTGCTCATCTGGCGCATACACAACTGGATGCAAAGCCTAGATATTTACTGACGCGGGGCTGGGCAAAAGTCCAAGACGCAGCGCAGGCTGGATTGAATTGGGTGCGCGATAGCCTTTATCTGCCCGCTCTCCATGCCTCATTACGTCATCGGTATGCAGTGTTGGTCCTGTTTCTTGCTGCGGGCCTCCTTGGGTTGGGCCTGATTGGAAAAGGCACAATCAAGACAGTGTTTTTCCCGGATGTGCCCGGGCAAATTATTACCGTTAATTTGGAGATGGACTCGCGCGCGCCGTTTTCACTCACCCGTGACAATGTTCAGCGGATTGAAGATCTGGGCAACGAACTGAACGTTGAACTGCAGGAAAGTGCCGCTTTAGATACCCCGCCGATCCGCACCATGTTCGTCATAATTTCGGGTGCCGAAAGCGCACAGATTTATGCCGAACTGTCCCCTGTGATCGAAAGGCCGGGCGTTGAGACTTTGGGCATCGCACGTGAATGGCAAAGGCGAACTGGACAAATCGAAGGCGCCACTGAGTTAGAATTTACAGCCTCAGAGTCGCTGGGTGGTGGATTTCAGTTGCAACTGTTGTCGAAAGACCCCGACCTGCTGCGTGAAGCCAGCACCGAACTGCGCAGTTTTTTGGCTGGCATCGATGGGATCAGTAATATCCGCGATACCATGGCGGGTGGTCAGCCCGAACTCCGCGTGCGAATCCGCCCAGAGGCCCGCAATCTTGGTTTCAGCGCAGAAACGCTCGCCAGTCAGATTGGGTATGCGTTTGGCGGCGCAGAGGTGCAGCGCATTCGCCGCGATAGTTCAGAAATACGGGTGCTGGTCCAGAACGCCCGCCCTGCGCGCAATACGGTTGACGATTTGCTGCAAACTCGACTGCGCAGCGATACTGGTGCCTGGGTGCCGCTAACAACCGTGGCTGAAGTAAACGGCGGCTATGTCGCGGGTATGACACACCGCTTGAACGGTCAAACAGTTAACACCGTGGCCGCCGCCATTGACCGCTCAGTTGTGTCCCCGGCAGAGGTTGCCCAGGCCGTGACAGAGCAAATGGTGCCGCTTCTAGCGCAAAAATACCCATCCGTTCAGGTGTCCTTTGGGGGTGAACTAGAAGAGATGGGAGAAATTCAGGGTGGGCTTTTGCGGGCGTTGTTGTTGGCCACCGTGCTTATATACGTGCTTATGGCAGTGCCGCTGAAATCCTATTCGCAGCCCTTCATTATTCTTGCAATCATACCATTCGGTTTCGTCGGTGCCGCGATTGGGCATCTGATCATGGGGCTGCCTTTGTCGCTGTTTTCGTTCTTTGGTATGCTCGCGCTTACCGGTGTGGTGGTGAATGACAGTTTGGTGCTGATCACGCGCTACAACCAAAATCGCACGTCAGGAATGGATGTGATCGCAGCGTTGCACGAAGCTGGTGTCGGGCGGTTTAGGGCAATTTTTCTAACCACTGCGACCACAGTTATTGGCCTTCTTCCTTTGTTGACTGAAACCTCTGAGCAGGCGCAGTACCTTATCCCTGCAGCCGCATCTCTGGCCTTTGGTGAGATCTTTGGCACGGCCCTGATGCTCATCCTTGTACCGGTTTTAATAGCCATTGCTGAAGATATCCGGACTGCGGTTTTTCCCGCCGGGGTTGCGGCTACCGCCCAGAATTCAGAAGGCTAGGATATCGTGATGTTGAATGATGGCCCCCTGACTGTTCGGGCACTTTTGCGGGCGTTCCGCTGGCGCATAGCACTTACCTGGATGCTGATCTTGTTTGAGGTCGCCCTTACTGCACTTGTTCCACTTTTCATCGGTTTTGCGATCGACGGGCTACTGGCTAGTGATACGCAAGCACTGTTCCAGTTGATCGCGGTGCTAGCAGTGCTGATTGTGGTCAGCGTGATCCGTCGTGCCTACGATACGCGTGTTTTCGGCACTGTGCGTGTTGAAATGGGGAAAACCCAGGCTGCACGCGCGGCCAACCTACCTGTATCGACGTTGAATGCCCGGCTAGGGATGGGACGCGAGCTGGCAGATTTTCTTGAGGCTGACCTGCCGCTGGCGATGACATCGCTTGTCCAACTCATCATCTCGGTCATCGTCCTCTATACATTTGACCCCGTGTTGGCGCTGGCAGGGGCGAGCGCAGTGGCGACGATGTTGGCAATATACAGTCTGTCGCATGGTCGTTTCTATCGGCTCAATGGCCAACTTAACCAGCAGACAGAACGGCAGGTTGGCATTCTTGAGACACGAAAACCGCAAAGCCTATCAACCCATCTGACGCGGTTGCGCCGTATCGAGGTGCGGATATCTGATACGGAATCCATCGTCTATGGTGCGATATTTGTCGTTCTTCTTGGATTGGTGGTCTTCAACCTTTGGTATGCGACTGCCAATTTGACGATCACATCGGGCACCATCTTTTCGATCGTCACCTATTCATGGGAACTTGTTGACGCAGCTCTCGCGTTCCCGATGGCGCTTCAGGGCTGGTCACGCTTGTCAGAGATTATGAAACGGATCAACCACGCGGTGCCTTCTGATTTGTCAAAACCGCAGGCTGACCAATGACTATGTCAAAAACACCAATCACGTTGGCCGTATTCAGCGTTTTCTTCGTCCTTTCTTTACTGTTCACAAGTTGGGGAAATGAACTTCTCGCGAAGTTGCCCCCGCGTGCGTATTACCCAAATGACAGGCAATATGCAGTTACGGAGGTCAGAGCGGTGCTTGAGATTGCTGCGCTCGCTCATCGGAACCCTGCGCTTTCTGGCGATCAACAACCCTTCCAAGACATCGTCCTTGGATTACCAAAAACGCCCCCAGAAGCCCTTTGGTTGACCCAAGACCTATCGCTGACAGTTGCCAGTGGTGCCTGTGGCGTAGGCTCAATTAGTCTTTGCGCAGTGATCGTTGGCATTAATGATCCCAGCATCAGAATTTGGGCCACAGAGATATGCGGGCTACCCATTTTCTGGGAGCTGCTGCCCGAAGCTGAAACCAGTGATTGGAACAATGGCCGCATCCTTGATCTCGAAACGCTACAAAATCACTCACTGAAAGTATCTGTCACCTCAGGTTGGTTGATCCTGCACATCAGTGATCAGGCGCCCATCCAATGGCAACAAACCACCGTTTTGCCAGTTGGTTGTGGCTCATGAGCAATCCATTCACATCATCTTATTAGGAAATACCAGTACAATGTTTCGAATAACTTTAGGCGCAAGCCGCGCCATCGCCGTCGTCTTCTCGTTTAACATGGTTGTGGCCTGCACAATGACGCAGGATCCACCCGCCGAGACATTCGGTGACCCGATTGAAGGCGTCTGGCTGTTAGGTGATGAACTGTCCCCTATTAACATCGCGCCATGCAGTAACGACAAAGACGATGGGCTTTGCGGTACTTTGATGCAGGTGTCCGAAGGTGACGACGCTTGGAGCAGTCAAAGTAATGCAGAGTGGTGGCAAGAAGGCCCCACACCAACGGTCACGCAGTTGCGGCCAACTGAGGTCGAAGGAGAGTATGTTGGTTTCATATATAATTCAGATATTGCCGAGACCCTGCATCTCCAGCTTGTCCTTGCGAACGACAGAACCATTGAAGCAGTCGTTTATTTTGGTGCCAACCTCGATGAAGCGGTGGATATGGCCATAGGTGCCGCATTCTCGCCTGTTCAAATAGTCGATCTGGCTTGGTACCTGACACGGGCCGGTGTTGGAAAAACATGGCTCAGCAGCGATCAAACATGGCGTCGGCCAACGTCAGGATGATCGGTGCAAAACGTTGATAGTTTATCCAAAAACCAATAGTCTGAAAGCATACAGGTTCAGTGAAATGAAAAGAGCATTCATCTACGCAGCAGCGATCGTTGTTGCAGTCAGCATTGCCGCAGTATTTTGGGTGCTGCGGGGACTATCGGACTTTGACCTATCCGAACACACGCAAAGGGAAATTACTTTCGCAGTCGACGACGCTGTGTTGTCAGGCACCCTTATTATGCCAAAAGATATCATTGCCCCGCCCATCGCCATCATCGTCCACGGGGATGGTGCGCAAGACCGTTTTTCAAATGGGGGGGGCCTTCCGCTTATCAGTACGTTGACCGATGCCGGTATTGGGGTGTTTTCATGGGACAAGGCTGGGGTCGGAACAAGCACCGGCAACTGGCTGAACCAAACAATGGATGATCGCGCAGACGAAGCGCTTGCCGCATTGCAAGCCGTTTCCAGACTAGATGGTATTGAAGGCAATCGCGTTGGTTTTCTGGGCTTCTCACAGGCTGGATGGGTTCTTCCACGCGTCGCAAACCGTATTGTTCCATCGTTTACAGTCATCGTTGGTGGAGCGGTTTCGTGGCGCGATCAGGGCACATACTTCAATCGGATCGAGCTCACTTCGCAAGGTGTTCCAGCAGATATGATAGAACAGCGTTTGGCTGACCGCATGCGCGACAACGATATAGTTTTTGGCGTGTCAGCGGACCCGTCATCGAGCCCTGAAATGGAGGCGGAACGCTTTGGATTTGTTGCTGGCGCGTACTGGGAAGATAGTACGCAGAGCATACCAAACATGAACGGTCCTGTGCTCGCTATCTGGGGTGAAGATGACCTGAATGTTGACACGCGCAACGACTCAGAAATATTTCGCGAACAACTAATGCCGCTCAGCGATATTCGGCAGGTCGTTCTGGTGCACAATGCCACGCACGGCTTGCTGCGCGCTGATCTATTCAACTACCAACTCCCGTCCCAATGGCCTTGGTATCTGCAGTATATCTTTTTGGGGATGGGGCAAAAAGCATTTGCCGAACACTCGCTTGATCAAATTACAGATTGGATTTTGACAGTAACAGAGAACTGAACCCTCGCGCCGACAAAGCGGTTATTGGCGCTCCCGCAGCGAAAGCTCAAATTATCCGCCGAGCCGCCTTCCTACCTGCAAAAATGCTGCAAGTTCGATCAATGTCCGCTTCGGTAAAGCTGCACTGCGGCATCGACGCTCCCGTTGAACGGCAACGATGGGCCTATTCTGTTGAAAAACTCTTGTTGATTTGAGGCTTGGCCCCTAATTCAATTGTTCCTGACAACAAGGGGTAATTGCGATGTTGGGACCGAAACAAGAGGCACAAGGCGCGTTGTTTTATGAGTTTTCGATTGATGATCACGTTCCTCAAGATCATCTGCTGCGATCCATTGAGCGGTTTATCGACCTGTCCGGCATTCGCCAACATCTCACCGATTTCTACAGCCATACAGGCCGTCCTTCGATTGATCCGGAACTGCTTATTCGCATGCTGTTGGTGGGATATTGCCTCGGCATCCGCTCTGAGCGTCGCCTCTGCGAAGAGGTTCACCTGAACCTTGCTTACCGCTGGTTCTGCCGACTGGATCTGAGCGACAACGTGCTCCACGAGAGTCTGAACAACGTCACGCCGTCTGACGTCTACTTCGGCCGTGACAAAGCCATTCTACAACAAAGGGAAAGGATCAAACGAAAGACACTCGAAGCGCGCCGCTTGCATCACAGCCTGCACGCCACATAATGAAACCAACCAGATGAGCCGAACGCTCTCTTAATTTAAGCCGCCTTTGGTGCCAAAAACCCTGACGACGTACACTGCAGTGCAGCGCGGCACGCAGGGCGGAATGTAGTCATTCGTTGCAACATGGACAGAAGTCCGCAATGCGGACGAAGTTGACGATGGATGACCCCATCCCGTAACGTTAAAGGTATGCCTTCTTTCTGCACCATGTGGTCAGAGAGGATGGGTAAGGGGGAACGTCCTATGTCATTTCAACTCTCTGGCAGCGCACCAGAAATTTATGAAAATAGTATGGTGCCGCTGTGGTTTGGACGTTGGGCCGAAGCCCTTCTGACCTTCGTTTCCCTAAAAACTGGCGAAACGGTTCTGGATGTTGCTTGCGGCACCGGCGTCACCACCCGGATAGCCAAGCGGGATGTCGGCAGCGACGGAAGAGTGACTGGATTGGATATCAATGCAGGCATGCTCGCGAAGGCACGGGAACTAGCCGACGACATGGACATCACTTGGATAGAAAGCGATGTCATAGGAACAGGATTGCCGAAGGACAGTTTCAATGCCGTCATATCCCAGCATGGCTACCACTACTTTCCTGATCAGCCTGCCGCATTAAAAGAGTTTTACCGCGTGCTTGCCCCGTCGGGGCGCATCGCGATGTCTATATGGGATGGCCACAGTGCCTATACCAAAGCCCTCTGCTCCGCTGTCGAAAAATTTATCTCGCCTGAGATTGCGAAGAAGCAACGCGGCCAGAGGCAAACACCCTCAGCAAATAGGTTGATTGCTGGTCTTTCCGAAGCCGGATTTCGTAATGTTACTGTGGCTCGCCAAGAACTGTCGATCAAAGTCCCCTTGGCCGCAACGTTCGTGCCGCTACACCTCGGATCGATGCCCATTGCCAACGCTTTTCACAGCCTTCCCAATGAAGAAAAAGAAGCCCTTATCGCTGATGTCGCCCACACATTAAGAGGCCAAGTCGTCGATGATCAGATTGTTTATCAAGATGCCGTTAATGTTGTGACGGGGCTGAAATAGGCAAAACAGCTATTGCCAGCACGGGTTTTTCTTAGGTCACTCTGGGCTCTTTGCTGCCGTTCGCTGCGCGTTGCACCAAGGTCGGGTTTGGGCCGTTTGTGACAAATGCTGCGTTGCGCACATATCGACATGAAGGGCGGATTGCGGACTTTCGCTGCGCGTTGCACCGAGGTCCGCTGTGCGGACAAAACTGCAGTTCCTCATTTTGGAGTAGGGTACGCTACACTAGTAATGCTTTTCTTTTAAGCGTACGCAATAGTCAGAGAGCTTGTGGTTACCTGCTGTAAATTCAAACCGAATTAAGGACTTATTATGCTTCGCACTAGCCTTGTTTTAACACTGCTTTTGTCCACAAACCTAATATTTGTCGGAGAAGCATTTGCGCAGGGTCAAATATCCAGCAATTATGATCAGTTTAAGTTTGAGGATTGCCCTCTTGTGAGAACCGGCGAGTGGCGGGTCTTATCAAGATGCGAGATGGAGAATGGACCGGACTTCTTGGTTGAGAGGAATGAACATGCTTCATATTTCACGCCTGTAACAGAATATTATTTGACTGAAAACGATAATGAAAACCCCAACTATAAGTGGGTTAGCGGCCTTTTTGGTGACGATAATGAAAACCCCAACTATAAGTGGGCAGTGAGCGGCCATTTTGGTGATCTGTTTGCCAACGATGAAGACGTGATAACTATTGAGTGGCGGGTTGAGGCAGTGGATGGGGTTTGGACACCGTTCGCTGCTATTTTCCGGACAATTTATGGACCGGATGAATATACGGCACAACGCTTGGACATCATGAAATTTGGGTCAGACCATGCCTGCCCGATAGCGATAGTCAATTACAGAGGGCCAGAATCTAACGTTAGGGCCCGTGAAATTGCGGATGCCGCGTGGGGAACTAATCCATGTAGGCAAATTGATCCGGGATATATTCCACGCGAATAATTCAGGCTTTACCACAGCATCTATGACATCACCTGACGATTATTCGCAATCAGCCTCCAATCTGGGATGCTAAAAGTGGGCTCAAATCACGCTCAGTATTGCAGCTACGAAACACCTCCTGAATGCTGTGAAAGATGTGTGTTCCGAGCCTTTCATTAACTGCCCGGCAGTCGATGCTAAGCATCGAAGAGAGGGGCGAACCGTCCGATTGTATCGCTCGGTATAGGCATTCTGTTGGGGTTTCCTGGCTGGATGTAGCATAGGGTGATGTGATGCTTTGATGCCCATTCCTGCAGCTTTGAACTGACGTATTCAGGGCCATTATCCACGCGTATCATCGCGGGCTTTCCGCGCCATTGGATGACTTGATTAAGGCTGCGCACAACCCGTGCTGCTGGCAGTGAGAAGCCCACGTCAATGGCCAAACCTTCGCGATTGAAGTCGTCTATGATGTTCAATGTCCTGAACGATTTCCCGTTCCACAACTGGTCTACCATAAAGTTCCTTTCTGCAGATTGCTTCGCAATCGCCTATCGGGCGAGGCATAGACCACACTTGGTTTGGTCGATCTGGCACTGACAACGGGTCGGGGCGCTCACGCTTAAGCCGTTTGCGGGGCTTGATCCGCAGGTTCAGCTCCAGCTCACAATAAATCCGGCGGACCCGTTTATGGTTCCATTTGAACCCTTTCACATTGCGCAGATACAACCTCTCGGGACATTGCTTCGCAATACCCTGTCGGTCGATGGGTAACACAATCCAAAGCCCCAGTTCTTACGGGCCTTGGTCAAAGCAATCAGCCAATCTTCAATCTCTTCATTTTCGTTAGCGAAGATGGCACCTGTAGAGTGGGGAGACGTATAACACGAACCCACAACTGGCGAGATATCCTTTGGCACGGCTGAAACACGCCGTGCCAAAGGAGCGTGCTCACTGCAAACGTTGACCATTCGCGAAGATTGATCCGTCTTCTTCGATCACGACCTCCGAGGTGATTGTATCCTCTGAACCTACAACTATGGTGGCGAAAAGCCCCATCATCATGCGAGCGCCCATGGCCTGTTCTTCTGGCACCACGCCCATCGCAATCAGCTTATCCAGCAGACCATTGCCACCGATCAACTGCAGATTGGCGGCGCCTGTTGGCTTTGGCAAGCCAGCGAACGTCGTCATGTCGCTATAGTCGAAAGTGAATTCACCTTTGCCAGTCAATTCACTGCCAGCAGCGCTCAATATCAGTTCATTGAGTGAGGCTGAGTGAATCATCCCCATCATTCCGCCTGACGTTGTCTCTTGGGCGTCAGGGGCAAAGATATCGATCAGCCAATTTCCCATGCCTGAAAAATCCAAGACCAGTGTGGCAGGGTCACGGGGCAGGACACCTGCTGGATCAAAGATACCCCAGATGTTATCGTTTGCGGAAAGACCGACAAGCCTGACCAGCATAGCAAATTCACTTGGGAAATCGCTTTTTGAAAGTGGCATTATGAAATTGAAGGCACTTTCATCCAAAGCAGCATTTATCGGAGGGAAGGGCATATCTGACCCGGATAGCGCGAGCGCGACCCCGTTGAAGCCGCCGCTTGTGGAAAGTTGCCTCTCATAAATCTCAAGATTCAGCATGCCTGACGCGATTTCTCCGTTAGACGCAAACGAAGGAGTGCTCGCAATGGTTGCCGTGTTGTACGATACCGCGCCATGAGTGATGTTGCCGGCAACTGTGAAATCTGTACTCAATCCTTGTTCAATGGTCGTATCCGCGAGCATGCTCCCGAGGTTGCCTTGAATGCTGGATGCGAAGCCAGCAAGGCTCCCGTTCATAAGGAAGCCTTGGCCCGTATCCGGATGTGCAAAGTTGATATCGAAATTCATCATTTCCAAATCAAGGAACGATTCCAGCGATAGACCGCTCGTTTGATCATAGCTTACGGCGCCTGAGAAACCCAATAGCGATAGATCGAGAGTAAGGTCGTTGGAACGGGTTGCCTCCAACGTAATATCCGTCGTCGGGGCAGAAAGAATGTAGGACATGTTGCTTTCGCTGCCTGACACAACAAACTCCATTTCAGGTTGGCTGACCGTCAGTTCAATTCTGTTGTCATTTGCTCCGTTCAGAAGCGATAGAGAATACACGTCTGACATCGTAACAGTTACGGACCCATCATCGATTTCGGTAAGGACAATCTCGGGTACGGAGATCGATAGGCTGTCATTTTGCAAATTTCTTGTTAAGGTATAATCGCTGATAATCAGGCTACTGTCAGTTATGTCCAAACGTGCAACTGATGAGAAACCTGGAGTGGCCGCAAACAGAGAAGTCCAGCTGTCCCAAACACCTTGAGCGGTAAGAGATTCTTTGGCGGTTTCCACCTCGGTCTTAGCCCCGCGTGTACCATCGAATGCGTATGTGAGCGGCTCATCGCAATAGCTCCATGACCCCTCCCAGCTTTCGCTCTGGGTATCAAAGGACATTTCCAGCTGACCCCAGGCATCGGTTCGTATTTCGCCGAAATCCTCGATCGTATCACAAGGGGCGTCTGATTCAGGTTCCGCCCAATAGCCAAAGTACTGACCTTCAACAGCGTTTCGGTCTACGAAAAGAAATGACTGTCCCTCCTCGTATGTCGCTGTGCAGTTCCAATACCCCGTTTCAGTACAGCTCATCTCAACTGTGCCAAAGTCAGTATCCGAATATGTGCCGTTGGGCAGGGGGGTAGCGACCGCTGCTGAGCTTAGGAAGAGGTAAGCAAACTGTGCCACCCCCAAGGTCTTCAAGTGAAGGTGTTTCATGAGTATTTCGTTTCCAAATTGTTTTGTTCGGTGCCGCGTTTGGGACACCGAACTGGTTCTGCTGATATTCTGTGCATCTTAGAGGGTGAAAACGCAGAAAATTATCTTCGGTAGGGGCGGTACTCGGATGCAAAAGTCTGACGTCTCGAAGTCGCGCTTAGTGTAAGAAGGTCAGTTCAAACGGGACTTCATAAAAAATGTGTCCGCCGACCATCATGTCGCCGATAAGGATTGGCTCGTCCGCATTCTTGGGGCGCGCACCGCCAGCCACACGGTAGTTCATCTGACTTTCTACGCGTAGGCCGTCGAATTCGGCCGAGAAAAAGATGTCGCCCAAAACTTCATTGTAGCCACGAAAAGAAAGCTTTTCTGAGCTGACTTCATATGATGTCACTTCAAACCTTAATTGATCAGCGCGGTATCCGTTTCCTGCTTCGTCCATCTTGATCTCTTCAGATTCATTCCAGAACTCCACATAAACGGCGGGTTCAAATCCCTCAGAAGTGGCTGGCATAAAGCCATCTTTCCCACCGAGCGAGATTCGACGAAGTGAATACTCGCCGACCGTGATCTCGCTTTCAGGTTCGAAGACGCCACGTGGTTCAAAGTCACCGACAAATTCTTGAATGTTATAGCCCTCGTCATTCAGCTTGTACCGCTCATGGCGGACACCTGAAAGAATGATGCTGTCGTCGATAATCTCCAGCGCTACACTCTCGAGATAATCATCCAAGCGTAAAAAGCCATCCCGAGCGCTCCACGGGCCGGATCTGTTCGATATGCCGTCTGACCTGACATACGTGCCATTGGGATTAAAGGTAAGAACCTCTGTTTGGCCCGTACCAGAATTCTGCACTGGCATCCAAGAGCCCATGATGAATGCGGGCAGACCGCTATTACATTCCTCAGGCACATGCCCTTCAAAGGCACCTTGAAGGACGCCATTTTCAGAAATCCAGGTTTCGCGCACATATCGAAGGCCACCCCACATTATACTGTCACGCAGAATTTCCAACCGGCCCGGCAGGCGATCGTTCAGCTGCAATTCACCGTTCGAAATTTCCCAGGTGCTGGAAGGCCGCAAAGGACCGCTGTCGTCACCCACTTCAAGCGATCCATCCGCGCCAAACGTGAATCTGTGCATACGGCGCCGTTCGGTGTCAGGAACTGGGAACCAGGAACCGACTAAGAATTCAGAAAGGATGAGGTCGCAGTGATCCATCGCAAGATTTTCTTCTCCACTCCCTTGCTCAACGTGTTCCAGAAACAGCAAGTAGGGGTTATCTGGTTCCAGCTGCGCAATGAACCTCTCGTGCCACATTTCGGACACGGCTAAATCCTGTTCAACACCGTAGCCATTCATATAAATTTCATACAGCTGGTATTGCGCACCGATATGGCCTTGCTCGCCAGCCATTTCGTACCACTTTGCGCCAATAACCATGCGATCAAAATCTTCCAAATCAGAAAGATAATGTTGACCGATTGCTTCTTGCGCACTGGCATCTCCGTTTTCAGCGGCAAGGAAGAGCCATTTCAGACCTTCAACCTCGTCGATTTGAACACCAAGACCCCAAAGGTAGGCTTGGCCAATATAACTCTGAGAAACGACATCGCCTTGCTCGGCCAATGGGCGCCAATTTTCGTTTGCAGTCGCATAGTCGCCTGTGGTGTATGCCTCTAGGCCGGCTTCAAAATCTTGCGCAAGTGCAGTCATTGGTGTCAACAACATCAACCCAACATAGATCTTTTTCAATAGTTGCAACTGAAACTCCTTTTCTAAAACTTGTCGAAAACTTGAAATGTCCCAACGCACCCTTCCTATTTAGGAAGGGGTCCGTTGATCGTTTAATCTGATCTCAATCCGTTGCGTGAACAACGGGTCGTGTAAGACGCCAACAGCCGTCCCGCTGCTAGGGCGGATCGCACGGAAATTATTACACATCAACTGGAACACGATTCTCTGTCGCGAGTCCAATCGTGTAGGTGGGACATCGCAGAGTTTAGCAAGGCAAAGAGAGTTGCTGAAAGTTGGAGATGGCCGTGGTGGGCGGCATATCATGGCGTTGTTGACAAAAGGGGCAGAACGGAGACCTTCGCTGCGGGCGGGCGGGCGGGCGGGCGGGCGGTGTGAAGTGGTCCGGCGAATTCGGACAGCGTGCTAAGGTGTATCCAACACGAATGAATGGATACGAGAATGACGAAGCGACGGAACTTTTCAGACAACTTTAAAGTGTCTGACGTCAGCGCTTCTGGGTCCAAATAGGCATATTTGATAAGAGAGTGTTGTTGGCTCATCGTAACCACTGAGGAGTGGGACATGAGACAGACAACTGGAACACGCAAAAGCCCGGGCGAGAAGATCGTCAAAGATATCAAACGGGCGACCCGCAAGCATTATTCATCTGAAGAGAAGATTAGGATCGTCTTAGACGGTCTGCGTGGGGAAGACAGCATTGCCGAGCTGTGTGGTCCACTGCCCGGCAGTGCATGTTTACATGCACGAGAGGGGTGAAGGCATCTCCCAAGGCATCTACTACAAATGGTCCAAGGACTTTATGGAGGCCGGTAAGAAGCGCCTTACGGGCGATACCGCCCGCGCCGCCACAACCGACGAGGTGAAGGATCTGCGCCGTGAAGCACGTGATCTGAAGGAAGTCGTTGCGGAGCAAACACTTGAACTCCGCTTGCTCAAAAAAAGCATGTTCGACGGTGGGGGCGACCACGAATGAGGTATCCCGCATCAGAGAAGCTGGAGATCATCAAGCTGGTCGAGGGGTCGCATCTGCCGGCCCGCCTGACTTTGGCCAAGCTCGGCATTCCACGCACCACATTCTACCGTTGGTATGATCGGTATTGGCAGCGTGGTGAGGCTGGCTTGCAAGACCAATCTCCCAAGCCAAAGCACGTCTGGAACCGTATTCCTGACGAGGTGCGACGTCGGGTTGTGGACCTTGCGCTGGAAGAGACAGAACTGTCACCGCGTGAACTGGCAGTGACCTTCACAGATAAGGAAAGCTACTTCGTATCAGAGGCTTCCGTATACCGTATGCTGAAGGCGCATGACCTGATCACCAGCCCAGCCTTCATCGTCATGAAAGCCGCCAGTGCGTTCAAAGACAAAACCACAGCGATCAACCAGCTTTGGCAAACTGACTTCACCTATCCCAAGGTTCTGGGATGGGGCTGGTTCTATCTCAGTACGATCCTAGACGATTACAGCCGTTACATCATCTCCGCTGCCCGGCAGGGTATTGCGCAGCAATGTCCCGAGAGGGTGGAAACTCTGCACCAATATGCGGGCTGAGGACGTGACTGACACGCTCGACTTGGCCCTTAAGGCGTCCGGCTGTGATCAGGTTCACGTCGTTCACAAACCACGGCTGCTGAGCGACAACGGATCCAGTTACGTATCCGGTGACCTGGCTGAGTGGTTGCAAGGGAAAGGCATGAAGCATTCTCGCGGCGCGCCATATCATCCGCAAACACAGGGCAAGATCGAGCGATGGCATCAAACCTTGAAGAACCGCATCCTCTTGGAAAACTACTTCCTGCCAGGTGATCTTGAAGCCCAAATTGAAGCATTCGTCGATCACTACAACCACCAGCGCTTCCACGAGAGTCTGAACAACGTCACGCCGTCTGACGTCTACTTCGGCCGTGACAAAGCCATTCTACAACAAAGGGAAAGGATCAAACGAAAGACACTCGAAGCGCGCCGCTTGCATCACAGCCTGCACGCCACATAATGACACCAACCAGATGAGCCGAACGCTCTCTTAATTTAAGCCGCCTTTGGTGCCAAAAACCCTGACGACGTACATTAAAGAATGTCTGAAAGTGGCTGACATAGCCGTTCAATGTCCGGATGGAGGCTTTGGGCAGGCCCTTTAATTTCAACATGTCATCGAGCGACAGCCCTTTTGTAGCAGGGGACTTGTTTCTGTTCTTCGGTAGGTTGTGCAATGCCGCTTTAACCATGCGTGCGTCAGCCTTAGTAAAATCGCCCATCGGCATGTTCTTGGTAAGCTGTGATAACAGGTTCAGCGCATCGCGTTTTTCGGTAAGGGTTTTTGCAACCCACAGGTTAGACCTCTCACCCTCTGCCATATGGAGTTCAGTGACATCGCTTATTCGGTGTTCTGCAGTCGGCGACTTAGCCCTGAAATTCTGGGTTTCAGCGAGGGCGTCTTCAAGTTCAAACTCAGAATAGCGAGCGTTGTATTCAAGGTCCGCTCTGGAGGTCTGCAAGTGCGCTCGCTGGAAATCATGAAGGATCAGGCGTCGGTCTTCGGCGGTTAGCTTTTCTGTGATGGCTTCCTTTTCACAGAAATCGCTCAGGAGCCTATCTTCGTCGTCTATGTAGGTGTGCTAACGAACGTCTCTTGGTCGCTCTCAGCGGCGCGTATGACAGCTTGCAGGCCCCGCACTCTATCATCGGAAATGGGACCAGCCGTAGCTACATGTTTTTTGAAGCTGGCCAGCCGTTTGCGGAAATGGTTTTGCACGTGTCGGCGAATGTCGGTGTACTTCATGGCTTGCACCGTGGGGGGCGCCAGCAGTAATTGTCCAGCGACGATGAGCCTTCGAGACAAGTGCGCCGCAACCTTCGGGCATCGCGTCCCGAGCGATAGCTTCATATCAGTGCAATTGCGGTTCGGGTGCAGGCGGGTCGGAATTGGTAAGCGGAAGTAGAAAATGCCGTGTCTTGAGGTGCTTAGA
The DNA here is from genome assembly GCF_000155675.2 of Octadecabacter antarcticus 307. Lineage (GTDB taxonomy): Bacteria > Pseudomonadota > Alphaproteobacteria > Rhodobacterales > Rhodobacteraceae > Octadecabacter > Octadecabacter antarcticus. Next base: position 1,400,677 of record NC_020911.1, read on the forward strand.
TAGGCTGCATGACGCATGGAATTGTCTCACCAGTTTGTCGCACCGGAAGTCAAAGCGTTCTAAGTCACTGATAAGAAGGTAAATGGTGGGCGACCCTGGAATCGAACCGCCTTTGGGTTTCACATCATAATAAACAAATTTATAACAGTGACTTAGCGGGTCTTTTATTTATAGCATCCCTAAATTTTATCGAATTTTCCCAAATTTGTATCGAAAATCAAGGAGAGGGTGCCTTTTCTGGGTATTATCCTTGAGACAACCGAGCCGAAATTTTGCAAAGCACTTAAGGTCTGCTCTTTGGAACGGACGCAGCAAGGCCATCCCGTCTGAACACGTGCTGTACCGAGGCTTAATGAACTCAAACGATCTGTGAAGACGTCGTTTAAAACTCCTTGCAGTCATCCAATGCTATACAAGCAGTTTGTTAAAATGCATTGGCGGAAAATATGAGTGTTGTGGTCCTGTCGATTGACTGGTCATGATGCGCTTGCATTGGATAGCGTCAAGACTTCTTGAGCCTACGCACCCTTGAAACCGAACGTTGGCTGAGAATTTCATAGCCAAGCTCAGCAGCCAGACGTGATCTTAAGGTGGCCAACTCTTCAGATGCCAATTCCAGCACCTCACCATTGTCCACATCGACCAAATGGTCATGTTCTGTTTCATGTGCCATTTCAAAACGGGCAGGGCCATCGTCGACCGCGAGGCGTTGAACGATACCGGCATCAACGAGCGTTGCGAGCGCGCGGTAAACGGTGGCAAACGACACGCTGCTGTCGACCGACTTGGCGCGGGCATATACGTCTTCTGCGGTTGGGTGATCGTGGCTTTGGACTAAAGCTGCAATGACGGTGCGGCGCTGTGACGTCACACGAATGCCCGCGTCACGTAACATGCTTTCGATTCTGTCAGGCTGGTCTGTCATAGTCGTCTCCTGGGGCTTTATTATTCTATAATGCAGCCTTTGACCATAGTTGCAAATAGTTCTCATTTGCGCTTGACAGTTGCGACTGATTTGCATTTACATGGCGTAGATTTCATCCAGAGGAGAACTAAATGCTATCCCGATTTCTAAAAACGACATCTATCGCGGCGATCACTGCGATCTCTGCAACCGGTGCCTTTGCCCAAGACCGCATGAAGGTTGTGACGACCTTTACGGTCCTTGCGGACATGGCTTCGAACGTTGCGGGCGACGCGGCTGACGTGGTTTCGATCACCAAACCGGGCGCTGAAATTCACGGCTACGAGCCGACACCGCAAGACATTGTACGCGCTTCCGACGCCGATCTGATTTTGTGGAATGGTATGAACTTGGAACTTTGGTTCGAACAGTTCCTCAGCAATATGGACGACGTGCCATCCGCGACGTTGACGGATGGTATCGACCCGATTTCGATCTCAGGCGGCAGCTATGAGGGTAAGCCAAATCCGCATGCTTGGATGGGTTTGGACAATGCGCTGATCTACATTGACAACATTGTTGCGGCCTTTTCTGAACAAGACCCTGGTAACGCGGAGATTTATGCGGCGAACGCCGAAGCATATAAAGAAGAACTGCGTAGCACCATCGAGCCTCTACGTGCTGCCATTGCGGAAATCCCTGAAGAAAACCGTTGGTTGGTCACATGCGAAGGTGCGTTCAGTTATCTTGCCCGCGATTTCGGCATGAAGGAATTATACCTTTGGCCAATGAACGCCGACCAAATGGGGACGCCGCAACAGGTTCGTGCCGTGATCGACGGTGTGAATGATAACGACATTCCCGTCGTGTTCTGTGAAAGTACTGTCAATACGGCTCCCGCCGAACAGGTGGCCCGTGAAACTGGCGTGGCATACGGTGGCGTGCTCTATGTAGACAGCCTGAGCGAACCTGATGGCCCAGTGCCAACATACCTTGACCTGCTCAGCGTGACATCGCGCACAGTTGCTAATGGTCTTACGTCCGCGACAAACTAAGTCGTAACAACGTGACAAAACCGACCTGCGGCCTTCGTGCCGCAGGTTATTTGCGTTAAACTGCTAGGGCTTTATGGCCAAAGGAACGAATATGCTTGACGATCAAAATCCTCCTGAACACAGCGATTTCAAAACTAAAGTAGGCATCTCGGCGCAGGATGTAACGGTGACGTACCGCAACGGTCACACCGCGCTTTGGAACGCGAGTTTTGAGGTTCCGCGCGGTACTGTTACCGCACTTGTTGGGGTGAACGGTTCGGGTAAGTCTACGTTGTTCAAGGCGATCATGGGGTTTGTTCCAGCCGCCAAAGGCACGATCAAAATCCTTGGCCTCGATGTAAAAGAAGCCCTTGCCAAAAACCTTGTGGCCTACGTGCCGCAATCTGAAGAGGTCGACTGGGCCTTTCCGGTGCTGGTTGAGGACGTCGTGATGATGGGGCGCTATGGCCATATGGGGTTTCTGCGTCGACCCAAGAAAGTTGATCATGAGGCCGTGAACGAGGCCCTGCGCCGCGTCAGCATGCAGGACTTTAGAACCCGTCAGATCGGTGAATTGTCCGGTGGTCAGCGCAAACGTGTATTCTTGGCGCGATCCCTGGCGCAAGACGGGCAGGTGATTTTGCTGGACGAACCATTCACCGGTGTAGACGTAAAAACCGAAGAACAGATTGTCGGCCTCCTGCGCGAATTGCGGGATGAAGGTCGCGTGATGCTGGTCTCGACCCACAACCTCGGGTCGGTTCCGGAATTTTGCGACCGAACGGTTTTGGTCAAAGGCACGGTCCTTAGTTATGGGCTGACGGAAACGACATTCACCCGCGAAAATCTTGAAGAAACGTTCGGTGGTGTACTGCGGCATTTCACGCTTGGTGGCGATGCGCTGCATGATGATGAAGACGCGCGTTCAATCACAATTATTACCGATGACGAACGCCCGCTGGTTCAATACGGCGACAAGACACAGCATGCGAAGCGAGGTGAATGATGGAATATGTACTTGAACCATTTACCTACGGCTTCATGATCAATGCGATGTGGGTGTCCGCCCTCGTCGGTGGCGTATGCGCATTTTTATCCGCATATTTGATGCTCAAAGGCTGGTCTCTGATCGGGGACGCGCTGTCCCATTCGGTCGTTCCGGGGGTGGCAGGGGCCTATATTCTTGGCCTGCCGTTTGCATTGGGCGCGTTTGTTGCTGGCGCACTGGCGGCGGGTGCGATGCTATTTTTATCCGAACGGTCAGGCCTGAAGGTCGATGTGATCATCGGGTTGATTTTCACGTCCTTCTTCGGGCTGGGCCTGTTCATCGTGTCGATCAACCCGATGTCGGTGTCGATCCAGACGATCACTATGGGCAATATTTTGGCCATCACACCGGAAGACACGCTACAGTTGGCTATCATCGGGTTTGTGTCGCTGGCCGTGTTGCTGGCCAAATGGAAAGACCTCATGGTCACGTTTTTTGATGAAAATCACGCGCGCACGATTGGTCTGCGCCCTGGCATGCTCAAGGCGGTTTTCTTCATTTTATTGTCTGCGTCTGTGGTTGCCGCCATGCAAACCGTCGGTGCGTTTCTAGTAATTGCCTTAGTCGTCACACCCGGGGCCACGGCCTACTTGCTTTGCGACAGGTTTCCGCGTTTGATAATCACATCCGTCGCCATCGGGTCGATCACCAGTTTCATCGGCGCTTATAGTAGCTATTTCCTAGATGGCGCGACCGGCGGCATCATCGTGACATTGCAAACCCTTATCTTCCTCGTGGCGTTTGTTTTTGCCCCCAAGCACGGGTTACTGGCCGCCAAACGCAAAGCCAAACAGGCGCTGGAACGTGGTCCTGGCGATCTAGCAGCGGAGTTTAAATAATGGATACCCTTCTTTTACCGTTCCAGTTCGCGTTCATGCAGAACGCGTTTTACATCTCGATGATTGTGTCCGTTCCAACGGCCTTATTGTCGTGTTTTCTGGTGATGAAAGGCTGGGCGTTGATGGGTGATGCCGTCAGTCACGCGGTGCTGCCGGGCATTGTTCTGGCCTACATCATCGGTATCCCCCTAATCATCGGTGCGTTCATCGCTGGGATGACCTGTGCACTTGCGACTGGTTACCTGTCCACCAACAGTCGCGTGAAGCAGGACACCGTCATGGGTGTTGTGTTTTCGGGCATGTTTGGTGTTGGCATCGTGCTGTACGTGTCGGTCGAGACGGCCATGCACCTCGATCATATTCTATTTGGCAACATGCTGGGTGTTGAACCGCACGAGCTATGGACCGCTGGCATGATCTCTGCGGGCGTTGGTCTGATACTGGCGCTAAAATGGAAGGATTGGTTGCTGCACAGCTTTGACCCCGCACAGGCACGCGCGTCAGGTCTTTGGGTCAATTGGCTGCACTATGGATTGCTCGCCGCGCTTTCGCTGACCATCGTGGCCACTCTATCTGCCGCGGGCCTGATCCTTGCGATTGGTTTACTGATTGCACCGGGTGCCATTGCGTTCTTGGTCGTGCGCAAATTTTCCACAATGTTATGGGTGTCTGTCATAGTATGTATGGCATCGATGCTATTGGGAACTTATGCCAGTTTCTTTCTCGACAGTGCGCCTGCGCCAACGATCATTCTCGTTATGACCGCATTGTTTATCGCAGCGTTTATCAGACGTCAGATCATCACGCGGCAAGCCTCTATGCAGCGGGTAGATGATGCGGTAAATTCTTGAACTATGATGACGACATGGCGGCGCACCTGTCTGTGCATGGCGTGCGCCCCACACGGCAACGGCTTGCGATTGCTAATGTCCTTTTCAAAGACGGAGGGCGCCATATCGATGCAACGTGCCTGTATGTAGAGCTTGGGGCTTCCGCGACAAAAGTGTCCCTTGCGACGGTCTACAATGTTTTGAAGGCGTTTGACAAAGCAGGCCTAGTAAGGCGTGTGGCCTTGGGCGGTGAGCGAGTTTTGTATGATACCGACACAAGCAATCACCACCACTTTTTTGTTGTCTCGGAAGATAGGGTCATTGATATAAAAGCGTCGAACGCAGATGGTACCTCGCCGACAATTCCAGACGGCTATCGTATTTCGCGCGTCGAGACAGTCATCCACCTCGTTCAGGATGATGCGCGCGTGTTTGCGGCGGGGACATTGCTTGGCAACGCCTGACAGTATGCTCGCCTATTCAATAAACTTGGCAAAGGCGGCAAGGCTCTGTTCGCTAACGTGGTGCTCAATGCCCTCGGCGTCCGCTTCGGCAGTCTCCGCGTCTACTCCAAGCGAGATGAGAAAATCACGCACAAGCACGTGACGGCGACGCGATGTTTCGGCGAGGTTACGGCCCGCGTCGGTCAGGACCAAAGGCTGATAGGGTAGCTCTAGGATCATCCCCTCGCTTACCAGACGTTGCACATGATTGCTGACCGTTGCGTTGGAGACGCCGAACCGTTCGGCCAGATGGCCAGTGCGAACATCACCCTGCGTACGGCCTAGCTCGGATATCATCTCGACGTAGTCCTCGACGATCTCACGACGGTGCGCGTCTCGCACGCGTAGAAAATTGCGGGCCTGTGCATCTGGGAGGAGCATTTCAGTGTCTACGGGATGTGGCTCAGGCCGTTGTGTTACCATGCATCAATTCTGGACCAATATAAAATTCTCTACAATTTTTAGCTCAGGCTAAATATATTGATGTAGCGTGTTACCGTGATGTGCTAACACACCAGAAAGACGGCAGATGGCAAATTTGAACGTAGCATCCCGATACGCGCCGGATACCAATACCTATTCCGACAAAACCTGGCAAAATCTTACTCTAGCGGCAAACAGCGCTTGGGAAGAAGGCGACGATCACGCAGCGTGTAGTTTTTATAATTCTGCGTTGAAAGAAGCGAAACGTTTGCTGAACCTAGCCGAGCATGGTTCAGGACCTACGGAAGCACCAATGATCATGGTGATCTCGCATCACAATCTGGCGGAAGCTGCGTTGCGGATCGGACAACCCGATGTCGCACTCGCTCACTACCAAACACCGTTTGACCGTTTGCTGGTACTTGCTAGCCTGAAATCGACACCCGCAGATTTGCGTCAAACCTGCATCGCCAATCTCAAAGAAGCGACGACCGCACTTGTGGTCCATCTGCAATTTACAGGTGCCCACGTTTGGCACGTCGGCGATATTATTCGCAAAGCGCAATTCGCTGTTGCGTCACGGCCTGCGGTGGGCGTTCGCCTTTCTTAATCTTAGACTAAAAAGGGAAGCTACATGTTCAAGTTACCCGATCTGCACTACGCTACGAATGCCTTCGATAACTGCTTCATCATATGGCGCGGAAGGGGAAGGGGACATTCGTCGCCTTGTGCTCAGAGAGGGTTATGTCATTGTATTGAAGAGTGAGGGCGGCCCCGACATGACGACGAGACAAGACATCGAAGACATGATCCACAGGGTCGCGCTGCATGACCGCGGTGCGTTTGAGACGCTTTATTCGGCGACCTCTGCGAAACTATTCGGCATTATCCTGCGTGTATTGAAAGACCGCGCCGCAGCAGAGGAGGTTTTGCAGGAGGTATATCTGCGGTTATGGCAGGGCGGGGCGGAAACGTTCGCGGCTGGTAAAGCCAGCCCGATCAGTTGGCTGGCAACCATTGCGCGCAACCGTTCAATTGATCGGTTGCGAAAAAAACAGACCCAGCAGTCCACTTGAGGACGCGCCAGAAATTGCAGAGCCGGGATTGGGGCCAGAAGGCCTTGCGATCGCGGCATCTGAACGGGCACAGATCAACGGATGTTTGGACGAACTAAAACCCGACCGTGCGGCAGCAGTACGCAGCGCCTATCTGGACGGGGAAACTTATGTTGACCTTGCGGCGCGTTTTGACGTGCCGTTAAATACAATGCGAACATGGCTGCGGCGCAGCCTGATAAGTTTGAAAGACTGTTTGAGCAAGTGATCGACGAGAGCATCACCCCAGAAGACGGCACGCCGCGCGACGATGTTCTCGCGGCGGAACTCAGTCTTGGGCTGCTCAAAGGGGATGAGTTGGCGCAGGCGACACGTCGTGCACGCATTGATCAGACCTTTGCAGGTTTGGTGGAAGATTGGGATGTCCATTTCAGCACTTTGACTGAAGAAATAGCGCCGGTTGCGCCGCCCAAAGGCCTGTTCAAAAAGATTAAAGCAGACGCATACCCCGAAAGCCCGAAACGCATTTGGAAAAACCTCAGGATTGTGCCTGCCTTTCTGTGTGCCGGTGCCGCGGCGCTGACCCTATTGGTGGCGTTGCATCTCGGCGGCTACATGCAGACAAATCCTGTTACGCCGACATCCGTGGCCCGCCTGGTTGCGCAAGACAACAGCCTCGTGGTTGCGGCGGCCTACGTTGGGGGCAGTGGGCAGTTGTTTGTGGAACGCCAAGTCGGGGCCAGCGCGCAAGGTCGTTCACTAGAACTATGGGTCATTGCAGGCGACGCGGCCCCTGTATCGTTGGGTATTCTGGCGATAGATGAAACGATCGATGAAATTATAGTCCCCGAAAACCTTCAGGACCAAATGGTTGGTGCGACGCTTGCAATCTCTGACGAACCCTTTGGCGGATCACCAACTGGCGCGCCGACCGGTGCCGTGCTTGCTGCGGGCGAAATCACCACGCTGTAAGTCACGTGGTTTTCACGTCACTGTGAACCTATGAAATGTCCCGAAACTCTCCTTCCATATGATGCGTTGCTTTTGGCATCGGGATCGCAATCGTGCGGTCCTTAAAGACCAATTTGGAGACGTTTTATGACCATTAAGACATTCGCAACCGCTGCCGCACTTACACTAACCGCAGGTATGGCTTTCGCTGACGCGCACGCATCCAACCCAATGGTTGGCGGCGCAGAAATGCTGGCCGAAAAGAACATCATCGAGAACGCAGTAAACTCCCCGATCCACACAACACTCGTGGCGGCTGTTATGCAGGCTGGCCTCGTTGAAACATTGTCCGGACCTGGCCCGTTCACAGTGTTTGCCCCAACCGACGAAGCATTCGGCCTGATCACCGACGAGACACTCGGCGCGCTGATGATGGACGAGAACAGGGCACAGCTAGCCACGATCCTGACCTGCCACGTTGTCGGCGCTGAAGTCTTCGCTGACGCAATCGGCGGAATGATCGCAGGCGATGGCGGCGCTCACCCAGTTGAAACACTTGGCGGCTGTACATTGATGGCAGAAATGTCCGGCGATGCCATAACGTTGACGGACGAAAACGGCCGGTTGGCTACTGTCACAATCGCAGACGTTGATCAGTCCAATGGTGTGATCCACGTCATTGACCGCGTGATGCTGCCCAAGCAGTAAGTCCGACTTCTAAGATCAGACGAACGGCCGAGGGCAGCAAACCATCCCAGGGGGAGCCTTCGGTCACATCTGCGTGCGCTATGTCATATTTTGTCCCAGAGACACAGCGCACGTTTTACAACACCCCCGAACAATAAGGAGTTTGTCATGAATCGCCGGACCTTTTCGATAACCGCCCTTACCGCTGCCGCTTTTGGCACAACCCGCGTTGCCGCAGCCGAGAGCCCGTTTGAGATCACCCGCACACCAGCAGAGTGGCGCGCCCTGCTAACCGACATACAATACAATGTGATGCGGGAGGACGGTACCGAACGGTCGGGGACATCGCCTTTGGATAAGAATTACGCAGCAGGCATTTATCACTGCCGTGGTTGCGATCAGGCGCTCTATTCTTCGGAGCACAAGTTTGACAGCCGCACTGGATGGCCGTCGTTCTTTGATGTCTTGCCAAACGCGATCCAGACCAAAGCGGACGACACATTTTTTTCGTCGCGCACAGAATGCCATTGTGATCGATGTGGCAGCCATTTGGGACATATTTTCGATGATGGCCCAGCCCCAACAGGCCTGCGCCACTGTTTGAACGGTGTCAGCTTGGTATTCCGCGCCTCATAAATCCATTGAACAACACCTGAGTGGGCGGCGACTGCCTGTGCCAGAGTGCTTAGCCGGTTTTTGTGCCGTTTCCTGCCACACTGCGGCGGCTTTCTGGTTACATCCCGGGTTGACTGTCCCCTTAACCGCATCATCTCATGGCGCAGATATCCTAGCCTACTAAAGGGCTTGCGCTCTAATGTCTGGGTTAAAGCTGTATAATTTACCACCTTCTTCGGCTTTGTTGCACAAATCGCCCTTATGGCGTGCTTCCCCTGACCCCTGACGGATTCAGCCTACAGTAACGGTGTTTGGGATGCCAAGGGCGGTGAAGCCGTTGAGTATCGCGGCACGGATTTGGACTTCCGCAACTTGCCGGTCAAAGTCTCGTGCGGCCAGGCGCTGCCCGAGTAGTTTCAAACAATGCATCTTTGTCTCAACACGACTCCTGCGGTGGTATCCGCTCAAGCGACGCCATTGAGCGCGGCCGAGATCCTTTGAGGACTGTACCGCTTCGTTTCGGGCTCTGGCCCCCAGCGTATCCGGCTTCCATAGCTTGGCATTCTTGCGTGGCGGGATGACAGCACGGGCATTGCGGGCCGCAATCGCATCATGGCATTTGCGGGTGTCATATGCCCCATCTGCTGTGACACTGCCAATCTTCTGATCTGGTGTGATCTGACCGAGAAGGTTGGGCAACATGGGTGGGTCTCCAATGCTGCTACTCGTCACTTCGACCGCGCGTATCTCCAACGTTTCTTCATCAATCCCTATATGTATCTTGCGCCACACCCGACGTTTCGGCCCGCCATGCTTGCGAGCGTTCCACTCACCTTCGCCCTCAACTTTGATGCCGGTACTGTCGATAAGGAGGTTTAGCGGGCCCTTTGAGCCCTGATACGGGATGGTAACCGATAGCCTTTTCTGACGCCGACATAACGTGCTGAAGTCTGGGACCTCCCAGTCAAGGTCGATCAATTTCAACAGGCTTTCCACAAAGCCCGTCGCCTGCCTCAAAGGCATTCCGAACAGCACTTTCAACGTGAGACAGGCTTGGATCGCCGCGTCGCTATAGCGTGGCTGGCGGCCCCGTTTGCCCCCCTCTCATGGTTTGCAAACAAACCACTGCCGGGCAACGGTAGGCGCAGCTTTCCAAGTGACCTCTGGGTTAAACCAAATGGTCAGTGACCCGCGTCGCTTCAGGGCCTTGTTATACTCAGGCCAGTTCCTCGTGCGGTAAATCGGGGCGATAGGTTTACTCATGACGCCAGCTACCATGCTGGATTTACAACATGAATCCCTGATACGAGACTATTTGTGCAACAAAGCCAGTGTGGATAGTTCAGGTTTATAAGGTTGTGCGGGATTTCTGAGATAATCGAGAAGTCTTATCTCCTGAATTGCATATCGCCAAAATGGCCGTTTAATCAACTCTGGGCTTATTAAGTCGCCATATATTCGCACTATTGGAACATAATTTTCGGTGGGGGGAAGAATGAACTCTCGTTCACTGTCTTCGTGCTCTCGGCGCTTGTTAGTTTTAAAGCTTTGGAATTTGGTAGGGTCTTTCATGCGATCTATGAAAGCATCATCTTCTTCGGCCCAACCCACTACCAATTGAACAGCTTTTGCGTAAGTGACGTTCCCACAAGGCCTACACCAAGTGGTTTCTTCAAAAAGAGGCTGTAAATGCTTGGGAACCCTGCGTTGATAGTTGTATCGACCTCTATCAATTTTTAGGTATTTTACTCGTTTCATGTCTATCATGTATCGAAATTTTCCCAAAATGTATCGAAAATCGACCATTATCAATGGGATCGTACCACCATTCACCCATAAAATCAATGGTTTGGAGGTAATGGTGGGCGACCCTGGAATCGAACCAGGCGTGCGTTTCCGCGAGAGAGTTACAGTCTCCTGCCACACCTTGCGGCCTGACGCCCACTGAGCGCGTGAATAGCTACGGCCACTGTGGGCGTCAACCTCAATTCTCTGGCAACACTTGCGGTTTTTGGTGATGGTCGCCATGAGGGAGCAAATGCAAAGGATCGCGACATGAAAAAACCAACCTGGGTTGTTGATAAAGAACGTAACAAGCGCGCTGCTGCCAATGAAACGGTATGGCTGTTTGGCATCCATGCGGTGCGTGATGCCCTGCTGAATCCCGTTCGTGAGAAATTGCGTTTTGTTGTTACCAAGAACGCGTTTGATCGACTTGGCGATGCGGTCTCCATCGGATTGAAAGACGGTGGACCGGAGCCTGAAATGTGTGAGCCGCGTAATTTTGCGGCGCCAATTGATCCGCAATCAGTGCACCAAGGTGCTGCGTTGGAGGTCAAGCCGTTGGACTGGGGCAAGATCGAGGATCGCTGCATGGGGGACGGGGTAAACCCGCCGCGTGTGGTGTTGCTGGATAAAGTGACTGACCCGCATAACGTCGGCGCGATTTTACGATCAGCCGAGGTGTTTGGCGCACAAGCGGTGATCGCGATGAACCGCCATGCCGCCCCCGAAACAGGCGCGTTGGCAAAGACAGCCAGTGGTGCGATGGAACGCCAGCCTTATCTGCGGGTGCGCAATTTGGCGGACGCGATCGTAGAGCTTCAGGGCATGGGATACATGGTGCTGGGGTTGGACGGCGAGGCCGAACAAACGATTGAGCAGGTTGTTGACGGCAAAACGGATCGTGCGATTGCGTTGGTATTGGGCGCTGAAGGGCCGGGATTGCGCGATAAGACGAAAGAAACCTGCGACGCGCTGGTGAAAATCGATTTTGCGGGTGAATTTGGTTCTCTCAATGTTTCGAACGCGGCGGCTGTTGCCTTATATGCGACTAGATCGTCCTAAACCGCAAACCGCATGCCTGTTCAAAAACCTGGCCATAAGATCGCGACCTGTTGTTCTTGTGGCACATGCGCCGCGCCTCGTTTTACGCGGCAAAGACTGTCATGAGGTAGGGTGTTCAAGCTGTGGCGCGCCGTTGCACAACCTTAAAATGTTACCGATCAATGGTGGGCGGGTGACTGCGCGTGCGGCGACACCCACTCGCCCAGCACCCAAACCTGTGCACCCCAGACAGCCACATCCCAAGCCGAGTAAGGTGGAGAAAACGTAAGAAACGCAAAACGTTGCGAAAAAAAGACGACTGAGGACCTGTGGGGCGAAATCGAAGACAATCTTTGATTGAAACAATTTCGCTTGCTCTGTCACAGATTGGCGAGGTGGGTGTTTTTACGCGCACGGATGGGCCAAATAGTGTTCAATGCCAATCTGATCGGAGATTTTTATGCTGAACCGTCGCACCCTAATGGCCGCAGCTGCCGCTGCACCGCTGGCCGCATTTTTTACCCGCCCCGCCGTGGCCGCTGAACCATATGTTTTTGCAGTGGATGGCATTGCCATTCGCGGCGCGGACCCAGTTGCATACTTGTCACAAGGCGAACCGGTACAAGGCAGTCGTGATCACGCGCTGATGTGGGGCGGTGCGACGTGGCATTTTTCCAGCGCCGCCAACATGGAGTTGTTCATGGCCGACCCACGGGCCTACGCGCCCCAGTACGGTGGGTACTGCGCCTATGCGGCGTCGCAGGGCTATGTCGCATCCACCGTCCCTGAGGCGTGGACGATCCATGAGGGCAAGCTTTACCTGAATTTTTCATTGGGTGTGCGCCGCCGCTGGGCGCGTGACATTCCGGGTCACATTGCATCCGGTGATGCAAACTGGCCCGCTCTGCTTGCGTAGGTATGCATAAATGGGTGGGGCGAACGTGATCACAAGAGATCGCGCAGCGTTCACGTTTTGCTGAAGGCCCTTTAATGACTGGGCGTCGTACCCATCTTTGTAGGGCGAGCAAGGACTGGAACCCCCTTGTTCAAATTCACTGTCCCTCGTTCCGCACTCCGCGCCCGGTTTATTGACCGGGCGCTTTTTTGTGGCGCAAAGATCGGCTAAGGAGACGTCATGTACAGCGATCAAGTGCTCAAAGATGTGTTGAACGCCATGAAAACCGTGGCAGTGGTCGGCGTGTCCGCCAATCCGGTGCGGCCCAGCTATTTTGTGGCGCGATACCTGTCGCGCAAAGGCATCCGCGTGGTGCCTGTTAATCCGGGGCTGGCGGGGCAAGTGCTGTTCGGCGAAACGGTCTCTGCGACTCTGTCAGACATTCCGTTCAATGTGGATATGGTGGACGTGTTCCGCAGGTCCGACGCGGTGCCCGCGATTATCGATGAGGCGCTGGCGCACTGGCCAAACCTGCAGACGATCTGGATGCAGATCGGGGTTGAGCATGCAAGTGCTGCTAAGGTGGCAGAGGCGCGCGGGGTGACTGTAATTCAGAACCGCTGTCCAAAAATTGAATATCAGCGGCTGTTTGGCGAGTTGCGGATGGGTGGTTTTGCGACGGGTGTGATTTCGTCGAAATTATAATGGCGTAAGGCGTGCTGCTGCCCCGTCCTGCGGACTCCCCGGGATATTTGTGAGACAAAGACAGGATCAAGAAAGATCGACGCTACGACGGGTCTTCGATCATCAGGTCGGCGGCGACGCGGATGTCGCGCAGCGGGCGCACGCGGCGGATCGATTCTGCGTACAGCGGGTGGGCCTTGTAGGCGGTGAGCGCAGTTTTGTCTTTGATGTCAGCCATGACGACAAAATCGGGGTGTGGACCGGGAATTTCGTCCAGAGCAAGGTTGCGCGAGACGCTAAACGTTTCAGCGTGCGGATTGTCTTTCAGGATCCAAAGGCCCGCTTCGATTTCGTCCAGATCATTGGGGTCGATGGCGCTGAAAAACGCGATGTGGCGGATCATCGGTTGGCCTTTTCTGTGACGCCAGATTGGGTGGCGCGGCTGGCAAGTTCTGCTTCGATATCATCAAGGGTGACATCGTGGGCGGCGCACATCACAAGCAGGTGGTACAGGACGTCTGCCGCCTCAGATGTGAGCCGCGCCTTATTGCCTTTGGTGGCTTCGATGATCGCTTCTACAGCTTCTTCGCCAAACTTTTCCGCGGCCTTGTCGGGGTCGGCAAGCAACTGGGCAGTCCAACTGGTGTCGGGGTCTGCACCTTTACGGGCAGCGATGGTTTGGGCGAGTTCTTTTATCGACATATCAGAGCCTTACAGGAACACCAGCGGCGTGCATATGCGCCTTGGCTTGCGGGATTGTGAAGGTGGCAAAGTGGAAAATCGACGCCGCGAGGACCGCAGATGCGCCGCCCAGCGTGACCCCTTCAACGAGATGATCAAGTGTGCCGACGCCGCCTGATGCAATGACCGGAATAGACACTGCATCGGTGACGGCTCGGGTCAGAGCAATGTTAAACCCCGCCTTTGTGCCGTCATTATCCATTGCAGTGAGAAGAATCTCGCCCGCGCCTTTGGCCTGCGCCATGAGCGCAAATTCAACAGCATCAATGCCCGTCGCGCGCCGCCCGCCATGGGTGAATATTTCCCAGCGATCGGGGGCGACCGTTTTGGCGTCAATGGCGCAGACGATGCATTGGCTGCCAAAGCGCAGGGCGGCTTCGGTCAGCACATCAGGATCGGCAACTGCGGCGGAATTGAACGACACCTTGTCCGCCCCCGCCAGCAACAGATTTCGCACGTCCAAGTGGGTGCGCACACCGCCGCCGATTGTCAGCGGCATAAAGCACGCCTCAGCCGTGCGGGTGGCCAGATCATACATGGTGCCGCGGTTTTCCTCAGTGGCCATAATGTCGAGGAAGCACAATTCGTCCGCGCCCGCGGCGTCATAGGCACGCGCAGTTTCAACAGGGTCGCCTGCGTCGACCAGATCGACGAAGTTCACGCCTTTGACAACGCGGCCATTGGCAACGTCGAGGCAGGGGATGATGCGGGTTTTAAGCATTCTTCTTCCTGAATAGGCCTATTGAACTACTTGTATTCAAAAGAAGTAAGCCAAATGCCAGATAAAGCCCACGCCCGATGAATCGCACGATGCCGACGAAGTGAGACCTGACCGCCGGATGTCTTGGGTCGAGTTTGGCAATTCCCGCGTCAACATCTTTAGCAGCAAACCAGCCCAGTGCGGCTCCAATAGCTCCAAACACTGGCGTCCCAGCACCAGCACCAAAAAAGAAGCCTGCAACGCTCCCTGCCATCCCCAATGTGGTCCCAAGGAGTGCGCCAATTGGTCCTAAGATGGCCGCAAGTATCAGTCTGGCCTTAAGCATGGCTCAAAACCCGTAGCGCAGCCGTCAGATCAATCGCGCCGTCATACAAGGCCCGCCCCGAGATCGCGCCGGAAATCACGCCCGTCGCCTTCAGCGCTTCTAGGTCGGCCAGGGATGACACACCGCCTGACGCGATGACGGGAATATCCACAGCCCGCGCCAAGCTTTCGGTCGCTTGGATGTTGGGGCCTTTCATTGCGCCGTCGCGCAGGATGTCGGTGTAGATGATCGCGGCAATGCCTGCGTCCTCGAACGATTTGGCCAGATCGGTGACTTTGATGTCAGTCTCATGGGCCCAGCCCTTGGTCGCAACAAAGCCATTGCGCGCGTCCAACCCCACGGCCACCTGACCGGGGAATGCACGCGCAGCCTGTCGCACCAGATCGGGGTTTTCGACGGCCACGGTGCCAAGGATCACGCGGGTCAGCCCACGGGTCAGCCAGCGATCAATCGTCGCCATATCGCGGATGCCACCGCCCAGTTGTGTGTGGACAGGGCAGGCCGCAAGGATCGCTTCGACAGGGGCGGCATTCACGGGTTCACCGGCAAAGGCACCATTTAGATCGACCAAGTGCAGCCATTCACAGCCCGCATCGACGAATGCGCGGGCCTGTGCTGCGGGATCATCGTTAAACACGGTTGATTGCTCCATGTCACCATGCACAAGCCGCACGGCTTGCCCGTCTTTGAGGTCGATTGCGGGATAAAGGATCATGGTCTCACCTGTGTTATCGGATTGTATGCTTTTATGCACGCAGCGCAGCCAGATGCAACGCGACGTAAATCACCGCACCAAACGCGCGACCCTACGTTATACTTGTATGGAATCAGTTTTCGCAGGCAATATTTCCGCAATCTCAGGGAGGAGATACGTTATGAAGAAAACAGCACTCACACTCGCGGCCACGATTAGCTTTGCTGGCGCAGCTTTTGGCGACCCACTTGAAGGGGCTTGGCGCACGCCAGCAGACGACAATGGCAATTCCGGTCTTGTTGTGGTGGCCCCTTGTGGGACGGCTCTTTGTGGCACGCTGTCGCAATCGTTTGATAGTTCGGGCGCACAGATGGAGTCGCCGAACATCGGCCGCCAGATTATTTTTGATACGACCCCATCTGGGGACGGTGCGTATCGCGGGCAGGTCTGGTCGCCAGATCGTGACAAGACCTACAATTCGCGCCTTCAGCTGACCGGTGACACTTTGTCGGTTTCCGGCTGTGTGTTCGGCATTTGTCGTGATGGCGGCACATGGATACGCAATTAAGGTATCGCCTTAACTGAGCGCCCTAGTGATCTGAAATAATGCAACAAAGCCGCGTTTGCAAAATTCCAAACGCGGCTTTTCTATGGCGTCCACTGCAGGAAATTCGCAATCATTTGCAGGCCAGCGCTTTGGCTTTTTTCGGGATGAAACTGCGTGCCAATAATGGTGTCGCGCCCAACGATGGCCGTAACGTCGCCGGCGTAATCACAATGGGCCAGACGTTGCGCCCGATCCCCCATCACCATCTGGTAGGAATGGACGAAATACGCGTGATCGCCGGTCTTGATGCCGTTTAGGACAGGGTGTGGCGTGTCGATCACAAGATCGTTCCAACCCATGTGTGGCACCGGCAGCGTCGGGTCGTTGGGTGTGATCTTGTGGACCTCACCATTGATCCAGCCAAAGCCTGCGGCTTCCTCGTACTCAAACCCCTTGATCGCGAGCATTTGCATACCGACGCAGATGCCCATGAAGGGGACCGCACGGATTTCAACACTTTCGCGGATGGCGTCAGCCAATCCAGAAATACCATGTAGTTCCGCCTGACAGTGCGGAAACGCGCCGTCACCGGGCAAGACGATTCGATCAGCCTTAGCAACGATATCAGGGTCGCCAGTGACGATGATGTTGCCCGCATTCGTCTCAGCCGCCATGCGTTCAAACGCTTTTTGTGCTGAATGCAAATTGCCGCTGTCGTAATCAATCAGGACAGTTATCATACGATTTGTCCTGCGCCGTTTGTCACAAGGCACCCTTGGTCGACGGGATCGCATCCGCCTTACGTGGATCAGTTTGCACCGCGACGCGCAGCGCACGGGCGAGAGCTTTAAACGCGGCCTCAACGATGTGGTGGCTGTTAAAGCCGTGTAAGCGGTCGATGTGCAACGTGATGCCGCCGTGTGTCGACAGCGCCTGAAAGAATTCGCGCACCAGTTCAGTATCAAAACTGCCGATTTTCGCTGTGGGCAGATCTAGGTTGCAGATCAGGTAGGGACGGGCGGATAAATCCAACGCACAGCGCACCTGCGCGTCGTCCATCGCAAGGTGGCAGTCACCGTAACGATTGATGCCACGCTTGTCGCCAAGGGCCTCTAGCAATGCCTGACCAAGCGCGATGCCCACGTCTTCGACCGTGTGGTGATCGTCGATGTGCAGATCACCCGTCGCGCGCACGGTCATATCGATCAGCGAATGGCGTGCCAGTTGATCCAGCATGTGGTCAAAAAAGCCCACGCCGGTCTGATTGTCATAAAGTCCTGTTCCGTCGAGGTTTATTTCAACTGAAATATCCGTCTCAGCGGTTTTGCGGGTGATTGTGCTGGTGCGCATGGGGCTACTTCCTCGATGTTGTGGCTCTTATAGGGGGCGCGGCGCGCATCGCCAAGCGGCGTCGCGCGGAATGTGGGGATGCGGGCGCAATAGCCACAGGCCCGCAAGGGGTTGGAATCGGTGCCATAATTGCGTCAGATGCGTCAGATGCGTCAGATGTGTCAGATGCGGCAATCGGCAAAGCAGGAGAGCGATCATGGTATCAGAATTTTGGGACGTCCCTGTGGGTAAGATCGCGGCGGTGGTCACAAATTTGCAGATGTTTGAACGTCCAACCCCACGTAATATCGTGCCCATCACCTCAGAACTAGTGGCGCACGACACACCTGATCTGGATTGGTACCGTGATCTGTTCATGCGGGTCGGCGGACAGCACTGGATGTGGTTTTCACGCCTTGGGATGGACGACGCCGCCTTGTCCGCAATTGTGCACCGCGATGATGTGAATATCTATTCGGTCCGCGTTGATGGCCATGACGAGGGCATGCTGGAACTTGATTTTCGCCTGTCGGGTGAATGTGAACTGGGCTATTTCGGCCTGACACCTGCGATGGTCGGCATGGGGGCAGGGCGCTGGTTGATGGAACATGCGCTCGACAAGGCATGGTCGCACCCGATTAACCGCTTTCACGTCCACACCTGCACGCTGGATAGCCCGCAGGCGCTGCCGTTCTATACCCGCAGCGGGTTTGTCGCCTATCACCGGCAAGTGGAAATTGCGGATGATCCGCGCAAGAATGGTGTTTTGCCGCGCGATAGCACGCCGCAGGAACCGATCATCTAGACGCTTTGTCGGCACCCCAAAATATCAAGGGGCGCATTTCGCGTTCAAATTTTTGATTTTTGACAGTGAAATACTGTGCGCTGCTACGGCAATGCGCCTCTAGGCCTTGATTGCTTGGCCAAGAAAACCCGCGACGTTCTTGTCGGCAATGTCGTTGAAGCAGAGGTGGTCGCGGGAAGACGCTGATCGTAGGGGGTTATTGTGCGCCTGCAGCGAAGGTCCTGTCTCCACCGATTCTGTTGAAAAACACCGTGTTGCGCGTGCAGAAAGTTGGGCGTCGAACAGGGCGCAAGCGCCTTTCTTATCAGGCTTTGCACGCTTGCTGCGTTGCAGGAAGGATCTTGGCTAGTTTGCGGAGGTTTTGGGCGGTTGCTGCGAGGAGGAATTCGTCATTTGCGCCGCATGGTCCTCGTAATCGAAGCCGTCCTAGCCCCAGGATGCGTTTGAGGTGAGCGAAGAGCATCTCGAGCTTTTTCCTCAGTCGCATTGAAACGGCGTATTGCTTGGTCTTAGCAATATCTCGGGCGACCTGGCGGGCGTCTTCGTGTTCGTCGCGGGTGATCTTGCGAACATCGGTATTCGGGCAGCATTTGGCTTTGGATGGGCAGGCCTGACAGATCAGCTTAAGCCCACGATATTTTGCCCTGCCCGTCGTGGTTGGGCCTCGGCTGGGATCGGAGGAGTTGCGGCGGAACTGCTTGAGCGACTGACTTTCTGGGCAGATGTACTTGTCGCCCTACGGGTCCCACTCAAAATTAGCGCGGCTCAGGGTGCCATCGGTGCGGCCAGCCTTATCCCCTCTCGTGCATGTGAACCTGCACATCCTAGGCAGTGAATGACCGGGATGTGCGGCGCGATGCCACGATCCACTAACCATCCCTGCATCGTGCGCACGGACCCGACTTCGGCCTGACGGATCGACCGCGTGGCCTCAACATCCATTGCCCGGCAGTCGTTTGCGCTTGCGCCATGAGAGGGGCGGCTTTTGGAAAAGGTTGAGTGGTTGGGCACATTGTCGCTCAGATCCAGTCCGCAGAACCAGCGGTAAGCAAGGTTCAGATGCACCTCTTCGCAGAGGCGATGTTCGGACCGAATGCCGAGGCAGCAGCCAACCAGCAGCATTCGGATCAGCAGTTCTGGATCAATGGACAGCGACCAGTATGGCTGTAAAAATCGGCTAAATATTGGCGGATGCCAGACAGATCGACAAGCCGATCAATGGATCGCAGCAGATGATCCCGAGGAACGTGATTATCTATCGAGAACGCATAAAACAACGCGCCCTGCGTTTCTTGCTTTGGCCCCAACATCGAAATCATCCCCCGTTGCTAACTAGGCTCAGGACTCATAACCAAAATATAACGGTTGCGGCGAGCATGATGGCGGAGAGGAAGACCGTTGGGCTTCCGTCATAGCGTGTAGCGACGCGTCTCCAGTCTTTAATCCTGCCGAACATGCGCTCGATACGGTTGCGCCGTTTGTAAGGTCTCTTATCCATTGCCCGGCAGTGCATTGCAAAGCAATGTCACGAAAGGGGTATTTGATGGTCGTCTTGCGTGATTTGCGCTCAGGAATACAGGGGCGAGTTTCCTTGTCGACAAGGCCTTCTCGGAACCAGTCAGCGTCACACCGCCTGTCCACTGCCCGGAAGTCGAAACGCAGTTTCGATGAGAGGGGCAAGCAACCAATCCGCCTCTGGTAGGCCGTTCATCAAGGCCGCCGCACCGGTATAATCGCTGACTTGACCCGCCGTGATAAAGAAGCGGACGGGACGTCCTCTGTCGTCTGTAACCGCATGTAGCTTTGTGTTCATCCCACCTTTGGTCTGCCCCCTCTCGGGACATTGCTGCGCAATGCCCTGCCGGGCAGTGAATCAGGCGCCCACGCCATCTTTTATTAACCACAGGCTGGAAGCCGTGCGGTGTGCCTTGAGGTAAGTAGCGTCCGCTGCCCGGCAGTCGAAACACAGTTTCGATGAGAGCGGATCGAAATTGTCTTATTGTCTGGGGCCTGTTCTGCCAGCCCCATCATGATCCGGGCGAACACGCCCATGTCACTCCAGCGCTTCCAACAATTATACAAAGTCTTCGGCCGCCCATATTCGGCAGGCGCATCACACCACCGTAGACGGGCGATTACCGGGGCTCCGCCCGCTCATGCCTTGAAACGTCCACTGGACGTTTCATCGGGCCCGCGGCCCGAACCGTCATTCGCCCCGTTGCGGTTAATGAAAATAATCCCGCTCAGAACGCGGCGATCGTCTCAGTGTGCACGGCCTCGGCTCTTCGGAAAGTAAGGCCGAAGCCGATCCATCTGCGCTTCACTCAGCCAATAAAGATTGCTCATTCTATCCCCCAACTTTGGGACTTTGAATCACGCAGCCATAGTAGCACCAAGTAGTTTAATGGGTCCTGTCCCTAGGTTTTTGATCCCCTGGTTTGATGGTGCGATCTATTCTTTGGAATGGAAGGAAGCATTATGGGACAAATACGTCATGGCTGCGCCACGACTACGCACGCCATCAGAGCAACAATACAGCGATCGCAAGCTACGACCGCAGCTTTGAGTCGAGAACTTGGTATAAATGTCAAAACGGTCTCCAAATGACGCAAGCGCAAAACTGTAGAAGACCGCAAGACTGGCCCCACGGACCCCAGTTCGACCGTTCTCAGCGCCGGTGAAGAGGCGATGATCGTCTCTTTTCGACGTCATACGCTCCTACCGCTGGATGATTGTCTTTATGCCTTGCAGCCAACTATCCCACATCCATTGCCCGGCAGTTGCTTGCGGAGCAAGCAAAGAGAGGGGGACGCGATCTTCCCTGCATCGTTGTTTGCAACGGCATGGGATATCCCGACTGCCAGATATGGAGGGCGACAAGCCGAAACGACAAAAGTTCAAACGCTATCCGATCGGATATTTTCATATCGACATTGCAGAGTTGCGCACCAACGAAGGAAAACTTTATCTCTTTGTTGCCATTCATTGCCCGGCAGTGAATCGCAAAGCGATGTCACGAGAGGGACCGAACCAGCAAGTTTGCCGTGGCACGGCTTGTAGAAAAAGCAAATCGCAAGACGGCCTGGGAGTTCCTGGAGGCTGTGCTGGAAGCGGTGCCATACAAGATCCACACAATTCTGACGGACAATGGCATTCAATTTTGTGAGCAACCACGTAACCGGAACACACCATATTCACGGCCTATGCGGTTTGACATGATCTGCGATGCCAACAGGATTGAGCACCGGCTGACCAAGCCCAACCATCCATGGACCAATGGCCAGGTTGAGCGGATGAACCGCACGATCAAGGACGCAACAGTCAAGCGGTATCACTATGACAAGCATGATCAGCTGCACACCCATCTCGCAGACTTCATAGCGGCCTACAATTTTGCTCGAAGGCTGAAGACGCTCAACGGCCTGACGCCGTACGAATACATCTGCAAGATAGGGACTTCAGAACCAGAAAGATTCATCGTTAATCCGATCCACCAGATGCCGGGACCGAACACTTAGGCAATGTGGAGTCCCAATTGAAAATAACTGGCTTCACCTTGGTGGGTTTGATACATAGGCCGGATGTTTAGGAAACAAAGACGGGCTAAATGTCCAGTTTGATCCGGAAACGCGGGCCTTCACCGATGATTTCTTCTAAGGTGTTCATGGCATTGTAGGCGGTGATGGCGGTGGTGTTGCTCGCGTCTGTGCTGATTGTCAGGCGGGTCGCCGATGTCAATTGCACGGGCTTTGGCGGCGGCGATCGGCGTTTTGCCGATGCCTTTGGCGCGATGTGGTTGCGTGACAAACAGGTGGTGGATATCTTAGCGGATCTTGCCGTCGTGCAGTACCATGGTTGGCGTGAGGCCAGCGTAGCCCGCTGGCAAACCTTGCAATTTGGCAATCAGCGCTGTGCCCATCGGGGCAGCACCAAAGAAGACAACGTCCAGTTGTGCAAGCGTGACCTGCGCATTGTCGCCATGAAACGCCTACAGCGCGCGGATCATCGTCAGAATATCGGGCAAGTCAGCTGCAGTGGCCAAAGTGATTGAGCGAGTGAGATCAGTCATTTGCGCAGTTCGCCGTTTGTGAGCTTGCGTGTCAAGGCGGTCCGGCTAAGGTCGGGTAAAAAAGGGAGAAGTAGATGCCGCTTGCGATGAACCGTGACGTCTTTATCACCGCCGCCATCACCGGATCGGGGAGCACCCAAGATCGCAGTCCGCATGTTCCGCGTTCGCCCGAGGAAATCGCGAATAGCGCGATTGATGCGGCCAAAGCGGGCGCTGCAGTGGTGCATTGCCATGTGCGTGACCCTGAAACGGGCGTGCCCAGTCGTCAGTTGGAGTTGTACCGTGAATTGACGGATCGTATCCGTTCGGCCGATATTGATGTGGTATTGAACCTTACCGCCGGTATGGGTGGCGACATGGTGTTTGGCGGCGTTGAAAAGCCGCTGCCGACAGTTGCGGGCACCGATATGGTTGGCGCGACTGAACGGGTCGCACATGTGGCGCAATGTCTGCCTGAGATTTGCACGCTTGATTGCGGCACGATGAATTTCGCAGAAGCCGATTATGTTATGACCAACACCCCCGGCATGCTGCGCGCCATGGGGCAGATGATGACGGACCTCGGCGTCAAGCCCGAGATTGAGGCGTTTGATACCGGCCACCTTTGGTTTGCTAAGCAATTGGTCGCCGAAGGTATTCTGGAACCTGACGCTTTGGTGCAGTTGTGTATGGGGGTGCCGTGGGGCGCGCCCGATGATTTGAATACCTTTATGGCGATGGTCAACAATGTGCCACCCGAGTGGACGTTCAGCGCCTTTGGGTTAGGGCGCAGCCAGATGCCATTCGTCGCAGCGTCCGTTCTGGCGGGTGGCAACGTGCGTGTCGGGCTTGAGGACAATCTGATGCTGGATCGCGGCGTGTTGGCGACCAACGCGCAACTGGTGGACCGCGCCCGTGGCATCATCGAAAACCTTGGTGCGCGGGTGATTGGGCCTGATGAAGTGCGCGAAAAGCTGGGGTTGGTGAAGCAAACGCCAAAGGGCTGAGAAAATGCGCCCATTAGCGGCCATGATCTGTGCTTTTTGGGTTGGCCTTCTGGGCGCAGTGTCCGGCTGCACCTCCACAGCATTGCCCGTACCGTTTAGTGTGACGATGTTGGAAGAAACCATCTGTATTGGACAAGGTGGGCAAATAATGACGGGGCCGGACGGTGCGTTTTGTGCCAAGGCCCAGAGGGACGTGATGATACGTGTTGTCGCAGGGCTGATGGTGGCGATTTTGGTGGGATGCGCGCAAGAACAGCCCATCCTGCCACAAGTCGACATTTTCCGCGATCTGTCCGCCCAAATTGCATCGCAAACTAATGTTTCCGCAGATCGAATGGCTGGACGCTGGTTCATTCGGCAAGGATTTACCAATCAGTCCGGCCCGGTCGGTGCCGTCACGTTTTCGACTTTGCCAAATGGCGCGCTACAGATGGCGCAGACCCGCCTGACGTGCGAGGTAGATACATGTCTGAACGTTGAATCCCTTGTTTTACTTGAACAGTCCGGGTCAGGCCGTTGGGTGCCTGTCGATCCGCCAACTGCGACGCCACCAGCAGAATTCTGGGTGATGTGGATGGATTTTGACAGCCGCACGGCGGCAATCGGAACCCCGTCTGGTGAATTCGGCTGGATTATGGACAAAGACCGGACCGGCGGTCGCGATCGTATCACCGCTGCACGCGCTATCATGGATTGGTTTGGCTATTCTTTGGCTCACCTTCAGGAAGTCGAACACTGAAAGCGCAGTCGCCTGCTTTGGATTGATGCTGGAAGCCCGATGCGTGCATGCGACCCGAGTGGGCGCCGTGAACCTGTATCCGCAAGTGAATTTGACCACCCCGGCAGTCCAGTTGCGCAAACAACAGCGGTTGCGTGCAACTAATCGTGCGTTTCGTCTTGACGACCCATTGACGACCTCGACAAAAAGGCCTCGCATGTGCGGGGATTTAAATTTTTGAAGGGGCGGGATTTGACACAAAGTGCAGCCATTATTGGCGGTGGCGTGATCGGTGGCGGTTGGGCCGCGCGGTTCTTGTTGAATGGATGGGATGTGCGGGTCTTTGACCCCGACCCAAATGCGCAGCGCAAGATCGGCGAAGTGTTGGACAACGCCCGCGCATCACTACCGGGGCTATATGACATGGCGATGCCAAATGAGGGTGCGCTGACGTTCCATGACACGCTGTCAGACGCCGTAGCTGGTGCCGTTTGGGTTCAGGAAAGCGTGCCCGAACGCCTTGAGATGAAGCACAGCGTTTACCGTGATATCCAAGCTTACTGTGGTCTTGAGGCTGTGATTGCGTCCTCCACGTCCGGTTTCAAGCCGTCGCAATTACAACAGAACGCGACCCGCCCCGAACAGATCGTCGTCTGCCACCCGTTCAACCCCGTCTACCTATTGCCGCTGATCGAAGTTGTTGGCACGGACGCGAACGCCGACATGCTGTGCCAGGTTGAAAAAATTCTGCAGGGCCTTGGCATGTTTCCACTCATGGTCAAAAAGGAAATCGACGCCCACATCGCGGATCGTTTCCTTGAGGCGGTTTGGCGCGAGGCGTTGTGGCTGATCAAAGACGGCATCGCCACGACGGAAGAAATCGATGATGCGATCCGGATGGGGTTCGGTTTGCGCTGGGCGCAGATGGGCCTGTTCGAAACCTACCGCATTGCAGGCGGCGAGGCGGGGATGCGGCACTTTATTGAACAATTTGGCCCCTGTCTGGCATGGCCATGGACGAAACTGATGGACGTCCCTGACCTGACTGAGGAGCTGATCGACAAGATTGCGACCCAGTCGGATGCACAGTCGGGCCACCTCACAATCCGCGAACTTGAACGCCATCGTGATGCCAATCTCGTGGGGATGATGCGGACCCTTAAGGCGCGCGATTGGGGGGCGGGGGCCGTGTTAAATCGCCATGATGCAGCGCTGAACCAGAACTGGGCCATCCCGAACACGCTGCAGGACGTGGATGACTTGTCACAACCCGTCAAGACCATTGATCGTGCGGTCCCGCTTGATTGGACGGATTACAACGGTCACATGAACGAAGCGCGGTACTTGCAGGCCTTCGGCGACGCGACCGACCGTCTGATGCATATCGTTGGCTGCACGCCAGACTATATCGCGAAGGGTGGCAGCTATTTCACTGCTGAAACCCACATTCGCCACCTTGATGAGGTCCAGGCCGGCGGGCACATCAGGGTCGAGACGCAGGTTTTGCTGGGTGAAGGCAAGAAGTTGCACCTGTTCCATGCAATGTTTGAAGGTGATCGTCTACTGGCGACGGGCGAACATATGTTGATCCACGTCAACCTTGCGACACGGCGCGCCAGCGATCCTGCGCAAGACGTGGCCGACCAACTGGGTCAACTCGTCGCTGCGCACGCGAAATTACCGGTTCCGAACGGCGCAGGGGCCGCCGTGGGCAAACGTTGATGCGTGTCCTGATCACAGCAGGGGCGTCTGGCATCGGTTTTGCCATGGCCGAAGCGTTTTCGGCCGCAGGCTATGATGTTTGGGTGACGGACGTGAACGTGGCAGCACTGGCGGCCTGTCCAGAAACATGGACCACACGGGTGGTGGACGCCGCAAACGAGACGCAAATGCGCGTGTTGTTTGGTGAAGTCGCAACGGCAGGGAGACTCGATGTAGCCTGTGCCAACGCAGGGGTCGCGGGGCCAACGGCACTGGTTGAGGACGTCGCGTGGGAGGATTGGAAGACTTGCGTTGACGTCACCCTCGGTGCGGCATTCCTGACTGCGAAATTCGCGGCCCCTATGATGAAGGCGGCCGGCGCGGGGGCGATTGTTTTGACATCATCCACCGCAGGCGTTTTTGGCTATCCCAACCGTGCGCCCTATTCGGCAGCGAAATGGGGCGTTATTGGGCTGATGAAAACACTGGCAATGGAACTGGGGCCATTTGGCATCCGTGCCAACGCCATCTGCCCCGGTGCCGTGGAAGGCCCGCGCATGGAAGGCGTGTTGCAGCGCGAAGCCGACGTAAAGGGCATGGTCCGCGATGCGGTCTATGACGGCTATGCATCGGGCACATCGATGCGCACATTTGTGCGGGCGCAAGATATTGCAAACATGGCCGTGTTTCTGGCATCCGATGGGGCCGCGCGGGTGTCTGGGCAGGTGATTTCCGTTGATGGGCACACTGAAAACCCCGACCCGAAGCCGTGATTTCGAATTGGCTGTATTTCGAAGCGGCTGGGCCAATCCGATCAAGGGGGCATTGCCCGCGTTCCGCTGCCTCGGGATATTTTATAAGCAAAGAAGGGTTAGAAGTATTTGGCCTTCAGGGCTTGAATATAGGCTGGTAAATCGCGCGGTGTGATGGACGCTTCGCGCACCAGCGTGTCGAAATGGCGTGTCATCAATTGCACCCGTTCGGTATCGCGAAATGCCAGATAGTTTTGCCCCAAGTAAAGTACGGCCAGAAGCGGGCCAAAGACGGTCACTGAAGCTGAAAATAGGCGGCGCGCGTCGAAAACATGCAAGCGCAGCGTCGGGTAAAGATCGGTTTGAAGTGCCGCGAAATGGTCCAGCTGCGCGGCCCGCAAACCCGCCGGAACGCCTTCGTAATAGCCTGTGCCAGACGCAAAACTGGTCAGTTCGTAAATAGGCAGCGCGATCTCGTAATCTGATTTCGCCGCGCGCATCCAGCACAATCGGTCTTCGGACGCACCAATTGCCTGTTCGGTTGAGCGGCCCAATTGCGGCCCGTATTCCCACCGCAACAGGTTGGGCAATTTCATCATATCGGGCAGTCCGGCAGGGACGTGGCGTATTTTGTAGCCCTCTGCCTCTTGGTGCCATGCAAAAATCTGCTCATCCACCAAGGCACGTCGCGCTTTGGTGACTTCAAACGACGCGGCAATCAAATCAGCCGCCAGTTCGGGCCGCGCCGTCAGACCAAGCAACCAATCGGCAGACACCCCAAGTGCTGTCGCACACCCCGCCACGATCTGCGCGTTGGGAAGCCGCGCGCCGTCCCCTGTCAGCAGTTGCGAAACGGTTGATCGATCGACGCCAATCGCGCGGGCGAGGCCGGATTGCGTCGCGTTCTGCGTCGTCATTGCCGCACGCAGGCGGGTTCGAAACAGCTGGGCTCGGGTACGTTTGTCGATATTTTGCAACATAAGTTTTACTATATCACCATATGCGTATTTTGCTAACTATTTCCAGAATTCCGTCAGCATCGCGGCGTGGGTAGACCAGAGAAAACAAGTCACGGAGCACCCATGGACACGCGCAAACGCACACTCATCAAAGCCGTTATCTGGAACCTGATCGGGCTCTCAGTGATGATGACGGTTGGTTTCATAGCGACCGGATCTTTTGCCGTTGGTGGTGCTATGGCGGTCGTGAATGCGTCGATCGGGTTGACGACCTATGTGCTTTATGAACGAGTCTGGGATCGGGTCCAATGGGGTCGCAATGTCTGAGCGCAGCGCGACGCTGACGCCGAGCATGGCTGTCGAATGGCCGACCGTTCGTTTGGCTGGAGTCTGTTATCTTGGCGTCATAATTGCGCTGTGGATCTTGCCGACATGGGCTGCGATTATTGTGTTGGGGCCGATCATCGCACTGCATGCCTCGCTCAGCCATGAGGTCGTGCACGGCCACCCGTTTGCCAATCAAACGCTGAATGCCGCGTTGGTTTTCCCAGCCCTTACGCTGGTCGTGCCCTACGCGCGGTTTCGTGCCACGCATCTCGCCCATCACCGTGATGAACATTTGACTGATCCTTACGATGATCCCGAAAGCAACTATCTTGAGCCCGCCGTTTGGGTCAGATTGGCCCTGCCTGCGCGTGCGCTGTTGCGGTTCAACAATCGCCTTTTGGGGCGGCTTCTTATCGGACCGTTGCTCGGCCAGTTTATGTGGATGGCCAATGATCTGCGAGCCTGTCGTGCGGGTGAGCGCGTTGTGATCTGGGGATGGGTCGCGCATATTCCGGCCGTGGCTGTGGTTGTTGCACTCGTTTGGGCGGCGCCGTTGCCGTTTTGGGCCTATGCCATGGGTGCCTATATCGGCCATGCAATCGTGCGCATCCGCACATTCCTTGAACACCGTGCCCATGATCTGGCCCGCGCCAGAACGGTCATTGTCGAAGATCGCGGGCTGCTGGCATTATTGTTCCTGAACAACAATCTACACGTCGTACATCACATGCATCCTTGCGTAGCATGGTACGATCTTCCGGCGCTTTACGCCAGCAATCGCGCGCATTATTTGCGCCGCAACGACGGCTATGTTTTCGCATCCTACGGCGCCGTTTTCCGCCGTCATTTCTGGAACGCCAAAGATCCCGTTCCCCATCCCCTCTGGCACAAAGACGACTGAGCGTGCATGACGGGCCATGGACGCTTGGATTCCCATCACCATTCTGGCCGCGGTGGCGCAAACTGCGCGCTTTGGCCTGCAAAAGCAGCTCAAATCAACACGGCTGAGCACGGGTGGCGCGACATTTGCGCGTTTCATCTATTCATCGCCGCTCGTGGTGCTGGGGGTGCTGATTTACGCTAACATCACGGCGCAAACGCTGCCCAGTATTCCGACTTTGTTCTGGGCCTATGCACTGGTTGGCGGCATGGCCCAAATCCTCGCGACGATGTGCGTTGTGGCGCTGTTTGAACACCGCAATTTCGCCGTTGGCATTACATTCAAAAAGACCGAAACGTTGATGGCTGTGTTCGTTGGCCTTCTTATTCTGGGC
Organism: Octadecabacter antarcticus 307; assembly: GCF_000155675.2. Classification (GTDB taxonomy): domain Bacteria; phylum Pseudomonadota; class Alphaproteobacteria; order Rhodobacterales; family Rhodobacteraceae; genus Octadecabacter; species Octadecabacter antarcticus. The sequence goes on from NC_020911.1 coordinate 1,429,919, forward strand.
GAGGGCGTCACATGGCTGGGGTTTGGCGCGATTCTGATCGGGCTGGTGGGCGTGTTGTTGTTGTCCGACCGGCCCGGACCAAGCGCGGATCCGTGGCACAAACGTATCGTGAACCGCGTGGCTGGACTTGGGCTTGCGTCGGGGCTGTTGTTTGCCTGTTCCGGCGTCGGGTATCGCGGCGCGTCACTGTCGTTGGACACAGGTGATGTGTTCTTGCGCGCGACGCTGACATTGGCCTGCGTCACCACGGCGCAGACCATCGCCATGGCGATCTGGCTGCGCCTGTTTGAACGCGGCGAAATCACCCGCGTGCTGTCCACATGGCGCGTCTCTGGGCTTGTGGGGATCACCAGTATGATCGGATCGACTTGCTGGTTTGTCGCCTTCACGTTGCAAACCGTGGCTTATGTAAAAGCGCTTGGGCAGATCGAGTTGCTGTTCTCTCTCGCCCTTACTATGTTCTTTTTTAAAGAAAAAATTAGCCGTCGCGAGATTCAAGGGGGTGGCTTGTTGGTCGTGTCGGTGTTGGTGCTGGTCATGGTGACCTAAGCTTCAGACGGACTGCGCCCACCAAGCCGCGTGACCAAATGCGCTTCATCGTCATTGCGAAAGAACGGCACGGTATCGGGCGGACCGTTGCGGTGCAGACCCGATGCGATCTCTGCCAAAACAACCTCGGTGATGAACGGCAAATCTAGGGCGCGGGCATCACGCAAGGGGACCCAATGCAGATGCCCCAACTCATCCTCGGCGTTTGTGAAATCGTCGGGGTCCGTGACCAGTTGGTCCGCGTCAACCATGAAAAACCGTGCATCAAACCGGCGCGGGCGGCCCTGCGGTGTCACGGCGCGAAACACAAACAGCAGCGCGGACGCATCGGGGCGATGGCCACTGCCTGCAAATCCGCGCCAGCCTTGTGGTGCATTGGGCCACTGCGCGGGTGTGCCAAGAATTTGGCCGGTTTCTTCCCATAGTTCACGGATTGCAGCTGCGGCAAGCGCGTCGGGCGAGCGCGTGCTGTCCTCGGCCAACCGGCCTGCATCCAGCGCCGACACCCCACGCCCAAGCGCAATAGCGCCATCACCGTCATCAACCGCACCGCCTGGAAAGACGTATTTGTTTGGCATGAAAGCCGCCGACGCCCCGCGTTGCCCCATCAGCACGCAAGGGTGCGTTGCGCGGCCCCGCAACACAATCACTGTCGCGGCGTCACGTATCGCCGTTTTATCCAGAATATCACCCATCGTTGCCCCATCTGTCCGGGTCAGGATGTGTCCCCAAACCCATGCATCCGTCGGGACCATTGGATGGCCACGATCAAGCCCTTTAGCCTTGGCAAAAGATAAAGCGAAAGCGCCACGCTGACAATCGTCAACACCGTGGCGAACACCATTGGGTCTGGACGAAATTGCGACCAGCCAAAATGCATCATGACCGCCAAAAGATGCGCCACCAGAAGGATGGTCAGATACGCCGGGCCGTCATCGGCGCGGTGGTGGTGTAAGTCTTCGTCGCAGACTGGGCAGCGATCAACCACCTTCAGGTAGCCGACAAACATCATACCTTCCCCGCAGTTCGGGCAGCGACGACGCAAACCGCGCACAATGGCGGGTTTGGTTGGGCGTTCGTTTTCTGGAATGACAGGTTGATTAGGCATGGAAATCCTTAGTGCTTAAGAAGTCGGTGTGCCGCCTTGAAGCCAAGAATTCTAGGGGTGATAGTGTCGCGCCCATGGTTTGAAGTTTTATGCGACCGCAAAATAAATCGAACATCCGCGACGGAAACCCACGCCCCGCCCGTTCTATCTGCATCGATGGCCCGGAAGGTCGTCATAACAAGAACTGAAAAGGATGACAAAATGAAAACGACACTTCTTGTGGCAGCAATCGCAGTAGGCACGACACTGGCGGTATCCGCCCAAGCCCGCGAAGGCAGTGCGCCCCGTATGGAGATGCCAGCGTTCGCAGAACTGGACATCAATTCTGATGGCGCTGTGACCAGCGACGAAATCGAGGCCGCGATGCAGGCCCACGCAGCCGCCCGTTTTGCACAAACCGACACAAACAGCGATGGGGCATTGTCGGCTGAAGAAATGGTTGCCCGCGCTGATACGGCCCGCCAAGAACGCATGGCGCGCCACGCTGCTGAGCGGATCGAAAGGGCCGACACCAACGGCGATGGCCTGTTGCAGGCGGATGAAATGGGAGCACATGTGGCAGATCGCGCAGATGATCGCGGCCATCGCGGAGCTGAGCGTATGTTCGAGCGCGCAGATGCAGACGACAATGGAAGTCTGAGCGCGGAAGAATTCGCCGAGGCGCAAAACCGCATGGCGCAACGTGGTGATCGTGATCATCGCGGGCCACGCGGCGATCACTAAACGCAAAGTGCGGCGCGGGGGAAATACCTTCGCGCCCCGTACCCTTGCGAGGTATGGATGATATGGGTAACTGGATATTTGATGACGGATCAAGCTGGTGTTCAGAGCGCGCACCAAAGCGCACACCAAAGCGACGCGGACCTTCTCGCGGCCTTTGCATGCGGCGATCGTGGTGCGGCTATGGCGCTGACACAGCGGCTGACCCCGCGTGTGTTGGGGCAGGCGCACCGCATGCTTGGTAGCCGAACAGAGGCCGAAGACGTCGCACAAGACGCGATGATGCGCCTGTGGAAAATCGCACCTGACTGGGACGGCGACCGCGCGCAGATTACCACGTGGCTCTACCGTGTTGTGGCCAATCTGTGCACGGACCGGTTGCGAAAGTCTGGTCGCGGTGTGGCGCTCGATGCGATTGAAGAACCAAGTGATCCGTCCAAATCCGCTGCGCAAGACATGCAAGACTCTGCCAGATCAGCGGCGTTGCACTCTGCATTGGCCAATCTGCCAGATCGACAGGCGCAGGCCGTGGCGCTGCGCCACCTCGAAGAATTGGGCAACCCACAAATTGCGACCATTATGGACACCAACGTGCGCACCGTTGAAAGTCTGATAGCACGGGGCAAACGCGCCCTGATTGCAAAACTTGCCGCGCGCAAAGATGAATTGGGGTATGACGATGACCACGGATAACAAAATTCTAGACGCCGCATTTAAGCTGGCCCGAACGCCGGATGTGTCCCCGTCAGACGCGCTGATGGACCGGATCATGTTGGACGCCGACAGCGTGTTGGCGGACACAGTACCTGTCGCCGCCCGCCCTAAACAAAGCATCGGTGCGATGCTGCTTGACGTCATCGGCGGTTGGCCGACATTCAGCGGTTTGGCTGCAGCGACGGTTGCGGGCCTGTGGATCGGGGTCGCGCCACCAGATACCCTGTCAGATTTGTCTGCAGGGATTTGGGGGGGCACCATCGAAGTGCCGCTTTTTGAAAGCGACGTGTTCGCAGGATTGGAGGGCTGACTATGGCCAAGGAACAGACGAAATCAAAGCGTTTACAAAGGTTTGTGTTGGTCGGATCGCTGGCGTTGAACCTGCTGATCATCGGTGTTGCCATTGGAGTTGCTTTTAACGGCGGCAAACCGGGGGCAGGTCAGCGATTTGATTTGACGGTTAGCCCGTTGACCCGCGCGATGGAAGGTGAACGCAGCGACGCGGTGCGCGATGCGCTGCGCAGCAGTGGCGCGTTTGAGCGTGGTGTTCGATCAGAGATGCGGCGCGACATGGGTGCATTACTGGAAACCCTGCGGGCTGAAACGTTTGACGCGGATGCGTTTCGCGCTGTGTTGATGCGCCAACGTGACAGGCTAAGGGTGGGACAGGAAACGGTTTTGGGCGCCGTAAGCGCACAGATTGACGACATGAGCGACACTGAACGCGCTGCATTCGCGGACCGACTGGAAGAGCAAATGCGTCGCTGACCGCCTCCGCGCAGGTAAAAAGTACGGACCGCCTCCGCGCGATCAGGCGGCTGACAAGCTGACCTTGTTGCGGCCACCGTTCTTGGCCGCATAAAGCGCTACATCCGCCGCGTTGACCAATTCACCAAGATCATCAACCATGTCCTTGGGGTCCTGTCCGTCGCTTAGGCTGACACCAACGGACATTGTCACGCGCACCTCTTTTTGATCGGGGCCGACAAAGAACGGCGCTCCGCCGATCAGCTCGCGCAGGCGTTCCGCAGCGGTGCGGGCATGAAAGACGTCGCTATTTGGGATCGCGACAAGGAACTCCTCTCCGCCGATGCGCGCAAGTAGGTCGACCGCGCGTAAATTGTCCTGCAATCGGCTTGCGGTTTGGCGCAAAATCTCATCGCCGACTTTATGGCCGTAGGTGTCGTTGATGGCTTTGAAATGATCGAGGTCCAGAACCATAATCGCAAATTTCCGCCCGCTTTTGCGGCTTTGCGCCGACAGCCGCGACAAATGCGGCATGGCGTAGCGGCGGTTGAACAGCCCAGTCAGCGGATCGGTGATCGCCGCCTCAAGTCCAGTTTCAACTGTTCGACGCAGCGCATCCGCTTCGTGTTTTGCCTGGATCAGGACCGCGCAGCGATGTCTAATTTCGCCTGAGTCAACATTTGAATAGACAGAATCACTTGCGCCAAGATCTAAGGCCATTGCCGCCGCATGGCGGGCATCCGCGGGCAACAACGCCAAGATTGCGGCATGGCGCGTCGCAGATCTGCTGCGCAATTCTGCCAAGATACGAAATAGAACATTATCATCCGTCAGTCCTGCGCGAAAATCGAGCAAGAACAGATCTGTGGATCGCGAATTCACGTCACTTCGGGTCAGGTTTTCCGCCCGCGCACAGATCAGTTGGGCGTTCTCAAGGGTTTGCGATAATTGCGACAAATCCGGTGCCAGCGTGTCGGTTGTAGATGCAGCGACGACCCTCGCGGGTGTTTTGAACCCATTGCAAGCCTCGGCAAAACCAAGGGCAGTGCGTGTACCATCGCGCATCCGCAGTTCTTGGCGTGCATCGCGCCCGCGCAGCAGACTGCGAATGCGCGCCTGCAAAATTTGATCATCGAAGGGCTTGGATAAAACGTCATCTGCGCCGGCCTCAAGTACGACAACACGGTCACGCGGTGTTTTGAACCCGCCCGTCGCAATAATCGGGATCAGGCTGGTGTCCTCGCCGGCCTTTAGGGTTTGGCAAAAGGCGTGCAGGTCGTGCGCGTCTATGCTGGTATCCAGCACAATCAAATCGGGCAACGACGCCGCAATTTCAGTACGCGCTTCTTGCAGTGTTGCACAGGGTCGGACACGGTATTGCGCCGCGAGAAGTTTGACCTTCAGCACAATGCGGTTGGTGGCTACATTGTCTATGATGAGAATATCGCCGGCCATCTTGTTTCCCTCTGAGCGTTACTCCAAACTCTCTTGGATCAACTTTGCCCTTTAAATGGTTAAGAAACCCTTTCCGGATTGGTAACACCTTTAAATGACTCCTGAACGTGCTGAAAACATAGCTATTTCTGCCCTCACTTGGCTTGCCACAAAAGAGGATATTTTGCCTTTGTTTTTGGGGTCTTCAGGCGCAAGTGCGGACGACATCAAGGGGCAGGCGGAAAACCCCGCTTTCCTTGGGTCTGTGCTGGATTTCGTGACCATGGATGATGCTTGGGTCATCGAATTTTGCGATGCAAGCGGGATAAAGTATGAAGAGCCGTTAACGGCGCGTTATTCATTACCGGGTGCGGAAGTGGTGCATTGGACATGATTTCGCGACCCATTAAAGGCATTATTTTCGACAAAGATGGCACGCTGTTTGATTTCAACGCGACGTGGGGCGCGTGGGCGCGAAACGTGTTTGAGGCCGAGACTGCTGGCGATCCCGACCAGCTTGCACCGCTCGCCACTGCCCTTGGCTATGACCTTGCGACGGGGCAGTTCTTGCCAGAAAGCATCGTGATTGCCAGCACCGTGGATGTGGTTGCGCAGGCGATTTTGCCGTTCGTAGCTGAATCTGATCCTGACGCCCTGACTGCGCGTTTTAACGCCGCCGCGATTGTCGCCCCGCAGGTCGAAACGACGCCGCTTGTGGCATTCATCACCACGCTTAAATCTGCGGGATTGAAGGTCGGGGTCGCTACCAATGACGCCGAATTCCCCGCGCGCGCGCATTTGTCAGTGGCAGGGATTGAGGCGCTGTTTGATTTTATTGCAGGGTTTGATTCTGGCTTTGGCGGTAAACCCGCGCCCGGGCAATTGTTGGGCTTTTGTGACGCCACGGGGCTGGCCCCGTCCGAGTGTGTGATGGTCGGTGACAGCACTCATGATCTGCGCGCAGGGCGCGCGGCGGGTATGGTGACGGTCGCCGTTTTGACCGGCGTGGCAGGGCGCAAGGCCCTTGCGCCCCAAGCCGATGTGGTGCTGGATTCCATCGCGGCACTGCCCGACTGGTTGGGTCTGTAGGCGGCGCCGCAAGTTTGGTTCGCGACACCTTTTGTCGCTAAAGGCAAGGCGCACCGGCGCGGGTATGTCAGGCTAAAGCCAGCCCAAAAGGAAACTGCGATGTCTGACGCTGTCCCCCCAAAACGCCGCCGATCAGGTGGGCGCGCTGCCAATGCCGCCAAGCGGCTCACGTCCGAGATCAACCAAATGCCGTGGCGATTGCCGATCAATAAAGACCGCCCGACCGAACCGCTGGACGGCGATGGCGTGCAGGCAATCCACGACGGCGCGATGCGCATATTGGAAGAAATCGGCATTGAATTTCTGAATGAAGAAGCTGTGGAGTTGTTCAAACAGGCGGGCTGCAAGGTCGACGGTACCAACGTCAAAATGGGCCGCGACTGGGTCATGGAAATGATCGCTAAAGCGCCCGAACAGTTTGACATCACGCCGCGCAATCCTGATCGCAAGATCACGCTGGGTGGTGGTCACATCCTGTTCGGTAACGTGTCTTCACCGCCGAACTATTTTGACCTTGAGATTGGTAAGAAAGTTTCAGGCAATCGCAAACAATGCGCTGATTTGCTGCGATTAACCCAGTATTTTAACTGCATCCACTTCGCAGGCGGTTATCCGGTGGAACCTGTAGACGTGCATGCATCTGTGCGTCACCTCGATGTGGTGTTTGATAAAATGACCCTAACCGACAAGGTCGGGCATGCCTATTCACTTGGTAAAGAACGCGTCGAAGATGTGATGGAAATGGTGCGCATTTCCGGCGGGTGGACCGACGAAGAATTTCAAGAAAAGCCGCGCATGTACACCAATATTAATTCGACCTCGCCGCTCAAACACGACGTGCCGATGATTGATGGCTGCTTGCGCTGCGTGCGCCGTGGTCAAGCCGTTGTCGTCACACCGTTCACCCTCGCGGGGGCCATGGCGCCGGTCACAATGTCGGGTGCGGTCGCGCTGTCCATCGCCGAAGCCCTGTCCGCCATAGCCCTGTTTCAATACGTCCGCCCCGGTGCGCCCTGTGTCATCGGCACGTTCACGTCCAACGTCGATATGAAATCCGGCGCGCCCGCGTTCGGCACCCCCGAATATATGCGGGCCACGCAAATGACTGGCCAAATGGCGCGATTTTATGGGCTGCCGATGCGATCCAGCGGTGTTTGTGCAGCCAACGTGCCAGACGGCCAAGCTATGTGGGAGACGTCAAATTCCCTGTGGGCGGCCGTTCAATCAGGCACCAATATGGTCTACCACGCGGCGGGCTGGCTTGAAGGTGGGCTGATCGCGTCGCCTGAAAAGTTTGTCATGGATTGCGAGGTGATCCAAATGATCCAGCGCTACATGGAACCCCAAATCACCGCGACAACCCCTGCGGACATTGCGTTTGATGCGGTCAAAGAGGTCGGCTCAAAGGGGCACTTTTTCGGCATCCAACACACGCAAGATCGCTACGAAAATGCGTTTTATGCACCGTTTGCCAGCGACTGGCGCAACTTTGAGGCTTGGGAAATCGCCGGCGGCGAATGGACTGCACAGCGCGCCCATCGGATCTTCAAAGATATCATTGCCAATTTCGAAACTCCCCCCATGGACGCCGCGATCCGGTCCGAACTGGAAGACTTCGTGGCACGGCGCAAATCCGAGGGTGGCGCGCCAACCGATTTTTGAGACAGGAGCCTCAAAGGTGAAATCTTCCTGATGGAAGAATTTACCGAGGCGGGGGTATTTTCGAGACAAAGAAAAGCATGAAAGTTAGTCTATCTGGGGCGGTGTACGCAGTGGGGAACGACCTATGATGATTGAGATACGCGAATAGGACTTCGGCATTTGCCGCCCGTTTCGCAGCCTATGGCCCTGACAGCCTCTATGTGCCGTCGCCGAAGGGGATTTGAAACGGTTTGTGTCCGCTGAAAATCCGCCTACGTCTGGCGCGGGGCAGGGAGCACTAGCCTATGTGACCACCCATCGGGACCGTAAAATACTGGGCCGTTTCACCGCCCATGAACATGGCGCATCCAATCGGTTGTACGACTTTAAACGCGGGTATTTTGACTATTTAGAATGCGCCGATGATGGGGACGCGGCCAAGGCTTTGACTGGGGCAGCCGAAAGCTGGTGCCGCGCGGGCGGGCTGTCCGAAGTTGCAGGCAATTTCAACCTCTCCGCGAAGCAGCAGATTGGTGTGATGGCTGACGGGTTCGACCACGCGCCCTATCATCTGTTTTGCTGCTGGTTTTTTTGTTTGGCCAGTGTTGCCGGCCAGTTGCGCAAGGCCTAAGCGTCGGTATCGAGCCAGATCGACACGGGCCCGTCATTAACCAACGACACCGCCATATCTGCGCCGAACTGACCTGTACCGACTGAGATCACGCGGCTGCGCATTTCTGCGACAAACGCGCGATACAAACGGTCACCATCTTCGGGCGCTGCGGCCGAAGAAAACCCCGGCCTGTTGCCGCGTGACGTGTCGGCCGCCAGCGTGAATTGACTGACGACCAATGCCTGTCCGCCAACGTCCACCAAAGACCGGTTCATCCGCCCGTCATCATCCTTATAAATCCGCAGCTTGGAAATTTTTGTGGCGAGCTTGGCAGACATATCATCCGTATCGCCCTGCATGGCACAGACCAGTACCAAAAGGCCCGTCTGACATTGCCCGATCAGCGCACCATCGACGTGAACCTGTGCTGACGTCACCCGCTGGATCAGCGCCCTCAAAGGCCCAATTCTGCTGCCGTTGGCGGGTTCGCACCTGCCCGTGATACCGTCACCGCCGCCGCGCGCACGCCAAGACGCAAAGCTGCGCGAATGTCCTCAGCACTCAGGTTTGCGATGCGTTCTTTGGTCAGCGCACCGGCGCGTTCAAGCCCTGCCAGCGTGCCGGCGTTAAACGTGTCACCAGCACCAACCGTGTCGGCAACGACTGCCCGTTCAGATGGCACGAACACCGTGTGTTCGGCGGAGTATCCAGTGACACCCTTGGCGCCTTCGGTGATGCACACCAGCTTGGAGCCTTTTGCGACCAGCCCGTTGGCAAGTTCGGCCAAATCGCCATCACCTTCCATCCAGTGCAAGTCTTCATCGCTGAGTTTAATGATGTCCGCAGCCGCCATCATCCGGTTGATCCGCGCGCGGTACGCGGCGACGTCCTTGATGAACGTCGGGCGGATATTGGGGTCGATCATCGTGACACGCCGTGGCGCTTCGCGCAGCATCAGCGCCTCATAGGTGTCGCCGCAGCCGTTCCCGACCAGTGAAATACCACCAAAAAACATCGCATCGGCATCGATTTCTGGTGCGGCGTTTAGGGATCGCATCGCCGAATTTTCGTCGTAAAATGCATATGTTGCTTGCCCGTTCACCAGTTTAACAAAAGCCACGGTACACGGCGCATTTAGGCGCGGCGACGGGCTGTGATCAACGTGGCTCGCGTCCAGTGCGTCGCGTAAAATGTCACCCAAAAAGTCTGACGACATGCCGCATAAAAATTGCGTCAGCACGCCCAACCGTCCAAGTCCGATCGCCGTGTTAAACACCGCACCACCGGGATAGGGGGCAAACGCCGCCTCGCCCTGCGTACTTTCGCGCGGCAGCATATCAATCAGGGCTTCTCCACAGGTCAGAATCATTGGGCGCGTCCTTCGCAATGCAAAAACTTGCGGCTATCTATCACTGACTGTTAGCGATAACAAATCCGACAATTCCCGCCACGATCAAACCACAAATCACCGCAATCGCGATCTTGATCTTTGAATAGGGCCGTTCCCCCTGAACCCGGCCCGTGCGCCCGTTCACAACAAAGCGAAACGTACGCCCACGATATTTATACGCTGCCATCCAGACCGGAAGCAGCACGTGTTTGAACGTCAGAACCCCAATCTTGGTGTCCACCGATCCGACCCGCTGCGCGTCACCGCCAATGTCGAATTTCACGTCGCGGTGGATGGTCTGGTCCATCCGAACCCGCGCTTCTTTGAACGCATCTTCGAGTTCGACCTGATAGCCTTCGGCGCGAAACCCAGCCAAATAGTGCGGCTGATAGGGTTCCATCGCGGACAAGTCCCATGGTTCCAGCGCATCGGTGTATTTCTTTGGCAAAGACTGTGATCCAAGCACCAGAACATCGTCAAAGAACCGCGCGACGCGGCCTGAAACATTATGCCAGCGGGTTTTTTGCACCTGCACCTGTTTGCTTTTGCCGTCGCGCGTCACAGTGCGGGTTTCGTAATAATGTGTGCCGCGCGCGCCGGAATATTGGCTTTCGGTGTCGGCATCGAACGTCCAATACGGCACGTAAATGCCAGACATTGGGCGGCCTTTACGGGCATATTCTTTCAAACCGTTTGGCGCGAACCACAATCCGCCCAGCCAGTCGGTCATCGCGGCGCACGCGGCGCGTTCATCCAACCCGAACGGCAACAACCCCTTAGGCTTGATGTGGCGATGCGTCCCCGTGTCCGTGACCACGGGTGTCGCACAAAACGGACATTCGGTGGCATGAACGGTTTCGTTAAATTCAGTTTGGGCACCACAATTGGGGCAGGCCACGACGCGCGTTTCCTCAATCTCCGCCACTGGCATATCGCCGGAAACGGCGCTGCGAAAATCGAGTTCCTGCAACGACCCACCACGCGATGGCCCTGCGGCAATCGCGCCCGTATTACCGCAATGGTCGCAAATCATCTGGTTTTGACGGGGGTCAAACCGAAAGTCAGACCCGCAATTATCACAGGGAAAACGGTGTTCAGTATCGGGACCGGCGACGGTGTGGGGCATATCAATGGATTCCATCGGCTACAGTTAGCGGTGAAACGCCATCGGCGCCATAATGCGCAGCGCATTGTCACGCAGTTTTGTGTGCCGCCAAATGTGAAATCTTGCATGGGCAACCGCCAAAGCCGAAATTGCACAAAATTCGATGGAATGCACGATGCCAACCAGACTATTTAGCTTCGGCCATCCTATCGGATAGGCAATCGGCACGATATCACCCGCCCAAAGCTGAACCGAGCTGGTCAAACCCAGCAAAAACTCAGTCACCGCGACCCCGAACAGCCCCCACATCAGCGTGATATGCAGGGTGCGATGAATGGTGCAGGGCTACCTTGCAGTTTCGGCCCAGGGCGGCTGCAAAGTTTCACCGCCCACCAGTCGATAAATAGGTGATCATACCGCCATCACGCAGGAGGGGGCGGTGGTGGCATCACGGTGAACAATTGTGCCAATTCACCGATTTCATCGGCGGCCATCCAGCCGTCCTGACCTTGTGTCCAGACCATGCTCGCGCGGGTCAATTTGCCGTCAACTGCCATGCGGCCCAATGACGCCTTGGAAAACGGCCCTGTGGTTTTGCCAGCTTCGGCAATGTGCCAAACGTGTTCGATAGGTGGCGGCGGCGGGGCCGCTGCGGTCGGCGCGCCCGTTGATGCTGCGGCCTGTTGTGCCCAAGGATTGGCCATCTGCTGCGCCATCGCCATACCCATTCCTGCCCCCATACCAGCGCCCATCGCACCAGACGCTTCGCCACCCGAGCGCAACGCCTCTGCGGCGGCGTATTTCATATGCGCGTCCAAATCACCTGTCAGGCCGCGCGATGTGCGGGTGTCCAATGCGGCTTCAACCGCAGGGGGCAAGCTGACGTTCTCGATATATAATTCAGGAATCGAAATTCCGTATTCGGCAACCGTATCGGCAATCGCGCCCGCAATCAGTTTGCCCAGATCAGCCGTGTTCGCCGCCATGTCCAGCACCGCGATTCCAGACGCCGCAATCGTTCGTGTGAACGCCTGCACAATGATGTTGCGGATTTGGAAACTAATTTCGTCCATGGTGAATTCGCCGTCGGTGCCAACAATTTCGGTCAGGAACTTGGCGGGGTCGCTGACCTTCACTGAATAGGTACCAAAAGCACGAATGCGGGTCGGCCCGAATTCAGGGTCGCGCAACATGATCGGATTTTTAGTACCCCATTTCAGATTGTTAAACCGCGTCGTATTGACGTAATAAATTTCCGATTTGAACGGCGATTTGAATCCGTGATCCCAGTGTTGCAAGGTTGTCATGACCGGCATGTTGTTGGTTTCAAGCATATATAAGCCCGGCGTAAAGACGTCCGCCAATTGACCTTCATGTACAAAAACCGCCGCCTGACCGGTGCGAACCGTCAGCTTGGCGCCATATTTAATCTCATGCGCCTCGCGTTCAAATCGCCACACCATCGTGTCGCGGGTGTCATCGGTCCAATGAATGACGTCGATAAATTCCCCGGTTAGAAAATCGAAAATGCCCATGTTTATGGCTCCTGTCTTAGTTAAATCTGTTTCGTCGCGCCAAAGCTAACCGGGGCCACTGTTCATCAATTCGCGCGCAATTACCCGTGCAATCGGCGCGGCTTCGGCCGCTGTCATGCCGGTTTGCAGGCGATCATCGTATAGCATTTTCAGCAGCAGTTCATCGTGTGTTGTCAGCAGTCCGAATTCTTCGTCGTCGTTAAAGATCGACGGGCGTGCCTGCGGGCTGTCATTGGCCAGACCCAGCCCCTGTGCCAGTTCTTCGTGGATACACGCCAGCCGCATTAGATCGGGGTGTTCGCCACGGATCAGCGCCACAGCCTTGGAATATCGCGGCGTGCCACCTTCGGAAAACGCCAGCACCAGACACAGCGTGTCGCGCGGCAGATCCATAAACGCTTGCACACTGGTTGCATCAATACCGGGCACCAAGGCGCGCAATTGATCCGCATACCCCAAACGATCATCCTCGTTCAGGATCAAGACGTGAAAATTCGGATTTGCATCGCTCATGCTCATCGGTTGGCCAGTGACCCGACCCAGTCGGGACACGAACGTGCGCACCGATTGGCTGTCTTCGACGCGCTGACTTTCGGGCACTGTCGCGCCGTATTCCACCACAAACCGCACTGGTTGTTCCCATCGCCGCAAGCGCGAAATCGTCGGTTGTGCGCGCAGGCCAGTTGGCGTCGCGACAAATTCGTCAAACAGCGCGATCCGCACGAAATTGCGCGCCAAAACTGTATCGGTAAACGTGGTATCCGGCCCGCCACCATCCGTGCGCAGCAATCCGCGCGCCAATAGATCATTCTGCAAGCGCTGGAAAAATATCGACAAGGCGCGGCTGGCTTCAGATCGGTTTTCTGAAGCCGGGGCAGGCGGCGGTGCCACCAGCCCGCCTGTTCGCGTCTGCGGCGCCGGCGACACGGCCAACGGGCCCGCCACATCGCAGGCGGCAAGGGTCAGCAAGGCCGCAAGGCCCAATACTTTCCCGCAAATGCCGCCTGCCAGTTTACCCAAAGATGCTATGCCCCTGCAGACGACGCGATGTTGTGTGCGGACGCCGTCCCGCTGGCCTTGGCTGCCGACAACGTGGACTTCAATTCGGCCTCCATGTTCTTCAACTCGGTCTCCGCTTCGGCGCGCTTACGCTTGCCTTCGTCCGCAATCTGAAGCGAATCCTCGATGGTGCCGATCAGGTCCGCATTGGCCTTTTTGATCGCTTCGACATCGAACACGCCGCGCTCCATCTCGGTGCGGATCATTTTGTTGGCAGAGCGCAGGTTTTCCGCGTTGGCTGTCAACAATTCGTCGGTCAGATCATTGGCGTCACGCATGGCCACGGCCGCTTCTGCCGACCGCTGGATCGTCACCGCCTGCGCCAGTTGGGTTTCCCACAGCGGCACAGTGTTGATCAGCGTCGAGTTGATCTTGGTCACCAGTGATTTGTCGTTTTCCTGCACCAGACGAATGGACGGCAACGACTGCATAGTCACCTGGCGGGTCAATTTCAGATCGTGAACACGGCGTTCTAGATCGTCGCGCCCCGCGCGCATGTCGCGCAATTCCTGCGCCATCATGATACCCTTATCCTCGGACGCGGCGGCAACTTCGGCCTCCTTGGCAGGGATCGTTTTGGCATCAAGATCGCCTAGCTTGGCTTCACCGGCGCTGATATACAGGCCCAGCTCGTCGTAAAATGCAAGCGTTTTATCATACAAAATATCAAGGCTTTCGATGTCTTTCAGCAGCACATGTTCGTGCTGAAGCAGATTGTCGGTGACCTTATCAATCTGGCCTTGCACCGTTTCAAACCGCGCTGCGAACTGCGCAGCAGGGGCCATACGACCCAAAATGCGTTCCCACCAGCTGCGTTTTCTGCGCACGTCCAGCTCAGACACGTTAAACCCACGAATGGTCGTCACGATTTGGCGCAGTGAATCGCCAGCCGGACCCACGTCTTTATTGCGCACACCCTGCAGCATGGATTGTGAAACCACCTGCAATTCGGCCTGCGCAGATGATCCGAACGAGATGATGGAATTGGTTTCTGACATATCCAGTTCGGCCAACCGCTTGTTGATTGCGGCACTCGTTGGTTTGTCAGCCGCCGCAAGGGTCACCAATTCATTCTTTGGCTCTGCCAATACGACAGCGGTGACTTTTTCCACTTCTTTCAGGCTCTCTTGCGCCTTTTGCATATTGTTTGCGACAGTATCAGACATTGTGTGTCATCCTTTTAAATGGCCCGTTTACAGGCCTTCTCGTTGCAACCGATCACGCAGCACTTTGATTTCAATATCCATGTCATTGCGGTCATCTAGCAACATCTTGTCGGTTTGGGCGGCGAAATTCTGCTCAAGGTCAGACAACAACGCCTCAAAATCCCCGCGGGCGTCTTCATCGCGCTGGCGTTTGTACAGGTCAGCGAACTTCGCCGCCGCATCGCGCGCGCCCATCAGATAGACGCCCAGAAACTTTCGCGCGCCGGTCAGATCACGCGGGTCTTCTTCGACGGTGTGGATCATCCGTCGCGCCATCAATTGAAACTGCGCCGTGCGGGTTTCCAGGTGGCGATCCCCAATACTGTCGACGTGGTTTTTCATCGATGCCAAATGCGCCTCTGCCTCATCGACGACCTTGGCGACACGATCTTGTTGAAAGATATCAATCCCGTCCAGCCGTTTGTCGCGCAGAGGATCAATGCCAAATGCAGCTGTGTGCAAACCACCTGCAACGACACCATAGATGATTGCAGCCAAGACACTGGGGTCGTTGGAAAATGATGAAAATGCGATACCGGCACCTGTCAGCACAGACCCAAATAACTTGCGCGGTATGCTTGGTTTTTGGGCCACTTTGCGCATGTCAAACGCCGCTGCTGCCCGCAGCCCATCACGGGTCAACCACGCAGCGAGCGTCAACACCGCTGCCCCAACCAGACCCAAAATTAGATCCACGGCGCCCTCATTCAATGACAAGAACGCCAAGACTATTCCGGGCACGAACAGCACGTTCGCCTTTGCACCCCTCGCACCGACCTTACGCTCATCCACCATGGCCTCTCGGATGACATTAGGGGCGGTCCCTCCGGGGCTAAATTTCCCACCGAATTTTTTGGACACGCCTAAAGCCCTCCAAGCCAGCCGGTGACAACACCGAACATCAACAGGATCAATAAAACAAATGAGATGGTTTTTACAGTATTAGGCAAGCGCGCCTCCCGCGTGGATTGTGTCGCCAAAACCGACCCTTGGCCCAGCTGGAAGGCCAAGATTGCGATGGCCATGACGACCAGTAGAATTTGGACTATTCGCACCATTCATCAGATTTTGATTGGCAACTTCTTCACCCACAAGTAGTGCGTCACAACCCGATTTACGAGGCCCAGCAGCTATCTTTCCAGCCAAAATGTCACGCTGTAAAACCTGTGATTTTACACATTCGACAGACATTATGGTGCCCCCAAAAGACCAATTTAATCCGATGGATTATCCATGCACAGCCAATTCACGGGGGCAAGGGTCATCTGCGTGGCGGTTTCCCCGCCGAATTTCCGGATGTCGGGCCAGAATTCCGCTTTGCGGGATCTGTATGCCGCTTTGCCGACGCTGCCGTGCCGCGCTTGGGGGGCGGGCGTTTGCCCTTTTCTGGCCCCTTGCGGACCATCGTGGGTTTTGGCGTTTCGCGCAGACCCATCTGGTCACGCACAATGCGTTGCTTCACTTCTTCCACCTTACCAGGCTTCAGCGTTCCCAACTGAAACGGTCCATACGAAATGCGCAATAGGCGATTCACGGCCACGCCCATGGCTTCCATCAGTTTGCGGATTTCGCGGTTTTTACCTTCGCGCAGCCCCATGGTCAGCCATGCATTGGCGCCCTGCTGGCGGTCAAATTTCACCTCAACGGGGGCGTAATGCACCCCGTCAATCTGAATCCCTGCGCGCAGTTCATCCAGCTTTGCCTCGGACAACGATCCGTTGATGCGCACACGGTAGCGGCGCAGCCATCCGGTGCTGGGCAGTTCCATCTTGCGCTTTAACTCACCGTCGTTGGTCAGCAACAACAGGCCTTCGGAATTGATATCAAGCCGCCCAACAGACACCACACGCGGCATATCATCGGGCAGGGTATCAAACACCGTTTCGCGCCCCTTTTCATCTCGCTCACTCGTGACCAAGCCGATGGGCTTGTAATACAGCCAGATGCGTGGTGGTTCAGGTTCGGCCAATGGTTTGCCGTCGACCACAATACGATCCTTGTCGGTCACATTCAGCGCCGGCGTCAAAATGGTCTTGCCGTTTACCGTGACGCGTCCAGCCTCAATGATCTTTTCAGATTCGCGACGGCTCGCCACGCCTGCGCGAGCCAGAACCTTGGCGATTCGGTCGCCGGGAACGGACTTGGCAATTGCGTTGGGGGTGGGTGTTTTGGACAGGTCATCATTCATCCTTCTCGCCTAATCGCTCCCAGCCGTCACCGCAAGCGCGGCACAGTGTGTCTTTGTTTCGAAAATACCCCCCCCCGAAGGAAATCCTGTCCTTGCCAACGACCCCGATCCCCAGACACTAAAGAGCATGAGACAAAAGCACATGACCTTTCGCACCCATATGGACGCTGCCCTGAACGAAGCGCGCGCTGCCGCTGCGCGCGGCGAAGTGCCGATCGGCGCGGTGATCGTTAGCCCGACAGGGCTTGTGATCGCCGCCGCTGGCAATCGCACGCGCGAACTCAACGATCCGACAGCGCACGCAGAAATCCTCGCCATTCGCGCGGCCTGCGCGGAATTGGGCCAAGAACGACTGACTGGGCATGACATTTACGTCACCCTCGAACCTTGCCCGATGTGCGCGGCGGCCATTTCGAACGCCCGCCTCGCGCGGCTGTATTATGGTGCGTCGGATCCGAAATCTGGCGGCGTCGCCCAAGCGCCGCGCGTCTTCAGCCATCCGCAATGCCACCATGCACCAGAAGTTTACGATGGTCTTTCTGCAGATACGTCCGAAACGCTGCTAAAGTCTTTCTTTGCCGCAAAAAGAGGCGGCTAACGTTTTGTACAAAAAACGCATCCCGCCCAGATGTTTTGTGCAAATCCGGCTGGTTTGCCCGTTTTTCCAAGGTTGAAGCCCAGCCGCGCCACGGGTAAAGCGGATCAAACGTCTAACGGAGAAATCCCATGTCCATCGACATCCAAACCGCCCGCCGCGTCGCAAAGCTCGCGCGCATCGCAGTACCCGAGGCTGATTTGCCGGAATTGGCCAAAGAATTCAGCGCGATTCTGGGTTTTATCGAACAGCTGAACGAAGTTGACGTTGAGGGCATTGAACCAATGACCTCCGTCACCCCACAGCGTCTGAAGCGCCGCAAAGATGTGGTCACAGATGGTGGACAACCCGTTGAAATTCTTAAAAATGCGCCGGACGCGCGCGAAGGATTTTTTGCCGTTCCGAAGGTGGTCGAATAATGTCTGATCTTAGTAAAATGAAAATCTCCGAAGCCCGCGACGCCCTGAAGAAAGGCGATGTGACGAGCGTTGAACTGACTGAGGCCTGCCTGTCCGAGATTGAAAAGTCCAACGCGTTAAATGCCTTCGTGCACGAAACGCCAGAGCTGGCGATGGACATGGCCCGCGCCGCAGACGCCAACAAGCAGGGTGGCGATCTGAACGGAATACCGTTGGGAATCAAAGACTTATTCTGCACCAAAGGGGTTCTATCACAGGCTGCATCCGGTATTCTTGCAGGCTTCAAGCCCGAATACGAAAGCACTGTGACAACCCAGTTGTTCGCAGGTGGCGCGGTCATGTTAGGCAAGCTGAACATGGACGAATTCGCCATGGGCTCCTCCAATGAGACTTCCGTTTATGGCGATGCGGTCAACCCGTGGAAGCGGGGCAATGACGACGCGCAACTGACCCCCGGTGGTTCATCGGGAGGGTCCGCGTCCGCCGTTGCAGCCGATCTTTGCCTTGCAGCTACTGGCACTGATACGGGCGGTTCTATCCGCCAACCTGCTGCTTTCGCTGGTATAACTGGCATAAAACCAACCTATGGTCGCGTTTCACGTTGGGGTATCGTGGCGTTTGCATCCTCCCTCGATCAAGCGGGCCCAATGACCAAAGACGTGCGCGACGCGGCCATTATGCTGCGCGCGATGTCGGGGCATGACCCGAAAGACAGCACGTCTGCCGACCTTGCTGTGCCGGACTTTGAGGCGGCTTTGACAGGCGATATTCGTGGCAAAGTCATTGGTATCCCTAAAGAATACCGCATGGATGGCATGCCCGAGGAGATTGCGAAGCTTTGGGAGGACGGCACCGCGATGCTGAAAGACGCAGGCGCAGAAATTCGTGACATCACCCTGCCACACACCAAATACGCGCTGCCCGCTTACTACGTGATCGCCCCCGCCGAAGCGTCGTCAAACCTCGCGCGCTATGACGGGGTGCGCTTTGGCCACCGCGCCAAACTGGATGCGGGCGATGGCATCACTGAGATGTATGAAAAGACCCGCGCAGAGGGGTTTGGCAGCGAAGTGAAACGCCGCGTGATGATTGGCACCTACGTGCTAAGTGCAGGATTTTATGACGCGTACTACAACCGTGCCCGTAAAGTGCGCGCTTTGATCAAGCGTGATTTTGAGAGTGTATTCGCCGATGGTATCGACGCAATCCTGACCCCTGCGACCCCCTCTGCGGCCTTTGGACTTGGCGAAATGGCGGATGCGGATCCGGTGCAGATGTACCTTAACGACGTGTTCACGGTGACTGTAAACCTCGCTGGATTGCCCGGGATCGCGGTTCCTGCAGGCCTCGACAAAGACGGCCTGCCGCTGGGCCTGCAACTGATCGGTCGTCCGTGGGAAGAAGGCGATTTGCTGAATACTGCCTACACGCTGGAACGAGCGGCGCAATTTGTGGCAAAACCGAATCGTTGGTGGTAAACTGTCTAAAGTGCTGTCGACCAATGACTGATAGATAAAGTGGACCCCATGGCTAAGTATATGAAAAATATTGCCATTATCGGTGTCAGCCTATTAGCTTTGGCCGCCTGTCAGCAACAAGTGCCCAACAGCGCCGAAGGTGTGGGGGGCAACGACTACGCCCAATATGAGCTGGAACGCGCCCGCCGTGAGGCGTCCCTGCAAAGCTCGCTCCAACCAACTGGCGACGCTATTGTCCCTCCAACCAACAATCAGGGTGTGACAAGCAGCGATCTGGCGGCAGCTGGAATCAGCACTGGTGGAATCGATACTGCGGGCAATAATACTGCGCAACTGCCGGACAGACCGCAAGCCGCCCTTGGATCCAACCCCGAAATTTCCGATGAGCAGAGTTTTGACGCCGTTTCCGGCCGTGAAAGCATTGAAAGCGATGCCGACCGTCGTGCGCGGCAAGCGGCTGCCTATCAACAAATCCAAGCCACAACGCTGCCTGATCGGTCGGGCAATGCGGGACCAAACATTGTGCAATATGCCTTGCAAGCGCCCAATGATCGCGGCGAACCGGTTTTTGATCGCCTTGGTTTGTCCGGAGAAGCGCGGTTTCAGCGCAACTGTGCTGGCTATCGCACGCCCGATGACGCACAGCGCGATTTTATCAGTCGTGGTGGACCACAGCGTGATCGTTTGGGTATTGATCCCGACGGCGACGGGTTCGCCTGCGGATGGGATCCCCAAGCGTTCCGCGCGATTGTATCTGGCAACTAAACCTGTGTGCATGTCGCCGAATTATGGGTCGCGACGCGACGCGGCGGTCCCCGACATAGTCGTGTTGCACTACACGGCAATGTCAGATTGGACCGCAGCGCGCAATTGGCTTTGCAATCCAGACGCCGAGGTTTCAGCCCATTATATCGTTTCAGAACAAGGGGATGTTGTTCAACTTGTCCCAGAAGATCAGCGTGCATGGCACGCGGGCGCAGGGTCTTGGGGGGATGTTACAGACGTCAATTCACGTTCCATCGGGATTGAGCTTTCGAACACCGGATTGGCACCCTTTGCTGCCCCGTTGATGGACGCGCTTGAGGTGCTTTTGCCCGCAATAATGGACCGTTGGGCGATCCCAGCAAGCCGTGTGATCGCGCATTCTGACCTTGCGCCTGGTCGTAAGATTGATCCTGGTGCGCGGTTTGATTGGGCGCGGCTAGTGCGCTCTGGTTTAGCAGTCACGGCGGCGGCAACAGCTGTCGTGACTGGCGACACAGACGCGTTTGCACGTGATGCCCGCGCGATTGGTTACACGGCGGATGTGGATGCCGCGACGCTGCTGGCCGCCTTTCGTCTGCGTCACCGGCAAGGGCAGGGTGGCCCGCTTGATGGGTGGGATTGTGCGCTGGCGGCAGATCTGGCCGCGCGTTTTCCAGTTGCGAAGTTCGGGCGCACCTCTTAGGGCAACTACACGCGGAGGGTTGGATGGCTGAGGTGTGGGGCAACTTGCATCTAGGAAAGTCCGGACTCCATCAAGGCACGGTGCCGGGTAACGCCCGGGCAGGGCAACCTGACGGATAGCGCCACAGAGAACAGACCGCCTTGCCGTGACAGAGGTTCGCCTTTGGCGCAGCAAGGTAAGGGTGAAACGGTGGGGTAAGAGCCCACCGCAGCGGTGGTAACATCGCTGGCATGGCAAGCCCTACCGGGAGCAATGCCAAATAGGGGCCGCGCGTGCAGGGTAACTTGCGCAGGATCGTCTTGATCCGAGCAGGTCCGGGTTGGCAGCTAGAGGGCACGTGGCAACACGCGCTTGAGATGAATGGTCATCGAATTTGGGGCTACGGCCCCAAAGGAACAAAATCCGGCTTATAGATCCTCCGCGTATTTCTGGCCAAAGGGCCAGAAATACGCATATGCAATAGGGGTTTGGTGTAGCCAAATTTCTGCATACACAGAAGTTAAGGCACGATGAGAGTTCGCTGGCCGAAGGAGCACAAATATAGATAGGCAGCGCATGTTTGCAAAGCAAATGTGCCGCCTATTCTGACGTTAAGGCACGATCACATATCGGGTGGGCAAGTCGAGTTTTCCAATCACTTGCGCAGCCCACTAACCCTTTAAGGCGCAACAACAACTCAAATCCACCGACGCATATTGCGCCCTTCCTCAGACTCAGCCACTCTGCGCCAGTAAAGGAGCCCTGAGCATGACCTACACCGCCGCAGCTGACCGCTATGACCGCATGATTTACCGCCGCTGCGGTAATTCCGGCCTGAAACTCCCAGCGGTGTCGTTCGGACTTTGGCATAATTTTGGCGACGACACGCCCCACGACATTAAACGCGACATGTGCCGTACTGCGTTCGATCACGGTATCACGCACTTCGATTTGGCCAACAACTACGGCCCACCCGCGGGAAGTGCTGAGGAAGCCTTTGGCGAGATATTGCGTACTGATTTCAAGGCCTACCGCGACGAACTTATTATCAGTTCAAAGGCGGGTTACGACATGTGGGCAGGGCCATACGGCGAATGGGGCAGCCGCAAATACATGATCGCTTCGTGTGACCAATCGCTCAAGCGTCTCGGCGTTGATTACGTCGACATCTTTTATTCGCACCGCTTCGATCCTGATACGCCGCTGGAAGAAAGCATGGGCGCGCTGGATCACATCGTGCGGTCTGGCCGCGCGCAGTACGTCGGTATTTCGTCGTATAATTCCGAACGCACCCGCGAGGCCGTGGCAATCCTGAAAGACCTCGGCACGCCGTGCCTAATCCACCAGCCAAGTTATAATATGTTGAATCGCTGGATCGAACGCGACGGGCTAAAGGACACGCTAAATGACCTTGGCGTGGGATCCATTGCATTCACGCCCTTGGCGCAAGGATTGCTAAGCAACAAGTACCTCAGCGGTATTCCTGATGGCAGCCGCGCCACGAAAGACAGTTCACTAGATGCGGGCGTCATCACGGATGAGATGGTCACTGCGTTGCGAGGATTGAATGCGGTCGCGCAAACTCGTGGCCAGACTTTGGCGCAAATGGCGATTTCATGGGTTCTGCGCGACCGCGGTCCGAACGGCGTGGGAATCACTACGGCGCTGATCGGCGCGTCAAATCCGGCCCAGATCGTAGACTGCGCGGGCGCTGCCCAAAACCTTGATTTTACCCCGTCTGAATTGACCGAGATTGATAAATTTGCCAATGACAAACGCCTGAACCTTTGGGCGAATTCATCGGAAGGCGTTTAACGCGCCGTTTGCAGTTGACTCGGGCGCTCAACCCCTTAGAAGGCTGGCTTCAGAGACATTTAATCGCAGCACTTTTTGCGCGAATTCGGAGAGAACCCATGGCGAAGCCAACCACGATCAAAATCCGCCTGAACTCCACCGCAGGCACTGGCCACTTCTATGTGGCAAAGAAAAACGCACGTACCATGACGGAAAAGATGGTCGTTAACAAATATGACCCAGTTGTCCGCAAGCACGTTGAATACAAAGAAGGTAAGATCAAGTAAGATCGGCTGACTTTGACGAATTTGACGGGTCGCCCTGACAGGGTGGCCCGTTTTCGTTTGCGGGATCACGAAAGCGAAATCGGGGCGGGACGCGACCGAAACATTGGTGTGTCAGAAGTCGCCGGCGCCAAAGTCCGGCCGGTCCACTAAAACCTGAACGTGCTGAATTTATCGACTGCATTATACATCAAATAGAACGTAGCATCCTTGCCGTTGCAGTCCCATTTCGGGTCGGCGAAACGAATGGATGCTCTTGGTGGTTGCAGCAGACACTGCACGCCCTTTGTTGTTGTGATGCGTTCAATTGAACAGCTATCGTAGGTCATTGCGCGCAGCGCACCGCTACACAGCCCTGCCATATCAAACCTTTCCTCAACCGGATGATCCGGCCGCGTCCCCTGACTCGCTGAAGTATCCAAATCGTCTGCGTCATGATTGCGCCCGTTGTACCCGCCATGACGCTTTGCCCGTTGATGGATGTCACCCGCTTCGTATCGCTATCAGGATCAAACCCAAGTGCTGTCAACCCATCGATTGCCCGCACATTGACTTGCTGCCACAGTCCTGTGGACACGGTAGGTTCCGCCTTATGTCCCAAATTACGATGGCACGCAGGGGCGCAGCCGTTCGTACCATAGGTTAACCAGTTGATTATGTCGGAGGATGTGATGTTTCAAATTCGCACCGCTACCAAGCGGGATATCGCTGCTGTTGATGCACTTCTGGCGTGAGCCTATCCGCGCCTGCTTAAGGGCGACTACCCACCGTCACCCCTTGTGTGGATGGCCTTGCCATTGATCAGTCGTATACAGCCTTCGCTGATGGCCTGCAGGATGTATTACGTGCTTGAAGACGAAAGCACCTTGATTGGGGGCGCTTTGCTTGGGGCAGGCGGATAGACTGCACAGTCATCAGGTAAAGCCACCGGACTTCGCCGTCTGTACTGTCTTTCGACTCTAACCGCCGAACCGTTTTATACGGCTATGGGCTTCGAAACTTTCGGACCTGTTACCATCCTTCTTGTAGATGGAATCGATTTTCCCGCGATCGAAATGGAACGCCACCTCTAGCTTTGTCTTTGTCTCAAAAATATCCTGGGGGGAGTCGCGCAGCGACTGGGGGCTAGCCCCCTTTTTGATCGGATTTGCGCAGAAAATTCGAACCGAACAAAAAAGGGCCGCCCCTGAACTAAACCAAGGACGGCCCTAAATTTCCAAACATTAAGACGTTATTCGCGGCTGCCCATCAGTTGCAGCAGGAACATGAACATGTTGATGAAGTTGATATAAAGGCTCAGTGAGCCCATGATCGCAGACTTATCCATCCATTCCTGATCACCGTGTGCTGCATGCGCGATGTAGTCCGTCTTGATCCGCTGCGTGTCGTAAGCAGTCAAGCCTGCGAAAATCAGCAAACCAATGATCGACACGGCCCAGCCGATGACGTCGGACTGCAGCCAGATGTTCACGATGGACGCAACGATCAGGCCGATAATGCCCATGATCAAAAAACCGCCCCAACCGGAAATGTCGCGCTTGGTGGTATACCCCCAAAGCGAAAGGCCCGCGAAAGCGATCGAAGTGATCAAAAAGACCTGCGCAATCGAAGCACCGGTAAACGCCACAAAGATCCAAGAGATCGACACGCCCATTGCAGTCGCAAAGACGTAAAAGAACGTCTGTGCAGCGGCGGCTGACATGCGGTTGATCATCGCGCTAAACACGAAGACCAAGACCAGCGGCAGGAACATGATGACCCACTTCAGCGGGCTAAGATATAAGGTGGCGCCCAAATCGGTTAGGTATTGATTTGACCCAATTGCGTACTGCGTCGGCACGTCGGACACAGTCATTGTGCCAATCGCCCACGCCGCCAAGAACGTCATAAGCAGACCAAATGACATAAGCCCGTAGACCTTGTTCATATGGGCGCGCAGGCCCTCATCTATTTCCGCCGCACGAACGCCAATCGTGGCGCCCATTTGCGGGGTTCTGTAGTCAGCCATGTACATCCCTCCGGGATTAATAATTCAAACATTCGAGCCCCAGTTGCCGCCGAGCAGCTTCTGGAACTTCCTTGAGGGAGATATTGGCATGATTTCACTGTAATTCAAGGGAAACCGCAGGCTAATCCGCGCATTTGTATGCATTTTTGGTTTGAATGCCACGTTGTTTGCGGTGAATGTCTAGTGGCAAAGTCGCTTTGGCAGATCCCAGAACGGGCGCGCGGCCTCAATCGCGGCGTCTTGCGGTGAAATTCCGAGGTCTTTGAGGCGCGCATCATCAAGGTTTGCCAAGGCGCGGCGCTGGGTCCAAACGGCGAAAACCGTCGCAATGGATGGCATGTGTACTGTGCCGCTGTTGCGCGAACTTCGGTTGCGGGTGGGATTTAGGGTAAACGTCATATCCTGTCCTTTCGTGATGCAATGTCACTGTTTCATTCGATATGTTGATATATCCACGATGCTGTGACATAAGGGAAATGAATGATTGATAGATGAAGCATCAGGATTAGTGATATGGCGAGAAACCTAGACATGACCGCAATGCGCTCTTTTGTGATGGTTGCGGATGCGGGCGGGGTGACAAAGGCGGCGGGGCTTTTGAACCTGACGCAATCGGCGGTGTCGATGCAGCTCAAACGCTTAGAAGAAAGCCTGAACCTTTCCTTGCTTGACCGATCTGCGCGTCAGATTTCGGTGACGCCAGAAGGTGAACAATTGCTAAGTTATGCGCGGCGGATGTTGTCGCTCAACGACGAGGCGCTGCGACGGTTGACGGCAGAAAACTATGAAGGCGAAATCAGCCTTGGCGTGCCTCACGATATCATTTATCCATATATTCCACCGGTTTTGCGCCGCTTTGCCGCCGATTTTCCGCGCATGAAGATTAAGTTGGTGTCGTCACCAACCAAAATTTTGCGCGAAATGTTCGGGCGCGGTGAGATTGATGCGATCGTGACGACTGAATTACACCCTGGTCCCGGCGGCGAATCACTGGTGACATTGCCGCTGGTTTGGGTTGGTGCCGTCGACGGCATCGCGTGGCGAAATCGCCCGCTGCCCGTCGCGTTCTGCAAGAACTGTATTTTCCGTGCAGGCGTGTTGAAACGGTTGGATGCGGCCCAGTTCGATTGGCAGATGGTGGTGGAATCAGATCTTGATAACGCGGTCGATGCGGTTGTGAGCGCCGATCTCGCGGTGCATGCACTCATCAAAGGGGTTTACCCGCGCCAGACAGCGCCGGTGCCTCACGATGGTGCGCTGCCCGATCCCGGAAAGACCCAGATAGTGCTGTATATGCAGGCCAAAGACGATCCTGTACAGGGCGCGCTGCACGACATGATCCGTCATTCCTATCTGTCCGAATGGGCGGGCGCGGATGTGGAGCGACGCAGTGCATAATTAAGGCGCTTGAAAAATTTTGGGTCTAAGGGGTCACAACAACCTTACCTGTGCTTTTGCGACTGCGCAGCAGGTCGAGCGCATCTGCTGCGTTGTCCAGCGGCACGACTTGGCTGACATGGGGTTTTAGGCGGCCTTGGGCGTACCAGTTGAGCAATTCACCCATGCTGTCGGTTAGTGCTGTGGGGTTGAACTTTAGGTAGCCACCCCAGTAAAAACCAATGACGGTTATGTTTTTAACCAGCAGATGGTTGGCTGGAATCTGCGGTATGTCGCCGCTGGCAAACCCGATAACCACGATTCGCCCTTCGCGGTTGGTCGCACGCAGAGCGGCCTTAAAGGACACCCCCCCCACCGGATCATAAACCACATCGGCGCCGCCGAGCGCGCGGACCGCCGCCGTGATATCGTCGCTGGCATCGATCACGTGATCTGCACCTGCAGCCTTGGCCACCGCCATTTTTTCGGTCCCTCGCGCGATACCAATGACCGTCGCGCCCATGGCTTTGCCGATCTCAACCGCTGTTAGGCCAACGCCCCCCGCCGCCCCCATGACCAACAGCGTTTCCCCTGCTTGCAGTTTGGCGCGACGGGTCAACGCAAGATGGGACGTGCCGTATGCGACCTGAAACCCTGCAGCGGCCTCGGACGTCATTGTGTCAGGGACTTCGCGGCACAACGCGGCCGGAAAAACACCTTGATCGGCCAGCCCGCCTTGGCCGCCGAACACCGCAACGCGCGCACCAATTGCTGGGGACATCACGCCTGCGCCAAGCGCGAGAACCGTGCCGCAAACCTCCATTCCCAAGGTGAATGGCGGGGTGGGCGTATCCTGATAGGTGCCATTTGCCATCAATAAGTCCGCAAAGTTAAGCCCGCAGGCCTCAATGTTCAGCAACACCTCGCCTTCTGCGGGTAGCATCGCTGCGGTGTTGATTAACGTGGCTGGCGTTTCGAATGTGGTGACTTGGAAGGCGCGCATGGGGAACTTTCATAAAAATTGTTGCTTTAATAGACAAATAGATAACGGTCTTCAGAAAGGGAATGGTGGAGAAAAGTCTGACGATAAAGACAGCGACGAAGACCTTTCCGTCAAGATTCACCGAACGAACCTGTCCTAAAGGATAGGCTAGTGGATGCAACCCTTGCGTGTCTCGGTTTGGATCGTTTGTCTAGGAACCAGATCATGAGAAACTGCACAAAAATATTTAGCTCGTCTTGGCCTGCGCATTATGTCGGGGTCAGGCAACGTATTGCACAGGGAGAAAACTATGAAACACCTAGTTGACGTTCACGTTGGAAAACGCATCCGCCACCGCCGTTGGGTCAGTGGCACAACGCAGCAACATCTTGCCGATCAAGTTGGTATCAAGTTCCAGCAAATCCAGAAATATGAAACTGGCATGAACCGGGTCAGCGCGTCGCGTCTTTGGGGCATTGCCCATGCATTGGGCGTCGAAGTTGCGTTCTTCTTTGAAGGTCTTGACGGTGATCTGATTGGAAAAGACCTTGGTGGCATGCCGAGCGACATCCTGTCCGACAAGGAAGCGTTGGATCTGCTGCGGTCCTATTACGCAATTCCTGAACATCAGCGCCGCCGTTTGTTCGACCTTGCCCGTGTGTTGAGCGAAGCGGCATAGGCCCACCCAATCCAAACCATTCCACTTGACCTTTGGCCACCCGCGCGACTACCGCAGTGGGACCAGTTTGGCCAAAGGCGAGTGTGATGATCCTTTCGAAGATATCCCTGAGATCGGATGATCAGGCCGCGCTGCGGACCTGTGCCCATGTTATGGCTGACGCCGCACGCGATGTGATCCTGCCGCTGTTCCGGTCGGGTCTTGTGTCCGACAACAAGGACGCTGGTGGATTTGACCCCGTTACAGAAGCTGATCGCGCTGCGGAGCAAGCAATGCGGGCGGTTTTGGCTGACTTGCGCCCTGCGGATGGAATTTTGGGCGAAGAATTCGGGATAAGCGATGGAACCAGCGGTTTGCAATGGGTGCTTGACCCGATTGACGGCACGCGTGGATTTATCAGTGGCACACCAACCTGGGGAGTGCTGATCTCTGTGCGCGACGCGGGAGGGCCGTTGTACGGCATGATTGACCAGCCCTATATTGGTGAGCGGTTTGAGGGCGGCTTTGGCTGCGCTGAAATGATCGGTCCATTGGGGCCGCGGGCCCTTGCGACCAAAACCACAACTGAATTGGCCGATGCGACGATCCTGACGACGTTTCCGGAGGTTGGCGCACTGCAAGATGGCGCTGGGTTCCATGACGTGGCAGGTCGCTGCAAACTGACCCGTTATGGCATGGATTGTTATGGTTACGCATTGTTGGCCGCTGGGCAGGTTGATCTTGTTATCGAAGCAGGGCTGAGTGCGTATGACATCCAAGCGCCGATTGCTGTGATCAAGGCTGCGGGCGGGATCGTCACTGATTGGCGGGGCGGTCCGGCCCACGACGGCGGGCGGGCATTGGCGGCGGCGAACGGGACACTGCACGCGCGGGCGCTGGAGATTTTGGTCAAGTACTAGCCGAATTTTCTGCGCCAATCGGATCGAGCCAATCGGATCAAGAGGGGGACTAGTCCCCCGTCCTTCGGACTCCCCCAAGGATATTTTTTAGACAAAGACGGGTTTAGAAATATAGGGTTGATCGCTGTTGCGGTTCGCCGCTAGTCTTGGCTTGTCGCGCCCTTACCTGTTCTGGCGGCACTTTATTCAGCGAACGGGATCGAAGGGAGGGCAGATGCCTGATGTTTTGATTAAGGGCGCTGTGGCGGTTTTGACCATGGATGATACGCGGCGTGAGCTGTCGGGTGCGGATGTGCTGATCCGTGACGGCGTGATTGCGGATGTTGGTGTCGGGCTGGAGGCTGGCGGGGCAGACGTCGTCCTTGCGACGGGCTGCGTCGTGACGCCGGGATTGGTGAACACGCACCACCATTTGTACCAAACACTGACGCGGGCTGTTCCCGGCGGGCAGGACGCGTTGCTGTTTGGCTGGTTGCAAACACTTTATCCTATTTGGGCGCGGTTTGGGCCTGAGGAGATGTATATCTCGGCACAGATCGGGCTTGCCGAGTTGGCCCTTTCGGGCTGCACGATGACATCGGACCATTTGTACCTGTTTCCGAATGGGTCGCGGTTGGACGACACGATTGCCGCTGCGGATGACGTTGGATTGCGGTTCCACCCGATGCGTGGCGCGATGAGTATTGGCGAAAGTGACGGCGGTTTGCCGCCGGATTCACTGGTCGAAAAAGAAGCGGCTATTCTTGAAGATTGCATCCGCGTCATCGACGCATTTCATGACCCAACTGAGGGTGCGATGGTGCGGATCGGTGTGGCACCGTGTTCGCCGTTTTCTGTTACCCGTGATCTGATGCGCAACGCGGCGATTTTGGCGCGCGACAAGGGTGTAATGCTGCATACGCATCTGGCGGAAAATGACGAAGATATTGCATATTCAATAGAAAAGTTTGGCTGTCGACCCGGGCAGTACGCTGAGGATTTGGGCTGGACGGGTCCGGACGTTTGGCATGCGCATTGTGTGAAACTGGACGGTCAAGAAATTGATTTGTTTGCCAGATCAAAAACCGGCGTGGCGCATTGCCCCTGTTCCAACTGTCGTCTCGGATCAGGCATAGCGCCCGTGCGGGCCATGCGCGACGCAGGCGTGACGGTGGGTTTGGGGGTTGATGGATCGGCGTCCAATGACGGTGGATCTCTGGTCGGTGAGGCGCGACAAATGATGCTGTTGCAGCGGGTCGCAAACGGCGCGGATGCCATGTCATCGCGCGAGGCGTTGGAGGTCGCGACGCGCGGCGGGGCTGCGGTTTTGGGCCGCGATGATTGCGGGCAAATTGCAGTTGGCAAACGAGCGGATATTGCGATTTGGGACGTGTCCGGTGTGCATAGCGCTGGATCTTGGGATGTTGGGGCGATCTTGCTCGCGGGCCCGACGTCTGTGCGCGATTTGTTTGTCGAGGGGCGCCGTATCGTTGCGGATGGCCATGTGGTGAGCTTCGATCTTGCTAGCGCAATTGTGCGACAGGGGCAGCTGGTGCAAAAGTTGCAGGAATAACTGACGCAGGGAAGTTTCGAGATGATGCAGATTTTAAAGATGGTAGCAATTGGTGCGATCGTCTTGGCGTTTGCGGGCTGTCAGGAGACGCAAAGTCAAGCGGTTCAGGTAGCTAATCAGGGTCTCGCACAGATGATGGCGGCGTCCCAGATCACCGACACAATTGGCATGCTGTTGAACGGCGAACGGAGTGCGCGTGGCTTGTCCCTAGTGCGGCCGAGCGCGCAACTTGCTCGGGTTGCATTGGGGCATGCGCAAGACATGGAACAGCGCGATTTCTTTTCTCATGTGTCGTCCAACGGCAGGACATTGGCGGCCCGCGCGCGGGCTGCGGGTTACGGGTTTTGTTTCATCGCGGAGAACATCGCCCAAGGTCAGGATACTGTCGCAGAAGTCCACGTTGAATGGATGAATTCCCAAGGGCATCGCGACAACAATCTGTCGCCCAACGTGACCGAGTTCGGGATCGCCTTGGTCGATGACAGTTGGGTTTTGGTGTTGGGAAAGGACGGCTGCTAGACCGCTTTTCCGGCTATGTAAACCTGCGCGATGGCACGGTCGTCTCCCATCATGATTGTCGGGAATAGTGCCTCCCAAAGCGTATCAGCGCGCGCGCTTCGCTGAGCAATTGCGGACGTCGACGCGAGGTTAAGAATGGCAATATCTGCCATTGCACCCACATTCAGTGACCCAATTTGCCCCGACATGTGCAGCGCTGATGCTGACCCTTCAGTGGCCAACCACATCAACTGTGCGGGGTGCATGGCGGTGCCGCGCAATTGCGCGACTTCATAGGCTGCGGCCATGGTGCGCAGCATTGAAAATGAAGAACCGCCGCCTGTATCCGTGGCCAGCCCAGTGCGGATGCCGCGCTCTTTCAGGCCCGCCATGTCAAACAGACCGGACCCGATAAATGTGTTTGATGTTGGGCAATGGACGACTGCCGCTTTTATTTCTGCCAATCGATCGATCTCGCGGGGTTCAAGGTGGATCGCGTGGCCGTAAAGCCCACGTTCACCCAGCAGACCAAACTTTTCGTAGGTATCCAAATAATCGCGGGTATCAGGAAATAAGCCACGTACCCAGTCAATTTCATCGAGCTGTTCGGACAGATGGGTTTGCATCAAGACATCAGGGTGTTCGGCCCAAAGTGCGCCCAATGCCGCCAGTTGGTCTGGTGTAGACGTGGGTGAAAAACGTGGCGTAATTGCATAGGTGATACGGTCCCTCCCGTGCCACTTTTCCAGAAGCGCTTTGCTATCGTCATAAGCGGTTTTTGCGGTGTCACGCAGCCCGTCGGGGGCGTTGCGATCCATGCAGGTTTTACCGCCAACGACGGCCATTCCACGCGCGCTTGCCGCTTCGAAATAGGCGTCAACGCTGCCCGAGTGGATCGTGCAAAAGCTGGTCAATGTGGTTGTGCCGTTGGCCAACGCCAAATCCAGTGTGCGGCCCGCGATTTGGTCTGCATAGGCGCGGTCGGCGAACTTCATTTCTTCAGGGAAGGTATAGGTGTTCAGCCAATCGATCAGCCGCTTGCCCCATGACGCGATCATCGCGGTTTGCGGATAATGCATATGGGCGTCCACAAAGCCTGCCGTGATCAGGTGGTCACCATGATCTGTCACTGTGGCAGTCGGGTTGTCGCGACGAAGGTCATCGGCCTCACCCACCGCTGCGATGCGTCCATCGCGCAGTAATACACCGCCACGCGCGCTGACATGTGCGGCCGCTTCGAGACTGGTGGCAAATGGATCACCGCAGAACCGCAAAGTTTGGCCGAGGAGGAGTTGATCTGTCATACGCCATCCCTACCCGCACGGCAGCATCGGGTAAAGCGTCAGGTAAATCGCCAAAACATTGATGATCGCTTGAGGGCTGGCGGCATATAGATATGCTGCGCGGTAATAGGGGGCCTTATGGCAGACTCAGCAGACATCATCGAAGACGAAGACGACGAAGACGACGAAGGCCTGCCAAGACGCTTGGTCGCGGCGGTTCTTGATGCTGTTGCCAGCCAGAATGTTGCAACCCTTGACGCGCTTCTTAACCCACTTCACGCCGCCGACATTGCCGACCTTTTGGAACAAATCGACCAGCGTGATCGCGCGACACTCCTGTTTCTTTGGCGCGATGGTATTGACGGTGAAATCCTGTCGGAGTTGGGCGACGATCTACGCTCCGAAGTCATTGATCTGTTGGGGCCAGCCGAACTGGCTGACGCGGTTCGTGATCTTGAATCCGATGACGTGGTCGATCTGGTCGAAGACCTTGGCGTGGACCAACAAGAACAGGTTTTGGACGCACTTGATGCGGGCAACCGTGTTGCTGTTGAAAGGGCGTTGGCCTACCCGGACGAATCTGCTGGCCGACTTATGCAGACAGAAGTCGTGCGCGCGCCGTCCCACTGGACAGTAGGCGAAACGATTGATTTTCTGCGGGCAAGCGATGATCTGCCGGAACAATTCTACCATGTGATCCTGGTCGATCCGCGTATGAAACCTGTGGGTTATGTCACCCTTGGGCGACTCTTGGGCACGCCGCGCGCGATCCATCTGACCGAACTGATGGAGGATAGTTTTCGCACGTTTCGCGTCGATCAGGACGAAGAAGATATCGCCTATGCGTTCAACCAATACCACCTGATTTCAGCGCCCGTCGTGGATGAAGACGACCGTTTGGTCGGTGTGATCACTATTGATGATGCGATGATCGTGCTGGATGACGAACACGAAGAAGACATCCTGCGCCTTGCGGGTGTGGACGGTGAATCCAGCCTGACCGACAAGGTCATCGCGACCACGCGGCGCCGCTTTCCGTGGCTCGCCGTGAACCTTGTGACGGCGATTTTTGCGTCGCTGGTGATTTCGATGTTCGAAGAAACGATCTCGACCCTTGTGGCGCTGGCTGTGTTGATGCCGATCGTGGCGTCCATGGGGGGCAATGCAGGCACGCAAAGCCTGACCGTTGCCGTGCGATCCATCGCGACCAAAGACCTGACAGGCGCCAACGTCTGGCGGGTTATTCGCCGTGAAGTGTTGGTGGGTTTGGTCAACGGCGTGATCTTTGCTGTGACGATGGGGATTGTGGGTTGGGTCTGGTTTGGCGCACCGATGCTGGGTCTGGTGATTGCGATTGCCATGGTCATCAACATGGTTGTTGCGGGCCTTGCGGGCACGGCGATTCCCGTTGTGCTTGAAAAGATTGGCGTCGACCCGGCACTTGCGTCTGGTGCGTTTGTGACAACAGTGACCGACGTGGTCGGGTTCTTTGCCTTCCTTGGGCTGGCCGCTGTGATGCTGCTATGACGCTGCCTAAATCGACGCCTACATCGTTGGCGCAACGCAAAGACGCCGCGCGCAAGGCAGCATTTGCGGCGCGCCACACCGCCCACAAAGCTGGCGAAAACGCCCGCATGGCGCAGGCAGGCTACCTGTCGTCGGTTCTGGCCAAATACCGCGGCGTACCGCTGGCAGGATATGCGCAGATGCGTACTGAAATTGACCCGACAGCGGCGATGGAAGAAGCCAGCGCGCACGGACCTGTTTGCTTACCGGTGATCCTCGCCCCGGCCACACCGCTAAAATTTCGCGTTTGGACGCCGGATTGTGTCATGGAGGCTGGGGCGTTTGGGGCCAAGATACCAATCATAGGCGACTGGATCACGCCAGAAATCCTCATCGTGCCGCTGCTGGCGTTTTCGCGCAGCGGTGGGCGGTTGGGCTATGGTGGTGGGTTTTATGATCGCACGCTCGAAGGTCTGCGCGCACATCGGCCCACGATTGCCATCGGGTTTGGGTATTCTGCACAAGAAATGCCGGATCTACCGTTGGAACTGACTGACCAGCCGTTGGACTTGATCGTCACCGAAACCGGTATCATAGACCTCTCTTAAACTCACCTTTGCTCAAAAAATACCGCTGGAGAGGTCGAAGGACGGGGCAGAGCCCCACTCTGCTCTTGCAAGATGCGCAGCCCCTTGGAATACCCCACCCCATGAAAATACTCTTTCTTGGCGACGTCATGGGTCGGTCTGGCCGCACTGGAATCATCGAACGGCTCGGCAAGCTGCGCGAGGATTGGAAGCTCGACTTTGTCGTGGTGAACGGTGAGAACGCCAGCAATGGTGCAGGGCTGACCACCGCCCATGCCAAGGCTTTGCTAGACGCTGGCGCGGATGTTTTGACGCTGGGCGATCATGCGTTTGATCAAAAAGACATGTTGCAGTTCTGCGAAGTAGAGCCGCGCATCATTCGCCCGCTCAACTTTTCCAAGGCGGCCCCCGGTAAAGGCGCTAGGGTGTTTGAGGCATCGCGTGGGCGCAAAGTGCTGGTGGCGCAGGCGTTGGGCCAAGTGTTCATGAAACGCCCCTTTGATGATCCGTTTTCTGCCGTGGAAACTGTGTTGAGATCGCATCCCTTGGGCGGGGCGGTGAATGCCAGCCTGATTGACATCCACTGCGAAGCCACGTCCGAAAAGATGGCGATGGGGCATTACTGTGATGGCCGTGCCAGCATCGTTGTCGGCACCCACACCCATGTGCCCACATCCGATACGATGATCTTGCCGGGTGGTACGGCGTTTCAATCTGATGCTGGGATGTGCGGTGATTACAATTCGGTCATCGGCATGGACAAGGCCGAACCACTGCGTCGCTTCATCACCGGAATGCCCAAAGCGCGTTTTGAACCCGCCAACGGTGAGGCTACTTTGTCTGGCATCTACGTCGAGACTGATGATCGCACAGGCAAAGCCAACCGCGTAGAAGCGGTTCGTCAGGGCGGTCGGCTTAGCCAGCAGGGTCCCGACGGATCTTTGGCATGACACGCGACGCAGCGTTGCCTTGGCTGGCGCTGGTGGTGTTTGGTGCGGGGTGGGGATTGATGCAGCCGATGACCAAAATCGCGGTGGACGGCGGGTTTGAACCGTTCGGTATTATGGTCTGGCAGGGCATTGTGACGCTTTGTCTTGCGGGCGCGCTCGCGGCCCGCAAAGGTCTGCCCAAGGGCGGTGCTCAATGGCTGTTTTGCGGCCAGATCGCGCTGCTTGGCACCTTGATCCCGCATTTCGCCAGCTTTACCGCAATCGCCTATCTTCCTGCCGGCCTTGTTGCCATCATCATGGCGTTGATCCCGATTTTCGCGCTTATCTTGGGTGCGTTGGTCGGGTGTGAGGTCCTAACCCCGCTGCGTATCACCGGTGTTTTAATGGGACTGGGCGCGATGGCGTTAATCGCTGCCACCCGTGGCGCGGTCGGGTCTGGACCACTTTGGGCTGTGGCAGTCGCTGCGATTGCACCGCTGTGTTACGCGATTAATTCCACGATCACCGTAACCCGCGGCATGGGCGGACTGCATCCTTTGCAAGCCTACGCGGGCGCGGCCATGATTTTCTTGCCGATTTCATTGGTGTCAGCGGCCTCGAGTGGCCAGTTACGCGGCGTTGGTGTCGATATTGTTTGCTTTGCGGTGCTTGCCAGTGCCGTGGGACATACGTTGATCTACGCGGACTATCTTTGGTTACTGACCCGTTCTGGTGCGGTGTTTGCCAGCCAAACGGCCTATCTCGTTACGGGATTTGGCGACATCTGGTTGATGTTGATCTTGGGCGAACGCTATTCGGGCTGGGTCTGGATTGCGCTGGCGCTGATGCTCGCGGGTCTGACGTTGGTCCGCCCTGCCGCGGCCCGGCGTCAAACGGGACTTGCGCAGGCCCGCGCACCACGCGACACTTCATAGAACCAACCAAGGGACCGCAAACGTGGTTGAAATATTCGCACTTTCACAGAACGGCCAAGCGATCGCCACCCTGAGCGTGGTGGCGATCATGTTCGTGCTGTTTTTACGCGAAACCTACCCCACTGAGGTGGTCGCGCTGGCCGGTGCTGCAGTCATGTTGGCCCTTGGTGTGCTGCCGTATGCAAACGCGCAGGCAGTGTTACAAAATTCGGCCCCGTGGACGATTGCGGCGATGTTCATCGTGATGGGCGCGCTGGTGCGCACGGGGGCGTTGGACGTGCTGACGCGATTGGCCGAACGTTATGCACGCACGCATCCCAAAACCGCCATCGTGGGGGTGATTTTGGCCGTCATGGGGGCGTCCGCAATTATGAACAACACGCCCGTGGTGGTCGTTATGATCCCTGTTGTCGTGCAACTGAGCAAAACCCTTGGAACCAAGGCGTCCAAGCTACTGATTCCGCTCAGTTACGCTGCGATCATGGGCGGCTCGCTGACGCTGATCGGTACGTCAACGAACTTGTTGGTGGACGGTGTAGCACGCAGCCAAGGGCTGGCGCCGTTTGGCATATTCGAGATTTTGCCCATCGGTCTGGTCGTTTGCGCGTGGGGGTTGATCTACATGGGCCTTTTTGCCCCGCGGCTTTTGCCAGACCGCGACAGTATGGCCAACATGCTGTCGGATCGATCCAAGATGAAATTTTTCACCGAGGCCGTAATTCCGTCTGACAGCAACCTGATTGGGCGCGATGTGCTGGACGTGCGCCTGTTTAAACGCGACGGCGTGCGGTTGGTCGACGTGGTGCGCGGCGATGCATCGCTGCGCCGCAATCTTAAAACTGTTCAGCTGGCCGTGGGTGATCGCGTCGTGTTGCGCACCGAAATGACCGAATTGTTGTCTCTGCAAAAGACCAAGGATCTGCGCCGCGTCGATCAGGTGTCAGCTGTTGAAACACAAACGGTCGAGGTTTTGATTACACCGGGCTGCAAGATG
The DNA here is from genome assembly GCF_000155675.2 of Octadecabacter antarcticus 307. Taxonomy (GTDB): domain Bacteria; phylum Pseudomonadota; class Alphaproteobacteria; order Rhodobacterales; family Rhodobacteraceae; genus Octadecabacter; species Octadecabacter antarcticus. Next base: position 1,467,241 of record NC_020911.1, read on the forward strand.
GTTGGACGGGCGATGGCGTCTCTGCGGTTGCGGCGCCGCTACGGTGTTTACGTGCTGGCCGTGCATCGGCGCAACCAGAACATCGGTAGCAATCTGGACTCTCTGGTGGTGCGCGTGGGCGACACGCTGTTGCTTGAAGGTGCGCCAGAGGACATTGCCCGCCTCGCCACAGAGATGGACATGGTTGACGTGTCCCAACCGTCCGCACGGGCGTTCCGGCGCGGGCATGCCCCGATTGCCATCGCGGCATTGATCGGCATCGTGACGCTGGCCGCATTGAATGTCGCCCCCATCCTGATGCTGGCGGTGATTGCCGTCGCCGTTGTTTTGCTGACTGGGTGCATAGACGCGGACGAAGCGTTCAGTTTCATCGACGGGCGATTGCTGGCGTTGATATTCTCGATGCTGGCCGTGGGGGCGGCGTTGCAGAATTCTGGTGCCGTGTCGCTGATTGTTGATGCGATATCGCCTAGTTTGGATGGGTTGCCACCGTTCCTCCTGATTTTCTGCGTGTTCCTGCTGACGACGATCCTGACCGAGATCGTGTCAAACAACGCGGTTGCGGTGATCATGACGCCGATAGCGATCTCCCTCGCGACGGCTTTGGGGGTTGATGCGCGCCCGCTGGTGGTGGCGGTGATGATCGCGGCGTCTTGCGCGTTTGCCACGCCCATTGGCTATCAGACCAATACGCTGGTTTATGGCCCCGGTGGCTATAAATTCAGCGATTTCATGCGCGTGGGTATACCGCTGAACCTGTCGATGAGCGTGATCGCCTCGGCGATGATCCCGCTGATTTGGCCGCTTTAGCGATACCGCGTCACAAATCGGCGCAAAATATCGGCGGGGACGCTGACGTTTGCGGCTTTGACCATGGTCGTCAACGCCTCTGCTTCGTTTGGTGGAAAGTAGCCTTTGTCTTTATAGATACGGATGCGCGTGGCAAAGCCTGCGCCGTCGGCTTCGGGGTGGAATTGCGTCGCGTAGACGTTTGATTTGTGACGGATCATCTGGAACGGGCAAACATCGCCGGACAGCAGGTGGACAGTGTCGGTGGGCAGGTTTTGCACGGCCTCTTTATGGCCCACAAATGCGTCGAATTCGCTGGGTAAACCGTGCAGCAGCGGGTCGTGTTTGCCGTCTGGCGTGACCGTGCAGGTGGCCGCACTGACGGGTTCGCCGTAACTGTCTTTCGACACCTCTGCACCGAGGTGATGCGCGAGGATGCCGATGCCGTAACAACAGCCCATAAACGGCAAGTCGTGGTTGGTGATTTGGGGCATCAGCGACAGGCACGCGGCCTCTGCGCGGGCGTCTATCGCGGTCTTGTCTTCGGGCGCGTCAGACACGCAGCCGGGGCCACCACCAACGATGGTGCCAGCGTAGTGTGTCAGATCGATGTCTGGCAGCGCGTCGCGATCAAGGCGGATGCGGCGGGTTTGATCCACCGTGAGCCCGCCTTTGCGCAGAATGGCACTGTATTCATCGTTCGATGCTTCGGTTTCGGGACGCAGTTGCAGGATCAGAAATGGTTTCAAGAAGAGGACCTTCCGGGGGAGTTGTATTGGCCAAGATGAAGCTAGAGCGGCCAGAAAACGAGGATTGCGGGAACAGACACAGCCACCACAAGGATTTCCAGTGGCAGACCCATGCGCCAGTAATCGCCGAACGAATAGCCCCCCGGACCAAGGATCAGCGTGTTATTCTTATGGCCAATCGGCGTCAGGAACGCGCTTGAAGCAGCGACAGCGACGGCCATCAAAAACGGATCAGGTGACACGTTTAACGACTGCGCCATCTGGATCGCGATGGGGGCTGCGACGATGGTGGTGGCGGTGTTATTAAGCACGTCAGACAGGGTCATTGTGACGATCATCAAGACGGTCAGGATCATCCAAGGTGCGAGCCCGCGTGTGAGGTCGAGCAGTGCGCCGGAGATCAGTTCGGTGCCGCCCGACGTTTCGAGCGCTGCGCCGAGCGGGATCATCGAGCCGAGCAGCACAACCACTGGCCATTCGATATGGGTGTACAGTTCCGACAGCGGCACGATTTTGGTCAAAACATAGGCAACGACCACAAGGCCCAAGGCAATTGGCAGATAGACAATCCCGAAACTGGCCAAGGCGACGGCACCGGCAAAAAGGCCAATGGCGAGCCAGACTTTCGAGTTTGCAGTTACCGCCACACCGCGATCTGCGAGTGGCAGGCAATCAAGCCATTCGATAACGTCGTTGGCCGCGTCTTGCGGCGCGAGCAGCAGCAGAATGTCACCGGCTTCGATCAGCGTTTTGCGCATCCGGGATTTGACGGTTTTGCCTTTGCGCGACAGCCCCATCAGGACGGTACGCTTGCGCCATGCAAGGCCGATGCTTTCGGCGGTTTTACCAGTGATGCGTGAATTTTCGGTCGCCACAACTTCGATGACGGTCAATCCTTCGGACGCCCCAGACAAGAATTCTTCGCGTTTGTTATCGGTGAAATCAAGGTTCAGGGCGGCGCGGAATTCGTCCAACGCTTCGGGCGCGGCCTGCATCACCAGCGTGTCTTGGCCCTGTAAAACACTGTTCTTTGCAGTGCCATACTGGTTCTTTCCAGCACGGATCAGGCCAAGGATCGCGACGTCATTTTTCTCAGCGATTTCATAGAGTTCTGAGACGCGTTTGCCGATGTGTTTGCTGCCATCGGGCACGGTGAGTTCGGCCAGATAGTAGGTGTAGCTTTCCAGTGTTGCGCCTGCTTGTTTGCCGTCTTGCGCGGGGATCAGGCGCCAGCCGATGAACGCCACGAACAACAGACCCGCAATGGCCGTTACTGCGCCAACGGGGGCGAAATCGAACATCTTGAACGGCTCACCAAGGGTTTCTTCGCGGATGGATGCAATGATGATATTGGGCGGAGTCCCGATGAGCGTCGCCATGCCACCAAGGATCGTGGCAAAGCTGAGCGGCATCAGCGACAAGCCGGGGTTTCGGCCCGCCTTGCGCGCGGTTTGAATGTCCACCGGCATCAACAGCGCAAGGGCCGCGACGTTGTTCATGAACGCTGACAACACGCCGCCAATGGCCCCCATGATGGCAATGTGCGCGCCCAGATTGCGCGACGCGTCCACCAACGTTCGCGTGATCAAATAGACCGCGCCTGAGCGGACCAGACCCGCCGAGACGACCAGCACAAGGGCGACGATAATTGTGGCTGGATGGCCGAAGCCCGAGAACGCATCTTTGGTTGGAACCACGCCCAAGACCACACCGCAAAGCAGGGCAGAAAACGCCACAAGGTCATAGCGAAAACGCCCCCAGAGCAGCATGCCAAAGACCGCGCCAAAGAGAGTAAAAAGGATGATTTGATCTGTTGTCATGGCACTGGTGTAGCGCGTGCGGCGGGGGTCGAAAACCGCGTATTTCCCCCTGACACATCCCGTACACAAGCTGTACACATCCTAGGCATACCGCAGGTGCAGCATTTTGGATGTCGCACGCGGCGTTCAGATGGGATTGCAGGCCTGCGGCGGTCTGCCCTATAGAGGGCGCTGAAATAGGGATCGTTTAATCGGGAGTTGCGCAATGGCAGGCCATTCGAAATGGGCAAATATTCAGCACCGCAAGGGACGTCAGGACAAGTTGCGCGGCAAGTTGTTCAGCAAGCTGTCGAAAGAAATTACCATCGCCGCCAAGATGGGCGATCCCGATCCCGACCATAACCCGCGTCTGCGCATGGCCATAAAAGAGGCCAAGGGCCTGTCGATGCCGAAAGACAACATCGACCGCGCCATTAAAAAGGCAATTGGTGGCGACGCTGAGAATTACGATGAAATCCGTTATGAGGGCTATGGTCCCGGTGGGGTTGCCGTGATCGTTGAAGCGATGACCGACAATAAGAACCGCACGGCGTCCACGGTGCGGTCGACCTTTTCCAAGGCCGGCGGAAATCTGGGTGAAACCGGATCTGTGGGCTTTATGTTTGAGCGCAAGGGTCAGGTGCTTTATTTGGCCACGGCAGGGGACGCGGACACAGTGATGATGGCCGCGATCGAGGCTGGCGCGGAGGATGCGCAGAGCGACGAAGACAACCATGTCATTATCTGCGCTGATAGCGATCTTAACGATGTGTCCAACGCGCTTGAGGCCGAACTGGGCGAAAGCGAATCGACCAAACTGATCTGGCAACCCAATATTCACTCCGATCTGGACCTTGAAGGTGTGGAAAAGCTGATGCGATTGGTTGAGGCGTTGGAAGACGACGACGACATCCAGTCCGTCACCACCAATATGGATGCATCCGATGAGGTCATGCAGGCCTACGCAGACAGCGAAGGTTGATTTGACTGGAGCGGCTCGCGCCGCTGCACGATATTTTGACGGCGTGGCAGGTGTGAGCATCGCGGAGAGGTGGGTCGCGTGATGCTGGCGGCATTTTTGAACGGTTTCGGGTTGTCGCTGTCGTTGATCCTGGCGGTCGGGGCGCAGAATGCATTCGTGTTGAAACAGGGATTGCGGCGCGAATATGTGCTGCCCATCGTCGTATTCTGCGCGTTGTCGGACGCACTATTGATGGGGATGGGCGTGTTCGGGTTCGCAGCCCTGACTGAACGAATCCCTGCCGCCGCCCCAGTCATGTTATGGTTCGGCGCAGCGTTCGTGTTCGTTTACGGCGTCATGAGTTTTTGGCGCGCTTGGCAAGGCGGTGAGGGGTTGGACCCGTCGGGTGCGCCCAAAGGCAGTTTGCGCGCGGCGTTGCTGTTTTGCTTTGCGATCACATGGCTAAACCCGCATGTTTATTTGGATACGGTGTTGCTGGTTGGATCGGTTGCGTCGCGGTTTTCGGACGCAAGCGTTGCGTTCTGGGCGGGGTCGTCGTTTGGGTCTGTGTTGTTCTTTTTTGCGCTGGGGTTTGGCGCGCGTCTGTTGGCCCCTGTCATGGCACGCCCGGGCGCGTGGCGCGTTCTGGAATTCATGATCGGTGCGGTGATGATCGTCATTGCAGCCGGTTTGGTCGTCAGCGCGATATAGCCGTTTTGCGGGGTTGCCATTGGTCCCGCGCGGGCGTTTTGTACGCAATATGGCATCATTAAAACCTGACCAAAATCGACCCATGATCGGTGTTATCTGGATGGTCCTGACGGGCCTGAATTTCGTGGCTGTGACGGCGATTGTAAAACACATTGGCAACGAGGTGCCCGCCGCACAAGGCGCGTTTTTGCGGTATCTGTTGGGGCTGGTGTTTTTGATCCCGATGATCCGGCCAATACTGGCCGCACACCTGACTAAGCGGCAATTCAAACTGTTTGCGGCGCGCGGGGTGGTTCATACGATTGCTGTGATTTTGTGGTTTTTCGCCATGGCACGGATCCCGATCGCAGATGTGACGGCGATGAATTATCTGTCGCCAGTGTACGTCACGCTGGGGGCTGCGTTGGTGTTGAAAGAGGCGTTGCCGCCACGGCGTTTGGCCGCCGTTGTGATCGCGCTTGTGGGCGCAATCATCATCCTGCGGCCCGGATTTCGTGAGATTGACCCCGGACATATCGCGATGCTGGGCACGGCGCTGATGTTTGCCGCTGGATACCTGATCGCCAAGCAGCTGAGCGGTGAGGTCAGCGCGGCGGTCGTCGTGGGGATGCTGTCGATCACGGTGACGATCGGGCTGGCCCCGTTTGCATGGGCGGTTTGGGTGCCAGTTGCGTGGTCCGATATTGGCTGGCTGTTTTTGGTAGCGTGTTTTGCAACGGCGGGGCATTATTCGATGACATTGGCCTTTGCCGCCGCACCATTGACGGTGACGCAGCCGGTCACGTTCCTGCAATTGATTTGGGCTGTGGCTATGGGGGCGCTGTTGTTCAACGAACCAGTTGATGGCTGGGTGGTGTTTGGCGGCGCGATCATTATGGCGTCGATCAGTTTCATCACCTGGCGTGAGGCCCAAATCAAAACGGCGGCCAAGCGGCGGATAACGCCAACGGCGCATCAGACGAAAGGGTAACTCGACACTGGCCCCTCGACTCTTTCGGCGCGAGACCCAATATAGATCGCATGTCATTGCCACCGGGATTTCTTGATGAGTTGCGCACGCGGCTGTCCATTGGACAGGTCGTTGGGCGCAAGGTCATGTGGGATCAGCGCAAATCCAATCAGGGCAAGGGCGATCTTTGGGCACCGTGCCCGTTCCACCAAGAAAAATCCGCCAGTTTTCATGTCGATGACCGCAAGGGATATTACTATTGCTTTGGCTGTCACGCCAAGGGCGATGCGATTTCGTTTGTCCGCGAGACCGAAAATGTTGGATTTATGGAGGCGGTTGAGATTCTAGCGGTTGAGGCTGGGATGCCCGTGCCAAAGCGTGATCCACAGGCGCAGGCGAAATCGGATCGCCGCACGTTGTTGGCCGAGGTGATGGAGCAGGCGGTGCAGTTTTACCGCCTTCAGCTTAAGACGGGGGCTGGCGCGGAGGCACGCGATTATTTGGTGGGGCGCGGGCTGAGTGCGGCGGCGTTGGAGCGTTGGGAAATCGGGTTGGCGCCGCAGGGGTGGCAAAACCTGTGGGACCATTTGACGGGTAAGGGCGTGGCCGAGGATTTGATACTTGGTGCGGGTCTGGGCAAGCCGTCCAACAGCGGCAAAAAGCCGTATGACACGTTCCGGCACCGCATTATGTTCCCGATCCGCGATGCACGCGGGCGTGCGATTGCATTTGGCGGGCGGGCGATGGACCCCAGTGACAACGCCAAGTATCTGAATTCGCCCGAGACTGAGCTGTTCGACAAAGGCCGCAGTCTGTTCAATTTTGGCCCCGCACGTGAGGCGGCGGGCAAAGGGCTGCCGCTGTTGGTGGCCGAAGGCTACATGGACGTGATCGCACTGGTTGAGGCCGGATTTGGTGCCGCGGTTGCGCCATTGGGCACGGCCGTTACGGAAACCCAGTTGCAGATGATGTGGCGGATTGCGCCCGAACCTGTGATCACACTTGATGGTGATGTGGCAGGTCAACGCGCAGCGATGCGGGTGATTGATCTTGCGCTGCCGCTGCTGGAGGCCGGACAATCGGTGCGCTTTGCGATGATGCCAGACGGCCAAGACCCAGACGATTTGCTGAAATCTGCAGGCGCAGGGGCGATGCGCGAGCGGGTGGATGGCGCTTTGCCGATGGTGCAATTGCTGTGGCAACGTGAGGTCGAAGGCAAGAATTTTGACAGTCCCGAACGCAAAGCCGCGCTCGATAAATCGCTGCGCGAAAAGATAATGCTGATCAAAGACCCGTCGATCAGGAGCCATTACGGGCAAGCGATTAAGGACATGCGCTGGGAGTTATTTGGCAACAATCGCAAGGCATTTGGCGGTGGGAGCACCGGACAACAGCGTGGAAAATGGTTGCCCAAAGGCGCCAAGTTACCTGCACAGATGAGCACAAAGGCGTCGCTTCTGGGGGGTGGTCCGTCGTCCGAGGATCATTTGCGTGAAGCTGTGATTCTCGCCGTTCTGATCCGCAACCCGTTGATTTTAGTTGATTTTAACGGCGCTCTTGAACGGATGATTTGTTCGGGTCCAGACATCGCGATGTTGCGCGACGCGCTGTTAAAGGTGGACCCGCAGGCCGATCTTGAAGCAGTTTTGAGCGCTGAAATTGGCGATGGCCCCCTTGTAAAGCTGTTCGCGCAGGCACACGTGACAATAACTCCAGCCGTGCGCCGCCCCGACAATGGCGATCTCGCACGGATGTGTCTGGCCGAAGAATTTGCCAAGCTTACAGCGCGTCGTGGTCATGCCAATGAGGTTCAGGATGCGGTCGAAGAAATGAATTCGGATGTGGCTGATGAACGTCTGACCACGCGATTGGCGCAGTCCATCGCTGCTATGAACAACGCAGGCCGCCAAGACGGGGACGATAGTGCAGAATACGACACCGCGGACAGCGGCGCGCGAATCAAGAAAGACGAACGAAGTGCATTTGATGCACTTTTAGACCGAATCAGCTTTGCCAAACGGGACAAAGGGCACTAGGGCTTTTGCAACAACCATAAAAATAAGCCATTTGAGGCATTGCGAATCAGCCGTAGGGTTGGTTGATTCGTTTCAAACCGAATTACCGAATCAGGGGGTGCGTATGACGCGCTCATCTGACCGTCGAAGGGAAAACGACTATGGCCGCCAAAGACACCAACGTTCAACGTGACGACGCCGACCACTCCTTGGACATGAGCCAAGCCGCCGTCAAAAAGATGATCGCAGAAGCGCGCGAACGCGGCACGATCACCTACGATCAGTTGAACGCGGTTTTGCCGCCCGATCAGGTGTCTTCGGACCAAATCGAAGATGTGATGTCGATGCTCAATGAGATGGGCATCCAAGTCACCGAAGAAGAAGAATCCGAAGAAGTTGATGACGACGGCACGTCGAAAGAATTGGCGACTGTTGCTGGTGGACGGGACGTTGTTCTTGGCGGTGCCGAGGCCGAAAAGCTGGATCGCACCGACGATCCTGTGCGCATGTACCTGCGCGAAATGGGCAGTGTCGAATTGCTATCGCGCGAAGGCGAAATCGCGATTGCCAAGCGCATTGAGGCGGGCCGCAACACGATGATCCTTGGGCTGTGCGAAAGCCCGTTGACGTTTCAGGCGATCACAATCTGGCGCGACGAATTACTGTCCGAGGACATTTTGCTGCGCGACGTGATCGATCTCGAGACAACATTTGGCGACCAATTGGCCGAAGAAACTGAAGAAACTGCTGTTGTTTCTGCCGTCAGTGTTGGCGAGAAAAGTGATGAAAAGCCGGAGCTTGATGCAGACGGCAACCCGATTGCCAATGACGATGACGATGATGAGGAAGAAGCTGCAAACCTGTCGCTTGCCGCGATGGAAGCACAGCTGAAGCCGCAGGTTTTGGACACATTGGAAGTGATCGCGAAGGGCTTTGCTAAACTTTCGGACATGCAGGATTTGCGGATGTCCGCGACGTTGAACGAAGACGACAGTTTTTCCGGCAAGGAAGAAAAGAAATATCAGAAGCTGCGTTCTGAGATCGTACAACTGGTGAATTCACTGCACCTACACAACAACCGCATCGAAGCGCTTATCGACCAGCTATACGGCATCAACCGCCGCATCATGCAGATTGATTCCAACATGGTTAAGCTGGCCGACCAATCCCGCATTAACCGTCGCGAATTTATCGATGCCTACCGTGGTCGCGAGTTGGATCCGTCATGGCTTGATGAAATGGGCCAAAAAGCCGGGCGCGGTTGGCAAATGCTGATCGAACGATCAACCACAAAAATTGAAGAACTGCGCGCTGAAATGGCGCAAGTCGGGCAATACGTCGGCGTCGATATTTCCGAATTCCGGCGCATCGTTCAGCAGGTCCAAAAGGGCGAAAAAGAAGCGCGTCAGGCCAAGAAGGAAATGGTTGAGGCGAACCTACGTTTGGTGATTTCGATTGCGAAAAAGTACACGAACCGCGGCCTGCAATTCCTTGATCTTATTCAGGAAGGTAACATTGGCCTGATGAAGGCCGTGGACAAGTTTGAATATCGCCGTGGCTACAAATTCTCGACCTATGCGACGTGGTGGATCCGTCAGGCGATCACACGCTCCATTGCTGATCAAGCCCGCACAATCCGTATTCCGGTCCACATGATCGAAACGATCAACAAGCTGGTGCGCACGGGCCGCCAGATGTTGCACGAAATTGGCCGCGAACCGACGCCGGAAGAACTGGCCGCCAAGCTGCAAATGCCGCTTGAGAAGGTGCGCAAGGTGATGAAAATTGCCAAGGAGCCTATTTCGCTTGAGACCCCGATTGGTGACGAAGAAGATAGCCAGCTCGGTGATTTCATTGAAGATAAAAACGCTGTTCTACCGCTGGATTCTGCCATTCAGGAGAACCTGAAGGAAACCACGACTCGGGTTCTGGCATCGCTTACGCCGCGCGAAGAACGTGTGCTGCGGATGCGGTTTGGCATCGGCATGAACACCGATCACACGCTGGAAGAAGTCGGACAGCAATTTAGTGTGACGCGCGAACGTATTCGCCAGATCGAAGCAAAGGCGCTGCGCAAGCTGAAGCACCCAAGCCGGTCCCGGCGTTTGCGGTCATTCTTGGATCAATAACCGTTTGGGCGCGGTCCCAACGCATGCAGCATGGGGCCGACGCAACCAAAGGTTTCACCAAGATCGGTTAGAAGGCTACGAAAACGCTTGAATAAACTGTTTACGCGTTGGTTTTGAAACCAGTTGCGTAAACACTTGATTTGATTGCGCGGGGCGGGGACACTCGCGAAATGGATTGGCAAATCAAGACGTCTGGAGCAGGGCTTTATGAGTTCACGCGCGATGTGGCCGCAAGTGTCGCGGCCACAGGCGTGTTGACGCTGTTTGTGAAGCACACGTCCTGCTCCCTTTTGATCCAAGAGAACGCGGACCCTGAAGTCCAAACCGACCTTACGGCGTTCTTTGATCGGTTTGTGCCGCCGGCGGATCATCCCGGCATGTCCTACCTTAGCCATACCTATGAGGGTCCAGATGACATGCCCGCGCATATCAAGGCTGCGATGCTGCCAACCAGCTTGCAGATTCCCGTGATTTCAGGGGAATTTCAGCTTGGAAATTGGCAGGGAATATACATTTTCGAACATAGGACAGTGCCGCATCTGCGTCGTGTTGTGGGCATGATGAGATGAGTGTTTCTGCCGCCCAAAAGACCGCCACAGCATGGGTTGAAGCGGCCAGTGGCGGGTTGTCTGCTGATTGCGCCCAGATATTTGACTTTGCTGAACCCGCATGGCGCGAATACCGGTCCTGCGCGTGGTATGTCGAACGGCTGCGCGCCGAAGGGTTCACCGTGCAGGAAGGCAGCGGCGGTATGCCGACAGCGTTTTGCGCTGAATGGTCAAATGGTGCAGGCCCTGTTGTAGGCATGTACGCGGAATACGATGCGGTGCCTGGAAATTGCCAGGCAGCAAGCGTTCATGAGGCCCCACACGTCGGATTAAGCCACCATGCGGCAGGCCATACCGACCCACATTCTGCTCTGGGGATCAGCGGGTTAGGTGGGCTTCTCGCGACAAAGGCCGCGATGGAACGACACGGCATCAAGGGTGGGTTGCGTTTTACCGGCGAGCCCGCCGAGAAAGTGCTTTTGGGTCAAAGCCGATCCATGCCGCGCAGGGGTATTACGACGGGCTGGCGGGCATGTTGTCATTCCACCCGTTCTACATGCTGCCGATGTGCAATACGGTGCGCTGGGACACGCACTGTGGCGCCGCCTATTCAATGATTTATCGGTTTATATGCGATGCGCCGCATCAATTTGGGGCGATGGATGCCGCGCCAATCCCGCAAAGCCATTCTGACATCCGCGCACCCGGGGCAAACGACGCGTTGGTGATGATGTATAGCCAAGCGCGGATGCTGCGCGACACGATGCTGCCGCACGTCGGCGGTTGGTCGATTTCCGAGGCGATCCTGAGCACGGGGCAAGCGACGGCGGACAATCTGCCAGCCGGCCTCGCTGAGCTGCAATATATGATGCGGGTGCCGACGGTTGCGATGGCCGAGCAGGTGTGCGCGCGACTGGACGCGTTGGCTAACAATATTGCGGGCCTGACGGGGTGTCGTGTTGAACGCCATTGGGTTTGCAAGTCGCGACCTGGATTGGCCAACCATGCAATCGCAAGCATGGTTTGGGAGCAAATTCAACAAGTTGGCGCGCCTGTGTGGAGCAGCGAAGCCAAAGACCTGATGCGACAGGTTCAGCAAAATTGCGGAATGGAGGCTGACGAAGATCCAATCCTACCCGCGTGCGAAACGCTGATTTCCCCACAAGACGCAGAGGCGATCCTGCGGGAGAGCCTGCCACCGAACCAGCTAAATTCAACTTCTGATGATTACACGGATATGACGTGGCATACGCCAACTGCGCGCTTTTATATCGCGCGACCTGCGCTGAAGGGTGGACCATATCCACCATGGGCGATGAACGCGCTTGGGGGCATGGCGCAGACCATTGATCCCATGGTTCAGGTGGCCGCAAAGGTGCTGGCGTGTTCGGCGTTGCGACTGCTGGAAGACAACGATGTGCGCGCAGCCGCACGCGAAGAATTCTTGCGCCGCAAAGCAGAACACGACATCCCACCGCTTTGCGATTATCCCGCGCCAATCCAGTTCAAATGGCCAGAATACGTGAAAACGCCACGTGGCGCGGATTGGCATATTCCAACATCGGGGGGCTCATGATACTGATTTTTGCCCTAATTACTGTCACAAACCCCGCTTGGGCCGAGTGCGCAGGTAGTGAGCGTACGTTCATGTCGTGCAGCTTTGCCAACGGGAAGGCCGTAGAGGATTGCACGACGGACGATGTGGTCCGCTATCGTTTTGGGCGACCCGAGCAGACGCCAGAACTGGCGCTGTCGTTGCGGTTCGGACAAAGGGCGAAGGCCGTGCCGTGGCCCGGTATCGGGCGCACCATCTGGGAGGCGGTACGGCTGACAAATAATGACGTGATTTATGAGATTTACGGCGGGTTTGATAAGTTTGAAGCTCTCAAAGACGACCCCATGATCAATTTTGAAGACGACATTCATCCGCAGTTTGGCGGCATCTACATTGAAGACCGTCAGGGCAATGTATTAGCCCATCTTCAATGTATCCCGAGAACAGTCGATTATACAAATTAGCGGCAAACTGTGGCTCATCCGACTCACGATCTAGTGGTGCGATTTGCCCACTACCCAAAACCTATCCCGACGCCTATAGTGGCTGTGGATAAATGGGGCATAAGACCCCACAGGAAGATGACGAGGACAGGATATGCGGTGCCCCTTTTGCGGAAATATCGACACACAAGTTAAAGATTCTCGCCCCGCGGAAGACCACGTTGCCATCCGGCGTCGGCGGTTTTGCCCTGCTTGTGGCGGTCGTTTTACGACCTATGAGCGGGTCCAATTGCGCGATTTGGTCGTCATTAAATCTAATGGCAGACGCGAAGATTTCGACCGACCCAAGCTCGAACGCTCGGTTCGGATATCGATGCAAAAGCGGCCGATTGAACCGGAACGCGTCGATCAGATGATATCTGGTATCGTGCGGCGTCTCGAAAGTATGGGCGAAACCGACATCGGATCAAAACAAATCGGTGAGATTGTCATGGAGGCTTTGGCCCGCATCGACACTGTGGCCTACGTTCGGTTTGCCAGTGTTTACAAGAACTTCCAAGCTGCTGATGATTTCGACAAGTTTGTGAGCGAGTTGCGGCCACAAAATCCACCGGAAGATTGAGCACAGATTTAGATAACCGTTTTATGGGCATGGCCCTGTCGCTTGGGCGGCGGGGCCTTGGTCGTGTTTGGCCCAATCCAAACGTCGGTTGTGTGATTGTGCGGCCAAACGAAAATGGCGGCCGTGTTATTGGGCGCGGCTGGACGGCGGACGGTGGGCGGCCCCATGCAGAAACCCGCGCGCTTGACGGGATCGATGCGGACGGTGCCACGTCCTATGTGACGCTTGAACCTTGCGCCCACCATGGAAAAACACCGCCCTGTGTGGATGCGTTGATTGGCGCAAACGTGGGCCGTGTTGTGATTGCTACAGGCGACCCTGACCCGCGTGTGGCGGGCAAGGGCGTCGCGATGCTGCGCGCGGCGGGGATCGACGTTATAACGGGTGTGCGTGAGCACGAGGCCCGCGAAGATATGGCTGGTTTTCTGTTGCGTGTCACCGAAAACCGCCCCTTTGTGACGCTGAAATTGGCCAGTTCATTTGACGGGCGCATTGCAACAGCGACTGGGCAAAGCAAATGGATCACAGGGCCGGATGCGCGCCGAAAGGTCCATGCGATGCGCGCAGGTCATGACGCTGTTTTGGTCGGCGCGGGAACCGTGCGTGCGGATGATCCGACCCTGACGGTGCGCAACACGGGTGCTGTGCGCCAGCCCGTGCGCGTCGTGGCGTCACGGCGGCTTGATATCGGTGCGGCAAACCTTTTAGCGACCCTTGGTGATGCCCCGCTGTGGCTCTGTCATGGGGCAAATGTTGACGCACAGAAATGGGCCGATCTGGGGGCTAAAACCTTGGCTTGTGATCTGCAGGGCAGACAGATTGATCCCGTTGATATGATGCATAAATTGGCGGCTTCTGGGCTGACGCGGGTGTTTTGTGAAGGCGGTGGAAGTCTTGCGGCATCGCTTCTTGGTGCGGGGCTGGTGGATGAAATCGTGGGCTTTACAGCGGGAATCGCGCTGGGGGCTGAAGGCACGCCGTCTATCGGTGCGTTGGGGCTGGATGTATTGGACGACGCGCCACGATTTGACCTTATTGAAACAACACAGGTCGGTGCGGATATCATGCACCGCTGGCATCGCGCCTCGCTTCATCTTGGCCAGAAAACTCACCCCGTAGGGCCGATCAGCCGCTAGCGCCATAGATGCGCATAGCTGGCGAACACGCCTTGGACTTTCGCCAGTAGGCGATTGGCGCGTGACGGGCGGGGGACCGTGCCCTGTAGCAGTCTTTCAATCACGACTTCAACGGGGCAGGGGTGGCCGCTGACGGGGTCGAAATAGCGTGGATAATCGATCAGGACCGCGTGGGTCAATTGTGCCAGCGTTGGCAGGGCTGTGCGGCGCGGGATTGGTGTCGCGCGGTCTTCGGTCAGGCCCCAACCCGCATAGAATGGCGTCCCAAGGCAGGTCACGTCTTTGCCGCGCAGCAGTGCCTCAAACCCGATAGTTGACGTCATTGTCCAAACGGCGTCCACAGCGTCAAGTGCTGCGATCGGGGAGGTATGAGTGAGCACAACATCCGCAATGTTGGCGGCGTCTGGCACAGCACCAGTTCGCAGCCCTGCTTCGACGTCGGGGTGCGGTTTATAAAGGATCACGGCGGCGGGATTGGCGGCGCGGCAGGCCTGTAGCAACGCGCGGTTGGTGGTCACGTCCGTCGTACCAAGCCGGATTGACGCATCGTCTTCGACCTGCCCGGGGACCAAGATACGGCGGCCTTTTGGCAAGTCGGCTGGAAAGTTTTTGGCGGTGAGATTGTATTTGCTCAGGCCCGCGCTGGTAATCCGCTCAATCAGCATTTCAGCCCGCAAAGTGGCCGCGTCTGGCAGGGAAGGGGAGCTTTCGATATGGGCTTCCAGACGGCTGGGGCCGGTTGGATCGTAGTAAATTCCGCGGTCATCGAGGACCAAAGACAATGGGGCGATCAGATCAGCCCCGAGGCCACGCGAGCGCAGAAATCCGTCTTCGACACGTAACGCACTGTCATGATCCGCCGCTTTGCCGGCCCAGACCATACGGCCCCGACCCGTTTTAGCGGCCAGCGCATCGGCCTTGTCGGGGTGGTCTTCAAACATCATTTTGCGGTGCTGGCCAAAGACCTTCTGCAGGGGGCCGCGTTTCCACAATCGCATGCCCGACGCGACCCAACCAAGGTGGTCGTCGCGCCATGCGCGTGTGTGGGCATCAAGGGTTTGGATAGCGGTTTCGAGGCTGCAAAGTTCGTCGCGGTAGGGGTCGTACCACTTTGGATACAGGATCATCGCGCCTGCAAAAAGCTGAGCGCGGGTCAGGTTTCGTTGGCGGCGATCCAATGGCATGCGGTCATCCGTCAGGCCCCAGCCGACGTAAAATGGCTGTCCAAAGACCACGGGTTTATGGCCAGCCATGATTGCTTCGAAACCGTATTGCGACGACACGGTATAGACCGCAATGGCCCCGTCGAGCAGATGATGCGGCGAGATCGGATCGCTGAAGAATGTGACGTTTTGGGACAAGTCGGCGTCACGGTAATGCCCGTCGCGGTGGCCCTGCGCGGTTTCAGGGTGGGTTTTGATCAGGATGCGCGCGCTTGGGTGTTCTTCGCGTGCGACAAACAGCATTTCAAGAAAGGCGTTGCGATCAGCGCGCGACGCGGTGACGGCCGCATCGCCCGAGGTCTGGTCGATCACCAGTACATAACCCGCATCGGGGGCAGGGGTGGCAGGATCGAAGGCGTTGTATTTGCTGAGATGCGCACGTTTGATTGCTTCGGCACAGTCGCGCGCGCGGTTCAGCAGGGCGGTGTCATCAAGCGGGTCCTCACGCAGGATCATTTCCAGATCGGACGGTTTTGACGGGTCAAAATGCACGCCGCGTGTATCCAGATGCAGACCGAGGGGTGGTTCACCGCCCCGACCTGGCAAGACGGACCGCAAGAATGCATCCTCAACACGCAACACAGGTGCCGAGGTGCGATTTGCGACCGCTTCGCCGCGCCACGACGTCGGCGACTGGCCCCAAACGCCGATCAGGTCATCCGTAGACGGTTTGCCCAAGGACACGTCATAGCCCGACAGCGTTAGGATGCGCCGCATACGTTTCTGGGTTAGGAAGCCGCCGTTATAAACATAAAGCCGCCGCGAGGTTTTCCCTGCGGCGGCTTTATTATTGTCCAAAGTCATTACCCGCCGAGTGTGGCAGCCGAACTGAACGACCCAAGCGTGCCAAACACAGCCGAGATGGTTTTGTTAAACTGGCTGAACGGTGCTTCGGTGACATAGACTGTGTCGCCGTCACGGATTGCGAAATCACGCGCCATAAACATGCCGTTGGGTTCTGTTAAATCAAGCACATAGATCACGCGCTGGGTGCCGATCAGGTCATTGCGAGCCACCAATTGGCTCGCGATTTCGACAGGTTCGTTGCGAAATATAAAGACACCCGTTGGATCAGCGAGGTTGGTGTTCAAGCCGCCAACTTGCGCGATGGCTTCAATCGCTGAAATGGTTTGGGATTCGAATACAACGCGGTTTTGCGTGCCTGTCGCGCCGAGGGCGGTGAAGCTGCGGGTGTCTTGTTCCACAAAGATCCGGTCTCCTGCCCGCAAGGCGATGTCGTGGCCGGGGTGGGAGTAGAGATCTTCAAACCAGATTTCACCAGAATGGTCGCCACGTACAACCGTCACCTGTGCAATTTCTGGCTGAACGGACACACCACCTGCACGCGCAAGCATTGCCGACAGCGTGCGGGTTGGGCGTTCAATCGGATAGACACCTTGGGCGCCAACGGCACCAACAACAGACACAGTAGATCCGTCACCAGCAAGGCGGCGCACCTGAACTTGTGGGTCCGGCGTTTGTTCTTCGAGCTTTTCAGTAATAACCCTGCGGATTGCTTCGGGTGAGTTGCCAGCGGCACGGATGCGACCGGCGTAGGGCACGAAAATGAAACCGGAGCCGTCGACTTGCACTTCTTCGAGCACTGTCGCGTTTTGGCCCGCGGGCACGAGCAACGGATCACGCACATTTTCCCAGATCGTCAGGCCAAGAACATCACCGGCGCGGATCGTGTCGCTGCCAAGGGGGCTGGCATCGCGAAAGCCTGTGGCAAATCCGAGGGCAGGGGTAACGCTGGCTACCAAATTCACCCTGTCATCAACGACAAGGACAAAGGCGTCGCCGTTTTCCATCACCGATCCCGCAAAAATTTCACTTTTCGTTGGGCCTGAGCGCGGTAAGCCGCAGGACGCAACAACTGCCAATACGGCAACGAGGGCCACGCCTTTTGCCACGCGCAATTGGGGCCGCAATCTTAGGGATTTCACTGCTCCGGTCTCCTCGACCTAATTAAAACTGCCTCAGTCGTCATGTGGGCGAATTTATATTCACCTCACCTTTTGTTTGTAAGCTACCGGAATCTGTAGGCAAAATCTAGTATAAGGTTGGGGGCGAGGTGGGGTGTGGCGCACTTGCCATGACACCCCTAGGTGTGGTGGTTGTTACTTAACTACACGCAACTGCTGACGCGGCGGGGCCTGTCCGGTGCGCAAGGCGTCATAGGGATCGTTGGGATCCAGCATCATGTCCACCACTTGGCGCATCAACTGGCGACGACCCTGCGCAGAATAAAAACCACCAGGAACCTGGCTGGTTTCAAGCAAGTAGCGGCGGTACTCCTTAAACGCGCGGTTGTCGGGGCGTGCGGGGGTCGCAAAAAACTGATCGACCGGCAAATCGGACACGAATTCCGGTTTGTCATAGACCGCATCGCCGAACACTTTCAGCGGGATACCACGGTGTAAAACCTGTTGTGCGGCGGTGGAATTGACCGTCACGGCGGTGCGGGCATGGTCCAAAACCTGCGCCAGTTTGCCGCCACGCACGTAGTGCACACGATTATAGACATCGTTGTCGCGGGCCAGTTGGTGGATGACTTTACGCAGCGGGCTGCGGCCATTTTCCAGCGGGTGGGCTTTGAACACAAGGTGGTGGTGTTTTGGCGCACCTTTGGCGAAGCCGCGTATCACGAGGGCAAGGAATTCTTCCATGCGTTCAAACGGTGAATGCATCTGAAATGACGAATCGTGTTCAAGCTGCAGCAGTGCGATGTGATAGGGATAGCCGCCATGTTTGATACGCAACGTCGCGATAATCCGTCCGAGCGCGATAAACGGCATCAACAACAGGCTGCGGGTGTAAAGCGCGGTTTCGGCAATTAGCGGCAGTTCGCGATGGCGTTGGAAATTGCGGTATTCGCCGTTTCGAAACATCACGAACCAATGATATAGTGCGCCGTAAAACACGTGGTGGCGCATGTCGCCCCAGTGGGCCGGTGCCTCTGGTATGTCGAGTTCGGAGTTCGCCAAAGCGGTGCGCATGTCATCGACGCTGGTGTTCATCAGCTTGGAATGGCCGTTGGCGCCGCCACGTTCATAAGTGACCCAGAACGGGCGCATGTAGCCTTCTTCGTAAACGTGTACGGTCAGACCCATATCCTTGGCCGCAGCAACTGCAACTGCATGAACGGGCCGTGTGTCGCCGTACAACACAATGTCGGTGATGGATTTGGCGGCAACAATTGCTTTGAACGTTTCGACCCAATCGTCAGCTCCGCCGCGATAGGGGATATAGCCCTTGGCCCCGAACCAAAACGCACGATCGCCCGCGTTGAACCCGACGCGCCACACATCCGCCCCCGCCGCGCGGAGCATTTTGCCCAAACGGTGGAAGAACGGCCCATGGGGCCCCTGCAAAAACAGGAAAGATCTGGTTGCGTGCTTTGTCACTCTGGTCCCATCAAATATGTTGTGCTGGTTTAGAGATAATTAACCACAGAGTTGGGCGGAAATATGGCGCGTTGTTATGCTGTGGTATTTAGTCAGCTTGCCGAACGTCTTTCAAGGGTCTAGTTCGGTGGAAAGATGAGAGGAATACGCCATGTTTACGGGTATTATCACGGATGTGGGTCGCGTTTTGGCGCTGGAAGACCTTGGCGATTTGCGTGCACGGATTGCGACGCGTTACGACATTTCGGGAATTGATATCGGTGCGTCGATTGCATCTGACGGCGTGTGTTTGACGGTTGTCGCCAAAGGCACGTCTTTGGATTGCGACCCGCAAGGCTGGTATGACGTTGATATCTCTGCGGAAACTGTCAGTAAAACGTCACTGGTGGCCTGGGTGGTTGGCAAACGGGTTAATCTGGAACGCAGCCTGAAGGTTGGCGATGAATTGGGCGGGCATATCGTGTCTGGCCACGTGGACGGTGTGGCGATGATCGTGGACATGGTGGACGATGGTGCGAGCACCCGGGTGACGCTGGAAGCGCCCAATGATCTGGGACGGTTCATTGCCCCCAAAGGGTCGGTCGCCCTGAACGGCACGTCAGTGACCGTGAACGAAGTCGATGGCGCGCGTTTTGGCATCAATTTTATCCCGCACACGAAGTCCGTCACGACATGGGGGGATACAAAAGTCGGCGATCCGGTGAACCTAGAGGTGGACACGATGGCGCGCTATGTGGCCCGCCTGCGAGACTACGATTAATGGTGGGCATTGTCGCTAACATCGGGCCTAACATCGGGCATAACTCGGGTCGTGTCGGCGAGCCGGGTAAAAGCTGGCGCACCCATGTTTGGGCCAAGGCGCGCAGTGATCTTATGCCGAAACTTCCGATTGAAGTTATTCGTCGCCGGGTCGCCCGCGCTAAAGAACTTGGGCTGCCGTACAAAACCTACGCCGGGTTTCGCGCGGCGTCGGGCGATGATCTGGTCGGGTTCATGTTCTCAAGCAACGCGCTGGATTTGTTGCGCGCTACAGACCGTGTTCCTACGGCGAAGGTTGCGAAACTGGACGCCCTGAACGATGTTCGTACTGTCGGTCTGGCCCATGTGCCGATTGCGCTGGAACACCTCACTCCGCCACTACAACTGGCCTATGCCGCCCCAAAATCGCTGGCCCCTTGGGTGCAAACCCGCGATGTGATGCGCGCGCTGTTCGCGCAAACTGGCGGCCCCGCCAGCCGTTTCGTGTTGGTGTGTAACACCGATCTGGAACGCGAATGGGCGCAAGCGGGCCGCATGGCTGGCACGTTGTCTGCACCAGATTATTTTGAGGCAATTACATGACCGAAGATACCAAACCAGAGATTGTCGCCACCTTAGAGGATGACACAGGCCAGCGCTCAGTCGATATTTTGCGCCACGCGGCGGCGGCGGAGAAAGGCGAGAATCGCGGCGGTCATTTCACCTATGTCGAATACCACCGTACCAGCGATGAAGCCGACGAATGGCGCGAAGTCGTTGAGGAAGGCGCGAAAACCTACACAAGCCAGTTTGCAGCCTATACCGCCGCCACACGCAATGTCGATTGGCTGATGGACTGAATCGGCTTCTTTGGTTCTGAAATACCAAGCCTTGTTGATGCAAACGCACCGAGCCCGTCTCGCAAATTCGGTATTCGGTTAGTAATGTGGAAAACAGAGACGGATATGAACACGGGAATGCGGTTTACGGATGAGTTCAAACAGGACGCTGTGGCGCGAGTTGTCGAGCGCGGATACGCGGTCAGTGAAGTGGCCGAGTGGCTGGGAATCCATTGCCCAGCAGTGTATTGTGTCACGCCAAAGGCGTGCTGACAGCACAACGCAATATTAAGCGGTGAATGAAGATTGATTGCCCCATGCGCCCATTATAGATGCACAGGCTGTTAATTATCAGTTATATTGTTGGTGCGCTTGATAAATAAGGCCAAAAATACAGCCCCCGGATTGTCTACATCTTCCGATCTGGCGCCAAGTCGTGCGGCTATCGCGCCCCTTTTCAATTGCTTGCCTACAGGCTATCTCGACCACTAGCTGTTCAGAGGACAATCATGAATAATTCGTTTGAAAAAACTGGGGCGTTCGAAAAACCCGGCCCCGTTGAAACTGACTGGAAAGACGTGATTTCCAGCATTGAAGACATCATCGAAGACGCCCGCAATGGCCGGATGTTCGTGCTGGTGGACCATGAAGACCGTGAAAACGAGGGCGATCTGGTGATCCCTGCACAAATGGCGACGCCGGATGCGATCAATTTCATGGCCACCCATGGTCGAGGGTTGATTTGTTTGACGCTGCCGGCTGAACGGCTGGACGCGTTGGGTCTGTCGCTGATGTCCACGCATAATTCATCGCGCCACGAAACAGCGTTCACCGTGTCAATCGAAGCCCGCGAAGGTGTGACGACGGGTATTTCCGCCGCAGATCGTGCGCGGACTGTGTCTGTCGCGATTGATCCGACCAAAAGTGCCACCGACATTGCGACGCCGGGTCATGTGTTCCCGCTGCGCGCCCGCGCCGGTGGTGTGCTGGTCCGCGCAGGTCATACCGAAGCCGCTGTTGATATTTCGCGTCTTGCAGGGCTGAATCCGTCTGGTGTGATTTGCGAAATCATGAACGATGACGGCACGATGGCGCGACTGCCTGATCTGGTTGCGTTTGCGCAGTTGCACGGGCTGAAAATCGGCACAATTTCCGACCTGATCGCGTATCGCCGCCGCCACGACAATCTGGTGCGCGTACGCTCGACAGAGACCATCACGTCGGAATTTGGCGGCGAATGGCAGATGAAAATTTATGCTGATGAAACCCACGGCGATGAACATGTGGTTCTGACCAAGGGTGACATCTCGGGCGATGTGCCCGTGTTGGTGCGCATGCATGCGATGGACGCGATGCTTGATGTCGTCGGGATCGGCCCATCTGGGCGGGCAAACGAATTTGGTGAGGCGATGAAGCTGATCGCAGAGGTAGGGCGCGGTGTTGTCGTACTGTTGCGCGATACGTCAATGAAAATGGTGGCCGCTGATGACGTGTCACCGCAGACGTTACGCCAATACGGCCTTGGCGCACAAATTTTAAGTTCGCTTGGCCTTGGTCAGATCGAACTGCTGACCAATTCGCCAAAACCCAAGATTGTCGGGCTTGAAGCCTACGGGCTAGAGATCATCGGCACCCGCAAGATTTCAGAATTAGGATAACCGCAGTGGTTAATTCATCACACTACATCATGCCCCGCGCGGAATTTGACCAGAAGCCCAAGCTGCTGATCGTCATGTCGCCCTACTACAAAGACATCGCCGATAACCTGCTGTCTGGCGCGCAGGCTGAGATTGAGGCAGCTGGCGGCACGCATGAGACCGTGCAAGTCCCCGGCGCGCTGGAAATCCCCACTGCCATCGGCATCGCCGAACGCATGAGCGATTTTGACGGCTATGTCGCGTTGGGCTGCGTCATTCGTGGTGAAACGACGCATTATGAAACCGTCTGCAACGACAGTTCGCGCGCATTGCAATTGCTTGGCCTTCAGGGTTTGTGCATCGGCAACGCAATCTTGACTGTTGAGACGCAAAAACAGGCCGAAGTTCGCGCCGATCCCAAAGATCAAAACAAAGGTGGCGGTGCGGCGCACGCGGCCTTGCACTTGATCGCGCTCAGCCGTAAGTGGGGCGGCGTTAGATCGGGCGTTGGATTCACCAACGACATCCTGATGGCCGGCAACACGGATGGTTCCACTACAGCATGACCGAATCCCAATCAAATCCGGCCCAATCAAACCTGTCAGGCAATGTAAGACGCAAGATGAAATCCGCCTCGCGGCTTTATGCGGTGCAGGCGCTGTTCCAGATGGAACATTCCAACCAGTCGATTGAATCTGTGACGCGCGAATTCGAAAATCACCGCTTTGGCGCGATTTACGAAGGCAATGAAATGGCTGAGGGCGATGTGGCTTTGTTCCGCATTTTGGTTGAAACTGCTGTGAACGAACAATCCAAGATTGACCAAATGACCGATCGTGCGCTGGTCGCCAAATGGCCATTGGCGCGGATTGACCCAACACTGCGCGCGCTGTTTCGCGCAGCTGGCGTTGAATTGCTTGGTCGCGACACACCACCGCGCGTCGCAATCACCGAATATGTCGATGTTGCGAAAGCGTTTTTCGACGGCGGCGAAGAGCCGAAGTTTGTCAATGCCGTGCTGGATCATATGGCCCGTCAGGCAAAGCCTGACAGCTTTAATTAGTGTCAGGCAAAGTCCTTAATTAGAGACAGGCTAAGTCCGACTGTTTTCAATAAAATTGAAGTCAAGCCTGAGGCGTCCTGACACTGGACTCTGCCGATTTTGTCCCTACGTATAAGGGTAGGAGGCTGTTCATATGTCCAATCAGAAAACCCTTGAACTAATCAGGATTTACATCAAAAGTTGCGCGATTGGCTTTGTGTTGTCAGCGATTTTCGTCGTACTGATGCTTGGCTTTGACGTGATGGGCCTTGGCGGGCTTGTGGCGCGTTCTGACATCGGGTTTGTGGCCGTGTTGACGATGTGGGTGTTGAACGGTGTCGTCTTTGCCGCTGTGCAATTTGCCTACGCGATTATGAGCATGGCAGATGACGACGATGACGATGATGAACCACGTGGTGGCCACCGTGCCCCCACGCCGGTGTTTTTAGCAGAACCCATTCCGATCCGCGTAGAGAATACACCGCGCCGCCGCTAGATTTGCAGCCATTATTTAAGACAATTCATTTTTTCTGAGGTGTAGAAAGGTGGCGGGCCCCGCGGCGACCGTAGGGATCTATTTCCGGAGGACCTGTATGTTACAGGTGGTAGCCAGGTAACGGGGCCAGAGCCCCGACAGCGCCAGCCGCCTCGGATTTGCTTAAGGCCACTGGAATGTTGTCCCGTGTTTACGAGAAGAGCAGAAGCCCGCCGCCTTTACAGTTAGTGTGGCAGGCAGGCTTCGGCAAGGTCTTACACAAGATTGATGCTAATCGGCGCTGTGCCGTGCGCAACGGGGCGAAATGACCGTCCCAACCTTTGTCGAGCGCGCGTGTCAGACCGAAAGCATCTTCACCAGCAGGCAATCCTGCGTGCACAAGTGACAGGCGCGTACCACTCGCCACATCATCTAGTGCCCATTTCACGATGCTTATCGCGCCGCCCATAGGTACAATCGTGACGGTGTATTCAAGGTCGTCGTACGGGGTTGCGGTGATGATGTCGCCCCACATCAGCTTGTCGCCGCTGGTGGTGGAGAACATCGCGTAGGGTTCGCCCTATGCGAGGCTGGTCTTTGGTTTGTGAAACCACATCGCCAGTTTGGCAGGGTGGGTCAGGAACGCCCAAAAGTCCGGTTTGGAGGCTTTCAAATAGATGGATTTGTTCAAATTATCGGTCATGTCACGCCGCGTTGGATCGGGGAGGGCAGGGATGAGGTGTTGATCAAGCGTTAACTTACCTTGACGGATGTTCACACATTGTTCATGTTTGATGGATGCCTGATGATATCCTCCCGCAAGACCTGTCTACCTACCAGCCCGGTCAACTTTTGGCGCGTGGGGTGTGCCGCCATTTGCGCAGTTTGGATTTTGTTTGTGTTGAAGAACTGGTGCCAACGCGGGGGTTGCGGGTCGATGTGATGGCGCTGGGGCCAAAGGGTGAAATCTGGATCGTGGAGTGCAAATCGTCACGTGCTGATTTCCAATCAGACCACAAATGGCAGGGCTACCTAGAATGGTGTGATCGGTTTTTCTGGGCGGTAGACGCTGACTTTCCAACGGATTTGCTGCCTGATGAAACTGGCCTGATCATCGCTGACGCCTATGACGGTGACGTCGTGCGCATGGCACCCGAGGACAAGCTGGCAGCGGCGCGGCGCAAGGTCATGGTGCAGAAATTCGCACGCACCACTGCAATGCGCCTACAAGCGCAGCGCGACCCAACGGCCTTTGTGACAAACGGGATGCTTTAACGCCGCGATAGCGCCAGTGATGCGATCCCCGTTGCGAAAATCACCGCAAGACCCGCGAGACTGACCCAGTCTGGCCAGTCCGAAAATACCAGATAACCAAAAATCGTGGCGGGGATCAACTGCGTGTAAATCAGTGGCGCGATAACGCTTGAGGGGGTTGATTGGCTGAGCTTGACCAACAAAAGATTGCCGAATGCCGATCCCATCGCGCTGATCGCAATAAGGGTAAATGCCGCGAGGGTCAGGCTGTCTGGACGTGCCACCAATCCGAAGGGTGCCAACAAAACACCCCCCAATACCAATTGTGAGATCAGCAACAGGCGCGGGCGGTACAGGGGGGCGATCCAGCGGGTCGAGACAACGTAACAGCCATGAAATACCCCTGCGAGAACAGCAAACCCCATGCCGGCAGTTGCGCCAAACCCGGGTTTGACGACCAGCAGGACACCAACAAAACTCAAGCCCAGCAAAATTGTGCGGGCAGGTGTGATCCGTTCCCTAAGAAGCCAGCGCGAGAGCGCGTAGGCCACAACCGGCCCAACAAAAAACGCACCGAACGTATTGGCGATGGGTTCTGTGCGCAGCGCCGTCAGAAGCAGGCAAATGCCGCCCATAATCAACAGCGCGCGCAGCCAGACACGCGGATCGCGCAGGGCGGGGATGTCAGCGCGGGCAAGTCCGCAAAACGGCAGCAAAACAACTGACGCAAGGGCGAAGCGAGTCCATGCTATGAAAATCGGACTTATACCGATTTGCGACAAAGACTTTGCCGCGACATCCCCGCCGACGATTAACGTCATGGATGCCAGCATAATTGCCCCGACCCGCCATAACGGGATTGTCGGGGCAGCGATCTGCATTTAGCGCGTCTTGACGAGGCGGGCAGCCTTGGCGGCGGCCCGAATTTCTTCAGCGATTTCGTCTGCCTCTTCTGGGGTGAAATCCATAGGAATTTCAATGCCTTTGCCTTCGATGAACAGCCGGACCTGACCGTGATCTGTTGGGCCGATTTGCAGGTTGGCTTCGATGTCGCGTTCGTCGTTAATGCCCATGGCGATAATCCTTTGGCTAAGAGTGTAATCGCTCTACCCCGCAGGTGAGCGCAATGACAAGTCCGGCGCATCCTTGGGACCAATCTTGTGACAAGATCGGTTGGCTAAAGCGGCCATAGGCACTTGCAATCGCGCGCATGGCTCGCTAAATCGACGCTGATGCCGCCTTAGCTCAGTTGGTTAGAGCGCTGGTTTGTGGAACCAGAGGTCCCCCGTTCAAGCCGGGGAGGCGGTACCATCCCCCCTTTGCCTGTGCCCCCTTTTAATAGCTGCTGCGCCATGCGACCTAGACCAATGGCTTTGTTGATGACACTTCTGATTTCCGGCCTTGGTGTGGCGGCGTTTATGGCGCTAGGATTGCCGTTGCCGTGGCTGCTCGGCCCGCTGCTTGGGTGTTTGATTGCGGCGCTGTTTGGCGTGCGTTTGCAAGGTGCTCCGAAGTCGAGCCAAGTGATGCGCACGATTTTAGGCGTTGCTGTCGGGGCGACCATCACGCCAGCACTATTTGCGCAGATGGGCACGTTGATCTGGACGCTGGCATTGATGCCGCCTTTGGTGATTTGCGTCGGCGCTGTCGGCTATCCGCTGTTTCGCAAAGGGTTCGGGTTTGATCACCCGACCGCGTTTTACGCAAGCATGCCCGGCGGTTTGCAGGATATGCTGTTGTTTGGCGAAGAAGCTGGTGGTGACGTGCGCGCGCTATCATTGATCCACGCGACGCGCGTGTTGATTGTGGTGATGGTGTTGCCGTTCATGTTTGCCTATCTTTACGACGTCGATATGAACCAACCCGTTGGCGAACCGTTCCTGTCAGTACCATGGACCCAGCTGTTGATCCTTGCGGCTGCGGGCATTATTGGATGGCGGATCGCGGCCGCGTTAGGTTTGTTCGGCGCGTCGCTTTTGGGGCCACTATTTTTTACGGCGGCGTTGTCATTGGTGGGGTTTATTCAACACCGCCCCCCCGCCGAAGCGATCCAAGCGGCGCAGTTTTTTATCGGTTTTACCATTGGCGTCAAATACGCAGGTATTTCATGGCGCGAATTGCGGGTCGATGTGACGGCGGGCGTGGTTTTCAGCGTGCTAAGCCTGTGCATATCCGCCGTTTTCGCCGCCGTGGTTATCAGGCTGGGCTGGTTGCCGTTCACTGAAAGTGTGCTGGCGTTTTCACCGGGTGGACAGGCGGAAATGGCGATTGTTGCTTTGGTTGCAGGGGCGGACGCCGCCGTTGTGGTGGCGCATCATTTGGTGCGGATCGTCTTTGTGATCATCGGCGCGCCATTAGTGAACCGCTGGTTTGGCTGACGGGGCAGGATCTGAGTTGTATTGGCCAAGATGAAGGGGTTTGAAATATCCAATTCCGTCACCGATGGCGCCCAACCTGTGCCCTTGTTAAGTGCAGTTTGGATCTGGTCGGCCCCTGCAAGGGCGACGATATGGGGGCAGCTCTGAATGGTGTCTGGGTCCACGTGCGGTGCTGCTGACAGGGGCGTGAGTGGGGTTTGCACAATCTGGTGTGGGTCCTGTTCGTTATAGAGCCGCGCGATTTTGGCCATTTGGCCGAGGTCTGACAGGATTTTGAGTGTGATGATGTAGAGACAATCAACCGCGCTGTTGGTGCCATAGGTCCCTGTGGCGCCGATGATTAGCGGGCGACCGGAAGCTGCGCGGGCTTCGATCAAGCCCGACCATGGCGATTACAATGCCTAGGCCGAATACAAACGCGGCCTCGGCTTGGTTGTTGAATGCCACACCGCCGAGGCTGCAAAAACGCCAACAGATACAAGGCAAAATATTCACCGAGGCTAAATTTAAAGGCGATGTGCGACAAGGCTGGCGCGAGGATCGCGAGGCGACAGGTGTTGAGCAGCGCGCCCATAAATGACGCCATGCCGCTAAATCACCAGCGCATCCGCCGCGCGGCCCGCATTGGCCATGGGATAGCCGTTCCGCGTGGTCGTCATCGCGGGTTCGATACCGAGGATGTCGCGCAGGATGAATGAAATTCGCCCGCCATACATCGCACCATAATAAATTGAGGTCAGCAGCGAGAGCGAGCATGTCGCATCAAGGCAGAGAAAGACAGTCAGCGGAATCATAACTGCCACGCCGTTGGATGGCCCAAGACTGGGCAAAGTGCCAACAACCCTGCCGATGAAACGGCCGGTAACGGTCAACATGTGGGTCCAAGTGGATAGGGTAATTGAAAAGCTGAGTTTCAGATTTTGAAGGATTTCCATGACTGTGCCCTATCCGAGAATGTCGCGGGGGAAGGCCTGTGGACCACGTGGGTCTGCAAACAACGGTTTTGCGATGCTTCGGGCCGCCATCACGTAGATGAACGACCCAAGGATCACGACGGCCCCAAAAATGCGGTCCGGATACGCATTACTGATCAACGCCAATCTCACGTGATAATTCTTCGGTGGACGCAATCACGCCATCGACCCAAGTTTGGAAATTATCGCCAACTCGGATGAACAGCGCGAGGCCCTTTTCTATCATAGCCGTTTCCCATTCATCAGAATCGGCTACCGCTTGCAGGCGGTCTGCCCATATCTGGAAGTCCGCGTTAGAGATGTCTTTTTGATCGTAAAATCCACGCCAGTTGACGGCAACACCATCGATGCCTTGTTCAACGGCTGTCGCAATGTTCTCAAACCCCGGAACGTGCCCTTCTCTGAGGCCGGCCAGCCCGCAAATGTCACGGGATTCGTTGAAATCAACGATCTTGGACATGTCGCCCGTCAAACCTTGGGTGATATCGTCCACTGTCTGTGTGAGTGCATCTGCGTCGCCATCAACATCGATATGTTTGATCGCACCAACGAAACGCACTTGGTCAGCGGTTGCACCACTTTCGGTGTTTTGCGTCACGCGGGTTGCGGTTGCTTTGGACGCGGCAACAATCAGGTCGGCGTCGGTTTGGCGTACGTTGAGCACGTGGGAAAACCTGAGGCCGCCACCGCCGCCTGCCATGTTCGTAACCTGAAAAGGCTGTCGACTTGGCCGATATCAAACAGGATTTTACGGATCTGGCGGATGTGATAGATTCAGCCTCCATTGCTGATGTTGCACCGACGCCCAGCGTGACGCTGATGGACAGCGCCTTTATGTTGAAATATTTTATAAGTTCAGCCCAGAACGTTGCGGGCTGATGCCCGATCGTGTTTGTGTGGTCTTGATCTTGTCGAGCCCTGAGGGGCATGACAGGGGGCGTGACATGGGTTAGCGCGCGCACTAAGACGCAAACCAACAGTTTAATGAGGCCATCATGTCTGCCACGACCGTCCTGTTTACCCTTGCCGAAAACCCGCCCGCGCGGATGGATAAGGCGTTGGCGCTAAACGTACCACTTGATGCGTCGCTGAGCCGGTCGCGCCTGATGCGTCTGCTGGCGGATGGGGCAGTGCAGGTGAACGGTGCGGTGGTGACGGACCCGCGCGCAAAGCCTGTTGAAGGCGATGCGGTTGAGATTTTGGTTGAGATCGCGGATGACTACCACGTCCTGCCCGAAGACATCCCGCTGGATGTGGTGTTTGAAGATGATGATCTGATCGTCATAAATAAACCCACAGGCATGGTTGTGCATCCTGCCCCTGGTACGCCGGGGGGTACGTTAGTGAACGCACTGTTGCATCACTGCGGTGACGCGCTGTCTGGTGTCGGCGGTGAAAAGCGCCCGGGTATCGTGCACCGGATCGACAAGGAAACCAGCGGGCTGTTGGTTGTCGCCAAGACTGACCGCGCCCATCACGGGCTTGCTGCACAGTTTGAGGCGCACACAGTTGAACGCCATTACCGCGCCATTTGTTACGGTGTGCCAGACAGCAACGATCCGCGTGTGCGCGGCATCAAGGGTGCGTCGTTTGATCCGGGCAATATCCTGAAACTGCAAACGCAACTGGCGCGCCATAAACATGACCGCCAAAAACAAGCAGTCGTTTGGCACAATGGACGCCATGCGGTGACGCGCGCGCGCATTGTGCAGCCGCTGGGCAACCCAGCGGTGGCTGCGGTAATGGATTGTTGGCTGGAAACTGGCCGCACGCACCAAATTCGTGTGCACATGACCCACGCGGGCCATGGCCTCATTGGGGATCCGACCTATGGCGGCCGCCGCAAATTGTCCGAAAAAGCTGTGGGTGAGGCGGGCAGGATCGCGGCTTATACGTTCCCCCGCCAAGCACTGCACGCCGCAACGTTGGGGTTTCAGCATCCCGTGAGCAAAGAAATGCTGCGTTTCGAGGCACCGATGCCCGCCGATATGATCAGGCTGATTGCCGCTTTGGGCGGGGTAGAGGGTTAAGACCGAACGGGCTGGAGGGCTGAAATACAATGTCCCATGTGCGTGAGCGCGCAGACATAAATCTAGCGATATGTTTATTGATCCTTATATCTTTTTCACGACACCAAATATAAAAACTGAACCGATCAGTCTTGAAGAAGGGCAAATTGTGCCCATATTTATGTTAAGGCCGTAAACATAAGGCGGCGCTTTAATACGAGGGGGAGACACCATGAGCTCTTATACAAATCTTCCGGCGCCATCGCCAGAACAAGGCCTGAACCGCTACATGCAGGAAATCCGCAAATTTCCCATGCTGGAACCGGATGAGGAATACATGCTCGCCAAGCGGTGGGTGGACCATGAAGACACGGACGCCGCACACAAAATGGTGACGTCGCACCTGCGTCTGGCCGCCAAAATCGCCATGGGCTATCGCGGCTACGGGTTGCCGACAGCCGAAGTGATTTCCGAGGCGAATGTTGGCTTGATGCAAGCTGTGAAACGTTTCGATCCTGAAAAGGGTTTCCGCCTTGCGACCTATGCAATGTGGTGGATCAGGGCGTCCATACAAGAATACGTGTTGCGGTCATGGTCGATGGTCAAACTTGGCACGACATCCGCGCAAAAGAAGCTGTTTTTCAATCTGCGCAAAGCCAAGAATCGTATTGGCGCCTTGGAAGAAGGCGATCTGCGCCCTGAAAACGTTCAGCGGATTGCCAATGATCTTGGTGTCACAGAGGCCGAAGTTGTATCGATGAACCGCCGCATGTCGGGCGGGGATGCGTCCCTGAATGCCACCGTCGGATCCGATGGTGAAGGCACGATGCAATGGCAAGACTGGTTGGAAGACGAATCTGCCGACCAAGCGGGCGATTATGAAGACCGCGACGAGTTGCAACAACGCCGCGAACTCATGGCCGAAGCTATGGACGTTCTAAATGATCGTGAAAAGGACATTCTGATGCAGCGTCGTCTGGCTGAAAAAACTGTGACGCTGGAAGATCTAAGTGGGCAGTACTCTGTCAGCCGCGAACGTATTCGCCAGATCGAAGTGCGCGCGTTTGAAAAGCTGCAAAAGAAGATGCAAACTTTGGCTAAAGATCGCGGGATGCTGGCGACAGCATAACATTACGACCTTAAAGCAAGGCGCTGATCGAAAGGTTGGCGCCTTTTGCTTGTGTTATATGCCTCCAGCGGGGATATTTAAGCTACAAAGACGAATATAAGGCAATTTCGAATAACAAGGTGGGGCGACATGGGTGAACCAGTGCGTTGGGCAATTTTGGGTGCGGGCAAATTTGCGCGTGAACATATGGGGCCTGCTATCCACGGGGCGACGGGCGCGCAACTTGTGGCGCTGGGCACGTCTTCGCGCGACAAGGCAGCGCCATTCGAAGGGTTCGCGCCTGAATTGCGGGTCCATGACACCTATGACGCGGTTTTGGCCGATGCGGACGTGGACGTCGTTTATATCCCGCTTCCCAATCACCTGCATATCGAATGGGCGATGAGGGCTTTGAGGGCGGGCAAACATGTCTTGGTCGAAAAGCCTGTGGGCTTGCAAGCCGCCCAGATTGATCCGCTGATTGCCCTTCGTGATGAAACGGGCCTGATTGCGGCTGAAGCGTTCATGATCGCCCATCACCCCCAATGGGCGCGGGCGCGCCACCTCATCGCGGACGGTGCGATTGGCGATTTGCGCCACGTGGACGGGGTGTTTTGTTACAACAACCCTGATCTGACCAATGTGCGTTTTGACGCTGCCAAAGGGGGCGGTAGCCTGCCTGATATCGGCGTTTACACGATTGGGTCGACGCGACTGGCCACGGGCCAAGACCCAGTTGAAATCACCCATGCGGACATCGATTATCTGAATGGTGTTGACGTTATGGCCCGTGTTTCAGCCAGATTTGACGGGTTCACGGCCCATTGGGTGACTGCGATGAACGTGCACCAGACGCAACATATGACGTTCCTTGGCAGCGAAGGTCGTATTCATCTTTGCGCACCTTTCAACGCTGGAAGCTACGGCGAGGCGCAGCTGGAATTGACCCAAATCGACGGATCGATGCGCGTTGAACGCTGGCCCAATCACGCACAATATGTGACCCAAGTTGTGGCGTTTTGCGCGTCCGTGCGCAATGATGCACCCTATGCGTGGTCGCTTGAGGATGCGCGCGCGACCCAAGCGGTCATGGATGCGGTTTATGTGGCCGCGTTGCCGCGGTAGTCTGACCAAGTAACAAGGAGAAAAGAACATGGCCGATCCACATGAGTTCGACGACGTGATGCCGGAAAATACCGCAAGGCGTGAGCCAGAAAAGCCGGTTTCTGAAAACCTATTCACACGGCTGATCTATATGATCATTATTTCGATCATGATCAGTTTCGCCAGTACTGTGATCGGCGTTTTGGCAGTGCTGCAATTCATCATCATGCTGGTCAGCAACAAACAACCCAATGAGCGGATCGCCGAATTGGGCACCGATGTGGGTATCTGGGTCGCCAAGGCGACGCGCTATCAGACAGCGGCGTCCGAGCATAAGCCTTGGCCGTGGACGGAACTGGATTGATCGATGGCAGGTGGCTGGGCAAAAGACGGTGGGGTGTCAGAGCAGATTGAAGCGTCGATTGGTGACGAATTGGCCCGCATGAAGGCCCGCAAGGTCCCGCAGGGAGAGAGTTTTACCCATTGCGCGGAGTGTGAAGAGCCAATTGCCGAGGCCCGCCGCGTGGCGGTTGTCAGCGTAACGTTGTGCATCGAATGTCAGAATGAACGCGATGGTGTGGTAAAGACCCGCGGCGGAATTAACCGACGCGGGTCTAAGGATAGCCAGTTGAAGTAGGGGCTTAGCCCTCCATCGCTTCCAACTCATCAATCATGCTTTCGATCATGCCCAACCCTTTGGCCCAAAACGCCGGGTCGGATGCGTCAAGGCCGAATGGGGCAAGCAATTCGCTGTGATGCTTTGATCCGCCCGCTTTGAGCATGTCGAAATATTTGTCTTTGAAATCTTCGCCCATGTCCTCGTAGACCGCATAAAGTGCATTCACCAAGCCGTCGCCGAACGCATAGGCGTAGACGTAAAACGGCGAGTGGACGAAGTGCGGGATGTAGGCCCAGAACGTTTCGTAACCGTCCATGAAGTTGAACACTGGGCCTAAGGATTCGCCCTGAACAGACATCCACAGCGCGTTGATGTCGTCAGGTGTCAGTTCGCCGTTGCTGCGTGCGTCGTGCAGTTTGCATTCAAAATCGTAGAACGCGATCTGGCGCACGACGGTATTGATCATATCTTCGACTTTGCCCGCCAGCAGGATCTTGCGTTCTTGTTGTGTGGTGGCCTGTTCCAGCAGTTTGCGGAAGGTCAGCATTTCGCCGAAAACGGATGCGGTTTCTGCCAAGGTCAGCGGCGTTGAGGACAGCAATTCGCCTTGTCCCGCCGCGAGAACCTGATGCACGCCGTGGCCTAATTCGTGTGCCAAAGTCATGACATCACGCGGTTTTCCGAGGTAGTTGAGCATGACATAAGGATGGACTGTCGTGACGGTTGGATGCGCGAATGCACCCGGTGCTTTGCCGTCTTTGACGCCTGCATCGATCCAGCCTTCGGTGAAAAACGGCTTGGCAATATCGGCCATGCGCGGATCGAACGCGGCGTAGGCGTCCATCACTGTTTGTTCGGCTTCAGCCCATGATACGGTGCGATCTGTTTCCATCGGGAGAGGCGCATTGCGGTCCCAGACCTCCATCGTGTCCAAGCCCATCCACTTGGCCTTGAGCGCGTAATAACGGTGGCTCAGGCGCGGATAGGCATCAACGACGGCATTTCGAAGCGCCTCGACCACTTCGGGTTCGACGTGGTTGGACAGGTGGCGGCCCGCTTGCGCCGATGGCATGCCGCGCCAGCGATCCTCAATCTCTTTTTCCTTGGCGAGCGTGTTGTGAACGCGGGCAAACAATCCGACGTTCGCCCCAAACACCCGCGCCAATTCGCGCGATCCTTTTTCACGGGTGGCGCGGTCTTGGTCGGACAAAAGATTCAGCGTGCCTTCGATGTTCATTTCCTGCCCATCGACGGTAAATTTCAGCGCTGCGATGGTTTCATCAAACAGTTTGTTCCAAGCGGTGGCACCTACAACCGACTGATCGTGCAGGAATTTCTCCATCTCATCGGACAGCTGATAGGGCTTCATCGCCCGCATGCGATCAAAGATCGGTTTGTAGCGAGCAAGGTCAGCATTGGCCGCCAAAAGTCCGTCCACATGGGCGTCATCCATGCGGTTGAATTCCAACCCGTAAAAGACCAGCGGCGTCGTGTAGGTGGTGATCTTGTCCTGCATGTCGGACATGAATTTGCTGCGCTCGGGGTCGGTTGTGTGCTGGTAATAGCGCAGTCCCGCGAACGACATGATGCGACCTGCGATGATGTCGATCTGTTCGTACCGTTTCACGGCGTCGAGCAAGTCTTCGTCGTTCAGATCCGCCAATTTGCCTTCGTGATCAGCGGCAAAACTGCGACAGGCGTTTTCCAGCCAGTCCAAATCGCGCTTGAGTTCTTTGGCGTCGGGCGACGGGTACAAATCCGTCAGGTCCCATTCCGGCAAATTACCAAACGGAGTGCTGCCAGACGCGGCGGTGGATGGATTGGCGTCAAATGTGCGTGGGTCGGTCGTAGGAGTGTTCATGGGGGCCTCATTGTTGATTTTGTCTTATTTAAGTGCGTGTTGCGTGTTTTGCCAGTCAGCCCTTCGGGGAGAGTAATTTGGCCAAGATGAAATTTGGAGAAAAAACAGGGGGTCTGTGACGTTGGTGGTGGCGTTTAGAAAGTGGATGAGCAGGGTAGCTGAGTTGTGCATTTGTGGCGATCAAACCTATCCGTAAGTCGCCAGCATTTCCTTTAGATCATCTAGGGTGTTGATTTCATCCAGTGGTTTGTCTTGGCGCCAACGAAGCATGCGCGGGAAGCGCAGCGCAATGCCTGATTTATGTCGCGGTGATGCCTGTATCCCCTCAAACGCAATTTCAAAGACGTGTTCGGCGGGGACGGAACGGACTGGGCCAAAACGCTGCAATGTATTTCGTTTAACCCAGTGGGTAATCTGGCGAAATTCCGCGTCCGTCAGCCCCGAATAGGCCTTTGTGAAGGGGACCAGATCGTTGCCGTTTCTGACCGCAAAGGTGAAGTCTGTGAACAGGTTCGCGCGCCGTCCCGATCCGGCCTGCGCGTAGATCATCACCGCGTCGACGGTCAGCGGATCGATCTTCCATTTCCACCAATCGCCCTTTTTGCGACCCGCCAAATAAGGGCTGTCGCGCCGTTTTAACATCAACCCTTCGGCGCCAAGATCACGTGACTTGGCGCGCTCATTTTTGAAGTCTTCCCAAGTATCACCGTTGACTTCTGGTGAAATTCGGATGGGTGCATCGGTGGGTGTGGAATTTAGTATATTTTCCAGTAGGTAGCGGCGCGTTTCTAATGTTTCACCTCTGATATCGACGCCTCTACATTCAAGAAGGTCATAAGCCATCAAAATAACCGGTGCTTCGGACAGCAATTTCTTTGGAACATTCTTTCGTCCTATCCGTTTTTGCAGGGCATTAAATGACATCGGGGTGTTGTTTTGAAACGCCAAAAGCTCCCCGTCGATGACCGTTCCATCGGGCAGGCAATCGCGCAGCTGCGCGAGTTCTGGAAAGCGGTCAGTCATGAGGTCTTCGCCGCGCGACCAGATGTGGTGTTCACCACCGCGGAGGATGAATTGCCCGCGTATGCCATCCCATTTTCTATCGATAAACCAATCGCTTGACGGGCCAATCTGATCTAAATCATCCAACCCATATGCCAGATAAAACGGGTATGGACGCGACAGATCCGCGTTTGGACCGTCAACTTCGATCAGGCTGTTCCAGGTCACTGTTTCGGGCGTCCATTGGCCCATGAGTTTATGGGTTAATGCGGCCTCGTCCTGCCCCGTGGCTTTTGCCAAAGCGCGGGTCATTAATTTCTGGCTAAGGCCGATCCGGAACCCGCCCGTGAGAAGTTTCGTGAACAAAAAACATTCAGTTTGGGGCAACGCGTCCCATGCGGCGAGGATGCCTGCTTTTCGGGCGGCTTCGTCCAGCGTTGAAAGGCGTTTTAATTCCAAAATCCAGTCGGTTAGGGAGCGATCCTCATTCCCGCCAGACGGCGGCAGGAACAGGCTGATGGTTTCAGCCAGATCGCCGACAATCGGGTAACATTCCTCAAACAACCACAGCGGCAATCCGGCGCGTTCGGCGGCCCATTGGCGCAGCAATTTTGTGGTGATGACGCGGCGTGGGCGGCGACCAGAAAACAAGGCAATGCACCATAGTTTGTCACTGTCCGATGCGGTGCTAAAAAAGTTGGCCATTGCGGCGACTTTTACTGTCGTTTTGGTGGACTGATCCACGGCGGTGAACAGGACTGCAAAGTCCTTCATCGGCAGTACACTTTGCGTACACAACCTGTACACAACTTGTATGCACAAGATGTCACTGCGTGTCTCCGTCGCCGTCATTGGCATCGGTATCTGTGCCAAATTCGGTCTGCACAATTTTGGCGTCATACCCCTGTTCGCACAACCAGCGCGAAAACACCGATGTGTAGCCGTGGGTGACGAAAATCCTTTCTGCCCCCGTTGCTTTGATGGCGTCGTTCAGACCTGCCCAATCTGCATGATCCGAAACAATGAACCCGCGATCTGCTGCCCGCCTGCGGCGCACGCCGCGCATCGCCATCCAGCCGGATGCAAAGGCGCTGGACGAAGGTTTGAAACGGCGCGCCCAAGTTGAATTCAGCGCCGAAGGTGTGGCCAAAACCAGCGCGCCTTTGTGGGCTTTGACGTCGAGGTCGGGGGTCACTAATGTGGTGTCTGGCAGCGTGATCCCCTGAGCGCGCAAAATGGCGTTGGTGTTTTCGATGGCGCCGTGCGTTAAAATGGAACCGATGCTTGGATCAACTGTGCGCAACAGGCGTTGCGCCTTGCCGAGCGCGTAACAGGACATCAGCGAGAAGACCCCGTTTGCAGCATTGCCCGCCCACCAATCATTAATCTGACCCGCCAAAATGTCCTGCGGGGTCCAGTTGAAAACCGGCAATCCAAACGTGGATTCGGTGATGAAGGCGTGGCATGGGACGGGTTCAAACGGTTCTGACAGCCCGTCGTCGACGGTTTTGTAATCGCCCGATGCGACCCAGATTTCGCCTTTGTGTTCGACGCGGATTTGCGCCGATCCCGGGACGTGACCTGCGGGATGAAACGATACGTTGACACCATTGTGGGCCGTGACTTCGCCGTATTTGACGGTGTCGATCTGCACATCACCCAAGCGGTGCTGCATAACGGGGGCGGCGGTTTTCGTTGCAACATATGATCCCATCCCGACGCGCGAATGATCGGCGTGGCCGTGGGTGATCAGCGCCCGGGGCACAGGCAACCACGGGTCGATGTGGAAATCGCCTGCCGCGCAATAGATGCCCTCGGGCGTGAAGGTGAGGAGGTCTGACATGTTGCAATGGTAGTGCGCCTTGTGCAGGAAGGAAGCCCGTTTTTTTTGGCCAAGATGAACGGGCGAGGTTGTTCTGCCTTCGGTGATGTGGTCGCTTGGCGTCAACAAGGGAGAGTGTGATGCGAACAGCGAATTTACGGGCACGGGTGTTGGGGCGAGAGCGGCTGGCGAGTACATTTGTTAAAACTGCCGAGGTCACGGTGATTGAGGTTCTGGCGACATCTGGCCTCGATTTTATTGTGCTGGACGGAGAACATTGCGGGTTTGATCGTGGGCGCTTGGATGCCTGCCTTGCAGTGTGTCGCGCGCTGGATTTTCCTGCCTTGGTGCGGATTTCATCTGGCACTGACGAAAATATCCTGATGGCGTTGGATGCTGGGGCCGTTGGGGTCGTGGTACCGCATGTTGATAGCGTGCAAAAGGCGCAAGCGATTGCAAAAGCTGCACATTTCGGGCGTGGAGGACGCGGATTTGCCGGATCGACCCGTTGGGCTGGCTTTGCGACGCGCCCCATGGGGGACGTGTTGGATCAGGATGTGCAAACCATCGTCATGGCGCAGATCGAAGAGCCCGAAGGTGTTGAGGTCTGCGATAGAATCGCGGCCATTGACGGGATTGATGCATTGTTTGCGGGACCTGCCGATCTGTCAGTCGGATACGGGCACCGGACACAAGATAACCCTGACTTGCCGATGGCATTGAAGCGGATTAGTCAGGCCTGCGCCGACAACGGCAAAGGTTATGTGACGTGGGTGCCGGACGCGGGAAAGGCTGCGGAGTGGGCGAATTATGGCATGACAGGGTTTGTCGTGGCGTCAGAACATACGTGGATGCGCCAAGGGGCTGCAGAAGCAGCCACAGGCATTCACAAAATTCCTTAGGCCATTTCAGGCGTTTGTGCATTGAAAAGGTCTGCTGCGCCGTCAAGAACGCCGTTGCGGATCGCTGGTATTTCCATCAAAACTTCATGGCGGGCGTTTTCCAGTACGACGAGCTTGCCATGCGGCCATTGGTCCATGCGTTGATAGACGCGTGCGGAATCGACAATCTCTTCTTGGGTGCCGAGGAACGTGACACATGGCAGATCTGGTGAGGGGCGCTGCGACAGCAGGCGCATTTCGCGCAGTGATTCGTTGAGCCAATGCAGCGACGGGCCGCCCAATGCGAGATCGGGGTGGGTTTTGAGCTGGCGTTGCAACAGATCGAAGCTGGACGCGTCCGATGTAAGGGTGTTTTCATCCGCCGTGGCGCGCAAAACGTAGGTCTCAGCCTGCTGACCGGGGGCAAGTAGGCCAGAAAAGCCCAACGGCTTGCTGACTGAACTGAGGCCCCAAGCGATGGGGCGCAGCGCGGCGGACATTTTGATTCCCCACATCGGGGAGGTAAAGACGGTGGATTTTACCGGCAGGCCTTCGTACAGAGATCGCAACCCGATGCAGCCGCCCATGGAATGGCCAAGCAAATGATACGGTTCCGGCAGGTTGAGGGATTTGACGTGAGCAAGCATTGCTTTCACATCGAGTTGGTAGTCTTCAAACGCGTCGACATGTCCCACTGCGCGGTTTTCCAACAAACGATCCGCAATGCCCTGGCCGCGCCAATCTAATGCGACACAAGCGTAGCCACGTTTGCCAAAATCCAGCGCCGTGCGGCCATATTTTTCGACGTATTCTGTGCGGCCTGGAAAGATCAAAATCGTCCCCTTGGCGGCCACGACAGGCCAATGGCCAATCCGAATACGGACCCCGTCCACGGTTAACAACCAATGGCATATCCCGTCGGTATTTCCTGCGATGTCAACGTGGTAGGGGGCCGTATCCAGCATTTTAGCTCAACACTCCGGCGAGTTTCATCGCGAGACCCATGTCGCCATCGACTGACAACTTGCCCGTCATGAACGCCGACGTCGGGTTCTGTTCGCCGTCAAGGATCGCCTTAAACGTCTCAGCATCGGCGGAGAGCGTGACATCTGCGTCATCATCGGATGCGCGCGCACCAGTGCCATCGATGACAATCGTGCCTTCGCCTTCGATGTCGAATTTCGCGGTGCCGTCAAAGCCGTCTGTGCCCATTTTGGCGTTTAATGCGATGACGGCTTCGTTGATTACGTCGCTCATAATGTGGATCTTCCTTTGTTATGACCCCGAATTTGTGAACGGGTTTGTGCCATGGGGCCACTGGTACCTTGCGCGTGATGCGCTACACTGTCCATTATGGGCATTAACAAACACCTGCACAAATCTATCGTCGCGGCACTTTTATTGGGAGTATGGTTTTCCACACCCGCCAGTGCCCAGTCTTTGATGGATTCCGAACGTTTGGACCTGTTGTTTGAGCAATTGCTTGAGGCTGAGCCGGACGAAGCGGACCGTATCGAAGGTCAGATTATCACCGAGTGGGGCAAATCAGGCTCTGCGGCGATGGATTTGCTGTTTCGACGGGGCGAAGACGCGATGGAAGCGGGCACACCTGATGTGGCAGTGCAACATTTCACCGCTTTGGTCGATCATGCGCCGGATTTCGCCGAAGGCTATAATGGGCGGGCGTCTGCGTATTATCAGCTGGAGCTTTACGGCCCTGCGATTGATGATTTGCGACAGGTTTTGGTGCTGGAACCGCGCCATTTCGGGGCGATGACGGGCGTTGCGGTTGTGCTGGAAGAAATCGGTCGGCCAGAGGACTCGCTGGAGGTTTGGCGCCGCGTTGAGATGCTCGTGCCGACCGACCCAGAGGTTGCGGCGATGATAGACCGGTTGGAAATCCAACTTCAGGGCAAAACGATCTAATTTCATTTCAGAGAGTATGTAAAATGACCACCCGAGATGGCCAACGGGGGCGGGTAATTGCCGTTTTGGGCCCTACGAACACGGGCAAAACCCACTATGCGATTGAACGTATGCTGGCACACCGCACAGGTGTGATCGGCCTGCCGTTGCGACTATTGGCACGTGAGGTTTATGATAGGATTGTCGCCGTGCGTGGCCCCAGTGTTGTGGCGCTGGTCACGGGCGAAGAACGTATTGTGCCGCCGCGTGCCAAATACTGGGTCTGCACAGTTGAGGCGATGCCACAGGATATTGGTGCAGATTTCGTTGCAATTGATGAAATTCAACTTTGCGCCGATTTGGATCGTGGGCATGTGTTTACTGACCGGTTGTTGCGCATGCGCGGGTTGCACGAGACGTTATTTATGGGCGCTGAAACCATGTGGGGTGCAATTGCGTCTATGGTGCCAGAAGCTGATTTCGTAAAACGAGAACGATTTAGCACGCTCACTTATACAGGTTCCAAAAAGATAAGTCGCATGCCTCCAAGATCGGCAATTGTCGGGTTTTCGGTTGAGAATGTGTATGCCATCGCAGAGCTGTTGCGCCGCCAGAAGGGCGGTGCAGCGGTTGTGATGGGGGCGTTAAGTCCGCGAACGCGCAACGCACAGGTCGAAATGTATCAAAACGGTGATGTGGACTATCTGGTGGCGACGGATGCCATCGGGATGGGTTTGAATCTGGATATCGACCATGTCGCGTTTTCGAGCATTACAAAATACGATGGCCGCCGGATGCGGCATTTGATGCCAAATGAACTGGCACAGATTGCGGGCCGCGCAGGACGGTACATGAATAAGGGCACGTTTGGTGTGACGGGGGACGCGCCGACGCTCGACGATGATGTGGTTCAAGCCATTCAGAACAATCAGTTCGCCCCTGTGAAGAAACTGCAATGGCGCAATGCGCGGCTGCAATTTGGATCGGTGGGTCGTTTGATCCAGACGTTGGAAGAGCGCACGGATGATCCTTGGCTGTCGCGTGTGCGCGAAAGTGATGATTTGGGGGCGTTAAAGGCTGTGTCGGCGGACGCCGAAGTGGGCGCGCGCGCGACAGACGGGCCGTCAGTGCAATTGCTGTGGGACGTCTGCCGCATACCCGATTTTCGCGGGATAAGTAACGTCGAACACGCGCAACTTTTGACCGATATCTACAACTTTTTACACCAATCGGGGCGGGTTCCTGACGAGTGGCTGGCGGTGCGCGTGAACCGGATTGACCGCACGGACGGGGACATCGATGCGCTGTCGAAACGGTTGGCATATATCCGCACATGGACCTACGTGGCGCAACGCAAAGGCTGGGTCGGTGACGAAAGCCATTGGCGTGAGACAACGCGGGCTGTAGAAGATCGACTATCGGACGCGTTACACGACCGTCTGACAGCAAGATTTGTGGATCGGCGAACAAGTGTTTTGCTTCGCCGACTCAACCAAAAGGAGGGCCTCGTGGCCGACGTAAACGAGACTGGTGAAGTGACTGTCGAAGGACAGTTTGTTGGTAAAATTGAAGGATTTAGGTTCCGTCAGGACCAGAATGCGACTGCTGAGGAAGCGAAAACCATTCGCGCAGCGTCCATTCAGGCGCTGGCGCCGCAGTTCCATCTGCGCAGCGATCGGTTCTATAATGCGCCGGACACGGAAATTGATTTCACCGAACAAGGTGGATTGATGTGGGGGTCTGCTGCTGTCGGCAAGCTGGTGCGTGGCGATGATGCGCTGAAACCGAAAGTCGTCGCGTTTGTTGATGATGAGGCAGGCACTGACGTGGCTGAAAAGGTTCAACGCCGCTTGCAGCACTTTATCGACCGCAAAATCGCGACTGCGTTCGAGCCGATGAAGAAAATGCAAAACGACGATACATTGACCGGATTGGCCAAGGGTTTTGCGTTCCGTCTGGCGGAATGTTTCGGTGTGGTGCCGCGCGGTGATGTTGCCGATGAGGTCAAAGCGCTTGAACAAGATGCCCGTGGCGCATTGCGCAAACACGGTGTTCGGTTCGGCCAGTTTACCATCTTTATGCCGCTGCTGCTGAAGCCTGCGCCGACGCGTTTGCGTTTGGTTTTGTGGTCTCTTTCCAAAGGCTTGCAGGACTTCCCAGAAGCCCCGCCGCCTGGATTGGTAACCGTTCCGACCACGCAAGGACTTGAGGCTGGTGCATGGGCGATGTCGGGGTATCGCGCCGCGGGAGAGCGCGCGATTCGAATCGATATGCTGGAACGTCTGGCCGACATGCTGCGCGATCAAAACACACGGGCAGGGTTCGAAGCGACACCAGATATGTTGTCGATTACCGGAATGACTTTGGAGCAATTCGCCGATCTGATGGGTGGTCTTGGATACAAGGCCGAAAAAGGTGAGCGTGAAAAAGTGCGCGCCGCAGTTCCAGTTCCAGACCCAGTTCCGGACCCAGATCCGGCCACAGGCAAAGAGCCAGTCCAACAGCCAGAAACCGCGCCTGTCGATATGATCATCGACGAAACCACACCCGCAGCCGCGCAAGACGACGTACCTGTTGGCAGAGCTGATGATCTGACCAGTGATCCGGCTTTAACGTCGACGGATGTGTCGGTCGAGACGCCAACGCAAACGGAAAGCCCTGTCGACTCGCCGGCTGACGTTGCCCAAAACACGTCTGAAGAGCTTGTGAAGCAGAGCGACAGCGCCGCGCCTGTAGAAACAGAGGTCTTTTATACGTTCGCCTGGGCACCCAAGCGTCCGGCTAACCGCCCCCAAGGTGACAAGCCACAACGCAAAGGCCCGCCAAAAGGCAAACGCGGTGCGAAGCCTGCGCAGGACAACAAGACGCAGTCTTTTTCGGCGCGACCACCGAAGAAAGAAAAGGCGATTGATCCTGACAATCCATTTGCCGCCGCTTTGGCAGGGCTGCGCAAGGATTGAGCGAAACGGCCGCACCTACCCTTCGTATAGACAAATGGCTCTGGCATGCGCGGTTTTTCAAATCGCGCGGGCTGGCGGCCGATCTGGTCAAATCGGGACGGATCAGGGTTGATGGCACGCCGGTGTCCAAGCCAAGCCGCGCAGTTGCTCTGGGCGCCGTGCTGACATTTCCAAAAGATGACGAAGTGCGGATTGTCAAAGTTTTGGGGCTCGGCGTGCGACGTGGTCCCGCGCCAGAAGCCCAAGCTTTATACGAAGATTTGACCCCAGCGCGCGAGCCGCGAATTAACCCGTTAGAACAAAGAATTGGCGGGCGCCCCACGAAGAAAGACCGCCGCGACATGGACATTCTTAAAGGGTCGCGGTGACGCAGTTGGAATGTCGGGTCTTGAAGGTGGCGCGGGTCGCAGCTACAGACGCTGTGCAACCCAACTGGACGGATTTATGACCTATATCGTCAACGACAGCTGTATCGCCTGCAAATACACCGACTGCGTCGAGGTATGCCCCGTGGATTGTTTCTATGAGGGCGAAAACATGCTGGTGATCCATCCCGACGAATGTAT
The DNA here is from genome assembly GCF_000155675.2 of Octadecabacter antarcticus 307. Classification (GTDB taxonomy): domain Bacteria; phylum Pseudomonadota; class Alphaproteobacteria; order Rhodobacterales; family Rhodobacteraceae; genus Octadecabacter; species Octadecabacter antarcticus. The sequence goes on from NC_020911.1 coordinate 1,511,451, forward strand.
CGACTGCGGCGTGTGCGAACCCGAATGCCCCGCCGACGCGATCCGCCCTGATACAGAGCCGGACATGGAAAAGTGGGTTGAATTCAACCTCAAGTATTCCGAAATGTGGCCCGTCATCATCACCAAGAAAGACCAATTGCCCACCGCCGAAGAAATGGACGGCAAAGAAGGCAAGTTGGACTTGTTTTCCGAAGCCCCCGGTGAGGGCGGATAAAACACCGCAGCGCAGTATTTGCGATATGATGGTGGGAATCAGGCGATTTTTGTGCTATGGACGCATCAATGCCGCGTAATTGCTGATCCAGAAATGACGATGCCGCTGACGGAGACTGATTGTCCCCGCCAGTGTTTTTGTCGTCTGGAGATGCCGCTTTGAGAAAAGGACACCACTCATGGCTAAGAAGAAATACGATTATAGCCCGAACGATTTCGTCGTCTATCCCGCACATGGGGTCGGCAAAGTTGTGTCAATTGAGACGCAAGAAATTGCAGGGTTTGAGTTGGAGATGTTCGTGATCGCGTTCGAAAAGGACAAGATGACGTTGCGAGTGCCAACGAATAAAGCCGAAGAAGTGGGCATGCGATCGCTTGCGTCGACGGATGTTGTGGCTGATTGCATGAAAACCCTGAGGGGCAAGGCGAAGGTCAAAAAGGCGATGTGGTCACGCCGTGCGCAGGAGTATGAACAAAAGATCAATTCTGGCGATCTGATCGCGATCGCAGAGGTCGTGCGCGACCTGCACCGCGCCGATGATCAGCGCGAGCAGAGCTATTCCGAGCGTCAGTTGTATGAAGCCGCTTTGGAACGTCTGACCCGTGAGTTTGCCGCTGTCGGCAACGGCAACGAACTCGAAGCTGGAACAGAGATCACAGATACCTTGCAAAGCCGCGTATCCGCAGCCTAAGCACTGGTAGCTAAAATGAAAAAGCCGCGTCCCAGAGTAAATCTGGGGCGCGGCTTTTTATTTTTTATGAGTGTTTGAGGCGGATGTGAGGCCTTCGCCGCGGCCGGGATTCGTGTTGAGATCGACCCTGCGGGGCGAGTTGTATGCGCCAAGATGAAGCTAGAGTGCGCGGTGGCCAATGTCTGTGCGATAAAAGCCGTCGGGCCAATCGATCTTTTGGGCCCTTGCGTAAGCCTTTGCGTGGGCGTCTTTTAGGGTCGCGCCGCGTGCCGTGACGTTGAGGACACGGCCCCCTGCGGCGACGATCTGGCCGTCTTTTATTGCGGTCCCTGCGTGAAACGTCATTTCGGATGATGTTTCAGACAGGGCGTTCAGATTATTGATCGGCGACCCTTTTTCATAGGCTCCGGGATAGCCTTTGGCGGCCATGACAATTGTCATCGCATGATCGTCGGCCCAGTTTGGCGCAACGTCTGACAGGCGATTATCGGCGCAAGCGTGCAGCAAATCCAGGATTTGGCCGCCAAGCCGCATCATCAACACCTGACATTCCGGATCGCCGAAGCGGACGTTATATTCGACCAGACGCGGCCGCCCGTCTTTGATCATCAGGCCCGCATAAAGGATGCCCTGAAACGGCGTTCCGCGCCTGGCCATTTCAGCCACAGTGGGTTCAACAATGTCGCGCAGCGCTATGGCGACGATGTTGTCCGTCAGAACAGGAGCAGGGGAATAAGCCCCCATACCGCCTGTGTTGGGACCTGTGTCACCATCATAGGCGCGTTTGTGGTCTTGCGCCGAGCCGATGGGCAAGACAGTTTTGCCGTCGCACAGCACGAAAAAGGAGGCTTCTTCGCCATCCATGAAGTCTTCTATCACGACCTCTGCGCCCGCGTCGCCAAACTGACCGCCCAGCATATCGTCAATGGCTGTGTGGGCCGTGGCGATGTCCATCGCAACGACGACGCCTTTGCCAGCTGCCAGCCCATCAGCCTTGACGACAATTGGCACGCCTTGCGCCGTGACATAATCGCGCGCCGCTGTTGCATCGGTGAAATGGCCATAGCGTGCGGTTGGTGCATCACATGCGTCACAGATTGCTTTTGTGAAGGATTTCGACGATTCAAGTTGCGCTGCGGCCTGTGAACATCCAAAAACCACAAGCCCGTTTGCGCGCAAAACATCTGCGACGCCTGCTGCCAGCGGTGCTTCGGGCCCGATAATGACAAAATCAACGGCGTTGTCGGCGCAAAAACCTGCGACCACGTCGCCATCTTCGATATCAAGTGCTGCGCATTCGGCGATTTGGGCGATGCCGGCATTTCCGGGGGCGACGATTAGGCGGTCGCATTTGGGGTTCTGTTTGACGGCCCATGCAAGGGAATGTTCACGTCCGCCGCCGCCCAGTATCAGGATGTTCATGTGCTATTTCCCTTCCGCTCGGCCGACGTTTAAGGTGCGCACAAACGCAGCACAAGGGCACCCAATTTTATGGCAATGGACCTGATCGACGAACCAGAAGCCGCAGGCAACACCCCCGAATTCACGGTGAGCGAGCTTTCGGGTGCGGTGAAGCGTACAATCGAGGGCGAGTTTGGCCATGTTCGTGTCAGAGCAGAGGTTGGCCGTGTGACGCATGCGCGGTCTGGTCATTTGTATTTTGACCTCAAGGATGACCGTAATGTGCTGGCCTGTACTACGTGGAAAGGGCAGGTGGCGGACCTTTCGGTGATCCCCGAGGAGGGGATGGAGGTCGTCGTAAAGGGCCGCATGACGACGTTTGGTAGCCAGTCAAAGTACCAGTTGAACGCAACCGAAGTGGCGGTGGCAGGGGTCGGCGCGCTGATGGCGATGCTCGATAAACGCAAAAAGGCGCTGGAGGCTGAGGGACTTTTTGGCGCTGAGCGCAAGCAAGCGCTGCCGTTTTTACCGGATGTGATTGGGGTGATCACATCGCCCACAGGTGCCGTTATTCGTGACATATTACATAGGCTTAGGGACAGATTTCCCCGCAAAGTGATCGTTTGGCCAGTGGCGGTTCAGGGCAAGGATTGCGCGCCGCAAGTCGCGCGCGCAATTGACGGGTTCAACGCGATGACCAGTGGTGGTGCGCTGCCGCGACCTGATCTAATTATAGTGGCGCGCGGTGGTGGATCGATTGAAGACCTTTGGGGCTTCAATGAAGAAATCGTGGCGCGGGCAACGGCAGCATCAACCATTCCGCTGATTTCCGCCGTTGGGCACGAAACCGACACGACGCTGATTGATTTTGTGTCAGATCAACGTGCACCAACACCGACGGCGGCAGCAGAAATGGCGGTGCCGGTCCGGTTGGAATTAATGGTGGCGGTTGACCAGATGGGCGCGCGGGCGTCGCGGGCGGTAACGGACGGTGTCACGCGGCGCAAACAACGGGTGGCGGATTTGGCGCGGGTATTGCCCAAACCGGAACAGCTGACCGAAGATGCCAAGCAACGCTTTGATTATTTGTCGGAAAAACTTGATGCGGCGTTGATTGGCCGTGTCACAGAGGGCCGTTTGCGTATGGGGGAGGCGTCTGGTCTGCTGCGCCCGTCCGTGCTGGTGAATCGGTTGGCGCAGGGGCGCGAACGCATGTCGGGCTTGGACGCGCGGTTGGGGCCAGCCTTGGGCCGCAAGGCGGCGCAGGCGCAGCGTGATTTGGACGGACAGGCACGCAGGTTGCGCCCTGACGTACTTGCCGTGGCGCAGACACGCGCGGCCAAAGATTTCGCGGTGATGCTACGCCGCATGACAACGGCGTCCCGCACGCAGACGCAAAAACAACGCAGCCGACTTGAGGCGCTGGACCGGATGCGCGAAACATTGGGCTACCGCGAAACGCTGAAACGCGGATATGCTGTGGTGCGCGGCGACGGGGCGGTTGTCACATCGGCGAAGGCGGCAAAGGCGGCCACGACGCTCGACATCGAATTTGCGGACGGGACGATGGCGCCCGCTGGTAAGCCCGCCAAGCTCAAGGTCAAGACACCGCCGCCAGATCAGGGCAGCCTCTTTTAGCTTCTTTGGTTCTTAAATACCTAATTCTTCTCGTGTCAAAACGCGGGGCGCGCTTAGGCTCCAACTCCAGCACAAATCAACGGCACTGCCTCAACCGCTGCATACAGGACCGTCGTGCCAGGGGTGTTCATAAAATCTGCACGGTTTTCGTCTGGTCGTCAGACCATTCACCATTGACGCAATCACCATCCGCAAAGGACCAGATAACGCGACGGTTGGGCACGTGGAATTTGACGCCATACGGCGCATCGCCGACCGAAAATATCAACGTTTTACATTGCACAACTGCTTCAAAGTCACCGGCTGACAGGGGCGAAATCCCTATGCGCCAGCCTCTTGCCACTGGGCCGCGCGGGGGGGCATCACGCGCCGCCACAGGCGTGGATATAGCGCAACACAGGCCATCACGGGCAAGGATTGCGGCAACATCGGCATATCACCTTTCAGTAGCAACGCCGGAAACGGTCTGCCTGGATGGGCATGGTGGTCAGAATGGCGCGGCGCATTCAGCATCAGCGCCGATGACATCAAATGCGGTGCGTTCCACGAATGGCGGGACTCGACGGGTTCGGGTTTGCCAGTGCCCATGATCCGGCGCGACAACCCATAGTGCTGCACGTAATCTGACAACATCAACTGTGTTTGCGCAAAGCCTGACAGGCAAATCGCCGCAGAAACGCCCGTGCCACCGCCAATAAACGCGGCAGTTGCCAGCGCCAATGCCGCACCGAACACATAGGAGAAGTAGGGGTGATGCCACTTCGCGCGACCTGTTCGCGCGATCCGCTGATTTTCTGTCTGCAGTCCGGCGCGAAATCCACCCGTCCAAGCCCGCGCGAAGAAGCGATAGAAACTCTCCCCTCGGCGCGCTGTACTGGGGTCGCTTCGGGTGCCCCGACCTGGACATGGTGCACCAAGGTGTGCGCGGACGTATGGTGCCCAAACAGCATCGAAATGTAGACCCATCGCCCTGCGCGGCGCAGCCCGCGTCCGGGGCGGTGGATCAGTTCATGGGCGTTAGAATTGCTCACCTGGCCCATGAACATCCCCGCCCCCGCGAACACGGCCAGCTTTTCCCAAAGCACAAGCCCGCTGAGCGCCGCGATGACCAGCAACCACTGCGAAAAACGCGCCACCGCCGGTGTCATTGACAGCCCGTCGGCGGCGGGAAATTTGTCACCGTCAACAGTGGCCAGCGTTCTGGTGATCAAATGATCAAGACTGGCAGTCAGCGCGGTCATCCAGATCAACCCCGCAACGGCCCATAAACCACCCCACACAGCCCCAATTGCAATCAATGCGGCCCTATCAACGTGACAGTCATGAAGATTAGCATCGGATTGCGCATTAACATATTTTTAATATAGCTAATCTCCGTCTAATACAGATCAAAGTTGTGCAAAATTGGCGCGACATGGGGTTCCAAGCGAGGCCCAGATGTGGAATTTTCATGGTCGCGGGTTTCGTCCGCGCATTTGGGCCATTAAGTGTAGCCAAAGTCTTATCCGGAGCCCGCAATGGCATTTTTCAAAAAGCTCAAAGATCGAATGTTTAAATCCTCGTCGAAAATCGAGGAGGGGTTGGATGCCATCGTGGAAGATGGCGGCGTCGAAGAGGACGTCAGTGCATCCAAACCGATTGATCTGGCGGTCAGTGATGCGGGACAAATCCAAGTGCAGGCGCAGGCTGCATTGGACGTACAAGCGGTTGTGGTCGCCGAGGAGGAGGCGCGCGACGCTGAGCGAAAGGGTCAGGCAGAGGCCGCACACCGAGAAGCCGAGATTTCTGAGCGCGAAGCCGGCGCCCGCGCAGGCGCCGAACACGCTGAACAAGTGCGGATTGCTGCCGAAAAAGATGCACGACAGGCGGCGCAAGTTGAGGCTGATAGAAAGACAATGCAAGCAGCACAATCCGCAGCAGACGCGGCGGAAGTTGCGCGTTTGCAGGCCGAGCGCGCAGCGCACGAAGAAGCTGCCCGCATTGTGGAAAGTGAACGTCAAGCACAGGAGGCCAAACGCGCTGAGGCGCAGCGGCAAGCCGAAGCTGAACGCCTTAAAATAGCCGCCCGCGCTGCGCAACAAGACCGTCTAGCAGCCGACGCGCTTCGCGCCGAAGACTCCAAACTAGAAAACGAAGCGCGCGAGGCTGAATTGGCCCGTCAAGCTGACGTCGCGGCGGCCGAGGAAACGGAGCGTGCCTCCGAACAGCGCCAAGCAGAGGCCGCGCGTCGGGCCGAAGATGTGCGGCTTGAGGTGGAGCGTGAGGCGCAAGAAAAAGCCGCCAAGCCGGGTCTGATCGGGCGTATGTTGGGGCGCGGCGAAAAGAAAACCGTTGTGCGCCGCGAACTTGATGACGATATGCTCGAGCGTCTTGAGGAGTTGTTGATCAGTGCTGACATGGGCGTCGACACCGCACTTCGCGTGACGTCGAATATGGCCGAAGGTCGCTTTGGAAAACGGCTTTCTACCCAAGAAATCAAAGAGCTGCTGGCCGCTGAAATTACCCGTGTCATGGAACCGGTTGCGCGGCCCCTACCGCTGTATCCGACCAAGCCGCAGGTCGTGTTGGTTGTCGGCGTGAACGGGTCGGGCAAGACGACAACGATAGGCAAGCTCGCCAGTCAATTTCAAGCGGCGGGCAAAAAGGTGGTGATCGCGGCAGGGGACACGTTCCGCGCCGCAGCCGTCGAACAATTGCAGGTCTGGGGGGATCGCGCGGGCGTGCCGGTGTTGACCGCGCCCCAAGGCAGCGATCCGGCGTCGCTGGCATACGATGCGATGGAACAGGCCGCGCGCGACGGTGCAGATTTGTTGATGATCGACACCGCAGGCCGATTGCAAAACCGTGCAGATCTGATGGAAGAGCTGCAAAAGATTGTCCGCGTTATCCGCAAGAAAGACCCTGACGCACCGCACAACACCTTGCTGGTTTTGGATGCCACTACAGGACAAAACGCGCTGTCGCAGGTGAAGACGTTCCAAGAGCTTGCCGATGTGACTGGATTGATCATGACCAAGTTGGATGGCACGGCCAAGGGCGGCGTTCTGGTGGCATTGGCGGACAAGTTCGGCCTGCCGATCCATGCCATCGGGGTTGGGGAACAGATCGACGATCTCGCGCCGTTTGATCCTGAAGATTTTGCCGCAGCATTGACTGGGTTGGACCGATGAAGCACGCATTTTTGGCCGCAATTTTGATGCTGTCGTCCCCTGCCACTGCGCAAGACCGCATGACCCTCGCGCAGTGCACAGGCAGTTGGGCGGCGCTTGAAGCAATGATCGGCGTGCGCGTCAGTGGCGCAGATATCGTGGCCGACGATGCGGGCTGGTGCCTGATTTTGAACGCTACATTCGACATTGATGACCGCACAGGTATGCGACTGGCGTCACTGAGCTGGCGGGCGTCTGATATCGAACGATTTATCGATGACGGTCTGCCACCACGCATGATTGAAGTCGTTGGAAAAGGGATCGGGATGGTCGCCCAAACCGGCGATCCGGTCTTTGATTATCTGTTCGGGTTGCAAACCTCACAGCCGTGGGCAGGGTTCGGGCTGACGGCACGCTGGGACGGCGTGCAGAACGCGGTACTGGTTGATTCCGCCTATATCGATCTGTCTGCGGAAAACCGGATCGAAGCCACTGCGCGCATTGATGGCGTGAATCTGACAGACCGGACAACGATGCAGATGAGTGTGGGGGCCATGGGGTTGCGCGATCTGAGCATAAATTCGGAATTTTCCGGATGGTTTGAGACCTATTTCGCCATGTCGCTTGGCACAATGCTGCTTGATGGCACCGCCGGTGCGCCCGACGCACAGGTCGAAGCGATGCAAGTGCAAGTGATTGAAAATATAGCGCAAGTCCCTGACAGCATCATGCCGAAGACTGCCCGCGACGCGCTGTCGGCGTTCGTGACGTCCCTGCCGCATCCACGCGGTGAAGCACAGTTGCAGTTTAGCGCCGACCCAAGTTTTGGCGCCACACGTCTGGCGCCGTTTGCGATGCTGCCAGACCGACCGAGCGTGCAGCAGATTGTTGAACTTGGTCTGAATGGCGTGTTGTTGTTGTTCACGTGGACGCCAAAAGCGGAAACGCCGTGAAGTGCCTATTTTTAGCTGCGATGCTGGCCTTTGCGACGCTACCTGCGTTGGCGTTGGACAGATGACGCCGTCCCGCCACTTGGGTTGCAGATGCGTGTGCGCGGGCTCAACCCAGATGAAATGCAGGATGGGGGCAAGACGGATCGCCCAATGGTCAGTGTGGATATGACTTTGCGCCAAGAACCTGCTGCGGGCCAAGTGATCGTTGAACGCGCGGTGATGCAGAACGATGCGGACGATATTTTTGCCTTTTCGGGCGTGTTTGAACGGGTGTTTTTGTCGTCACCATCAATGATGCAAGTGTCGATGGGGTCTGCCTCATTCAAGGCTGGACCGGTTGTCGACGCTGATTGGAGCCCCGCTGCGCAGGTCTCGGACTGATGTCTTGGGGGAGATTGTAAGGTGGCTGACTGGCTCATCAATCTGGCGGGGACGCCCGAGGGCGCGCGGCTGGCGACGGCGCTGGCATTGATGTCAGCTGTGGCGCACGCTGTGTTCGGGGCGCTACAAAAAGGCCGGCATGATCCGTGGTTGATGCGTGGATCAATCGATGCGTCGCTTGTGCTGATTTCCGCGCCTGTGGCGTTGTTCATGGTGCCGTGGCCCAATGCGACCACGTTTTTGATTCTTTTGGGCGCGGTGGTCGTGCACTTTGCCTATAAAATGACGGTGGCGCTGGCCTATGAACGGGCGGCGTATACGGTGGTTTATCCAGTCATTCGCGGCACCGGGCCGGTGGTAACGGTGCTTGCGGCGAGCCTGTTATTTCAGGAACATTTTACCGTGCTGCAATGGGTCGGCGTGGCCTGTTTGTCGGGCGCGATGCTGCTGCTGGCGCTGCGCAATATGGCCGCTGAACAGGTTGATTTACGTGGGCTTAAGATCGGGCTGATCTGGGCCGCTGCTGGTGGCTTGTTGGTGGCGGTTTATACGGTCTATGACGCCTATGGTATCCGCCAAAGCCCTGATCCGTTTACGTTTTTAGCTTGGTTCTTTGTCTTGACGGCCTTGGATTTTCCCATTCTGGCAGCGTTTAGATATCGCCGCACGGGGGCGCCTGGTGGGCTGGGGTCATTACTGGCGCGCGGGTTTGCTGGCGCGCTGATTGCTTGGGTCAGTTTTGGTGGTGTGATGCTGGCGACGCGGCTGGGCAGTGTCGGGGAGGCAGCGGTGCTGCGCGAAACGTCAACCGTGTTTGCTGCCCTTATCGGTTGGTTCGTTTTGGGTGAAACAGTTGGTCCGCGTCGGTTAATCTTGATGGCTTTCATCGCTTTGGGGGCTGTAATGGTCCAAATTGGGGGATAAGTGAAAGATATGAATGAAAAAACCGTAAATCCCGTACTGAAACAGGTCCTCGAATTGGGGCCGACTGTCATATTCTTCCTGATTTATCTGCGCATCAAGGACGAGGTCTATACCTTTGGTGGCACCGATTATTCAGGCTTCATTGTCGCCACGATTGTGTTTGTGCCAATTCTTCTATTGGCGATGGGGGCTTTGTGGATTCTGACTGGAAAGCTCAGCCGGATTCAGGTTTTTACAGCGTGTATGGTGATCTTTTTTGGTGCTTTAACAGCCTGGTTCAATGACGAGCGGTTTTTCAAAATGAAGACATCCATCGTCAATGGGCTGTTCGCCGTTATTCTTGGGATTGGTCTTTTGCGTGGCAAAAGTCTTTTGCAATATGTCATGGGCGATATGATTCCGATGGAACAGGAAGGCTGGATGATCCTGACCAAGCGGCTGGCGTTCGGGTTCGCGGTTCTGGCCATGGCAAACGAAGTTGTCTGGCGTACTATGTCGACGGATGCTTGGGTGAAGATTGAAACATTCGCGTTTCCGGCCGCGTTATTCCTGTTCCTTTGGGCACAGATCGTGATGTTGCAGAAATATGTGATCGAACCGGATGGCCCTAACCCCTAACCGCTAGCCCCTAGAGCAATTCGGTGAAAGTGGCGCGTTGAGGCGGGCGGGCGCGCGTTGATTTGCGGAGGGAATAGCGAATCTGGTCGAGTGCGCGGGCAGACAGATTGTAGTCGAAAACCAGACCTATTTTGCCGATCCTGATCCAGCGGACTTTGGCCGGCGTGCGGTTGCCATTGTGAATAAATTCGACCTGTTCGTCTAATGCAATGTCATTCATGCCGACAACGCAGGCGCCGGTTTCGCTGATGTTGGACACGACACATTTATGTTCAGTTGCGCCATGGCGTATGGCGATCGGATAGTTCGTTGCATATCGCCGCGCTCTAAATGTCATGGCCAGATACTCCCCAAAATCGGTACTACACTGCAGGGCACTTTTAGGGGGCGAATCTGAATAATGTGTTAGCTGCGCTTAAAAAGGGTGTCCTGCGTGGTTTTACTGCCTTTGAAATCACCGCGTTTTTCGGCCGCCACGGCGCGCCCTTTCTGGACGCCCGCGCGGGCGGTAACGTCATCGAGCCAGCGTTTCAGATTGGGTTTGTCATCCAGTGTTTGTTGCTGGCCTTGCCAAAGTGATGCCCAGCCCCAGATCGACATATCGGCGATAGAATAGAAATCACCTGCGACGAATTCATAATTGGTAAGTTGGCGATCCAATACGCCATAAAGGCGTGCAGTTTCAGTTCGGTAGCGGTCTTTCGCATATGGGATATCCTGCGGCGGATCCATGTTAGGTGCATATTTCAAGAAATGATGCGCTTGTCCGGCCATCGGGCCAAGGCCGCCCATTTGCCACATCAACCACTGATCAACAGCGATGCGATCCCTCTCTGTTGGTCCGCCGAATTGACCGGTTTTACGCACGAGATATTGCAGGATCGCGCCGGATTCAAAGATCGAAATCGGCGCACCGTCTGGCCCGTCTGGATCGGTGATGGCGGGCATGCGATTGTTGGGGGCAACGACCAGAAAATCGGGCTTGAACTGATCACCTGCACCGATGTCGATCAGATTGACGCGGTAGGGCAGATGCATTTCTTCAAGTGCGATTGTGACTTTCCAGCCGTTGGGCGTGGGCCAGTAATAGAGATCAATCATGATGCGGGCTCCTTTGGTGTGACAATGACGGATGGCGAAGTGAGAGCAAGGGGTGTTGACGACGTCGCGGGGCGGGCGTATCCCGAAGTCAGTGGCGATTTGTTACCGGATTGCGGGCCACTTAAAAAACTCCGCTAAAAAGGGAACGGGTCAGCCCCGATACCTTTTGCCGGTGTCGGGGTTTTGTCGTTCTGGAAGAACGCAGATCGAAAACGTCCTAAGAGGATATGTGAGATGAAAAACTGGAAGAAGCGCACCAAAGCAGTGCACGCGGGCACACGGCGCAGCCAGTATGGCGAAGTCAGCGAAGCAATTTTTCTGACGCAGGGCTTTGTTTATCCGACGGCTGAAGCCGCCGAAGCGCGGTTTGAAAACCTAGGCGCCGACGAATTTATTTATGCCCGCTACGGTAACCCCACCGTGCGTATGTTTGAAGATCGCATGGCCGCGTTGATGGACTACGAGGACGCCTTCGCGTGTTCTTCGGGCATGTCAGCCGTGAGTGGGGCGTTGATGGCCCTGTTGAAGGCGGGCGATCATGTGGTGTCGTCGCGCGCGCTGTTCGGGTCGTGTCTATACGTGCTTGAGGACATTCTGGCGCGTTTTGGGGTCAACATCACGTTGGTGGACGGCACAGATAATGCCGCATGGGACGCGGCGATTGGGCCTGATACGACGCTGGTGTTTCTTGAGAGCATTTCAAACCCAACGTTGGAAGTCGTTGATTTACAACATGTTTGCGCCGTAGCACACAAGTCTGGCGCATTGGTCTTGGTGGACGATGCAATGGCCACGCCAATCCATTCTTATGCCGCCGATTGCGGTGCCGATATTGCCATCGTGTCGACCACCAAACACGTTGACGGGCAGGGGCGGATGCTGGGCGGGATCATCACGGGCAGCCGTGATCTGATCCGTGGACCCATCGAAGCATACATGAAACATACGGGCGGTGCGATGAACCCGTTTACCGCGTGGACCCACCTTAAGGGATTGGAAACGCTCGATTTGCGGGTCGCTCAGCAATCCGTCACGACAATGGCGATTGCGACTGCGCTGGACAGCCATCCCAAAATCAGCGCCGTGCGGTATCCGACCCATTCAGCGCACCCGCAGCACGAATTGGCCCGTGCGCAGTCTGACACGGGTGGCACTGTTGTTGCGTTTGAAGTCAAGGGCGGCAAAGACGCCTGTTTCAAGTTCCTCAATGGGTTGGAATTATTTACGATCTCAAATAACTTTGCTGATGCAAAATCTATCGTCACCCATCCCGCGACGACTACGCATCAGCGATTGCCACAAGCACAAAAGGACCTGCTGGGGATTTCGGGCGGCTTGGTGCGGCTTTCGACTGGGCTTGAGGACGCTGGCGATCTGATCGATGATTTGCTGGCGGCGCTGGACGCGGTCTAGGGTCGTGATTCGTGCGATTTGAACTGCTGGCGTTCTCGGACGAATGGGGCCATCCTTTTGATCTAAAGCCGTTCAAAACCCGTATCAGGAGAACGTTAAGGTGGAAAAAGACCGCACACATCCCCATTTAGATGTTCTGCGTGCTGTGCCTAAGGGGAATGCGATGAATATTCAGTCCAAAGATCTTAATCGTGATTTAACCCATGAAGACGCAGCAGAGGCACTGGCCTTGTTGCGCAACTGGGCGGGGCAGGTGACAGACGAAGAAGTTGCCGCCCTCGATCCGCTGGTGTCACGTCTGGTGCCGGGCCGTGAGGTATCGAATTACCCCGCACTGGCACGCGCCTACCCCGAAGAATTTGAAGTGGATGACGTCTATAAGGCGTCAATGCCAGACCTGCAAAACGGTCCCAGCAGCCTGATCAAAGGCGCAAAGCGTGCTATCCAGCATGTCGGGATTAGTAATTTTCGTCTGCCGATCCGTTTTCATACCCGTGTCGGAAAATCTGTTGGCGATGATCTGACGCTTGAAACATCCGTTACCGGCACTGTCAGCCTTGAGGCGGAAAAGAAGGGCATCAACATGTCCCGTATCATGCGCACGTTTTACAAACATGCCGAAGAAACGTTCAGTTTTGAGGTCATCGATGCGGCACTCGACGCTTATAAGACCGATCTGGACAGTTTCGACGCCCGTATCATGATGCGAATGTCGTTCCCGATGAAGGTGGACAGCCTGCGGTCCGGCCTTGCGGGGTATCAGTATTACGACATCGCGCTTGAACTGATTGAAACAGGTGGTCAGCGCAAAAAGATTGTGCACCTTGATTATGTCTATTCATCAACCTGTCCGTGTTCGTTGGAACTGTCAGAACATGCGCGTCAGTTCCGTGGCCAACTGGCCACGCCACATTCGCAGCGCAGCGTCGCGCGCGTGTCGGTTGAATTGGCCCCTGAGGGTGATGTTTTATGGTTTGAAGACCTGATTGATATCTGCCGCGCGGCGGTGCCGACAGAAACCCAAGTCATGGTCAAACGCGAAGACGAACAGGCGTTTGCCGAACTCAACGCGGCCAATCCGATCTTTGTGGAAGACGCCGCGCGCCTGTTTGCGCAAAAGCTGCAATCAGATGCGCGCGTCGCCGACTACCGCGTCATTGCCAGCCATCAAGAAAGCCTGCACAGCCATGACGCCGTGTCTGTGCTGACCGAAGGCACGACGTTTGATGCGGAATCGCTGGACCCACGGTTGTTTGCATCGCTGTTTCATGTGGGGTGACGCGACACCGCCGCGAGCGACGCGGGGTCATGCGGGCAACGTCCGCAGTCCGCAGCGCTCTCAACTGATCGACGCAACACATGCATTAAAACGCTCTGCGGGGTCTCTTTTCCAGCGTCATACAAGGCCGCTCATTGAACTCTCAGGCGATGGCACTCGGCGTTGCTTGACTATGTATCGCCAATTCTGTGCCTTTTGGGACGTACTGCCGCAGTAGACGGTTGGTATGCTCGGTTGTGCTGCGTTGCCACGCATTGCCCCCTTTTGGGATATCGCTTTGCATACCCTGCCAAGCAGTGGATAACTGCACTGATTTTACCAGCATGGCGACCCTCACGTGGGTTCAGGACACCGGCTTAGATTGGCACTATATTGCGCCTCTCCCCCTCTCGGCGATGCATGCATCGCCTGTTGGGTAATAGATGAATGCCTCAACGAAACCCTATTTGGGACATTGCATAATGCCCGAGAAACGCTTGATGAATGGCAGGAGGGTTATAACTGTCGCAGGCCGCATTCAGCATTGGGCAGTGGATCCCACGCAACAATGTCAGACTGAGCTGCGCGGTATTGAGCATACGCAACTGTCTAAATACGACCGTTGCGTGCGTTCATTGCATGCCCCGGAAAGCAAGCCGCAACACATTTGCAATGACACCATTAGGGACACCTTCTTTTTGCATACGCATCGCCGCCCCGTTTAGGGCGTCATAGAAAAGGGCTGCAACATCGGTCGGGATGTCCGTCCTGAATTCGCCTCTCGACTTTGCCCGTTCGATCCAGGCTGCGTAATTGCCCAGAACGTCTTGCCGCATCTGATCCACCTTTTCGCGGGTCATTGTGCCCAGTTTGTTGCTTTGGGCGCGCATGGCGACGTGAAGGCACCCGCTGGGCAAACCAAGTGCTGCGCGGTCTTGAGTCGTAAACGCAATAAGCGCGGCTTGCGCATCTTCAAATTCTTGATCCTGCTGAAGAATTTCAAACAACGGTTGCAGCGCTAAGGTGCTGTAGACCTCTAACGTCGCCAGCTTAAGGCCATCGTCGCTGCCAAATTCCCGATAAATCCCCGGCTTAGATGCCCCAGTCAGCGTACAAATCTCTCCGATTGCGACGTCTGTCGGCCCTTTTGCCCAATATTGCATTAGAGCCGTTTGGAGCACATGATCGCGGTTCAGTGTCTTTGGGCGACCTCGGACGGGCGGACTCTCCGGCATCATTTCGTACCTCTTAGTACTTTATAATTGACCTAAATATTACGTACCTCTAGATACGAAATAAATCAAACAAGCGCTAGTCTGCTCAAAGGAGAACACGAATGTCTCAAGATCCAATTGGACTTCTAGGCCGCATGAACGCGGCCAGTTTGATGCTGGTTACGCCAGAGTACTTCAAGGTGCGGGCCGCGCGCACAAAAGGCGCGTCAAAAATCAGATATGAACCCGCGAACTTCAAAATGAAGCCTGCGTTTATGACACTGGATGGGGTCAAGATCCGCACTGCAAAAGGCGGCAATCCAGATGGGCCAACCGTCTTGTTCCTAAGCCCCTTACCGCAGAGCATCCTATGTTACGACAAGATTTGGGGGGCATTGTCCGACGAGGCCAGCCTGATTGCTCTCGATATGCCCGGTTTTGGGCGTAGCGAAGGCGACATGAGCTACATGACCTTCGCAGCCCAAAGCGCATTTCTAGAAAAATTTATATTAGAAAAAGGGCTTAGAGATGTCCATATCGTCGCCCCCGACGTCGCTATGCCTGTGGCTTTGCACTATGTGGTACATCGCGACCACAGGGCAAAGAGCCTTCTCATTGGTGACGGACCTGGTATTTTACCTTCAACCGACGGCAGTCTCGTTAAGAAGATTGTACATTCTGGTTTCTGGAGGCTCATGGTCAACATGACTGGCTCCCGCGCCTTTATCGCGGGCGCGAACCAGCTTGGGTATTTGCATTATCGCCCTAACGCTGAAGAAGTCGCAGACTATGTGGCGTCCTATTCTGGTCGTATCAGCCAAGTCTCGCAGTATTTTAAAGGCTATCCTGAAGGGTTGAGCGCCATCGACCCGCATCTTGAAACGCTTGATGTGCCGGTTCATGTGTTTTGGGGCGATCAAGACGCGTTCCTGACGACTGATAACGCTCAGCGGTTGCACAAGCGTATCCCCAAAAGTGCGCTGACGATTTTCAAGAATTGCGGCCATTTCTGTTACCAAGATCAAGGCGTGGAGTTTACCCAGCTTGTGAGCAAGTGGATCGGCGGCGGATATCGGATGGGTGAAGAGGATGGCTGATATCGTCTACGTATCCATCACCGGGCTGCGGCTGAAAAAGGTGTGGCATGCGCCCGTGTTCTGGCGTCATGCAACGGCGTCCATGTCGCAAGCAAAGGCGGCGGAGGGATGTCTGTCAGCGGACGCGCGCACTATCGACGGTGTGGATCACACCCTCAGCGTCTGGACATCACGCGACGCGATGCGGGCGTATCTCACAAAGGGAGCACACCTGAATGCTATGAAAACGTTCAAGAGGATCGCAACGGGTAAGGTTTATGGCTTTGAGACTGCGACTGTTCCCGACTGGCCGCAGGTTCACAGGCTTTGGTTAGATGAAGGCAAGAATGTTTGATGGCGTAAAATACTTAATGCCGGCTTATTGCGGGTCAAAAACATTTTCAGCAGATGCAGCATAGGCCAGTTTTGTCAGGCGGCTTCAACCGGTTGACGCAACACTTTAATCTTTTTGAAAAGATGGCGTGTGCCCTATGAAGTACCGTCGCCGCGTGTTTTTCACCGGCAAACAGAAGTCGGATATCTGGGATCACTGGCAACGTGGGGGGGGGCGATGAACTCGGCTGGACGTAGGTTTAATCGCTCATTATCGTCGATTTAGTCGCTCCTTGCACACACTGGTGGCATCCGTCCACCAGACTGGGTGCGGTCTCGTCTCGCTCTGACCCTGATCGACCGCGACGAGACATCACGGGGGCTATTCGGGCAGTGGACAGGGTATTGCCAGGCAATGTCCCGAAAAGGGGGCACAAACGAAAACACCAACCGTCTGCTGCGCCAGTACGTCCCAAAAGGCACAGATTTGTCGATATATAGCCAAGCAAAGCTGAGTGCCGTCGCCAGACAGTTCAATCAGTGACCTTGTATGGCGCTGGGATACGAGACTCCCGCAGAGCGTTTCAATGCATGTGTTGCGTCAATCAGTTGAGACTGCTGCGTAAAGCGGCCATCACGATACTTGACTATCCCCCCCCCTCACGCCAACCGTTACCCCATGTTTGACGTGCGTCCCGTAGGATATGTGATTGGCCTTCTGGTCGCGGCTCTTGGGGCCACTATGTTTGCGCCTTTATTGGCCGATTTGGTAGCGGGCAATGGCCATTGGCCGGTGTTCTTTGAAAGCGCGGTCATAACCATTTTGGTAGGCGGGCTTGTCGCACTTGCCTGTCAGAATGGCGTGTCCTCAGGGCTGACGATCCGCCAGACGTTCTTACTGACGACACTTGTTTGGCTGGCATTGCCCTTGTTTGGATCATTGCCATTCATGTTGGGTGGATCAGATCTGGATTTTACCGATGCGTTCTTTGAGGCGATGTCAGGCCTGACCACAACAGGGGCCACCGTCATAACTGGCATCGAAGGCCTGCCAGAGGGTTTGAAATTGTGGCGCGCGATTATGCAGTGGCTTGGCGGGATCGGTATCATTGTTGTCGCGATGGTATTTCTACCCGAATTGCGCGTCGGTGGTATGCAGATATTCCGCAGTGAAGCCTTTGATACTATGGGTAAAATACTGCCCCGTGCGGCTGAGATTTCGAGCCGAATTTCAGTGATCTATGTCGCGATTACACTGGCCTGCGCGATCTGTTATTCTATTGTGGGGCTTAATTCATTCGACGCGATCACCCACGCAATGACGACCGTGGCGACGGGGGGGTTTTCGAACTACGACAATTCGTTCGGCGCGTTCGGCGCGGGGCCTCATTACGTCGCCAGCGTGTTCATGATCCTCGCGGCATTGCCATTTGTGCGATACGTGCAGCTGATTTCGGGCAACGGCGCGAGGCCGTTGTTTCGTGACAGCCAAATTCGCACCTTCTTTGCCGTTGTTTTTGTATTGGTGGGTGTGATGACGCTGTGGCTGTGGCGCACGTTCCACGGGGTTGGCGAAATCGGCTTTCGAGAGGCGCTGTTCAACGTCACTTCCATCATCACGGGGACGGGATTTGCATCGGCTGACTACATGCAATGGGGCCCGTTTGCAGTTACGATGTTCTTCTTTATTGGCTTGATCGGCGGCTGCGCTGGATCGACCGCCTGTAGTGTCAAAATCTTCCGTTATCAGTTGCTGTTTACATCCATCAAGGCCCAGATCCGCCGCATCCATTCGCCCCACGGTATATTCACCCCGCGCTATCAGGGCCGCGCGGTTAGCGATGATGTCCTGAACTCGGTCATGGCGTTTTTCGTGGCATTTATGGTGGCGATTGGTGTGGTCGGCGTGGCGTTGGCGTTTACGGGGCTGGATTTCATCACATCGATTTCAGGCGCGGCATCGGCTTTGGCGAATGTGGGGCCGGGTTTGGGCACTGAAATCGGGCCGGCTGGCAATTTTGCGGGCTTGAACGATACTGCCAAATGGATTTTGGCGATCGCGATGTTGGTGGGCCGGCTTGAGATTATGGCCGTGTTTACCATCCTCAGTTGGCATTTCTGGAGAGAATAATGAAGAGACCCTTAGGCGCCCAAATCTCCCACATGTTGAAGGATCGCGGCATTGATGTGATTTTTGGCATCCCCGGTGTACACAATCAAGAAATGTATCGTGGGATCGAAGAGGCGGGTCTTACGCATGTTCTGGCGCGTCACGAACAGGGCGCGGGGTTTATGGCCGACGGGTACGCGCGGGCATCCGGCAAACCAGGTGTCTGCTACGTGATTACCGGACCTGGTGTGTTGAACGCGCTGACCCCGATTGGGCAGGCGTATTCGGATTCGGTGCCTGTGTTGATGCTGGCGTCATGTTTGGACGAAGTGGCGCTTGAAAAGGGCCAGTTGCACCAGATGAACGACCAAGAAGGGGCGGCTGCCTGCGTCACCGATTGGTCCGCCACTGCCCGCACAGCCGACGCTGCGTACGGCTTGATTGACCGTGCCTTGTCTGAATTTGCCACCAAACGGAAGCGTCCCAAGGCGATCCATGTGCCGATTAAGCTGCTTGAGGCGCAAGCCGATGCGCCGCCCATGCCCGCACCCGAGCGGACCTGCGCAACCGATGCCACACCCGTAATCGACGACATTGTCGCCCTGTTGCAAAACGCCGAACGCCCCCTGATCATCGCTGGCGGTGGTTGCGCTGGTGCAGATGAGGCGTTGCGCATTGTCGCCCAAGCATACGGCGCGGCAAGTTTCAGCACCTACGCAGGCCGTGGCATGTTCGCGCACGACGACCCGCTACACTTTGGCTCCAACCTGTCGCGGGCAGGGTCCCAGGCCATCATCGGGCAGGCGGACGTTGTCCTTGCCATCGGGACCGAACTGGCTGAGGTCGACATTTGGCGGCCAGAGCTGGGCCACACGGGAACATTCATTCGCGTGGATATCGACCCTGAGATGTTGACATCGCGACCACGCACTGACGTGGCACTTTGTGCGGACGCAGGGGCGACGCTGTTTGTCCTCGCAGATGAAATCCAGCGCGAAGCCGTGACGAAATGGACCCCCACAGAGGTCGTGCAGGCCCGTGCTGGATGGCGCGCAGAGATTGAAGCAGAACGCCCCGGATTGCCGCTGATCATCGATTGCGTACGCGCCGCAATGCCCGACGACGTGATGATGTATTCGGACATGACGGGCTTTGCCTATGCCGCAAAAGACATCTGGCCAATGAAACGTGCGGGCCACTGGCACCATCCGTTCGGGTTTGGCACACTCGGCTATGCGCTGCCTGCGTCAATTGGCGGGGCCGTAGCGCGCAAAGGCCTGCCCACGGTTTGCATCATTGGCGATTATGGCCTGCAATACACGATTGCGGAACTTGGAACGGCCGTAGAACTGGGCCTGCCGTTGGTGATTATCCTGTGGGACAACGGCAAACTAGGCGAAATTGAAGAGTCGATGATAAGTGCCCAAATCGCGCCCAACGCTGTGATCCAGCGCAATCCGGACTTTCTTGCGCTTGCCAAAGCCTATGGTGCGCATGGGGTGCAACCTGCGACGCTGGCAGATATCGCACCAACGTTGGCCGCTGCGTTCAAAGCGAACGCGCCGACGGTTATCCGCCTGACACCTGATCTTATTAGGTAACGACCCGCCCTCAGCAGCTAATGACCTAGTCGTCCCAGCAGCTGACCAGAACTGCCATGTCAGCGGCCATTAGGGTTAGGGATTCAGGTGTCATGTAGGCCACGGATTCCGTTGTCACCACGTCTAGGCCTGCGCCCGCAATTGACGCCACGATCTGATCGGCATCCAACGAAAATGAGACCTCAGGCGGCAAGCTTTGGCCATTTTCCTGCGTTTTTGGCAGCAACATACCCAAGACCGCGCCACCGTTGTCATAGACTGGCCCACCCGCATCACCGGGTTGGGCAAAGATCGATAGCCGCTTGATTTCATCTTCACCATTGAGCCCGCGAATATCGGCCAGCGTGCCAAACGTCAGCGCGGGCGTTGTCAGTACGCCGCCATAAGGAAAACCTGCAACAGCAACTTCGGCGTTCAAGCGCGGCACACCAGTTTGGAATTCGGCTACTGCAGGTGGCGCAAGTCGTGTCGTTGGGCGCAAAACGGCCAGCCCGAGGGCGACATCTTGGTGCACCACGGTCGCGTCATGTTCCAGCCCGAGAGTAATCGAGGCGCACTGGCCGATTGCTTCAAGCGTGGTCAAAACATCGCCCGCTGCGTTGATATAAAAGCCGGAACGATCACGGATCGGTTTACGCACAGCCAATCCTGCAATCATATCAATCGCCTGATCTTCATCTGGGCGCGCGATAGCGGGGTCGAGGACGCCACTGATTGTCGTAAAGCTCGCAACCATTTCACCAAGTACACGGCGGCGACGTTCGTCATCACCTGCGGGCCAAACCAGAGTAAAACCTTTGATCTCGCCGTTTTCCAACGAAACGGAGGTGTAGGACTGAACTGTGTCGTCTGCGCCTTCTATCACAAAGCTACGATCGCGACGGGCGCGTTCACCTTCGGGTGGGATAATCGCCAGTGTTTGCAGGATTTCGTAAAGCCCGAACATCCGTGTCTGATCGCCAGGTTGTGAGATCAGCAAAACCTGTGCCGCCACATCGCCCGACGCATCAAAACGCGCGAACGGCGGTTCGTATTCGGAAAATCTCACCACGCCTGTGGGGATTTTCATTTCAATACCGGACGCATCATCGCGCACCAATTGCAAACCGATGCCATCGAGGATGGAATTATACCCGCCGAGCAGTTCAGCCCGCTGGCCGCTGGTCAAAACGCCTGTGGGTTCATGATTGTTGGCCTGTTGCCATAACGACATCGACCGTCGCGTGCCGCGTCCATAAAGCCCGTCAATCGCGCCATCGTAAAACCCAGCCCACTGCAATGCTGTCTGCAACAGCTGCTTTTCATCACGATCCAACGCTTGCTCGCTGACCTGCGCTTCACGAAGGGTTTCAGCAGGGGGCAAGATGGAATCTGGGTTTGGTTCAGGTTCAATGGCTGCGATGGGCGTTTGATCGGGTGCGGTCGTTCCAGATGGCTCAACAGCCACGAGATCAGCGGGCGAGGTGACGCCGACAGGCCAGAACTGGGAGCGAAAACGGTTGCCGTCAACGATGTAGCTATCGGCGGGGATCACCCGCGCACTGCGAAGCCGATCCAGTTTGGTATCCGCATCAATCGCCCCGTAGGGACCAAGGGCGATGCCGTACCAGCCATTGGGTAAGGCGAACCCTGTAACGTCAGACACACCATCGGCGGCATAGCCACGGGCGGCGTCCTGTGCGCCCGTTAATGTGCGCTGGGCTTCGATCTGCACCCAAACGCTTTGTTGGGCTGTTGCTGGAAGGGCCATAAAAATGCTGACAATCAGTGCTGATAAAATGCGAACCATGTCTTTGAAATCGTCCTTAAAGTGTCTGGCAACTGCTAACGCAGCCGCGTGTTTGCAACAATTTATCTATTTTGGCCCAAAGCGCACGTGTAAAGTGGCCCATCTGCGAGGAAACTGGTCCGATTTGCCCCAGATCACGGACATTTGCGCACATTGACCCCCGCGACGCGGCAACCTATGCAAGCCCCAGTTATGCAAGAGGGCGTCAATGGCCGATATACCGCGCAGTTTTCAAGAAATTATCCTTCGCCTTCAGGCGTATTGGGCCGCGAAAGGTTGCGCCATTATGCAGCCCTACGATCTAGAGGTCGGCGCGGGCACGTTCCACCCCGCCACGACACTGCGCAGTCTTGGCACCGTGCCGTGGGCCGCGGCCTATGTGCAACCATCGCGCCGCCCCACCGATGGGCGCTACGGCGAAAACCCGAACCGTTTGCAACACTTTTACCAGTTTCAAGTGCTGATCAAACCCAGTCCGCCCGATTTGCAGGAGCTTTATTTGGGGTCGTTGAAAGCCATTGGCGTGGACATGGATTTGCACGATATCCGTTTTGTAGAAGACGATTGGGAAAGCCCGACTTTGGGCGCTTGGGGCCTTGGCTGGGAAGTTTGGTGTGATGGTATGGAAGTGTCACAATTCACGTATTTTCAACAGGTTGGTGGCCACGAATGCCATCCTATATCTGGTGAATTGACCTATGGGCTGGAACGCCTTGCGATGTATGTTCTGGGCGTCGATCACGTGATGGACATGCCCTATAATGACCCGGACGCGTCGATTCCGTTGACGTATGGCGACGTGTTCAAGCAAGCGGAACAGGAATATTCACGCTTTAACTTTGACATCGCGGACACCGACATTTTGCTGAAGCATTTCGAAGACGCAGAACGCGAATGTGCAGCGATCTTGGCCCATGACCCTGTTGATCCGAAAACTGGCCATAAAATCGTCATGGCGCAACCCGCTTACGATCAGGCGATCAAAGCCAGCCACCTGTTCAACCTGCTTGATGCGCGCGGGGTGATTTCTGTCACCGAACGCCAAGCCTATATTGGTCGCGTGCGTACCTTGACGAAACACTGCGCCGACGCTTTCTTGCAAACCGCCGCTGGCGGACAAACGGAGGACGCAGCATGAACGCCACCCGTTTTGCCATCGTCTTCATCGTTGGATTTTCTATTTTTGGCGGGGCCTTGATGTATTACCAGCTCGAATACGCGGGCTATGTAGAACTAACACCGGCTGAGGTTGGAGAAATCCAATTAATCAACATAATTTCAGGCAACCCAGAGGCGATATTGTCGGAAAATGTAGAGGCGATAGACTCGCTTGTCGACGGCGTCCGTCTGTCTAGCAGCGTGTCCTACCGCGCCTGTTTTGAGACGCCACGAAACCAAACCATGCTGGCTGAAACATACGTCATCATGGACGATGCCGTGCCGTGGACCGCACCATCATGGTTTGACTGTTTCGATGCCCGCGAGGTTGGCAAGGCGCTGGAAGACGGCGATGCAATCGCGTTCATAAGTCAAGAAAACATCAATTTTGGCATCGACCGCGTCGTGGCCATACTGCCGGATGGACGTGGCTTTGTGTGGCACCAACCCAACCCCTGCGGGGAGGCCGTATTTTCCGGCGATCCAACCCCGGATGGCTGCCCAGACCTGCCCGAGGACTTTTAGATGCCTGACCTACTGATCGAACTTTTTTCTGAAGAAATCCCTGCCCGAATGCAGGCCAAAGCTGCCGCTGATTTACAGAAATTGGTCACGAATGGATTGGTCGACGCGGGCTTGACCTATGCCGGTGCTGGAGCGTTTTGCACGCCGCGCCGTTTGGCATTGTCGGTTGAGGGGCTGACGCCCGAATCTCCCGACACCCGCGAAGAACGCAAAGGCCCGAAAGTCGGCGCACCAGATGGTGCGATTGACGGGTTTTGCCGTGGCGCAGGCGTGTCGCGCGACACTTTGGAGGTCCGCGATACCGGCAAGGGTGAGGTTCATTTCGCTGTGATCCAAAAGCCAGGCCGCAAGGCCGCTGATATAATCGCAGACGTGCTTGAGGGCGCGATCCGAAGTTTTCCGTGGCCCAAGTCCATGCGTTGGGGAACGGGGTCGTTGAAATGGGTTCGCCCGCTGCATTCGATCATTTGTATTCTGACCGATGAAGGTGGGGCGAACGTTGTTGCTATGTCCGTCGATGGCATTGCCGCGGGCAACACCACGCTCGGTCACCGCTTTATGGCACCAGACAAAATTCCCGTAACGTCGTTCAATGATTACGAGGCGAGGTTGAAGCGCGCCAAGGTGATCCTGCGCGCTGATGAACGCGCTGACTTGATCTG
This sequence comes from Octadecabacter antarcticus 307, assembly GCF_000155675.2. Classification (GTDB taxonomy): domain Bacteria; phylum Pseudomonadota; class Alphaproteobacteria; order Rhodobacterales; family Rhodobacteraceae; genus Octadecabacter; species Octadecabacter antarcticus. Next base: position 1,535,660 of record NC_020911.1, read on the forward strand.
GTCCGAGGCGTCAAATCAGGCGTTTGCTGCGGGTTTGGAATTGGTCGAAGACAAGGGGCTGTTGGCTGAGGTTGCAGGCCTTGTGGAATGGCCGGTTGTGCTGATGGGCACGATCGCGAATGACTTCTTGAATTTGCCGCCCGAGGTTCTGACGGCATCGATGAAAGAACATCAAAAATTCTTTTCCGTCCGCGATAAATCCGGCCAGATTGTGCGTTTTGTGACGGTTGCAAACCGTGAGACAGCGGATGGCGGCAAGACGATCCTTGCAGGGAACCAAAAGGTGCTATTCGCGCGGCTGTCGGACGCGAAATTCTTCTGGGAAAACGATCTGCGGATTGCGAAAACTGGCGGGCTTGCATGGCTTGATGCGCTGGGCAATGTGACGTTCCACAATAAGCTGGGCACGGTCGCAGAACTGGTTGATCGCATGGCCGCCTTGTCGCGCGAAATCGCGCCGCTGGTTGGCGCTGATCCCGATGAGGCCGAGGCCGCGGCACGGTTTGCCAAGGCCGATTTGAGTTCCGAGATGGTTTATGAATTCCCTGACCTTCAGGGGTTGATGGGGCGCTATTACGCGGGCGAGGCTGGGCTGTCTGATGCCGTGGCTTTGGCGGCGCAGGAACATTATTCGCCGTTGGGCCCGTCAGATGATGTGCCAACTGCGCCCGTGTCTATTGCCGTGGCTCTGGCTGAGAAGATCGACAAGCTGACGGGGTTCTGGGCGATTGACGAGAAGCCGACAGGGTCGAAAGACCCGTTTGCACTGCGTCGCGCTGCTTTGGGTGTCATTCGAGTAATACTTGAAACAAAAAGGTCACTAAATTTGACTTTTTTGTTCGGACTTGGGCTTGAAAAGCAACATTTGTTAGCTGCCTTAGGGGGGGCTTACGAAAATATTCAGTTTGAAGTTGCTGCTCTTACAAAAAAGCTCGCCGATCCCTCTTACAGAGGCTCTTTACTTACAAGCTCTCGTGAAGACCTTGAACGAGATCTACCCGTGTTAAAGTTACGCATGGAAACTTCCATGAGTAAACTTGAAGAGTATAAGAGTTACTTAATAGAAGTTCCGTTCGACCTCCTCGCCTTCTTCCATGACCGCCTCAAGGTTTACCTCAAAGACGAAGGTGTCTCCCACGACGTCATCGACGCATCGCTCGCCATGCCCCGCAACGACGATCTGCTGTTGCTGGTGAACCGCGCCAAAGCGCTCGCCGCGTTTCTGAAAACCGATGATGGGGTGAACCTGATTCAAGGGTTCAAGCGCGCCAACAACATTCTGTCCCAAGCGGAAGATAAAGACGGGGTCGAATATTCCTACGGTGCGGACATCAAATTCGCTGATGGGGACGCGGAAAAGGCGCTGTTTGCTGCCCTTGACGCCGCTGACGCCAAAATCGCGCCTGCGATGGCGGCCGAGGATTTCGCGTCAGCGATGTCAGCCATGGCCGATCTGCGAGGCCCTATTGATGCGTTTTTCGACACCGTTCAGATCAACGCTGACAGTGAACTGTTGCGGCGCAATCGTTTGAACTTGTTGCACCGCATCCGCACGATCTGCCTAAGTGTCGCAGACCTGCGAAAACTTGAGGGTTAACGACTCTTAAAGGTTACACTTGCCCTGTGCAGGCACCCCTCTATGGTGCGCGCAAAGGGGACGCCGCAGTGCAGAAAGTCATCACGCTAAAGGATATGTGTCTTGTCACCAAAACTGCGCCGATGGCGGCTGCGGTTCACGGTGAACGGGCGAAATGCCTGCAACGGTTGATCCGGCTGGATATGCCTGTGCCGATGACCGTGGCGATGTCGTTTGATGCTGTGCGGGCGATTGCGGCTGGGCAAGCCACGGATTTGCCGCAAATTCTGCGCCATTTTGGGGGTAAACCATTGCTGTCGGTCCGCCCGAGCAGCATGGATCCTGATTGGGGCGGGCCGGTCGCCATTCTTAACATCGGGATGAATGACGCCAAACACGCCGATCTGTGTGACACCTTGGGTGAGGACACGGCGACGCGGCTTTATATGCGCTATATCCAGACGTTTGCAGTCGAAGTGGCGCGGCTGGACCCCGAAGAATTTTATTTGCCCGATCAGCCGTCGAAAGATGCGTTGCGCGCAATGCTGTCCAATTATGAAACTGAAATGGATGCTGAATTCCCACAAGACGTAGGCGCGCAATTGACCGAAGTGTTGCGCTCTATGGCGCGGACATGGGAAGGCACCACCGCGCGGCTTTTGCGCCAAGCCAAAGGTGCGCCGCCCGACGCGGGGCTGGGGCTGGTCGTGCAGGAAATGGCGTTGGCGGTCGGGGCGGGGGTTTCGGGGTCCGGTGTCATCCAATTCGCGTCCGGCACGACTGGCACGCCAGAGATCAACGGGCGGTTTGTGCCCCAAACGCTGCATGGAGAGGGGTTGCGCGACAGCGACGGCGCGCTTTATCTGACACGCGATCCGCGCGGGCCGTCGCTGGAAGAACATGCACCGGATGCCTTTGCCAAGCTTGTGGAATTTGGGGCGTTGGGGCGCATCAGGCTGCGCGAAGAGATGGAAATCAAGTTTATCCTGCTGGATGGGCAGCTTACAATTCTCGATGCTGTGCGCATTCAGCGATCAAACCGCGCAGCCGTGCGCATTGCTGTTGATCTGGCCAGTACGGGGGTCATTACGAAAGAAGACGCCATTCTGCGGGTGCAGCCCGCTGCGCTGTCAGAATTGTTGCACCGGCAGGTGGATCGCAGCGCAAAGCGCGATGTGTTCGTGCGCGGCATTGCGGCCAGCCCCGGTGCGGCCAGCGGGCGGTTGGTGTTCACCGCAAACGAAGCGCAGGCAAGTGCTGCGCGCAGCGAGGCCTGTGTGCTTGTGCGCCGAGAAACCACGCCCGAAGATATTCGCGGCATGCACGCCGCCGTCGCCGTTGTGACGCTGCGTGGTGGCATTACCAGCCATGCGGCAGTCATTGGGCGCGGCATTGGATTGCCATGCATTGTTGGTGCGTCTGATCTTGATTTAGATGAACGCAAACGCACGATCATAGGCCCCGACGGGCGCACGTTGAAGGCCGGTGATATGGTCACGGTCGATGGCAGCACGGGGCAGGTGTTGGTCGGCGAACCCGCAATGCTTGAGGCCGCCCTCGATGAGGCGTTTCAGACCTTGTTGTCATGGGCAGATGACGTGCGCGATATTGGTATTCGTGCCAATGCAGACACCCCTGCGGACGCGCAAACCGCCCGCAACTTTGCGGCCGAAGGCATCGGGTTGGTCCGCACAGAGCATATGTTCTTTCATGGTGAACGCGTCGATTTGATGCGCGAGATGATATTTGCTGAAACGCCGATCGCCCTTGCGGCGGTTCTGGAACGGCTTTTGCCGCTACAACGCGCTGATTTTTCCGAAATATTCCAGATCATGCAGGATCAACCCGTGTGTATCCGGCTGTTTGACGCGCCGTTGCATGAATTCTTGCCTGCGGGCAAACAGGGGATGCGCGATCTCGCCGAAGTGTTGAATGTACCGTTGGCGCAGATGACGGCGCGGGTGGATGATCTGTCCGAATACAATCCGATGCTGGGCATGCGCGGTGTGCGGCTTGGCATTACCGTGCCCGAAATCTACGACATGCAGGCGCGTGCCATATTTGAGGCAACGGTCGCGTCAAGCGCGAAGGGCATTGTGCTGGTGCCCGAAATCATGATTCCGCTGGTCAGTGCCAAACGTGAGGTTGAGTTGGTACAATCGCGTCTGGATGCCGTGGCAGCGGCAGTGCGGGCGGAATCCGGTGTGGATTTTGAATACCGCCTTGGCGTGATGGTCGAAACTCCGCGTGCGGCGTTGCGCGCCGAAGACATCGCCGAACATGCTGCGTTCTTGTCATTCGGGACCAACGATCTGACCCAAATGACCTACGGTTTGTCGCGCGATGACGCGGGCAAATTTATGTCTGATTACGTCAAATTGCGCGTCTATCCCGAAGATCCGTTTCACACGCTTGATTTGGACGGCGTGGGTGAGTTGCTCCAGTTGGGCGCAGACAGGGGCCGCAAGGGGCGTCCGGATGTGACGTTGTCGATTTGCGGCGAACACGGCGGCGACACTGCAGCCATCGCATTTTGTCGCACGCATGGGTTTGACTACGTGTCCTGTTCGCCGTTTCGGGTCCCAGTTGCGCGACTTTCCGCCGCTCAACTGGCGCTAAAGGACAAACTTGGCACATAAATTTCCCTAGGTGTGACTGCAAAAAATTGAACGCCCCCATCATATTGTGGTTGGTTCCTTAAGTTGTGAATTAATAATATTGGTGCGGCGGGACACCGCAGGGGGCTGACTGGACGGATCAAGCGCTTTCCCTTAAAGGCAAGGCGCTTGCGTGAGGCTAATCGCGTGTCTTCTTGGGGACAAGAATGTTGAACCGATTTGTTATGCGACTTTTGGCGATTGCCGCCTTAAGTGTAAGTGTGGCCTTTGTTGGGGTTTCCGCCGTGCAAGCTCACGAAGTTCTGGCGGCCCGCCTTAGTGCGTTGCTTGGACAGGAACGGCGCGCCATCCAGCAGGTGCCTGATATCAGTGTCGCCGCTTTGACAGCCGTGCCACCTGTTGCTGCCCGCAACATTGCGACCGGGCCCGACGCCATCACTTACGACCAAGCCTTCCTTGTGTCCCAGCCCGCGCCGTCCGGTGGTGAGCAGTGGCGCTGCCTGTCCGAGGCATTGTATTTTGAGGCACGCGGGGAAACTGTACGCGGCATGTTTGCCGTCGGCGAAGTTATCATGAACCGCCGCGATTCTTCGCGCTATCCAAGCACGCTGTGTGGCGTCATCAATCAGGGCACTGGCCGCCAATTTGCCTGTCAATTCACCTACACGTGCGACGGTGCTGCGGAACAAATCCACGAACAGGCTTCATGGGTTCGTGTTGGCAAAGTTGCACGACTGCTGCTTGACGGCGCACCACGCCAGCTTACGGATGGTGCTACACATTATCACACACGGGCCGTAAACCCGCGCTGGGCTCGGATATTTCCGCGCACCGCCAGCATCGGGGCGCATTACTTTTATCGGGAAGGCTAACCGCCACTCCAAACCGCCACTCCATATAATGGACCCGTCGCTTCTGCCCCTAATGGTGGCGTAACAGGTGGTTGTCGGGAGCCTTCCAGCTTAGTATCCACGCTTAACAACTGCGCAAAGACACAAAGTGGGAAAAGCATGAGCCGCGATACAAGATTGGCCTTTTCCCACCCCGCAGAGCGGGCAGAGGCGACCACCCCAAGCGGAAAAATCGGCCTGCGCGACCGCATTTCCCTGCGCGATTACATTACCGAAGTCGAAATTGGCGCCTTCCAACAAGAACGCGGCCACCTTCAGCGCATAAAATTCAATGTGGTGGTTGAGGTCGACGCGCTGACGGGTCCGATTGACGACGATGTGGACCGCATCCTGTCGTATGATCGCGTCACCGAAGCGATTGAGGCTGAACTAGGGGCAGAGCGGCTTAATCTGCTTGAAACGTTGGCAGCACGGGTGGCCGAACGCATTCTGCTGGAACCCCAAGCGTTGCGGGTATTTGTGCGGATCGAAAAGATTGATCGAGGGCCATATTCCCTTGGTGTGGAAATCATGCGCGAACAGGGTGGCAATAAGGACGCCGCGGTGGAAACCGTCGAGGATCCGCACCCGCGGGTGGTGTATTTGTCCAACGAAACCGTCGCAGCGAGCGGGCTTGCGGCGTTGATTGATGATCTTTCGGCGGATGAGATTCCGCTGATCTTCTGCGTCGGGGCGGGTGATGTAGCCACGCCGCAAACCCGCATCGCCATGGCGCAACGGCGCATTGATCTGCTGGCGATTGAACAAAACGCATGGGTTTTGGCGGGGCGCGACAAACGCTGCGTCGTGGTTGGTACGCGCACCGAACTTGATTGGGCAATGAAGAACGGCCAGATTTGCGTTTGGGCACCGTCAAAAATTGTGCTCGATGCGGCGGACAGTCCCGGTGCTGACGCGCGCGACGCGCTGGGGTTGGTGGCATGGTTCGCCGGCCAATTGCAGGCACTAGAACTTGTGGTTGTCGGCGCAGATGCGCCGAACTGCGAGATTCCAACCCGCGTGATTTGATGGTGTACTACCGCCCCATCGCCATGACTGACCCGCACCGCCCTGCAGCGGCTAAAACCCTTGCCGGTGGCTGGTGCTGGTTCACCCATGCGCAGCGGCTGGAACGCGGCCAGCCAAGCAGGCTTGTTGCAGTGGCCGAAATTCCTGAAGGCGTTCTGAACCGTCTCACGTCCTCACGTGCGCCGATCGCGGGGCTGGACATGCTCGCGCCCAAAATAATGGGCATCCTTAACGTGACACCCGACAGCTTTTCGGATGGCGGGTTGTTCAACGCCCCAGACGCAGCGCTTGCACAGGCCCGCACGATGGTGGCGGACGGGGCGGACATCCTTGATATCGGGGGGGAAAGCACGCGGCCCGGTGCCGCGACAGTGGACGTGGACGAGGAAATCGCGCGCATAGCGCCAGTGATTGCCGCGATCCGCATGGATAGTGACACGCCCATTTCGATCGACACCCGTAAAGCCCGCGTCGCACAGGCGGCGTTTGCTGCGGGGGCGTCAATGGTCAATGACGTGTCCGCCTTTACATATGATCCGGAAATTGCCCGTGTCACTGCTGGGGCAGGTGCGCCATGCTGCCTGATGCATGCCATGGGCGAACCCGCGACAATGCAAGACGCGCCGACATATGGCGATGTCACGCTCGACGTTTACGACGCCCTTGAAGAGCGGATCAATACTGCAGAGGCGGCGGGAATTGGCCGGCACCAAATCATCGTCGATCCGGGTATTGGTTTTGGCAAGACCCAAGATCACAATCTGACCCTGTTGAAAAACCTATCTATTTTTCATGGGCTTGGCTGCGCGATTCTGCTTGGCGCATCGCGCAAGCGGTTCATTGGTACACTTGGAAACGCACCAGACGCACGTGACCGCACGGCGGGTTCGGTGGCGATCGCGTTGCACGGGATCGGGCAGGGTATGCAAATCCTGCGCGTCCATGATACGTTTGCGACAAGACAGGCAATGAGCCTGCATATGGCAGTGAATTAGCACTTTCTAGTAAGTTAGGCGGGACACCATGGCACGTAAATTTTTTGGAACAGATGGTGTGCGTGGTACCGCCAACAAATACCCTATGACAGCAGAAATGGGTTTAAAAATTGGCGCTGCAGCAGGGCGCTATTTTCGCAACGATGGATCAAACGGCCACCGTGTTGTGATCGGCAAAGACACGCGCCTGTCGGGCTATATGTTCGAATCCGCGCTGACCGCTGGTCTGACCAGCACGGGCATGAATGTGCTCCTACTCGGCCCGATCCCGACACCCGGTGTCGGGTTGCTAACAACGTCGATGCGCGCTGATCTTGGCATCATGATTTCCGCCAGTCACAACCCTGCCGTGGACAATGGCATCAAGTTTTTCGGGCCTGACGGGTACAAATTGTCTGATGAGGCCGAGGTAGAGATCGAACGCCTGTTAGAGGGTACAATCGAGCCCGCGCAGGCGTCCAATATTGGCCGTGCAAAACGTATTGATGATGGTCGTTTCCGCTACGCCGAACGCCTGAAGGGGACGTTCCCGCATGGGATGCGGTTGGACGGGATTAAGGTCGTCATCGATTGCGCGAACGGCGCAGGCTACAAGGTCGCGCCTGAGGTTTTGTGGGAACTTGGCGCAACGGTCATTCCTGTTGGCACCAACCCTGACGGCTTTAATATCAACGATGGCTGCGGGTCTACAGCGCCGCGCACGGCGGCGGAAACCATCGTTACCCACGGCGCGGATGTCGGGATTTGTCTGGACGGCGACGCGGACCGCGTGATGATTTTGGACCAACATGGAAACGTCGCTGATGGCGATCAGATCATGGGGCTTTTCGCCAATCGCTGGGCTAAAACGGATCGTTTGAACAAGGGCACACTGGTCGCGACTGTCATGTCCAATCTCGGGCTGGAACGATACCTGAATGACAAGGGTTTGGTCCTTGAACGCACCGATGTTGGCGACCGTTATGTGGTCGAGGCGATGCGCGCAGGAGGGTTTAATCTGGGTGGTGAACAGTCCGGTCATATCGTGATGACGGATTTTGCCACTACGGGCGATGGTCTACTGGCAGGTCTGCAATTCCTTGCGGCGATGATCGAAACTGGCAAACCGGCGTCCGAACTGATCCGTGTGTTTGAAACCGTGCCGCAGATGCTGAAAAACGTGCGCTACAGTGATGGGGCGGACCCGCTGGACCAAGCCGCTGTAAAGGCCGTGATTGCGGCGGCCGAAGCGTCACTTGTGGGCAAAGGCCGCCTGTTGATCCGCAAATCCGGCACTGAACCATTGATCCGCGTGATGGCAGAATGCGAAGAAGACGCGCTGCTGGCAAAGGTAGTAGACGGTATCGTGGCGCAGGTCGAAGCTGTGGTGACAGTTAGCGCCTAAGTAGCTTTCGAAGAGCCACCCATTGGCTGATCGCGAGGCCGCACAGTATCAACGCCAGTGCCGCAAAGAAGCGAAGTGGTAAGACTTCTGAAAGCACCCAAACGCCGAAGATCATGGACCAAACTGGCACCTGGTAGTTCACCAATGTCATGAAAACCGATCCGGCGGTGCGAATGGTTTGCACCCGAAGCAAGGCCGCAAATGCCGTCGGGACCAGCCCGAGGAAGACGATCGCATAGCCCGCGCGCCCGTCCACCCAAACCGGTACGCCCTCAAACACCAACATCGCGGGGATTAGGAAGATCGCGCCCACGACCAGCGTTAATGCGGCCATCACGATGCTGTCGATTGGCGGGCATACGCGGGTCAGCACGCTTGAGATCGCATAAGACAGCGACGCCCCGATGCAGGCCAGTTGCGGCAGCGCGAGGCTGGCTTGCGAGAAATCAAACGCCGTCGGGCCGATGAGCACGGCAGCGCCAATGAAGCCCCAAATTACGCCCACGGTCTTACGCGTCGACATCTTTTCGTCGCTAAACACATGCGCCATTGGCAGAACAAACAGCGGCAATACGGCCATCGAAATACCAGCAAACGCTGATGGCACATACTGTTGGCCCCAAGACAGCAACGCGAACGGCAGGGCGGTGTTCAGCATGCCGATCACAGCCAAATAGCCCCAAACCTCGCGTCCATGGGGCATTTGGCGGCCCATGAAGCGAACTAACAACAGCAAGGTGACTGCCCCCAAAGTCGTGCGCGCACAGGCGACGGTCAAGGGGCCGTAGCCTTCGAGCGCAATCGCCACGACCATAAACGTGCCACCCCATATCAGGCCGAGCAGCAGGATCGACAGCCAATTGAACAGGGTGGGTTGGGTGGTCATGGATCGGTTTGACCAGACGGCGTTGGGATTGTCTAGGGACCGTCAATGCAGCTTGCGGTTTGGACAAAATACGTCTTCAGAGTATCCTGAAGAAGGTTTCTGTAGACGTCAGGAGGCAGCGATGACACGCCGTCAAGAGCAGACAGATGTCCTTGTGATTGGGGGCGGCACGGCAGAGCTTGACGCGGCGTTGCGGCAGGTCGTCAAGGCTTGAGCGTCACCGTTCTTGAGGCGACGAGCAAGGTCGGCGGCGTGACTGCGTTTTGCCCCGGCACGCCGTGGGGTGGCGGGTATCCGGTGGACCATTATCAATGGTGGCTTCCTCGAAGAACTGACCGCGCGGCTCGAGGCAATGACACCTCCCGCAGCACAAAAACGCCCCTATAACCTCGCGAATTTCGGCCCCTGAGATCACCTGCGACCACGATATCGCGACCCTTACCATGTTCGAGATGCTTGAAGAAGCAGGGGCGCACTCTGTTGAATGCCGCAGCGATTAGATCGACGATGGTGGGCGCAGCGATCCAATCCGTGGCGTGTTATGAGCCGAACGGGTCTTTCACAATCACGCCAAAGATCGTCATCGACTGTTCTGGTGACGGTGATATTTCAGCCAAGGCAGGTGAGCCATAGGTGCTGGGCGATGACAGTAGTAACACGATGGCTCTGACGATTTCGTTTCATATGGTGGGGGTTGATTGGGTCACAGCTTTTGTGGACTCCGGTCCTTATTTCACCACCTATGCCGGACGCGACGTTGCCCAAGAGTGTCCGCACTCTGACCTGAAGAAACTGTATCTGATGAAGGGGTTTCACGCGGGAACGGTGTTTTGCAATTCGGTCCATGTGCGCAGCGTGGATGGGACCGATCCGGTGGCTGTGGGGGCAGCCACGCGAGAGGGCCGCAGGCGGTGTTTGAAGCTGTCACAGTTCCTGAAAAGCGAAGTGGTGGGGATTGAGGGCGCGTTCATGTCCCTGCTTTTGCCCACAGTTGGCGTGCGTGTAACCCGCTAGCATAAAGGGGTGTCTCAATTGACGGGCGCAGACCTCGCAAAGGGGAGAAGTTCGCGAATGGCATCGTGAGCTGTGACAATCCGGTTGATGATGTGAAGCGCAGTGACGAAGACATGACCCACTATGCAGCGATCGCAAAGGGCGGATACTAAACGATTCCGGTCCGGTCCCTGATCTCTGCGGATGAATCCAATCTGGTGTTCGCTGGGCGGATCCTATCCGCTGATCCTGTGGCCTTTGCGTCAGTGCGGGGTATGCCGCAGTGCATCGCCATGGGCCAAGCAACGGGGACGGCTGCGGCCTTGGCTTTGGACGCCGGATGCGCTGTGCAACAAATCGACGCCAGCCGCCTGATTGCGCAATTGACAGGCCGAGGCATCGATCGACTGGCGAGGTAGCTTTGCGTGTGAATGCAATAACATGTTGTTAATAATTAAAATTATTTACGTGTAAGGTCGAAACTGAAAAGGGCCCCGCACCGCGAGGCCCTTGTTGTTTGATGTCGCCTCGACGATTAGTTCTTCGCTTTGTCGACCATTTTACCGGCAGAAATCCATGGCATCATGTCGCGCAGCTTGCCGCCGACCTGTTCGATCTGGTGTTCGTCGTTGGCGCGCCGCGCCGCTTTGATTGTTGGTTGGCCTACTGCGTTTTCAAGCATGAAATCACGCACGAATTTACCCGACTGGATGTCGTCCAGAACCGCTTTCATGCGCGCCTTGGTTTCAACGTAGGGCAGGATGCGCGGACCGGAGACGTATTGGCCGTATTCCGCAGTGTTGGAGATCGAGTAGTCCATGTTGGCAATGCCGCCTTCGTAGATCAAATCCACGATCAGTTTTACTTCGTGCAGGCATTCGAAATAGGCCATCTCAGGCTCGTAGCCGGCTTCGACAAGTGTCTCAAAGCCCATGCGGATGAGTTCAACAACACCGCCACACAGAACTGCCTGTTCGCCGAACAGGTCGGTTTCGCATTCCTGACGGAAGTTGGTTTCAATAATGCCGGACCGACCGCCACCGATGGCGCTGCAATAGGACAGGCCGATTTCGTGCGCCTTGCCGGATGCGTCTTTGTCGACCGCGATCAGGCAGGGCACGCCGCCGCCTTTGGTGTATTCGCCGCGCACCGTGTGGCCCGGACCCTTTGGCGCCATCATGATGACGTCGATGCCGTCTTTCGGTTCGATCAACCCGAAATGCACGTTCAACCCGTGGGCAAACGCAATCGCGGCACCGGGCTTGATGTTGTCGTGGACGTATTTCTTGTAGGTTTCGGCCTGTAATTCGTCGGGCATGGTGAACATGATCAGGTCTGCCCAAGCCGCAGCTTCTGCGATGCCCATAACGGAAAGACCTTCGCCTTCGGCTTTTGCTTTGCTTGGCGATCCGTCGCGCAAGGCAACGACAAGGTTTTTCGCGCCGCTGTCGCGCAGGTTCAGCGCATGGGCGTGGCCCTGTGAGCCATAGCCAAGAATGGCGACTTTCATGTCTTTGATCAGGTTCACATCGCAGTCACGGTCATAATAAACGCGCATGGGGGTATTCCTTTATTGAGGTTAGAATTGGAGTTCTTATGGCTCACATTTGAGCGCGTTGCGAGGCCTGTTCTTCGCTGTTTCTTTTCCAAGATGAATTTGTTATGCGTAGTTAATGCCAATTTTGAATATTTCATGCTTGATGACCTAGATCGCCGTTTGCTGCGCCAATTGCAGGCCGAACCGACCTTGACAGCCGCAGAATTGGGCCAACGGGCGGGTGTGTCCGCGCTTAAGGCGACGCGGCGGCTGGGGCGATTGCAGGAACGTGGTATCCTGAAAGGCCAGCATGCGGTGATCAATTGGCATGCGTTGGGCTACGTTGTTGGCGTGTCGCTGCGCATCACGCTGGATAAAACCCACGCCCGCGCGTTTGACGAATTCCTTGATGCGGCGCGCGCCGTTGCGGAAGTCACAGAAATCCAGACATTTTTGGGCCGTGTCGATGTGCGCCTGAGCGTGATCGCGTGTGATATGGCGCATTATCAGCAGATTTACCGTCAGCAGATTCTCGCGCTGCCGCACATGGCCGATATCGAAGCATTGATGACGGTGGCGACATTGCATGACGATGAAAGTCTGCCGTTATGATTGACTTGGACGACACAGACCGTGCGATTTTACGCGCTTTGGTGCGCGATGCGACCCAAACAGCGGCAGCAATTGGTGGGCGCATCGGACTTAGCCAGCCCGCGACGTGGCGCCGTATCAAACGCCTGCGAGAGGCTGGTATTTTGGCAGGGCAACGCGTGTCATTGGACGCGGCAAAACTGGGCTTTGGGGTGACAGTGTTTTTGGGCATCAAACTGGCCACAAAGGGGCGTGTGTCACTGGATGATTTCGAACGAGCGGTCACGGCGATCCCCGAGGTGCAACTGGTGGAACACGTGCTGGGACTTTACGATTATCGCTTACGGGTCGTGGCGCGCGACTTGGCAGATTTTGAACGGGTCCTGCGCCGCCGCGTAATGACATTGCCGGGCGTTGGGGATGTTGAGGCGAACGTATTACTGAGCCAAGAGCGCAGGCCAGGGCCAATTTTAGGCGTGGTTTTTAAGTGGAATTAAGAATTTTACGTGGAATTAAGGCATGTCAGCTAGGTTTTCGGTAACATCGTGTCTGGGAACCAGTGCTCCCAATCCGAAATTTCTTTCAAGGGGTCGCAGCGGCCTCATTGATGACGATTTGGTCATTTTACGCGATGATGCCGTATTTCCAAATCAATTAGGAGGCTGGCATGCGAAACGTCATGCGCGTGAAGGCCGCGATCGCGCGGGCCGATGCATGCTTGTATCGCGCCAAAGCAGTGGGCCGAAATCGGATGGTGGTCAATTTTCATGACGACAAGATAGATCAGGCAGTGGCTTAAATCGATTAGTTTTTGGGTCCCTCGTATTTGACGGGGCAGGGAAATAGGCTTTGATCCTGCGACTTGGGCAGCTTAAGTTCTTGGAAACCTCATCAAGGATAAAAAGCATGGCCCCCGTTTCTAACCGCACACTTGTTGATCCCGATGGTCTATTGGAATTTTCCGTCGTGTTCACGGATCGCTCTCTCAACCATATGTCAAAAGTATTTCAAGGCGTTATGCGCGATCTCAACACGATGTTATGCGACGTTTATAACGCCGACGCTGTGGCGATTGTACCAGGTGGCGGGACGTACGCGATGGAAGCGGTGGCGCGCCAGTTCGGTGGTGGTGCCCATGCGATGATCGTGCGCAACGGCTGGTTTTCCTATCGGTGGAGCCAGATTTTTGACGCTGGTGATTTTGCGGCGCAAAGCACGGTTCACAAAGCGCGCCAGATCGGCAATGACAGCCGCGCGCCGTTTGCGCCGGCCCCAATTACTGACGTAACGGCGGCCATTCGGGACGCCAAGCCCGACGTCGTTTTTGCGCCACACGTTGAAACCAGCGCAGGGATTATACTGCCGGACGACTACGTGACCGCCTTAGCCGACGCCGCCCACGAGGTCGGCGCGCTGATGGTGCTTGATTGCATCGCGTCTGGTTGCGCCTGGGTCGATATGAAAGCCACCGGTGTTGATGTGCTGATCTCCGCGCCGCAAAAAGGCTGGTCGTCGAGCCCATCTGCCGGTCTTGTGATGATGTCGACGCGGGCTTTGGAGCGGTTGGAGGCGACGACGTCAAACAGTTTTGCCATCGACCTGAAGAAATGGCACCAGATCATGCAGGCTTATTTGAACGGCGGCCACGCCTATCACGCCACGATGCCGACAGACGCACTACGCGATTTCCGCGATACAATGCAGGAGACCGCTGAGATGGGGTTTGATACGTTGCGCGCGGCGCAGTGGAAATTGGGCGAAGGTGTGCGGGCTTATTTGACGCGCAAGGGCATGAAACCGGTCGCAGCCGAAGGCTTTGGCGCGCCGGCTGTTATTGTGAGTTATACCGATGATCCCGACATTCAGAACGGGTCCAAGTTTGTAGGCGCGGGCATGCAGATTGCCGCGGGTGTGCCGCTGGCTGTCGATGAACCTGCGGATTTCCGCACGTTCCGCATTGGTCTGTTTGGAATTGATAAACTGTGGGACGTGGATGCGACGCTAAAGCAGTTCACTGATGTGGCCGATCAGGTTCTTTAAGCGGGTCTAAAGTGTTGGCGTTTCAGCCACTCCGATCAGCATATCTGACAGCGGCCAGACGTCTGCGAAGGCCGCGTCGAGTTTGGACGCAAGATCACGGGACGGGGCCGCTGACGGTATCGGGTGGCCCGTCGCGACCAATCCTTTTTGGCGCGACAGACCGCAGTGCGCGTGGTCTTTGCCAAAGGATGGGGGCACGCGTTTGAGTTTGGGGTCCCATACCGCATAGCCCTTATCGGCGACAGACTTGATCTTCCCGACCAGATAATCCTCGTCCAAATCCGCCATTTAGCGCCAATCAATAAGGGCGCCTTTGCCAAATACCGTCATACTGGTGCCGACGGTGACGTCGTTCGGGTTGATCCCGAAAAACAAGACTGGGTCTTGACGGGCGCCTGATTGCACCGACCGCATCATGTGTAGACGCGTGGTGTAGGGCGTTTTGTCCTTTGAAAACCGCACATCGCGGTGGGCACGAAACAGTTTTGTCGAAACAGGGCAGCCAGTAAGCGTCGCAAGGCGCGCAAACCCACCTAGCAGAGCTTTGGCGAGGTCGCGCAGAAAGCCCTTGGCGACAGGGATGAGCGTGTCGAACATAATGCCTCCCGCTCTTATGATCTGTGGCTAGACCCGCACAAAGATTGGGCATATGCCAACGCAGTGTCCACGCTCTTGTCATATCGCACGCATACCAAACGGTTGCTGAAATTGGGTCTGCCTTTGGTTGGTGCCAATGTTGCGGGCTTTTCGATCCACATGACGGACACCATCATGCTTGGTTGGTATTCTGTCACGTCCTTGGCGGCGGCGACGGTGGCGACAGGGCTGTGGTTTATTATTTTCATTATTGGCGCAGGTTTTGGCCGCGCGGTGACGCCGATGGTGGCTGAGGCGGTTGAGATGGGCGATGAGACCCGCGCACGCCGCGTTACCCGCATGGCGCTGTGGTTGTCGGCGATCTATGCGGCGTTGCTGATTGTGCCGTTTATGTATGGTGAGGCGGTGTTGCTGGCGATGGGGCAGGACGCATCGGTGGCGACGCAAGGTGGGTTGTATTTGCGCATTGCGGTGCTTGGTATGTTCCCCGCAATGGGGGCGCAGGTCATGCGGTCCTACCTTGGCGCGATGGAAATGACGGCCGTTCAACTGTGGATCACGCTGGTGGCATTGGCCGCCAATGGTTTGGTGAATTATGCTCTGATCTTTGGTAATTTGGGCGCGCCCGAGCTGGGGATCGAAGGGGCCGCGATTGCGTCTGTGGTGATCCAGATTTTGCAGATGATCGCGCTGATGCTTTACGTGCAATGGAAAAAGCCTGAAGCAGAATTGTTCCGCCGCATCTGGAAACCTGACAACGAGGCGATGGGGCAGGTATTTCGCCTAGGCCTGCCGATCGGCCTGACATCATTTGCCGAAGGGGGATTGTTTGTTGGCTCATCCGTTATGATGGGCTGGATCGGTGAGATTGAACTCGCCGCGCACGGGATCGCCATGCAACTGACGGCGTTTATGTTCATGTTCCACGTTGGCATGTCGGAAGCCGCTACGATCCGCGCCAGCCGCCAATTTGGTGCGCGTGATGAGGCTGAACTGCGGCGCGGCGCGGTGGCGGCGTATTTCGTGTCGCTGAGTTTCGGGGTGATCGTTGTGATCCTCTACCTCGCTATGCCAGCGGTTTTTGTTGGGCTATTCATCGATCCAGAAGACCCAGCGCGCGATGCAGTTCTGGCGCTGGGCGTAGTCTTGGTGATGCTGTCTGCGCTGTTCCAGTTTGTGGATGCCGCCCAGATCGTCGCGCTGTCGGTGCTGCGGGGCGTGCAGGACACGCGGGTACCGATGTGGCTGGCCATCGTCAGCTACTGGGTGGTCGGTATTCCGGCGGGATACATCATGACCTTCATATTTAATTGGGGGCCGATTGGTTTGTGGTTGGGTTTGACCGTAGGTCTGGGTGTGGCCGCTGCATTGCTGAGCCAGCGGTTCTGGGGGCGGTCTGTGCATATTGCGCGCGCGGGCGCGACTCGTTAGCGGCAGGACGAAAAAGAGGGGCCAGCCCCGTCGCTATGCGACTCCCCGGGATATTTTTGAGACAAAGACAGGGGTGAAGAGAAGGACGTGCGGCGCGCTATTCAACGGCGTCCTGCGCGTTCATCAGGCAGTCGGATTTTTTGCGCACGAGCAGTAGAACGTAGGTCATGCATCGCCAGAAGACGGTCATCTGTGATGCCGATCAGCTGTTCGTCGCTGGCTTTGGATTGCATCCGCTGCGTCGTGATGTTGAGGAAGTCGACCGCGCGGTGGATATCGTCGATGTCGCGCTTGGCAAGCAGAGCCATGCGCTGTGCCATCCACGCCTCGATCTGGGCGATGTCGATCTCTGACAGGACGCGGTCGCCTTGGGGCTTCACTTTGCCGTTCTTGATGTTGATGACCGCGATTTGGTCCTTCTCAATACGGCGCTGCTAGCGGCGCCGCTCGTTTGTCGCCAGCTTTAGCTGAGGTTGGCACAGAAGGTTTGAATGCGTGTGCAGGCTTCTTTCAGTGCGTCGTCCGATGTGGCGTAGCTGACGCGAAAATTTGGCGATAGGCCGAATGCTGCGCCAAAGACAACGGCGACACCGGTTTCTTCCAACAGGGCAGTGGCGAAAATTTCGTCATCGGTTATCTTGGTGCCAGCAGGTGTCGTTTTGCCGATGCATCCTGCGATGCTTGGATAGACGTAGAACGCGCCTTCGGGCATGGGGCAGACGATGCCTGTCGCGTCGTTCAGCATCGACACCACCAGATCGCGGCGGCGCACGAACATCTCGTTGTTTGGGGCAATGAAATCTTGTGGGCCGTTCAACGCTTCGACGGCGGCCCATTGGCTGATGGAACAGGGGTTTGATGTGCTTTGGCTTTGCACCTTGCGTATTGCCCCGATCAATTCTTTCGGTCCCGCAGCATAGCCAATGCGCCAGCCTGTCATCGCGTAGGCCTTGGACACGCCATTCATGGCGAGCGTGCGATCATAAAGCAGCGGTTCGACCTGTGCGGGCGTGCAGAATTTGAAGTCGCCGTAGGACAGGTGTTCATACATATCATCGGTCAGCACCCAGATATGGGGGTAGCGCAGCAATACATCTGTCAACGCCCTAAGCTCGTCCCAGCTATATCCTGCACCCGTGGGGTTGGAGGGTGAGTTGAACAAAAACCACTTGGTTTTTGGCGTAATTGCAGCCTCAAGTTGGGCGGCGGAAATCTTAAAACCGGCTTCCAGCGTGGCCTTGATGAACACAGGTTCGCCACCAGACAGCAGCACCATATCAGGGTAGCTGACCCAATAAGGAGCGGGGATGATAACTTCGTCCCCCGCGTCCAGTGTCGCCATGAATGCGTTGTAAAGAACCTGCTTGCCGCCCGTGCCGACGGTCACTTGGTCGGGGGTGTAGGTCAGGTCGTTGTCGCGTGCGAACTTGGCACAGATAGCTTTCTTCAGCTCAGGGATTCCATCCACAGCGGTGTATTTTGTCTTTCCGCTGTTGATCGCCGCAATGCCTGCCGCCTTGATATTGTCAGGCGTGTCAAAATCTGGCTCTCCTGCGCCAAGGCCGATGACGTCGCGCCCCGCGGCTTTCAATTCCTGCGCCTTGGTGGTCACAGCGATCGTTGGGGAGGGTTTAACGCGCTTTAGTGTCGCGGAGAGAAAGGACATGGTCGGCCTCATCTGGAAAAAATCTATTGTACGTGTCATATGAGGAAGAAGAGTAAACGGCAACAGACCTCAGACGTATTGGAGACGGCGATGGACAACGAAACTGCGACCCAAGATTGGTACAGTGAGGAAACCGCGACGTTCGGGGATCGCTTGGCGGCTGCCCGCGACGTGGCACAGTTGACACAAAAGGAACTCGCGCAGCGGGTCGGCATCAAAACCAGCACCCTGCGCAACTGGGAAGAAGATCTGAGCGAGCCGCGCGCCAATCGGCTAAGCATTCTTTGTGGCATTCTTGGGGTATCCCTGAGGTGGTTGTTAACGGCTGAGGGTGAGGGGCTTTTGGCGCCCGACGAAGACGCGCCAATCGCGCCGGATGTGTCTGCCATGCTGACTGAACTTCGCGCCGTGCGGGCGCAGATGAAACAGTCGACTGAGCGGCTTGCGTTGCTCGAAAAGCGCCTTCGAATGATGGGGACAGCATGAGCGAACCCCTCGATGTGATGCGTAAACGGTTGCACATGCGATCAATCCGGCGCGGGATAAAAGAAATGGATCTGATCCTCATGGGCTTTTCAAAGGCGCACTTGGCGGGGTTGGATGCGACGCAGCTTGCCGTTTATGATCGGCTGTTAAATGAGAATGATCACGATTTATATCAATGGGTTAGCGGGCAGTCTGATGGGCCAACCGAATATGATACGTTGATGGCAATCATCCGGGAAGGCGCTGTTGGGGTCACAAGACCTACCGCATAACTGCATCTTCGTTTCTGATAATATTTTCACGATTTAACGGAATATTTGCCAGTGGCGTGGCAAGCGGGTCGTGGAAATATTCGGAAAACCTTCGGGACGGAGAAAATTATGAGCCTGCATTCGCTGCCAACACGAGACGGAGGCCCGCCAACGGGCACCGACAATGAATTTATGACCATCTATCTTGACGCGTTGACGCTGGTTGAACGCCTGCACCGGCTGCTGCTTGATGTTATCAAGGACGAATTTGAACGCGTTGGCGTTCTGGAAATCAACGCGGTTCAGGCACTGCTGTTGTTCAACATTGGTGACAACGAAGTGACCGCGGGAGAGTTGAAGAGCCGTGGTTACTATCAGGGCAGTAACGTCAGCTACAACCTTAAGAAACTGGTTGAAATGGACTACATGCACCACCAACGATGTGAGATTGACCGAAGGTCCGTGCGTGTACGTCTGACAGAAAAAGGCCGCGCGGTTCGGGATGTGGTGGCGCGCCTGTTTGAGGGTCACGCGACAGGGTTGCAAGGCAAGGGCGTTCTAGACATGAACGGCTTGGATGAAATTGCAGCAGCCTTGCGTCGTGTGGAACGGTATTGGACCGATCAAATCCGCTATATCTACTGATCGGGGTCATGAAGTCGCCATATATTCCTTATGTATTGTGTTTGTTGAACTTTTGGCTGATGCTAGTTTTGCAATGGACACTACGAAGGACACTATTTTGGACACTACACAAGATTATCCAGAAGCAACTTTGGTAAAGGCAAAGGGCAAGTGGTATGTGTCTGTTACTGTGCCAATCAACTTGCGCCCGTATTTTAATGATCGGTGTCAGATCAAGCGTAGCACCGGTACGACTGATAGGATCGCTGCGGGTCAGAGGCTTTACGGCTTGGCCTCTGCTATTTATGAAGAGTTCAATAAGGTTCAGCCTAATCCCCTGAGGCTGGCCCTACAGCGTCTCAGTGAACTACATGAACCCAATGACTTGCTACCAAAGATTTTACCGAGCGTAGCTGACAATATTAATTACGACGCGCACTTGTCCAGTGATGACAGCGATTGGGAGCTTGCTGCCTTAGTTGATGGCCATATGGAAGCAATTAGTTTGCACTGCCAAACATTAGAGCGCACCGCATTTGGTCCAGATTTTGATGCTGCTCAAGCTGTTCTAGGGGAAATCAAAAAGCATAGAGATGGTGAGCGCCCTCAGACTAAAAAGTTTATGGATGTAGCATCCGCATACGTCGGTAGTGCTGCCATGCATGGAACGCGACTTTCTAGTATAAAAAAAGCCATAGGAGAATTTGATCGCACATTTCCTAAAGTAACACTTAACGAACTGACTAAGGTTCATTTCTATGAGTATGCGACAATTTTGGCAGAAGATGGAATGGCGAAAAATACCATAAAAGGGCGGATAGCTAGGCTTTCCAGCGTTTTTAAGTTCGCAGAGAAAAAGGGTCATGTGGTTAGTAATCCAACAGTGGGCTTGGACTATTCTGACCTAGGTCGCGACGTAGAGCATTGGGTGCCGTTCACTAAGGACCAGCTTTATAAGATTTTCCAACAGCCCATGAAGGCCCGCGAAAGGTTACTTTTGACCATATTGGTTACAACGGGGATGCGTCTGGACGAAGCTGCTTTGTTGGAGTGGCAGGACGTAAAGGACAAAGATGGTATTCCCTATTTTGATCTCACTAGGGCTGATCTCAAGATTAAGAACAAAGGCTCTAAAAGGTTCGTGCCAATTGTCACGGATTTACAAAATGTGTTGGGAAAAGAGGGGAGTGGCAGAATATTCAACTACCGCTTGAACGCCCTTGGGAAAACATCAGATGCTTCAATTATTTGTATGGAGCATATCAGGGCGGTGACAGCGAACCCTCTACAGGTCAATCATAGCTTTCGAGGGACAATCAAAGATTTGATGCGTGATGAAGGTGTAGCGAAAGAAGTCAATGATTACATCACTGGACATGGGTCTGGTGATGCTGCTGGCCGTTATGGGGTGGGGCCAAGTGTGGCTGTAAGATATAAGCAATTATCTAGGGTATCTCATCCTTGGTTAACGGCTTAACCTTCTGACTTGTTACTGCCCTGGGCGTCACGTTTGCTGACTACCACAAGTATCAGGGGCCTGTGCAGCGCCATACAGCCCAGTGATTACCACCACAGATGATAACTACCACTGGCCCAGCGCGTATATAGCCCCTGAGAGGCCCTGAGCTATACGCACAGTGCGTTGGTGGGTTTTTGGCTACCATTTCTAGGGTATGGAGCTAATGGCACTCAGGGGTTATGTTTGAGAGCTTATTCTTGCCCTAAGTGTCGTCTTTGGTGGGTTTCCAGCCACTTGGATATGTCCCTGAATCTCTGCACCCGACTCGATTGAAAGTTGATCAGCTTTAATATCAGCCATTACTTTTGCCGTTGTTTTAACTACAACACTAATCGCCGCGACAGTACCTTCTAGGTGTCCCTCAATTGTAACATTGCGTGCGCGAACGTTTCCAGTCACCCGACCATCTGAGGTAAGCACAAGGACATCAGCAGTAATATCCCCAATAATTTTTCCGCCAAACTCAACAATTCCGTCACTCGTCCAGTCACCTTTGATCAAAATATCATCATGCAATACAGAGCGGCGCTTCTCGCCTGAAGTCCCTTGTGTTGTTGGCTTTTGCAGGTTGTCAGTTGTTGTTTTTGAGAACATTAGGGTTACCGATTTATTAGAATGTTGTTGGGGGTATGGTCCTGAAAATTTGCTGTCGGTCAAGCAAGTTCGAAGCGCTGCCTGATAAGACTATCTCCAACTTCTGTAGCACCACACAGTGATTACCACCACAGATGAAGGCCACTACCTGCCCAGCGCACGTATGCCCCTGAGAGACGCTGTGGTGTCGGTAGGGTGCGTTGGTAACGTTTAGGCCAACCAACTCAGCAAGTGAACCTAATGGCGCTCACGGGACCTATTTAAACCCCAGCCCTAGTGTATTCGAGGGCGCTATTGGCAATAGTTATCGTTTTGGGGTTCATCTGGGCTAAAGCGACACGCAGTCACGCTACTGTATAAGAGTTGTCACCCACAGCTTTACACTTGGGACAGGCAGCCCGTAGCCGTACCTCATGAGTTGTCATATCTTCATCAACCACCAGCATAAGGTTTGCAACTTCATGGGTGACAACGTGCTGACACACAGCGCAGGTGATATCGATCTTTTTATGCGGTATATCTTTTAGCATTGCGGTCATGTCTGAGGGTCTAATCTGCTGTTTTTTGTGTGGTGTTAGCGCCACAGACTTACGGCTCTTGACGAAGACACCCTTTACTTTTTAGACCAATAACTGAACGCATAACTTATGATATTTAGGATATTGAAGGATGCCCTATATGCGTAAAATTTCACTAGCCGCATTACTGGTTGTCGCTGGATCTGGCATGGCGTTTGCCGACAGTGGCTCAGTATCGCTCGGATATGGGCAAATAAATACCAATAATGTCGACATTAATACAACTACACTTTCGGGTACTTTTGAGAAGAATTTTGCAAATGGCTTAACCGTCAATGCGATTGGTCGACACTCAGGTTCCAATGGGGCAGTAGCAGTCGAGGTGACAAATGCTTTTGTTGATCTCACATACGGCTTCCAAAGTGGCACTTATATTGGTGGGTACCTGCAGCGCACTCTAATAATGGGAAGTGCTTTGAACGCCTATGGCTTTATTTTAGGGTATAAAGTCGGCGCAACGGAACTTAGTGCTTTTTACGGTGAGACGGACATTTCCAATGGAACGACCGATGATTGGGGTCTAGCAGCATCCTATGAAGCCCCCAACTGGGCTGCTCACGCATCCCATCAGGTGATGGATTCTGACTCGGTTGACCCCAAAGCAACTGGTATAGCGGGTGGCTACATGTTTAAGTCAAATATTAGTGTTTTTGCTGCTTACGCGTCTTTTGATAATTTCAATGACTTAAGCTCTGGTAGTATCGGTGCTTCGTACGCCTTCAACAACACATTCTCAGGAGTTCCCATCGTCGCATCCGCAGAATACATGAACATTGATACTGACTACGCAACTTCTGAAAAGCTGTCGTTTATGCTGACCATGCAGTTCGGCAATGAACCCGGTATAATTCCAGATCAATCGTTTGCCGGATCAGTCGCAAATCCTGGCTACTCTTCCAACGCATCGTTTTTTGATGGGATCTACTAAGCCATTCTATTAACTAAAGCTTCATGGACGGGCGGTTCTCTGGGTCGCCCGTCTATTGTGTACAACCCCTTTGAAAAACGGTGGTAACGGCAACAGACAGCCCAATAACCACTACCAGCCCAGCGCGGGCATGCCCCTGAGGTGCTCTGCGTCATAGCCATATATTAGATTACCTCCACTCTACATCAGGCCTTATCCTTAAATAAGAACGCATCATCATTTTGGTCAATTAAGCCAGATGGAAGAAGTTCAGCAATCCGTTCATATTGGAAAACTGGATTTTCAAAATCAAAGCCTTTTAGCAGTCTAAACAATAGTAGGCGGCGGAGCCTCTTTTCATCATTTCCGAGAAGACCGATCAAGATGGCACCTATTGTGTTTCATTGGCTAAACATTTTAGTAAATAACCGCACTCTTTAGCAAAGAATGAATCTACCACCAGATAACGTTATGGCTCATATGTGGTTCAACATAGCCTCGGCTAATGGTCACGAGGATGCTGGCGAAAGTCGAGACGATCTAGCAGCAAACATGACCACCCCGGATATTTACAAAGCCCAAGCAATGGCACGTAAGTGTCTGGATAGTGGTTATACTGAGTGCGGCTACTGATCCGAACACAGCTACCTTGCAGCAGATACTACGAACTCTAATCCATGAGGTTTTACGAATGAAACTAACACTGACAGCCCTGACCGTAGCAGCAACTATGTTTGCCAGCAGTGCATCTGCTTTTGACCCTGCTGATTTGCAGAAGCTGAAGGATACGTATGAGTGTAGATTTTGTGATCTGACTGACGCTGATCTGTCTAGTGCTAGTCTGATGCGCGCCGATCTGCCTAGGGCTGATCTGTCTGGTGCCGATCTTAGCCGTGCTGATCTGAGTGATGCTAATCTGTCTGCTGCTGACCTGACTGGTGCTGATTTAAGTTACACCAGAATGAACGGCGCAATCCTCTGTAACACGACCATGCCAGACGGCTCAGTGATCTACAGTGGATGCTAAGTAGCGATTCATAGGAACGAATAATACATTGCTAAAGTCGAGGTCATCAGTCTAGCGCGTGTATGGCCGCTGAGAGGCCCTGTGGTATCCGTAGAATGCGTTGGTGGTGTTTGGGTCAAAACTTACTATGGTAATGTACTTAATGGCGCTCAGGGGCTTGATTTAAGGGGTCTGCCGCCTACTGAATATCTATAGTTCAGCAACCTCGATCACCCATGATTTATTGCCATTCTTAATATCAAGCTCAAGCTGTTCTTTTTGGTGGGGAAGCAACCTATCTCGCGGAGCTTTTACTTCGATAGATGCCACGCTGTCCTTCCATACGGTTAGGTCAAGATTGGCTTTGGTTTTCCATCCATGTAACCGTTGAGAGCTTTGTTGGCGAAACTCTTTAATGTCCTGCGCTAACTCAAGAAGGTCGTTATCACTATTAGTAAGACATGTTGGCTGATTTTTGATATCTGACATCCATTCTTCGATGGTACGTGGATTAGCTGAATTAAACACATCGAGAAAAAAGCCAGCTTCTTGTGAAAGCATCATGTCGCCATGGGACTCTTTCATTGCTCTGAAATTTTGCTGTGCTCGATAAAGCAACAGTTGTCTTTCATCAGGAAAAAACGCTTTTAAATAACTTATGAAGTAATCTAACCCTCCACGCGCTCGATAGAAGCTGATAAGGCTTTCTGCGTCCAGTTCAGCCGCTGATCTTGGCTTTAGATATGCGCGTCCCACAATGTTGCTCTTTACACCCCGTTTTTGCCAAGTCGCCAATATTTTCGGGATGCTTTCTTCAGTAAATCGTCTAGCATTTTCCATCAGTTCACGATGGTAGAGTTTGTGGCTATCTACACCCCAGAATCCGTCTTTTGCTGAGTAGAACACGTCTCCTAGGTTCTTGATGGCAAGGGACTTCCTCTTCTCGGCAAAGTAACTGTCGCGGTTACACCAGCACATCATACACATTAGGGTTTGGTCGTAATAAAAGTGCTCTGTGAAATAACCGTGCCACCCAAGTTCTTTCAGGTAGTCCAATACAGCAAGCTCAACACGCGTAGGTGTACAGTCTTTGTACTGCCAGAGCTTCTTATCAAGCCTTTTTAACGCAATTGTTTCTGTTTGGTATGTCATGTTATCGCCACCCAGTTTCTTGCTATTAATATCAACAGTAATTTATCAAGAATATTACCCATATTATTATGGTGTTTTCAACTCTTCCTAGTAATGATAGAGGCCTACTGATGTTCTTGCTCAGGACTACTACTGTTATTGTTCTACAGGTAGCTTACCTATCCAGTATGTCTCATGGAAGTTGTCCTTCCTGTATTTCATAAACTTGCGTAGTCTATCTTGATACTGATCTGTTTGATCACTCATGCTTAGGACATTAGTAAATGCGTCAAGATATAGGTCCCTATCTTGGTGTTGCATATTCATGATATCATAATAGCCTGGAACTTCCTGTTCGACTGCTAGGTCTCTTCCCACTAGGGCTATTGTTGCTTTAGACATGGCATTCCTAAGAAGCTTTACCCTGTGTGTTTCAACAATATAGCTGTCATGAACTGATAGTATGGGTATGTTGTGCTCTACAAAGCTCTTAATGATGCTCTCAGTAATTTGACTATCAATGAACATCAGCTCGATACCCTTATCTGAACATAGGTCATCCCTTAGATGTGGTAGCCTCTTGAGGAATGCTTCTAGTAGCTTTGATAGCTCAACATTAGTCAGTTTCTTCTCTAGTGATCCTGTTGGCTGGTCCTTCCTAAATGCTGCATAAGTTGCGCTCTGGTCTTTGGCATTAATGGCAGTCAGGACTAGGGATTTAACTATTGTTCTTTGCTGCTTTAGATCGAACTGGGGTAGTAGTAACTCACCAAGGTCATAACGATCCACAGGGTCATTGGTAGCACCCCTCTGAGCACTAAGGATTGCTACATGAAGACCCCTGTAATCTATCTCAACAGTTGGCATATTATTGATGGATATTTTCTTCCTGTAATCTTTACCGATCTGCTGCCACCAACCACCATAATAGCGACCATTTAGGTTCCAATCACCACGACTAAAGACCCGTCTGACAAATTTGTTGTGCTGACCTATAGAAACGTATTGGTCCTTTTTATTGGACACTTTGCGGCTGATCCGTGGTTCTTCTAATGTAGGAATATCAATATAAGTCTCTCTGAGGAGGTCATTGTAAGCTGTAAGCTCACCTCTCATGCGTATGGTCTCAGGAGTGTTGTTATAATCAATGGGTTTGCTCTTCTTGGCTCCAGTTGATGTCTTTACGAATTCTCCAAGGTCATCAACATCATGTTCATTTAGGATGATGCATTCTCGTTTGTGGTGAAGGTCCAACTCATACAGTTCCAGCCCAATCGGTAAGAATAGATCGGTTAATTTCTTCGTGGCACGCATCCTAGATGTACGGCTACCATGGCCAGAACCTGTACGGACATTACTACCTTTTCTGAAGTCTATAAAACCTTCATCGGTAAGCGTATCAATAACTTTACGTATTTTATTGGATATATGCAGAGCGTTATATCTACTGCCCACTTTGTAGGCGTCATTACCACGAGCAACACCAATGCAGAGCAGAGGATCAGTCTTCCAAGCTACGTACAAGTCTACCAGAACAACCTTCAAGTGTGTCCTGCCAGATGCCTTGCCTTGGTTGTTACTTTTGCCACTAATGAGCGTCTGATTGTCATCTGTAAGGCTGTCATAGACCGTATTTACAACCTGATTAATCTTAGGATGCTCAGACCAGACGTGAACATCTAAGGGTTTAGAGTGCCATACATCCATTTCGGGTAGATCAGTCATGTTGGCCTTACCTTTAGATATTCATTCCCACTCAGCCCCATAAGCTGATGTCATTCAACACAAGTTAATCAAACCAAATCTCGTGTAATATAAGTCAGTAGTTGTGACCTAAGTGGCTATGGTTATGTAGTATTCCACCATGCGGACAATGTGTGTGTCTAGGGGTTACATAGCCTTCACAAGTAGCCTGATATTACTGCCAGTTCATGCGCCGAGAGAAATGACAAGATTGTGGATTGAGGCACAGGTAGGGCTATCCGTCCAATGGAGGCTAATAATAAATGGGCGAATAGATTAAAACACATCAACTGCTGCATGAAATATAGATAAATGCCGCCGTGCAATGTCAGCGTCAGACGGACTATAGCCGCCGCCTATGACTGTCGCGATCGGAATATTACAATTCTTAAAGTGTTCTAAAACAATGCAGTCACGTTTAAAGACCCCCTCTAGCGTCAAATCTAAATTCCCTAATTGATCACCCAAGAACACATCAACGCCCGCATCGTATAAGACTAGCTGAGGCGTAAAGTCTCTGGAGATGTCAGCGAGAGTGCGGTGCAGCTGATCAAGATATGCATTGTCTTCCAAGTGGCAATCGAGCGGTACGTCACGAGTGCCTTGACGTTTCTGAAACGGAAAGTTTTGCTCGCAGTGCAACGAACAGGTGTAAATACCCCGCTTTCCATGGCATATGTCGATCGTTCCATCGCCTTGGTGTACGTCCAAGTCTAAGATCAGAACACTCTCAACCATACCATGTTCGATCAGGTTTAAAGCAGTAAATGCTAAATCATTGAACACACAAAACCCTGATCCATGGGAATAATGTGCATGATGTGTACCCCCCGCAGCATGGCACGCGACGCCTGTTTCCAAAGCCTTCAAGGCCGTTGTATAGGTTCCGTTTAAGGCAAGGAAACTGCGCTTAATCAACTGAGTATTTATAGGCAAATTGATTTGTCGAACTTCGTTTCTCAATAGCGCCCCTGTTGCCACACGCTGCACGTAATCATTTGCATGTGCACGCTTAATATCTTCATAACGCACGGGAGAGGAATGTATGAAATCAAGTTGATTAGAGAAGTCACTACGTTGAAGATAATGCACTAGCTTAGAGAACTTTGTCCCATTAAAACGATGTGTCAGTGGAACGCAAATATCGTAAAAATCATTATAAACTACTGGAATTTGAGACACGACATGGCCTTAATTGAGTTTGCTGGGGGTGCGGCGACCATTTGACGTGTTAACTACCACTGGTGAGATCAGATTGCATTGATGGGGGAGGAAATACAAGTTTTGTCAACGTATAACCACTACTCGCTGAGAGTTATACCATTCCTAGCAGCAATCATTGGACACCCTTGTATGTAGAACGATCCAGAAGGTTCGAAAGGCAAGAGCCGTAGCAACATCAGATTGTTTAATAGTATGAAACTCAGGATTATCCCCGTCTGTAGCTCCGACTGGCATCCTGACAGTTCTTGCCCTTAATCCACCACCTTTGTCCGCCCGTCTCAATCTCTCCAATACTTTAAAGCCTTTTTAAGAATAATACTCAGAGACTGAAAGCTACCAATGCAACGTCACACAATAGCTCCATCCTAGTCTCACTAGGTCAGGGGCGTGTGATCCTCATCTTTGAGACACTTGTATCGCCCCTTTAGCATCCAATCAGTCTCATTAGCTTGCTCCAATTGTGAGACAGTGGTAGTCTCAATTAAGCTTAAGAGGCTAATGATTCGACAATGGAGAATACTGAGATGCTTATTGGATACGCCAGAACTAGCACTATTGATCAGACCGCAGGTTATGAAGCTCAGGTAGTGGAGCTAGAGGCATATGACTGTGAGCGGATATTCAAGGAACAGGTGAGTGCTGTAGCATCGAGAGACGAGCTAACACGTTCCATTGATATGCTACGCACAGGTGACAAACTGGTGGTGACTAAGCTGGATCGTCTGGCACGTAACGTGATGCACATGGGTGAATTGCTACAGTTGATTGAAGCCAAGGGTGCTGGTCTTGTGATCCTGTCGTTAGGCTCCGAAACGGTTGATACGTCGACGGCCACAGGTAAGCTCATCCTGAACATGATGGTGTCTGTCGCTCAGTTTGAACGTGAGATGATGAAGGAACGTCAAATTGAGGGTATCAAGAGAGCTAAAGCTGAGGGCAAGTACAAGGGCCGTGTGCCTACTGCTATGAAGCAAGCTGATCAGGTTAAAGCTCTGGTGGAAGCTGGTGTCACACGAGTGCTGGTTATGGAGCAGCTTGGGATGAGTAAGGCTTCGTACTATCGCTGCTTGAAGTAGACCAAAGAGGGTATCGCCAAGGCTATGGCTAAGGGCCTCTACAAGGGTAGACCCAAGACGGTGGATGATGCCAAGGTTAAAGGGCTTAGGGCTGCTGGCATGGGTGCTACAGCGATAGCTAAGGAGCTAGGCATAGGTCGAGCTACAGTTTATAAATCGTTGAAAGCATAAGGGGAGATATTATGGCTAACTGCAAAAGATGTGATGTAAAGCTAGGGTTCCTCAATGCCGGAGACCATTGTTACGTTTGTGGTGCTACTATTGCGCGAGAAACACTCGTTGAATCAAATAGAGCCGAAGGGTTAGCTGTTGAGATGGAAGAGGCTAACGCGTCCAATGCAAATAACGAAGCAAAATGCATTTACACAAGAATAGCATATGTCTTCACCGCTGTGTCTTTCATAGTCATCTGCGTAATAGCTCTAGTGTTTTTCTCTGAAGGCCAAACCATACTCGGGGTAAGCGTAATTATCAGTGGTTCTTTCGCAATAGTGCTGCTGGGCTTACTAGCTGAGATTTCCTCTAATGTTGCAAAGCTGGTCAAAAACTCCCGATAAGATGGGCATGTTGCGCGTGATGCTGGCAGAGGAGCTACTTCCATCGCTATTGGTAGAGCCACCGTCTACACATCATCAAACGCTTGATTGTAGATAGGACATAAGATGGCTAAGTGTACCAATTGTGGCAAGAAAATCAGCTTTGGGAATGCGTGGGCTGACAGCCTGTGTCCAGATTGCAAGCTGAACTCACAGCGGAATAATGCCTTGCTCAAAGGCACTGATGAGTTGCTGCGCAATCAGAAAGCAAAGCGTCAGGATGAAGAACGCGCGATTAAAGCTGAGATAAATGCCGTCCTGCTAACCACGGAGACCGCCCCAAACCTCAACATCACGAAACGTATCGAGATCGTGACGGCTGAATGCGCCTTTGGGATGAACATTTTCAAAGACCTGTTTGCTGGCGTCAGAGATATTGTTGGTGGACGATCCGATGCCGTGCAGCGGAGAATGCGGGATAGCCGCAAGACAGCACTTTATGAGCTTAAGCGAGAAGCTCACATGGTAGGTGCCAATGCTGTTGTTGGTGTTGACCTTGATTATGTCGAGTTGTCTGCTGCTGGGTCTATGGTCATGCTGGTAGCATCGGGTACTGCTGTTATCATTGAGGGGACACTAGATTGAAAAGAGTAGCAATATTTAGCGTTGTATTTGCTGTTGGGGTAGCATTGGTATCATCAGCGTCAGCCGACATTTATGGTGATTGCGAAGATGCACTAACAAGGGGTGATGATGCCGCCGTTCAAGAAATGGCAAGCGAGATGAGAACGTTTAGCCATGTTCCAATGCGGAGCCGGACGGCAGCAAATAATTGCGTATCAGAGGCTATGGGCAGAGAAATGGTTTTCCAACTGAGATTAGGCCAATTTATTACACTGGAGGAATACGAAGAGATCAGGTCTCTAGCAGCGGCAGCCCAAGCCGCACGGGAAGCAGAAGAAGTTGCAGCCCAAGCAGCACGGGAAGCAGAAGAAGTTGCACTGGAAGAAATTGAGGAAGCAACGGCAAAGGCAGTGAACGCGCGGATATGTGAACTGCAAGAGGTCTTAGATGAAACCAACCAGACCCTCCAGCAAGCCGAGGCCGCACGCCAAGACAGACGCGTCAATACCTTGGCTGCAACCATTCAAGAGTGCAGTGCATGGTTCAACAGTGATCCTAGGTCTGCACTAACAAATGATATCTGTAACTCAATTTTTGTATCAGGTGGTTTGCCCAATTCTGAAGTCTCAGGCCCTAGTACATCAGAGATACTTCTGGCTGAACTGATCAACGAAAATGCTATCATGGAACTTGAGGTATTGATCGAAACTGGAATGTTGCTGGAGACGCTTCAGCAGAGGGCCAAAGAACTGGGAGTATCTGAGGATGGTGATCCATATGACTGCAACGCGTAAATTGAAAGCGATGGGTCCCCCAGATCATAGCCAAAGGTTTCGCCTGAGCTAGGTATGCCCCTCGCGCGATAACATAAGGAATTACTTTGGTGATCAGTCCTCGTAGTAACCCCAGTCTGTCACAGCAAATATCTTAGTCATGTCATCATACAGGACGTCTGGCGGGGTTTTAGTACCATAGTCCTTATGTATTTTAGATGAACCCTCAGACACGTGAACCATGACGAGGCACTAGCTATTTGGCTGAGTGATACAGGCGTTTTCCTGCTGAGGGGCTTCACGGGGAAGTTTCCTTTGCACATTGATCTAAAGTTTCAGATGAATGGACACTACGTTTGAGGGTGGTGTGGACACTACGCGTCCTCGTAAGTCATTGAAATATATGATATCAAAATTGATACACAAATCCGCTATATCTACTAATCCGCTATGCGGTGATCAGTAGGTGATAGCTGGCCGATCGCGAATGTCGTGAGTTCGCGCAATAGTTTGCGGCGCATGGCGTCGGCATAGGTGTCAAAACCCAACGCCGTTTCAACAAAGGCGTCGGGGCCGCGAATGACATAGGCGATGTAATAGGACGTCAATTCTGCGATTTGCAGGTTTCTGCTGTTACCGGTGATATTGTCATCGACGCCAATGACCAGCCCGTTGACAGTGACACCAGCAGGGCCGTCGATGACCTCTTGCGGTCGCAGCCCGGTGTTTGCTTTGCCATCGCCAGAAATATCAAGGGTGCGGGTCCAGCAATCGGGTTGTTGGTCGAGCAGTGCAAACCCTGCTTGCAGTGCCGCGCCTAGGCCCGTTCTTGGCCCCATCGCTGCGCGCTGCGTAGTGCGCAAAGTTGATTGAATGGCAAAAAGATCAGATTGGGTTGCGATGTCTGTCCAGCCAACGACGAGGCGCTCGTCGCCAGGGTCAGACCATTCATAGATTGCAATTCTAACTGGTGCGCCGGGTTGTGCGAGCAGGGCTGCTGTAACCTCAGGATCAGCCAAAGCCAGCGCTAAGCCGTCCAATTGTAATCGATATTCCCGCGCGTCAACGGACCCAGAAACATCAAGCCCAAGCGCCAACGCCTGACGACAGCTTGTTTGCGCCGCCAACGGGCTGGAAAGGAGAACAGTCAAAAGACACGCCGCAAGAAAGACTGGCGCGCGGATCATCCGCCGTGGTCCAAGTCTTGGCCTATTGACTGCGGGCCAGTTTGGAGCAGCACGGTATTTTGCCCCAACATCAACACGCCCAACTCACGGATCAGTTTGACTTCCATCGCGCGGGCGAAATCATCAAACCCGTCTGCGACTTCGACAAAAGCGGATGGGCCGCGGATCACTTCACGCGTGTAGTAGTCGACCAGATCGTCTTGGGCTTCGCGGGCGTTGATGTCTTCGGGCACGTTGATGACCAATCCGTTGACTGTGATGCCGTCAAACGGGAATGCAGCGTAGGCCGCGCGCGGATCAAACCCTTCGTTGTTGCGCCCATCACCAGACACGTCAATTTTTTGAAAATCACATATTGGTGCGCTGCGCAGCATTGTTGCAGCGTATCCTAGCGCGTAGCCCAATGCTGTCGGGTAATCGTCATGACTGCGCGGCGTGGTGGCGATGCGATTTGCGACTCCGGCCAATGTCGACGGGCTATCGATTAAGATCCAATCTTGCAAAATCAACTGGTTATAGCGGCCAGACCATTCAAACGCCGCCAGTGCGACCGGATCATCTGTGGTAAAGAGTGCGGCTTGAACCTGCGGTGCCAACAGCGCCGCCGACAACCCGCTGCGCTGCAACGCGTCTTCTTGCGGGCTGACGGAAGACGAGACATCCATCGCCAGAACCAGTGCCAATCGGCAGGCCGCAGCACCCTGTGACCAGAGCGTGGCGATGCCCGCCAAAAGGCACAGTCTGATCAGAGATTTACCAATGACCTGTGTTCTCCATGCTGGCCCAAGGTTCTGATTTTGCTAAGGCATCGCCCGCCTGCAATAATTCAATCGACACATTGTCAGGACTGCGCACGAACGCCATGTGGCCGTCACGGGGTGGGCGGTTGATTGTCACGCCATTGTCCATAAGCTGTTGGCACAACTCATAAATATTGTCGCAGGTGTAGGCGAGGTGGCCAAAATGACGGCTGTCGGATGGCAGGCCATCGTCGCCGTCCCAATTGTATGTCAGTTCGACATCGGCGTGGCCGTCTGCCTGATCGGGTGGGCACATAAAGACCAGCGTAAAGCGCCCGCCTTCGGACTCGTTGCGCCTGCGTTCGATCATGCCAAGCATTTTGTAAAAGGCGATGGATGCGTCGAGGTCTTTGACGCGCACCATAGTATGTAGATATTTAAGGGACATGTTTTCTCCGTTTCTGTTGGGTCAAGCCTAGCACGGCGCGCGGGTGAGACCAGTATGTGGCGCACCTAGAAGTTTGAGCGGATCGACACATCCACCGACAGCCCGTCTGATTGGAAGCGACTTACATTGGAATTGGTCTGGTACGCTTCCAGTTTGGCGATAGGGGAAAAGCCGTAAAATTCTATCAGCGGCAGCCCGACAGTCAATGTAACATCAGTACGCAAATCGGTCCGACCGTCAGGTGCGGTCGCGCTGGGTTCGAAGCTCCGCCACTGCCGCCCTAAACCGAGACTAACATCAAACACATCGGCAACGCGGCCAAAGTTATATGTAATTCCAAAATCTTGCCTGTCAGAATTTAGCCTGACTGCGTCATCAGAGAGGGTACGACCGACAGATCCCCGCACGATCACTGCATCGCCATCCCCCAGCGCGCGGTTCCAACCTAAATCCAGAGCCCAGCTTTCACTGGTATTTCCAGTGCCCGCGTAAGTCACCTGACCTAAACGCACGCACGAGCGTACGCGCGTGCGCTCATTCAAAAGCCACTGGGTCGATAGGTCAAATTCAACGTCGCGGGCATAAAACTCACCATTAATCTGACTGACGCCGTACTTGAATACTGCCGTGAGGGGCTGCCGCGCTTCGCCAACACGCCAATCGTGGCGCACGCCCAAGACAGCGCGGTCATAGGCCAAATTCCCAACATCGAACGTGGGCGCTGCGGCTTTCGCATCGTTTGACAGAGCGTACCGCAGCATTTGACCCGTCACAGACACAACCGTGCGGCTGTTTGCGTTTTCGTTCACGGTGTACCCGACCGTCGCATCGGCAGAGAATTGATATCCGGACAAGCTTTGCGCCGATGGTGTCAGGCCAATAGGCTGGCCTAAAAACAAAACAGGTTGGCCGTAACGCTCATACGTCGATTCAGAACTGCCATTGTTGATGTTTGAACTGGGCTGCACGCCAAAATCAAAATTAAAGCTCAAAGGATTGCGCTGGCGCAGGGTTGCGTAGTCCTGGGCGATGGAAGCGGCTGTCGCCGCATCAGGGGCCACTTGGCGCGCACGGCGCAGCCAGATTTGTGAACGGGTGTAGTTTTTCTGCTGCGCGTGCGCCAACGCCACAAGACGGGCGGCAAAGAAGCGCACCTTATTATCGTCTGCAATCTGGTATAGCATGCGACCATGGCGCACTGCAACGTCGGACTGCCGGATTTCAAGGGCGGCTTGGCCCTCAATCCGCAATGCAATCGGGTCGTCGGCCGCGCGCAATAACAACGCTTCTCCCAAAGCTAGCGCCCGGGCAGGTTGTCCGTCTTGCAACGCACCAAAGGCAGTGGACCTCATCTCATTAGGGGTTACAGAAATTGTTTGGGTCGCCGCGTAAGACGGTCCGAGCATCACGGCCACGAGTAACCACGTTAGACGAAACATTGACGTATTCTAATCCTCATCGCGGACAAGGATAAAGCCACCGGTTTCCTGTACCGTGACACCATCAAATCGCGGATCAGCGGACTCTAAGACAACAATGCCGACGATTTCGCCACCGTCAGGTGTGATAGTATCACCAGCCAGGATCGCGTAATAGGTTCCGCCCTCGTAATCAACTTCATTGCCTGTTGCATCGAGATATGAACTGATCAAGCCACCGTTAAGCTCACCATCCGCGCTGACGTTACCTTGATCGCCATTTAGAATGAAGCTGATATCTGGCAAAGCCAGGACACCTACGGGCGTGATCTCGTGTTGGCCCGTCGACGTAATCGGGACGCCGTTAGAATTAAACGCCAAACGATCAAAAATGCGGCCTTTGACGCCAGCGACCGCGTCAGTTGGGTCATCGAAGTCAAGCTCAATACTCATTCTACCTTCGACGTAGTCCAATCCGGCTCTACCGTTGTAAATGCGCATCCCCGCATAGTCACCATCAAATCGGGCTTGCCCTGTCGTGGGCATGACCACCCCGCCTGCGCGTTGATAAACAAAGCCACCAAAGCCATAGTCGAAATAGCCACCGGTGCGCACAATCGCGAAGGATGTGCGTGGAACGCTAGTTGCGGTGCCATCAACAGTGGGGGGGCCATCAACCGTTGCATTGCTGATGCCGACAATTGCGCGGTAAGGCACGATCTGGTCAATAGAATCAAAGTCGAGAAAGTCCGGCACGACCTGTTCAGCCTCATAAACAGCATAGCTATTGTTGGGTCCGAGGCTCGCAAGAAACTGGTCGGTTTCGCGTGAGTAAGGTTCATCCCCATCAAAGGCGAGGTTGTCGACTGAAAACCTGTCCCCATCTTCAATGTAGGTAAATTCTTCGGCTCGACCGCCACCGTTTTCGTTCAACTCTTCGTAGCGCACGACGCTTCGGTTTGGTGCTGACGGTAGGCCATCGACCTGCGGCGGTACGCCACCAGTGCCAATGTCAAAGCCGTCATCAGGGATGACTGGATCTGCAGGGTCAACAGGATTCACGGGAATAGCAGGATCTGTTCCAGTAACCGTGTCGTCCGTGAACGGGTTCGTGCCATCGCCGCCGCATGCAGCGAGCGCGACGAAGCCACAAAGTGCGGCTGATACTATTAATTTCATAAACTTAGTGTCCTGCTTGATTTGCTGTTCCAGCTATTGCGATTACACTCGGCAATTGCACCGCCCAAGTCAACGCAGCTAATGGTTGAACTGTCGCCGGATATCGCGGTTTTCGCGGCGGTGTTGCGCGGATACAGTACGCAGGACTCGATTGCGCAGAATCATCGCGTAAATTGGCACCATCATGCAAAGGACGATCCCATGCCCGTGACCCCCGACCAACAGGCCGAAATTGACGAACTCCGTAGCCAGACCACGCCGACCTTGCGCGCGGTTTCACCGGGGATGGAAAAACATTTGTATGTGGCGCATGACGTGCTTGACCACGGGTTTGTGCGTGTTGTCGATTACATGGGCGACGACGAAGCGATCTGTCAGGCCGCGCGTGTCAGCTACGGACGTGGCACCAAGTCGGTGCAAAACGACGAAGGCTTGATCCGCTATTTGATGCGCCACTGGCATTCCACCCCGTTTGAGATGTGCGAAGTCAAACTGCACGTCAAACTGCCGGTGTTTGTGGCCCGCCAATGGATCAGGCACCGCACCGCCAACGTCAACGAATACTCGGCGCGCTATTCGATCCTTGATCGTGAATTCTACATCCCACGGGCCGAAGACCTCGCGGCGCAATCTGTCATCAACAACCAAGGCCGTGGTGAGACGTTGAGTGGCGATCAGGCCGAACAGGTGCTGCGCTACCTCAAAGACGACGCCAACCGCGCCTATGACCACTATGAAGACATGATTTCCGAAACCGATGCAGACGGAAACGCCAAACAGGGCCTCGCGCGCGAACTCGCCCGCATGAACCTTCCGGCGAACATCTACACGCAATGGTACTGGAAGGTCGATTTGCACAACTTGTTCCACTTCCTGCGCCTGCGCGCCGACAGCCACGCCCAATACGAAATCCGCGTCTACGCCGATGCGATTTGTGAGGTGGTGAAAGACTGGGTGCCAGCGGCCTACGGCGCGTTTGAAGACTACCGTTTGGGTGGCGCGAACCTGTCTGGCAAGGCGGTCGAGTGTGTGAGGAAAATGGTCGCTGGAGAGAAAGTGACGCAGGAAACGTCAGGCATGAGCAAGGGCGAGTGGCGTGAATTTATGGGGGTTGTTGAGGGTTGAGTACATTTGACTATTCGGGCCAATGGACGGCGAGAACGGAGGGTATGTTCCCTTACATTGTTCTTGACCTTGATAAATCTTCAGGTGGATCGGTTGGCAGGGCTACACTGATAAGCCAAGATAGAGATCAGCCTTCAGCGAGTTGCTCACTTGAGATCAAGACAAACAAGAAAGTCTTCGAAAAAGAAGTTACGTTCCTACCAATCGATCCTCTAAATGGTCGAAGGCTTAATGTCGCCGAAGTTAGAGATTTTTTTCCTAACAGTACTTTGCCAACTACGATCAAATTACGATTTGAGCGTTTGAGTAGAAATGAGCTTCGGATCAAAGCTGTGGACGAGAGCCAAGCGACTATACAGGTGGTTTTGAACAAAGAGTCGCCGCCACGATTCTCATATCTCGATGCCAGCTATGAAGTTTATAACTGGAAGACCTTCAAAGAAGCGGTCTCGGAAAAGCAATTCCATAGCTTCGTCTTTAGGGGGCAAGCCGAACCGTTTTCACTTCAAACTACTTTTCATCGTACAGATAGGAAGGACTTGGTTCGGTATCTTGAGCAGGATGTCAGGCAATTACATCACTCTATATCGGGTGTCATAGATCATGTATTCAACCCAGACATCCCCCGAGACCTAGGCGCTTTGCTTAACTTGGCACAACATCACGGTTTCCCAACTCCACTATTAGATTGGACATATTCTCCGTTTATCGCCGCATGGTTTGCATTTTCAAAATTTGATAAGAAGAGAATTAAATTCAGCAATAGGGAGGACAAAGTAAGAGTGTTTTGTCTCGATAAAGTTGAATTGGAAAAAGCATGGCAGTTTAAGAGTGTTGGATATTCAACGCCTCATACTTCTCTAATTGATGCGCTGCCAATTGAGAACAACCGTGCGGTTTCTCAGCAAGGTGTCTTGATGTTGACGAACATACAGGACGTAGAAGATCATATTTTTAATTTGGGGCAAGCAGCAAACACAGAGATGCTTACGGCATTTGACCTGCCAGCCAGCGAAGCCGAGACTGCACTAAATGAGTTGGCTTTGATGGGGATCACAAGGTCTACACTCATGCCGGGTCTTGATTCAATTTGTTCTGACCTCAGGCATCGACTCTTTTAACGTTACTGCGATTTGTCTTTAAGCTTCGCCCCCCCCCCCTAGGGAGCCAAGTGCCCCCTTCATCTTAATCGATAGGGTTGAGCGGGTCGAATGCACATTCGCCAATGACATCCCGCAACAACCCCGCCAATATCCCGCAAACAAACCGAAAGCCCAAACACATGATCCTCTATGGCCTGCCCACCTGTTCCGACTGCAACCGCGCGCGCAAAGACCTCGCCAACGCGGGGCATGATTTGGCGTTTTGTGACGTGCGTGCTGATCTGATATCCGAGGATAAATGGCTGTGATGCGCTTCTACTCTCTCAAATCATGCGACACCTGCCGTAAGGCGCTCAAAGACCTTGCCGATCACGACGTTACGGTGATCGATGTGCGCAGCGACGGGGTCAGCGACACCGACCGCGCGGCGATGGTTGCGGCGTTTGGCGACAAGGTGATCAACACCCGTTCCACCACGTGGCGCGGGCTATCTGAGGCAGAGCGGGCCTGTGATCCGGCAACCCTGCTGTCTGCGCATCCGACCTTGATGAAACGCCCGGTTATTGAAATAAAGGGCGCGTGGTATCAGGGCTGGACGCCCGCCACCAAGGCCGCAATAGGAGTTTGATATGCGCAGCGCAGCAATGGTTTTAGGCATTATCGCGGGGATCATGGGGATTTTCGTCGGGCTATTCGGCTGGGGCTGGGTCGCCCTGAGCACGCAGGTGCCAGAGGCCAACGCGTGGCTACAGCTCGACAACCCAAAATTCACCCAATTCGCCAGTTTCGTTGCACCGCTTTTGTGCATCGCGGGCGGGGCCATGGCCAAAACACGCGCGCTGTGGGGCGGCATCGCATTGCTGATTGGCGCGGGCCTGTTTTACGCCGCCTTCGGGTTTAACGTGGCAACCATGTTCCCCATCGGGTTCGCGGGCTTAGGTGGCATTCTCGCCATCGCAGCGGGCAAACCGGATGAGGAAAAGGCGCACTTTTAACGGCGGTTGGTCAGGATACGATCCAGCGACAACGCACCTGCGCCCTTCAGCGCCAGCGTCACCAGCACCACCATCCAGAACGCGCGTTGGTCCAAGATCGTGCCAGTCGGCAGCCTGTCAAACCATGCGCCCAGCGTCGCCGGTTGGTCGATCCCGCCGTGGCCATAAAGGTCCGTCAGCGATTGCACGGTGACAAAACCGATCATCCCGAACGCCGCCAGCCGCGTGAACAACCCGATCACGATCAACAACGGCAGGATGAATTCCGCAAAGATCCCTGCGACCACAACGGCCCAGTGGAACCACGACATTTGGGACACATCAAAGCCGACGGATTCCATTACTTTTGGGAAAATCTGCGCGTAGCCGCCAACGCCGGGGCTAAGCGGATTAATCTCGAACTTCGTTAGGCCGGAGTTCCAGAAATAGAACAACAGCGTCGCTGCAAAGACGAAACGGGCCAAGGTCGGCAGGATCGTATTGGCGGATGAATTCAGGGCGTTGGCGATGCGGTCATATAGTGGAATCATTGTTTGGTGCTTTCAAATATCGAGGGAAATTAAAGCGTTACGTGACAGAAGGCGGCCCAGAAGCGGGCCAACATCAAAGCCCGCGCCGCCGCAGCGCAAGGCCACGCCGAGGGGTTTTCCATCCATAAGGTCTTGGCAAACGGCGGCCTGTTGCGGCGTCAGTGCGTCGACCTGTGGGTCAAATTCAGGTCGCGTAATAAGGCTCGGTTGCGCGATTTTGGCGATGTCGCCGCCCTGCGTGTTAGCCACCCAGATCGATTGCAACGGGTAGCGCGACGCGATCAAATGCACAGACGGCGCAAAGGTGAACGTCACATTCGGTAGGTCGTCAGGCGCGATCTTGGCCAGTGCGTCGGGCGCAATCGGGGTCGCGTCGGCAGCGTGATAACTGTGGCGGATCGCCAATTCGAGGCGGGCAACATCGGGCAGGTAGGGGACCGATTGCGCAGGCGCAAAACTGGCAAGAAAGTTAGGCATTTCATGGCCATAAAGCATCATGACCGGTGATTTTGGCAGGTGCGCGCGCAGGTAAACCCCGGCCATGGCGCGGAAAAACTCGCTCCCCACCAGTTTGGCGACAACAGGGTACGCGGCTTCCAAGACGTCCTTAAGACTGACGGCGACGTTGTTGCGGTAGACATCGAAGCGCTTGGTTGCTTGTGCGCCATCTGGATTGCGCAGGCCGATCGGCGGCGGGTTGCTCGGGTCCAGCAATGCGGCACGAAATGCGGATTGGGTGGTGATCATGCAAACACCGTTGAAAGTGCGTTCAGCGCTGCGTCAGCGCGTTTGGTTTCTGCCACCAAGACCGACCATTCCGGCACATCGGTGTCCCATTCGATCAACAAAGGTTTCGGGCCGGATTTGATCAGTGTGTAATCCAGCAACGCCCAGACCGGGTCCACGACCTCGCAGCCATGACTGTCGATCAACAGCGGTGCGCCGGTTTCATCCGCGTCTTCATCATGGCCTCCAAGGTGGATTTCCCCAACATGACCAAGCGGGTAGTCATCGATGTAGCCTTGCGGTGAATAGCCAAGGTTGGTGGCGGATACGAAAACATTGTTCACGTCCAATAGCAGGCCACATCCGGTGCGGGCTGCGATTTGCGCCAAAAAATCTGTCTCGGTCATGTCGCTTTCGGCGAAGGCCAAATAGCTCGACGGGTTTTCAAGCAGCATTTGACGGCCCAATGTGTTTTGGACTTCGTCGATGTGATCCGCGATGCGGGTGACGGTTGCTGCGGTGTAAGGCAGCGGTAAAAGATCGTTCAAGAAGGCGTTGTCGTGGCTAGACCATGCTAGGTGTTCACTGAAACTGGCGGGTTGCAACCAGTCGCAAAGGGTTTTCAACCGCGCGAGGTGATCGGCGTCAAGGCGGCCTTCGCCGCCAATGCTCAAACCGACGCCGTGGACGGAAAACGGGAACTTTTCAGACAGGTGACGCAGTTGCGCGAGGGGGCGGCCGCCCATCCCCATGTAGTTTTCGGCATGGATTTCAAGCCAGCCAACGGGCCCCGCATCATTCATTATATCGCTGAAATGTTGGGCTTTATAACCGACGCCGGGACTGTGGGGCAGGGGGGTGCGGACAGCGTCGAACATGAAACAGGTTCCTTAAATGTTGACGCCCACCCTAATGTGGATGGGCGTCTTTGTCATGTTACGTATCGTGTCAGCTTATGCTGGCAGGTCACGCGTCAGTTCTTCGAGGGAGCCGGAGCGCTCTGGGTTGTCGCCCATGGCTTCGATCATTGTGTCTTCACAAGTGCCAGCTGGAACGAATGTCCATGCGTTGCCCTGATAATCAACTGTGGATGTGCCCGCACATGTTGTGCCTACACCTGCGGCGCAGTCATTTGCGCCAGCCAGTGACACACCGAAGCACTTTTCGTTTTCTTGGGCGTGTGCTGCTGTGGACAAGCCAGCGATTGCTGTTGCGATGGAAGCTGCGAGGGCGAGCGTTGTTGTTGTCTTGGACATTGGATGAATTCCTGTTGCTTTGGGTTGCGAGTGGAGCGCGCCGTGATTGGCGACTAAGCAATCTTAGGCTGGCACTACGTTTCAACGCCATTCACGGGGCTGTGCATCGCGGGCGTGTGACTGCGCGCGAGGTCGTTTTCACGCTAATCCACTGAAAAAAAAGGCCCGACCATTTGATACGGTCGGGCCTGTAACACCTTGCAGTGCTGGAATGTTACAAAAGATCAGGTGGTGTGGCCGATACTTGCAAGTCGTCCACGATCGCCGCAAGAGTTGTTACAGACGTTTGCTTTTCCCCAAGGCGGCGGACGGACACTGTGCGGTCTTCGACTTCGCGCGCACCACAGGCAAGGATAACAGGGACCTTGCCGAGGGAATGTTCGCGGACCTTATAGTTGATCTTTTCGTTGCGGATGTCAGCCTCTGCGCGCACGCCTTTGGCGTTTAGGGCGGCGACGACTTCGCGCACGTAATCATCTGCGTCCGAAATGATCGACGCCACAACGACCTGACGTGGGGCGAGCCAGAACGGCAGTTTGCCTGCATGTTCTTCTATCAGGATGCCGATGAAACGTTCAAACGAGCCGAGTAACGCGCGGTGTAGCATGACGGGGCGGTGCTTTTCGCCGTCCGATCCGATGTAATTCGCATCCAACCGTTCGGGCAGCACGAAATCCACTTGGTGGGTGCCACATTGCCAATCACGACCAATCGCGTCTGTTAAAACGAATTCCAGCTTCGGGCCATAAAACGCGCCTTCGCCGGGGTTGAGTGTCGGTTCAATTCCGGCAGCGCGGGTCGCGGCAAGCAGCGCGGCTTCGGCTTTGTCCCATACCTCGTCAGATCCGGAGCGGACGTCGGGGCGGTCAGAAAATTTCACTTTGAAGTCTGAAAACCCGAGGTCTTGGTAGACTTCAGACAGCAAGGCGATGAACGCAATTGTCTCAACTTCGATTTGTTCTTCGGTGCAAAAAATATGGCCGTCGTCTTGGGTGAACCCGCGCACGCGCATAATGCCGTGCAGTGCGCCCGAGGGTTCGTAGCGGTTGCACGACCCAAACTCGGCCATGCGCACAGGCAGGTCGCGGTAGGATTTAAGCCCTTGATTATAAATCTGGACGTGGCACGGGCAGTTCATCGGCTTGAGTGCATTGACCGCTTTTTCGCGGGCGTGCTCTTCGTCGACTTCGACAATGAACATATGTTCCTGAAACTTTTCCCAGTGGCCAGATTGTTCCCACAATTTACGATCAACCACCTGCGGTGTGTTCACTTCGACATAGCCACCCGCACGCTGTTTGCGACGCATATAGTCTTGAAGTTGTGTGAAAATTAGCCAACCGTTCGGGTGCCAGAAGATTTGACCGGAGGCCTCTTCTTGCATGTGGAACAGGTTCATTTCGCGACCCAGTTTACGGTGGTCGCGTTTGGCGGCTTCCTCCAACATGTGCAGGTGCGCTTTGAGTTGTTCTTTGTTCTGGAACGCCACGCCGTAGATGCGTTGCAGCATCGTGCGGTCACTATCGCCACGCCAATAGGCACCGGCGATGGACATCAATTTCCATGAATCGCCAGGCACTTGGCCGGTGTTTTGCAGGTGCGGGCCACGGCACAGGTCCTGCCAGTCGCCGTGCCAATACATCCGCAGCGGTTCGTCACCGGGAATGCCGTTGATCAGTTCAATTTTGTACGGCTCACCGCGATCTTCGTAGTATTTGATCGCCACCTCACGGTCCCACACTTCGGTGCGTACGGCGTCACGTTTGTTGATGATTTCTTTCATCTTCTTTTCTATTGTACCGAGGTCGTCAGGCGTAAAAGCTTCTTTGCGATCAAAGTCATAGTACCAGCCGTCTTTGATCACGGGGCCGATGGTGACCTGTGTGTCAGGCCAGAGTTCCTGTACCGCGCGCGCCATAATATGTGCAAGATCGTGGCGGATCAGTTCAACGGCGGGGGCGGCGTCTTTCATGGTGTTAATGGCGATCGCCGCGTCGTCGTTGATCGGCCACGCCATGTCCCAGTGTTCGCCGTTCACCGTCGCTGAAATGGCTTTTTTCGCCAGCGAGGACGCGATTGATGCGGCGACGTCGGCAGGGGTGACGCCTGCGTCGTATTGACGTGCATTGCCGTCGGGAAATGTAAGGGAAATCTGCTGGGCCATCTTGGGCTCCTCGTCAGTTTGGCACCTACAAAAGCGCCCGGTTGCGGGTTATATTGGGGGCGTTTTGGACGATGGCTGGTGGGGCGTCAAGAGGGTGGCAAACGGCGTACACATCCTGTGCACAACTTGTATGTCTGCGCGTCACACCAAAGGCCTGCAAATAAGCGGGCCTTTCAAATATTTAGGGGCGTTTAGACCCGTGCGGCGAAGACCGCGTAGGCCATGATCAGGGTGCAGACCCAGCCAGCAGTAAAGATCAGCGACCGCACCGGCATTTTCGCAAGTCCCGAGATCATACCCGTCCACAGCGCCAGCGTCAGACCCCGATCCGACGATAAAGGGGGTTCACAGCGTGGCCGTGAGGGTCATCAGGCAGGTCAGAATGCCAAGTTCTGTTGGAAATTCCATTGTGTGGCTCCCTATGGAATCCTGTTCGAGTTTGGTTTTAAGATCGCTCAGGGTTTTGGGCTCAGGGCCTTGGCCGTCTTTTTGGCGCAAGGCATCCAGCAGTTTTTGGCGCGCCGCGTTCGCGAGGGCTTTGAGGGTATTTTCCATCGGTCTTTGAAAGTAATTAATTAGTCACGTGACAATAGAGTAACGTATTTTACCTGCGCTGCTTGCTGATATAGACTGGCTAAAAGACAGGCTAGGGGATTGAAATGACT
This sequence comes from Octadecabacter antarcticus 307, assembly GCF_000155675.2. GTDB lineage: Bacteria > Pseudomonadota > Alphaproteobacteria > Rhodobacterales > Rhodobacteraceae > Octadecabacter > Octadecabacter antarcticus. The sequence goes on from NC_020911.1 coordinate 1,580,501, forward strand.
GATACTTTCGTAACACCACAGAAGCGCACGATTGCCTATCATTTAACGGATGGCACAGGGCCAATGGTGGTGTTTCTGGGTGGTTTCAAGTCTGACATGACCGGCACGAAGGCGGTTTTCCTGGAAGGCTGGGCCAAAAAGGCAGGCCGCGCGTTCTTGCGATTCGATTATTCAGGACACGGGGAAAGCAGCGGTGTTTTTGAAGACTGCTGCATTGGAGATTGGTTTGATGATGCAACCGCCATGTTGGACCTGATCGCGGGGCCAGTGGTTCTGGTCGGATCATCCATGGGCGGCTGGATATCGTTGCAAATCGCGCGCGCGATGCCACGCCGCGTCGCAGGTCTGGTGACGATTGCTGCGGCACCCGATTTTACTGAGGACGGATTTTGGGCAACGTTTGACGACGCACAAAAGGCAGAATTAGAGGCCGAGGGGCGCGTTGCGGTGCCATCCGAGTATGGCGATCCCTACATCATCACTAAGCGGTTGATCGAGGAGGGGCGAGATCGTTTCGTTCTGCGCAAGACACTGGCGTTGCCGTTTGCGGTGCGATTCTTGCAGGGCACGGCGGATACGTCTGTGCCGACAGCAACGGCGTTGAAATTGTTTGAGCATGCAGACGGGAAAGATATGCGGCTGACGCTGGTGGACGGTGCGGATCATTCGTTTTCTGATGGCGCGTGTTTGGAGCTGATTGTGGCATCGATTGAAGAGGTGCTTGCGTCGCGCTAGCGGGCTGGTTTCGCCTGCGGCGGGCGGGGTCGCGCAGGACCCAACCGAGCGCACCGTGGATGACGGCGTGGATGACGACGTGGCGCATTGGGTTTCCCAGTGTGGGCATTTTGGTCTGAGTTGATGCGTGGCTTGCGCCTTTGCATCGTGTTGCTGTTTGGGCTTTATCGGGTGCTGCCGTCAATGAATGTGACGGTTGTGGTGGCGATGTTCGTGTTGGCAGGAATGACCAACGGGTCCTACCAGCAAATCCCGAGGGCGATGTATCTGGACCTGATGGATGTGACGCGCCGCGAATACGTTTGCGCCGCTGGTTTTTTGGGCGCGTTGCATGTGGCTGTTGGGACCAGCGGGCGTCTTGGCGCTGACGATTGTGTTACTGCTGAGCTTGTACCGCCCACGCGCACGAAAGGCATTTAATGGTACCTGACCTAAACGAAATTGACACATGGCAGTTGGCGCGTGAGCCGGACGTCAAAGGTCTGCGCGCAGGCTGTGCCATCCCGATCGAACGCATCCAGACGCCTGCATATTTCGCCTTTGGCGATACCGACCAAGTGGTCAGCCCGAACCAGACCGTACCACTGGCACAGTGGATCATTGATTGGGTCCAAAACCTTTAGGACGCCCCACAACGCGTCTGACCGTTCAGAGAGGGCAGTTTCGCGTGTGCCCGAGATTGGGGTTGCGTCTGGGGCTGACCCATGAACAACAACAACACCAGACAATCGGAAAGACGAGAAAGCACGCATGGCAGAACCCCTCGTTTTATTGCCAGGCATGATGTGCGACGCGCGTGTCTGGGCCACCCAGTTGACGGTTCTTAGTTATCAGCGTCCTGTGACGATTGCGCCCGTGTTCCTGGGGGAACGGATTGAAGAAATTGCATCTGAATTGCTGTCGTCCTTGCCCAGCAAATTTGCGCTGTGTGGTCATGGCATGGGCGGTGCGATCGCGCTTGAGTTGGTCCGACGTGCGCCTGAACGGGTTATTCGGCTGGCACTTATCGGGACCAACCCGTTAAGCGACACGCCACAAGAGGCCGCAGATCGCGAACCGCGGATAATTGGCGCAAAGTCTGGTCGGTTTGAGCGGATGTTGGAACAAGATATTTTGCCGCGGTATGCCGGGGGTGGGCCGTTGCGCGCCCATTCAATTGCGCAAATGCAGGAAATGGCGATGTCACTTGGGACTGATACCTATGTCCGCCAAGAACGCGCGATGCAGCGTCGGCGTGACCAGCAAAGCACTCTGCGCCGGATCACCCAGCCGACGTTGATTCTGGCGGGGGAGGACGACCAGATCGTGTCGCTGAAACGGCAGGAATTTTTGGCGTAATTGATCCCCTACGCTAAGTTGGGCGTGCTGCAAGGCGTCGGGCACACGGTGATGTTGGAAGACCCAGAAGGCACAACAGAGGCGTTGTATACGTGGATTCGCCAGCCATCGGTGTTGCGTTAGGACGCGGCGAACACATCTACAATCGAAACTAGATAGCCCCGTGTCGCCAAACTTTGTGTTTGGCTTGGGATTGAGTTGATAAAGACAGACAATCGCGCGTCGGCAGTCATCGAGATGACTGCCGATCTAATTGGGGCGATATCGCGGCGAACCTTCCTTGTACGACGCCATTGGCGCAGATCTGCGAAAGGACGACACCGTTCATTTTTTGACGGACTTCTTTTTAGGCGCTTTAGTGCGCAACTTAGGTTCTGTAGTGTCCAAAGGCACAACGTTTAAGGTATTTCTGGCCAGTGGCACAGTGCTATCAGGCTTCGCGACGATGTCCTTTGCAGAGGGTCCATTCGCTTTTTCGAGTTCAGCCTTGTCCGTTTCAGGCAATGCAAGGACCTTGGATTGGGCTGACTCTTCTGAATTGGCGTCGATAAAGTCCAGCACCAAGGGCCGGATATTTTCACGCCAGCTTTTGCCAGCAAAAATGCCGTAATGGCCCGCGCCCGGTTCAAGGTGCGACGCCTTTTTGCTGTCGGGCAGGCCGGTCAACAGATCAAGCGCTGCAAGGCACTGGCCCGGAGCCGAGATATCATCGTTTTCACCTTCAACGATTTTCACGGCGACGGTTGTGATTTTCCCGATATCAACAGCGCGGCCATCGACGGTGAAACTGTTTGTTGCGATCTCGCGGTCCTTAAAGATGCGCTGCACTGTGGACAAATAGAATTCTGCCGTCATGTCCATCACGGAGAGATATTCGTCATAGAACGTATTGTGCTTGTCATGCTCGGACGCTTCGCCGCTGGCGACGGCCGCGATCTGGTTTTTGAACGCATCCGAGTGGGTTTCGTTGTTCATGGAAATGAACGATGCCAATTGCAACATGCCCGGATAGACCTTGCGACCGACACCAGCATATTTGAAGCCCACACGCTGGATCGCTGCTTGTTCAAGCTGGCCCATGGTCACGGTGCGGCCAAAATCAGTAACTTCGGTATGGTTTGCTTCGGGATCGACGGGGCCGCCGATCAGGGTCATCGAACGCGGCTGTGCAGAGGGATCTTCTTCGGCAAGGTAGGCAACAGCGGCCAAGGTTAGCGGGACGGGCTGGCAGACGGCAACAACATGGGTGTCGGGGCCAAGTTCGCGCATGAAATCAACGAGGTAGAGTGTATAATCTTCGACGTCGAATTTGCCTTCGGAGACAGGGATGTCGCGGGCGTTGTGCCAATCGGTGACATAGACTTCGCAGTCCGCCATCAACGAGATTACGGTTTTGCGCAGCAGCGTCGCGTAGTGGCCCGACATCGGCGCGACCAAAAGAACGCGGCGTTTGCGGGTCTTGCGGCCGGGAATGGCGAAATACAACAAATCGCCAAAGGGTTTGCTAACCACGGTCTGGATTTGCACGATGTGGTCGCGGCCGTCCTCAGAAAATGTCAAAATGCCCCAGTCAGGTTTTGTCACCATGCGCGCAAAGCTGCGTTCAGTCACTTCGCCCCAAGCCCGCAGCATTTCCATCGACGGATTTGGCCACATGGCAACTGCCGGATAGGACGCCATCGCACGGGCCGTCGCGCCCAACCATTCATTGGTGTTTCTAACAGTTTCCATCATGTCGTAAGATGCCATATACTTCATCTGCTCGCCTTCGGGCTTTGGTCGCTCCCTGACTTTTGTGGCCGCTTGACCAGTCTTGAGGCGCGATGTGTTTTGGCATTGACGATTCCCCACCCAAAACAGAGAGACGGCCGTAAATGCTGCACCTGCACAATAAGAAGGCGACTGTGATATGACAACAGATGATTCAACAAACAGTGAATCCCGTGATCCCAGCGCGGCCCATCGTGCGGCACTGCCGAAATTGGAAAAGAATATGAAGCGTATACAGGATCTTACGCAGCGTCTTATGGGGGCCATGTCAAATAAGCGTAAGGTGCCACAGGATTTGCAGGGCCCCGCGCCGGAGCTTTATAGCAAGGCGGGCACGGTGGCGTTTCAGGAAATGATACAGAATCCGTCGAAAATTATCGAACAGCAGATCGGGTATTGGGGCAAAACGTTGCAGCATTTTGTCGACGCGCAGCAGGCGTTTGGCAAAGGTGAGCTTGCGGCCCCCGTTGATGACACGCCAACAGATCGCCGGTTCGCCAACCCGCTGTGGCAATCGCACCCGTATTTCAATTTCCTCAAGCAACAATACATGTTGAACGCACAGGCGATGGACAAAGCCGTGACCGAAATGGAGGGTCTGGACGATTCTGAAAAGCGCCGCTTGGAGTTTTTCAGCCATCAGATCGTTGATATGCTGAGCCCGACAAATTTTCTGGCAACCAACCCCGACGCGCTGACCAAGGCGGTTGAAACCGAAGGCGACAGCCTCGTGCGCGGTCTGGAAAACATGATTGCCGACCTAGAAGCCAACGATGGTGAACTGGTGGTGTCACTGGCCGATAAGTCGGCGTTTACGGTGGGTGAAAACCTTGCGACGACACCGGGTGAGGTGGTTTTTCGCAATCACATGTTTGAGCTGATCCAGTACGCGCCGAGTACTGAAAAAGTCCACACAACGCCGCTGATTATATTCCCGCCGTGGATCAACAAATTCTATATTCTTGATCTGAAAGCCCAAAATTCGCTGATCAAATGGATCGTCGATCAGGGATTCACATTGTTTGTGGTGTCATGGGCTAATGCAGATGCATCCTCCCGTGATATCGGGATGACGGATTATGTCGAAGACGGATATCTCACGGCGTTCGAAACTGTGCGTGAGATTTGCGCCGTTAAGAAGGTCAACGCGGTGGGCTATTGCATCGCGGGCACGACGCTGTCGCTGTCACTGACGGTGATGAAAGAGCGCGGCATTGATTACGTGAATTCCGCCACCTTGTTCACCACCCTGACCGATTTTTCCGATCGCGGAGAGGTCGGCGTGTTCCTGAACGATGATTTCGTTGACGGGATTGAAGCTGAAGTCAAAGAGGCCGGTTTCCTTGACAGTTATTTCATGAGCAAGACTTTCAGCTATCTGCGATCCAACGATCTAATCTATCAGCCCGCCATTCGCAGCTACATGCTGGGCGAAGCGCCGCCTGCGTTTGATCTGCTGTATTGGAATGGCGATGGTACGAATCTTCCGGGGAAGATGGCGATCGAATATCTGCGCGGGCTGTGTCAGAACGACAAGTTCGCGACCACTGGGTTTGATGTGGCGGGGATATCGGCCAAGATCGCGGACGTTGAGGTGCCAATCTGTGCGATTGCCTGTGAAAGCGATCACATTGCGGCTTGGAAATCATCGTATCAAGGTGTGCAAAAGATGGGGTCGAAGGACAAGACATTCATCCTGTCCGGATCAGGCCACATCGCGGGCATCGTGAATCCACCTACCAAGAAGAAGTATGGTTACTGCACCAACGACGACCTGTCGGTCAGCCCCGACGGTTGGCAGGCGGGCGCGCGCCAGCATGAGGGATCGTGGTGGCCGATGTGGGGCGACTGGTTGGCCAAGAAGTCGGGTAAGAAGATTGATGCCCGCACACCAGGATCGGCGAGCTACCCGCCGCTGGCACCGGCCCCCGGCAGCTATGTGTTACGCGCAAAGGTGGTATGATACCGGCGATTTTTGGCCGATCGTTGTCATGTATTGCAGGCGATAGCGTAGAAAGCACGGCGTTTTCTGTGACTTAAGCCGCGATGGCACTTTTTATGCTGCAGCGCAGAATTTACTTGAAATGCTGCGCTGCAGCATGTAGGTAGGGTGCAGATAAGAAACGTCGGAATGTTCCGGCACAGATATTTAAGGAGCACCAAAATGGCTGCCAAGACACAAGATTTCACCGCCGCAATGAAAGACATGATGGGTTCGTTCCCAGTCGACACAAAAGCAATGGACGACGCGATCAAAACGCAGTCTTCGTTGAACGAAAAGCTGTCCGCTGTTTCCTTGACTGCCGCACAGAAATCCACCGACCTGTCCGCTAAGTGGGCACAGGACACGCTGACAAAAATGACAGCGCTTTCCACTGCTAAAACTGAGCCAGCTGACTACGCGAAATCCGTATCCGACTTCGCAACTGCGTCTGCTGAAGCTGCTGCTGAGCACATGGCGTCGTTCGCCGAGATCGCTAAATCCGTTCAGACAGAAGCGCTGGAACTGATGATGGCTGCTGGCAAAGACATCGGCGAAGACATGTCGGCTGTTGCGAAAAAAGCGACTGATGACGTGACTGCTGCTGCTAAGAAAGCCACTACTGCAAAGTAAGGGTCAGAAAATAGATACGCGCTTTCTCCTCCCGAAGCGTGAAGTCTTTTCTAAGGGCGTGCTGTTCCTCCCGACAGCACGCCCTTTTCTTTTGCTGCGTTGCAGCCTAGGCTTCTCTGCACTGCAACAAAGCCTTTGGAGGGCACGAGTTGGCCAACACATCACAGCCACTGCTGGTTAAACGCTACGCGAGCCGTCGTTTATACAACACCGAGACCAGCGATTACGTCACCTTAGAAGACATCGCGACCTTCATTCGGGAGGGCCGTGAGGTGCAGATCATTGATCTGAAATCAGGTGACGATCTGACGCGGCAGTATCTTTTGCAGATCATCGCCGAACACGAAAGCCGTGGGGAAAGCGTGCTTCCGGTGGACGTGCTGACTGATTTGGTGCGATCCTATACATCGCAATCCATGTCCGTGGTGCCGCAGTTTCTGTCGCAATCGTTTGACATGCTGCGCGATCGGCAATCCAAGATCATGGAAGATATAGGATCGACAAATCCATTGGCAAAGATGCCAGGATTTGAAGCAATGCAAGCGCAGCAAAAGGCGTTCATGAAGGCAATGACGGGTGGCATAATACCCAGTGCGCTGGCAACCGAATCGACTGACAAGAACGACGACCTGAGCGAGATCAAAGCAGAGCTCGCGGCGTTGCAGAAAAAGCTGTCCAAACTCGGCAAGTGAGAATTTTTTGATAGCTTGGGGTCTCGCGTTGGCGCGCGTTGGCCCTACGCCGCTTTTTGCGTGGCCGCGGTTTGCGCGGCGTCACGCAAGACGTCAGCTATCACATCACATTCGGCCAAAGTCAGGCGTGCGGGCAAGCGTACGTCGCAGGCCCGCATGAGCATGGCGCGGGTCTGCGGTAAATCGGGCGCGTCGCCCAAGAACTGCCAGTTCCAGAAAGCGCGTGCGTTGTCCGTGCTTTGACCAAATATTTGAACCTTTAGGCCGCGCGCGGCAGCTGCCACAGCAAAGGCTTTGGCCTGCGCATCGGTCATACAACACAGGTTGAACTGGATCGAATCCGGCGCGCGGGATTCGCCATCCAGCGGCGCGGGGACATCGAGATTGGGACAGGCGTTCAGCCGTGCCGCAACATGATCGTGATTGCGCAATCCATCCGTCACGCGGCGGGGCAATTCGGCCAATTGCGGGCGAATGATCGCCGCCGTCAAATTTGACATGCGCAGGTTATAAAGAGGCAGCTTGTTCTGCCAGTGGGTGATCGCGGCGGCGGGAACGGCGTGTTTCGTCCACGTGTGTTCATAGGCCCCCGACATGATGATCGCGCGTGCCACGAGGTCTGCATCATCGGTCACAAGGATGCCGCCTTCGCCCGCGTTAATCATCTTGTAGCTTTGAAAGCTGAAGCAACCGATCCGCCCAATCGTGCCGATCTTGCGCCCGTTCCACGTGGTGCCAAGGCTGTGGGCGGCGTCTTCGATGACCGGAGTATCTGCGGCGGTGCAAAGGTCGATGATCGCGTCCATGTCCGACGTGTGCCCGCGCATATGGGAGATCAGAACAGCATCGCAATTCGGCAATTTGGCCGCAAAATCAACAATATCGATGCGGTAGTTGGCGCTACATTCGACCAAAACCGGCACGCAGTCGGCATGAACAACGGATGATGGGACAGCCGCAAACGTAAACGCGGGGATCAGCACGCGGGCGTTTTTGGGTAGATCGAGGGCTTTGATGGACAGAAACAGTGCTGCCGAACAGCTTGACACGGCGAGCGCGTATTTAGCGCCCATCATGGCGGCGAATTCTTGTTCGAGCAGGGATACCGGCGCATTTTCGGGGGCCGTGTAGCGGAACAAATCTGCCGAAGCGAGCAGTCGCGTGACCTCTTCCAGTGCCGTGGCGGGGATTGGTTCGGCGGCGTAAACATCAGGAATTTGGGTCATGCGCGTTAACTTTCGGAATGGCGTATTCGCAGACAACTATATCATATTTTACGTGACATATCCATGACAAATCACGCGCGATATACTGGCGCACCCTGTTGCGACGGGGTTGTCTTAGGGCGTGTCGCGCAGGTCAAAATACTCAAGCTCGTAGGATTCTGGCTGGCTTTGGATCACGCGGACATCGTCGCGAGACCCGCCATCCACGAGGATCCAGAAACAATCGGCGCAAGCGCTTTGCAACCTCTCTCGGGTAAAAATGGTGAAGTCAGCAGCAAAATCATATTGGTCCAACGTTTGGTTCGTCAGCGTGTCGAGCGCGAGTTGATCCAAGTCCGCCGCGCCATCAACCCATGCCGTGACTGAATAATAGCGCACGTTGGGATATGGGATCGGTGCGCCGCCTGCGAGAACAGGGGTGCGGCTGTCGCCGTCGCCCACAACGCCATTACCAAGGTCGGTGATTGTGACATCGCGCAGGTTCGCATCGTCGGGCAAAACGGCAGTCAGTGCGAGCGACACAAGTAGTTCATGCGCGACTGTGTCAAGTGGGGCAGATGTCGGCGTGATGACCGTGGGAAAGCTGATTTGCATCGCCGCCGCGTCGCGCGACTGCGGGAAGCCGGACTGGGGGTGGGCATGCAGCAACATGAAGTCGGGGTCTGCTGCGACCGCTTCAATCGTGGACAGATAGTCGGCATGGGTGTCAAAGCGGTCCTCGATCCGTTGGATCTGGGCTGCGGCGGTGCGCAGCCCAGCGTAGTTGATATCCGTCGTATCAACAAAACTGCCGCAGGCGGAAATGGCGCAACTGACGGTGCCGACAAGCGTGTCGTTACGGTAAATCTGGGCGATAATGTCTTCGGGCGGGGCGGTGATGGTCAGGGTCGCGTTGGTCGCAGGCGTAAACTGCCCCGCGACCTGACCGACTGCGTCCGTCATATTAACATAGGCGCTACCCAGCGCGGCCCTGATAACATCAATATCGCGCACAAAAAGCGGGGCAGGGCCAAGGTTGAACAGAACCAGCGCAATATCCCCCTGATCCAGATCGATGTCCTGTAAGAAGTACAGCTTTTCGACCTCCGCCACGACGGGTGGGGGTGGTGTCGGGTTAGGCTGCGCCAGTTGCTGGGTTTCCATTGGGGTCGGTTCGGACCCGCGAACCAGATAAAACCCCGCGAACGCGATCAACCCGCCGAGCAGTATTACGCCAAGAAATGCCAGTCGTATCATACGTTTAACAGCAGGTGCTCGCGCTCCCACGGGCTGATAACCTGCAAGAACTCTTCGTATTCGGCGAGTTTGACGATGGAATAGACGCGGGCGAAATCCGGGCCGAGGACATCGTGCATTTCTGTATTTCCATCAAAAAGTTCCAACGCTGCATGAAGGCCCTGCGGCAGTTCCCCATCACCTTCATAGGCGTCGCCACTGAAAATCGCGTCCGGTTTGGATTTGTTTTTCATGCCGAGGTATCCGCAGGCCAATGACGCGGCGATGCACAGATACGGATTGCAATCCATCCCTGCAATACGGTTTTCAACCCGCCGTGCGGCAGGGGACGACAGTGGCACGCGCAATCCTGTGGTGCGATTGTCGCGCGCCCAGCTTAGGTTGATCGGGGCGGCGTGGTCTTTGACGTAGCGCCGATAGCTGTTCACATAAGGTGCCATGACCGCAATGACGCTTGGCATGTGTTGTTGCAAGCCGCCGATGAAGTGGAAAAACGCGTCGGTTTCTTCGTCGTTTGGTCCGGTGAAGATGTTTTTGCCGTCTTTGTCCAAAATCGAATGGTGCACATGCATCGCCGATCCGGGTTCGTTTTCGATTGGTTTGGCCATGAACGTGGCATAGCAATTGTGCTTTAATGCGGCCTCTTTCAGCAGGCGTTTGAAGAAAAATACCTCATCTGCGAGCTTGACCGGATCGCCGTGGTTGAGGTTGATTTCAAGCTGACCTGCGCCGCCTTCTTGGGTGATACCGTCAATTTCAAAGCCTTGAATTTCCGCAAATTCATAGATGTCGTCGATTACAGGGCCATAGTCGTCCACCGCGGTCATCGAATAGGCCTGCCGCGCCGCTGCGGGGCGACCTGAACGCCCGATCATCGGTTCAATCGGCTTGGCCGGATCAGTATTGGGCGCCACAAGGAAGAATTCCATTTCCGGTGCCACAACAGGCGTCCAGCCTTCTGCCGCGTACAAGGCAACAACGCGCTTGAGCACATTGCGCGGGCTGAATTGCACTGGATCGCCTTTTTGATCGAATGCATCATGGATTACTTGCAGCGTGCCATCCGCAGCCCAGGGGGCGGCGGTGGCTGTCGAATAATCAGGCTTAAGAATCATGTCGGGTTCGGTAAACCCGGCGTCCCCTGCAGCTTCGCCCCAACCACCCGTAAGCGTTTGAAAGAAAATAGATTCAGGCAGGTGAAACTGCGTCAGCTTTTCCCATTTGGCCGCTGGAACCGCCTTACCGCGGGCGATCCCGGGCAGGTCGGAAATCATGCATTCGACTTCGTCCAGACGGTTTGCATCAAGATAATCGCGTGCCGCTTGTGGGATATTGTTTGTCCAGCTCATGGTTTCGCTCCTTTGAAGAACGCGCCGATTTTGGTTGCGAGTTGCGCGTTGTCGACGTCTTTCGTGAGGTTATTTTTCGCAGTTTCAATCAGCGCAGGCGGGACCGTCCCTGCGCGTGCGCTGATCAAGCCGTCAATGAAAGTGGCGTCAAATTCGGGGTGGGCTTGCACGGTAAAGATGCGGTCGCCGTACACCAGTGCTGCATTTTCGCAAAAGGCGTTTGAGGCTATAGGCGTCGAGTCGGCGGGGCGCTGCACAACCTGATCTTGATGCCATGCGTTCAGATAAACTTGATCGCCTTGCCAGTCATAAGTTTGGCGCCCGACGGCCCAGCCGCCATCGTATTTTTCAACTTTGCCGCCCAAGGCCTGCGCGATGATTTGGTGGCCAAAGCAAATGCCAACCAGTGGTCGCGCGGTGCTGTAGATATCGCGGATCAAGGTTTCCAGTGGCGCGATCCACGGCAAGTCTTCGTAGGCGCCGTGTTTGGATCCGGTGATCAGCCAGCCATCGCAAACGTCCGGTCCTTCGGGAAAGTCACCGTCCACAACCGCGAATGTCTCAAATGTGAAGCCTTGACCATTCAGCAGCCGTTCAAACAAATTGTTGATGTCGCCAATGGTCGGACGCAGCTCATCAGGAGCATGGCCAGTTTGCAGAATACCGATTTTCATGAAGCACCAGTGTTATGGAATTGAATTTGTATTAAGGCGTGGCGCGCCGTCGCGCAAGCGCAAGCGCATGCCAATTGAGCGGCAATCAGACTGTATCAAGGTAAAGGTCGATCTGTTCTTCGGGGCTGAGTTCGGCGAAAGCCTGCAATTCCTGCCGCTTGGTCGCAACAAGGTTGCTGATGAGTTCGGCGGGGAAAATCCGCGCGATGCGGTCGTCGGATTCGAATAAATCAATGGCGTCGCCCCACGCACTGGGCAGTTGCGGTAAGCCTTGATCGTAGGCGTTTCCGGTGATCGGTGGGGGGGGCATTTGTGCGTCCTCGATGCCAGTAAGGGCCGCCCCAAGAACGGCTGCCAGCATCAGGTAGGGGTTCACATCGCCGCCCGCGACGCGGTGTTCGATGCGGCGCGCCTTGTAGGATCCACCAGGTATGCGGATCGCGGCGGTGCGGTTTTCATAGGCCCAGCAGATCGACGTCGGCGCATGGGCATTGGGGACAAGGCGGTCGTATGAATTGCCGTGCGGTGCGAGGATCAGCGCAGAGGCAGACAACCCGTTCATGCAACCTGCAATGGCGTGGTGCAGCACGTCGGTGCCGTTAGGTCCGCCATCGTCGAAGATGTTGTTGCCATCTTTGTCGAGCACCGAAAAATGCACATGCATGCCGTTTCCGGAATATTCGGGGTAGGGTTTTGCCATAAACGATGCGGCAAATCCGTGCTGTCGCGCAACGCCGCGCACCAGCAGTTTGAACAACCAAGTGTCGTCAGCGGCTTTCATAGCTGGGCTGTGGGACAGGTTGATTTCGAACTGCCCAAGGCCGGCTTCCGAGATGGCAGTTTCGGCGTGAATGTCCATTGCTTCGGCACCGTCATAAAGCGCTGTAAAGTAGTTATCGAACGCATCGAGCGCGCGCAGAGACAGGATTTCTGCACCGGGGCGTCGTTTGCCTGAGCGTGGGCTGGGCACAACTTGCAGGTCTTTGCCGCTGTCATCTACAAGGTAGAATTCCAGTTCTGTGCCACAGACCGGCGTCAGGCCACGGTCTGCGTAGCGTTTTAACACTGCCGCCAGTGCGTGGCGCGGATCGCCGTCAAATGCACGGCCGTCTTCGCGATACATCCACATCGGCAAAAGTGCTGACGGATTATCGAGCCACGGCATCGGCAGAAATCCACGTTCCGTCGGCAGGCAAACACCGTCCGGATCGCCTGCTTCGAACACCAGTGGTGAATCATCGATATCTTCGCCCCAAATGTCGAGGTTCAGCGCGGAGAGTGGAAAGCGCGTGCCGTCTTCTTCAATCCCCTGCGCGAACTGTGTCGGCATACGTTTACCACGGGCGACACCGTTCAGGTCAGAGGCCGCGACGCGGATGGTTTTGATGTGTGGGTTATCATGAAGCCATGACATGGTTGATCACCGAATAATTTGAGGGCGAAAGCGGAATTTTGGACGCTGGGCGTCTTGCGGCAAATGGCTGTTCAGACGGCGCCCGATGCGGCCCATGATCGCAATTATGACCAACGTCAAAAGGATGAAATAGAACGCAAGAATGGGGTAGGGCACGAAGGGGTTGAACGTCTTGTCGGCAAAGAAACTTGCGTAATATAGCGCGTCGCCTTTTTGCCCCCATGCGGGAAAACCGCTGAAATAGACCAGTGTGGTGGAGTGGAATAGAAAGATCGCTTCGTTGGTGTAGGCGGGCCATGCAAGACGCAGCATTGTTGGCCAGATCACACGGCGAAACCGCGACCATCCGGACAGGCCGAAGGCGTCGGCGGCTTCGGTATCGCCCTTGGGGATGGATTGCAGCGCGCCGTAAAAAATTTCGCCAGTATAGGCGGAGGTGTTGAGGAACAACACAATCAGCGCGCCCAGCCATGCGGCGGTGAAGGGGTCGAAAAAGGCGTATTGGCCTTTGAGGGACAGGAAGAAGAAATAGGCAAAGAAGAACTGGATAAACAATGGTGAGCCGCGAAACAGGAAGATGAACCATTCGGATGCTTTGCGGATCACGGGGTTTCGCGCGGCTTTGCCCACTGCCACGGCGGTGGCGAGAAAGAAGCCTGACAACAGCGCAACAACGCCGAAATACACATTCCAGATCATCCCCGATCCGATCAGCGTGAATTGCTGACACAGGGTGAAATCGGTGCGCGGCAGCAGGCGTTCGCCGTAGCCGATAGAGCGGAATGCGTAATCCGCGATGGTGTCCAGACATTCCATTATACGGCCGCCTTGCGCTGTGCTTCGCCGCCTGACGTTGCTTGGCCGCGGGTGAGGCGGTGCATGGTGCGTTCAAGAACGAGTTCGGACAGTTTGGTGAAGGCGAGGTAAAACACCAGCAGCGCGAGGAAATACCACATACGCCAATCACCGTGCGGGTAGGCGGTGAATTGCGGTGTTTTGGTCGCCCCGAGTTCGCGCGCCCAATAGACAATGTCTTCGACGCCAAGCAGGAACAACAGCGGCGTCGCCTTGATCAGCACCATCCACAGATTTCCCAATCCCGGCAGTGCGTAGACCCACATTTGTGGCACAATGATGCGCCAGAACGTCTGACGACGGGTCATGCCGTAGGATTCGGCGGTTTCGACCTGCGGACGCGGCACCGCACGCATGGCGCCAAGCAAGACGTTGGCGGCAAACGCGCCAAACACGATGGCAAAGGTGAAAACAGCCAGAAAGAAGCCGTAGGTTTCGTGCATCCATTGCGGCGAATTACCCAGCGGCATTTTCGCCGCCGTACAGACGATGAAATCATTGCCTTGGCGAACGGCGTCCGGCCAGTCTGGACATTTGATTTGGTGGCGCAAAAGTTCGATGCCCTGATCCAGTGCGATGACGAAGAACAGGAAGAACGCAATATCGGGCACGCCGCGCACGATTGCGATGTAGGCTTTTCCGAGCCACGACAGCGGCAAAATCCGCGACCGTGCGGCCATAGCACCACCCATGCCGAACGTCATAGCAAGCGGGGCGGTGATGGCGAGGAGCAAAAGAACGGTGCCAAACGACACATAGAACCCCATGTGCTTACCTGTGGTCAGGTAGCAGGCGAGCCATCTAGTGGTTTCTAGGGTGCTGGGGTCGGCGCAAAATTGGAAAATGTTAGGGCCTCAGTTAAATGATGGGCCTCGGGGTTGGCGGCGGATTGAGTTGTATTTGCCAAGATGAAGAGGGAGGCGCGCCCCGCCTAATGAGGGCAGGGCGCGATTTAAAACTTATTCAAACGTGGACGCGACTTCCCACTTTTCGATCAATGTATTGAGCGAGCCGTCGTCCTTCATGGACTGGATCGCTGCATTGAAGGTGTCACGCAATTCGGTGTCGCTTTCGCGGATACCCATGCCGACGCCGCCACCAAGCATGATTTCTTGCTCAAGCATCATCAATTCGCTCTGGCCTTCCAAAGCTGCTGCTAAGAAGGATTTGTCCGCAAACACCGCGTCTGCTTCACCTCCGCGTACGGCTGCGAGGGTTTCTTCGGGTGTTGCGAATTCTACCAGCGTCCAGCCTTGATCCGCAATGTATGCTGCCTGAATGGTGCCGGTTTGTGCTGCGACAACACCTGCTGCTGGATCAACATCCATGGCCAATGCCAAGAACGATGTTGGGTCGGCTGGCGTGTACGCCATGGTGAAATCGATGATTTCATCGCGTTCGTCGGTGACGGACATGCCGGCGATGATTGTGTCGTAGTTGCCGGACACGAGGTTGGGAATAATGCTGTCCCATTCGTTCGTGACCCACTCGCAGGTCAATTCAGCGCGTGCGCACAACTCATCGCCAAGCTCACGCTCAAAGCCGTCGACTTCGCCAGCGTCGTTGATGAAGTTCCAAGGGGCATACGCGCCCTCAGTGCCCATGCGCACAACAGAGTGCCCGTCGGCCATGGCTGCTGTGGTCAGCGCCATTGTGGATGTCAGGGCGACCGCAGCGGTCGTCAGGATAAGATTTTTCATCGGTATCTCCCAGTTTTGAGTGTTATATCTTTTAGGTCAACGCATCTAAGCTTGGACAGCGCGCGATCACATCGCCCAGATCGTCGCCCAACCACCTTAAATGTATCTGTCCCAGTGTTCCATCTGTAGATAACTCTGCCAATAGCGTGTCAAGCACGACAAGCAGGGATGGGTCGTCTTCGGAAACACCCAGTACCGAGCCGCCGGAAAAGGTCGGATATCCGCCGACATCGTAAAGCCCGTCGCGGCTTTGCGCGAGGTCAACCATGTTGCCAGAACCAAAAACCACATCCACATCACCAGCAACCAGAGCATCGAGCGCGGCTGCTTCTGTCGGGTAGGCGCGTACGTCACGATTGGCCCGTTCCATCGCATCTTGAAAAAGTGACTGATCCAGCGCCCCGATCCGCGATGTGATGAGGTCAACCTGTTGGTTTTTGGCGATGAAGTGGCCGTTGCTGTCGCCACGAAGCACATAGGGACAGGTGAAATCGACGAGCGCTTCGCGGTCTGCCGAATAGCCGAAACCACCGGTCACCACGTCGACATCGCCTCGCGCAAGCGCTTGAAATATATCGCCCATCGGTAGATCAACCCAAATGCAGTCAAAGCCACCGCGCGTGCAGATTTCGTCCATCAGATCTTTGTCGAGACCGGTGGTGCGTTCGGTTCCGGGGTTATAAATGTAGGGCGGATAATGCCCGCCCGTGGCGATCCGCAGGGTATCGGCCGAGGCGGTGCCCGCAAGGAGCGCAAGGAGGGCGGCCAATCCTTTAATATGGGCCAGTCCCTTCATGCAGGAACGGTCGCCGACAAGAACCCGCGCAAGCGTTCGGAGTTCGGGTTCACGAACAGGTCTTCGGGTGGGCCCTGTTCTTCGATCAGGCCTTGATGCAAGAACACGACATGATCCGAAATTTCGCGTGCCATGCGCATGTCGTGGGTGACGACCAGCATGGTGCGGCCTTCGGCTGCCAAGTCTTTGATGACTTTGACGACTTCCTGTTCCAATTCCGGGTCCAGCGCTGACGTTGGTTCATCAAACAACAGCGCCTTGGGTTCCATGCACAGCGCGCGCGCGATGGCGGCGCGTTGTTGTTGGCCACCTGACAGCATCGCGGGATAGGCATCGCATTTGTCGCCAATGCCAACCTTTTCGAGGTACTTGCGTGCCGATGCCTCGACCTCAGTGCGATCCCGTTTCAGCACTGTGACAGGGGCTTCCATCACGTTTTGCAAGATCGTCATATGCGCCCACAAATTGAATTGTTGAAAGACCATGGACAGGTTCGTGCGAATGCGGATCATCTGGGCGTGATCGCCGGGGTGACGTGCAAGGCCGCGACCCTTCCATGTCACAGGTTCACCGCAGAAAATCACGTCGCCCTGCTGGCTGTCCTCAAGCAGATTGGCGCAGCGCAGCAGCGTGGATTTGCCAGACCCGGACGATCCGATCAAACTAACCACATGACCTTGTGGGGCTGAAATATCGACACCCTTGAGCACTTCGAGCGCGCCGTAAGCCTTGTGAAGATTGCGAATTTCGATGACTGGGTCGGTCATAATGCCTCATACGATTTATTTGGACGAGTAAGGCGCAAATCGAAGGCGGTTGCAACGGGGGTTTAACAACGCGGGTTTAACACGGGCTTTAGGGGGCGGCTGGCAAGGGGATGTCGTAGGCCCTGTCAGGCAGCACTGCCAAAGCGCGCAAACCTAGTATGTTGGCGTGATCGGGCGCCAGGTTTGCAATCGCAGTGCGCAAGGCGGCACGGATCGGTTCGGGATCATTGGTGTTGGCTGTGACGAACGTCATCCCGGGTGAGAGCGTGGTGCGATCAATCACGCAAAGTTCAGCGGTGCGCTTTTCCCACGCTTGCAGCATCCGCCACGTCACTGCGTCAATTGCCGCAAGGTCCGCGCGCCCGTCCGCCACGGCCAACACGCTGTTGATATGGGCACCTGTGCGCAGGGTTGTGTGAAATGTCAGCCCTTTGGCCGTGATCGCTGCCAGCGGCGCGCCCCAGCCGGAATGCGACAGAGCGTCGCTATAGGCAAATCGTCCCAGCGTGGCTGGCGCAAGACCGCGTGCGGCGTCAGCTTTGCGTACCACAAACACCGAATAATAATAACCAGCAGGCGTGTCGGGCAGGCCGTAATCGGCGCATCCAATGCGGGTGACATGATCGCGAAATTTTGCACGGTATGGCAGGTTGCAGATCTGGCCGAGCAGCAGGTCATCGCGGCCCCAGCCAAGCACATAATCGGTTTTGCGGTCCAGTTGCGCTGCGCCGTAACCCAATGCGCCGCGTACACCAGACCAAAGCGCGTCATGCGCTGCACGGTTTTCGGGGCGGTCGTACATCGGCAAACGCGCGAACATTCCAGCGACCTTTCCAGGGATCTTTAACGTGACATAACCCGCAGGCGTGCCTTGTGACTGTCTTGGTCCGTAACGCCGAGGAGGGGCGCGACCATCCGCAGCATCGCGTCTTCGTGGTCGTCGCGCACACCGTCAACCAGAACGACGGACCACAACGCCTCAATCACTGCTTCGCGGTCTTCATATGGAACGGCGTCCTTAATGGCGCGGGTAAAGCGGACGGTGTCGGGTGCTTCAGTTTCGGCAGTTTCGCACTGCGCGCGCAAGGTGGCGGCATCGGTTTTGCAAAGCCCATAACGTGCCATCATGACTGCATCAATCTGCGCGATTTCATCTTGGTCATACGACCCGTCGGTTCGGGCCAAACGAACCAACAAAGCGCCAAGCGCTACGCGCGCGTCGGCATCGGCAAGGGGGGCGGGGTCGGGCGCGGTAAGACGCTTAAACAAATCAGCAAACATGGATAGTGATATAGGAGGCCCGGCGCAAAAGGCCAAGCCTAGTTTACGTGCGATACATTTGGATTATACGCATTGGGCACGACACATTCACGAAATGCGCGTATTGTTGTAGAATGCGCGTTAAGCGCGACGATCTCGAAATACGCGTTAAGCGCGTAATGCCGCCGCTGATTCTGGCGACATGCCGAATGTCTGCGTCGCAATGGCCACAACCTGTATTTCGGCGTCATGGCGTTGCCCATCGGAGTCCACGACCTTCCACAGCGCACTTACTAGCCCGTCACGTTCACCGCTCGTAACTTTGCACGACAGGATATGCGCCAATTCACTTGTATCGGGCATCGCGGCCTCAAGCTTTTCACATTCCGCACGCATCCGCGCAGCCTCAACCGCGTTCAGATTATAAAGATCAGCCAGCAGATGGTCGATTTCTTCAATCTCTTGAAAAAGATAAGCGCCGTCTGCCTTGGCGACCCGCACCAACAAAGCACCGAGTGCATGGCGCGCATCGGCTTCCGGCATGCGGGTGAAGTCAGCCGCAGGGGCGCAAAGAAGGGCAAGAATACGTTCAAACATTAGGTTAACTTAGGCATGTTAAATATTCCTGCAAGCCTCAAAGCTGCGCGAATTGTTTTCCAAGGTTTGCGAGTTCACCATCAAGCCCCCAAGGGGCGTTCACCACGACCAATCCCGACCCCACCATCCGGTGGCCGGTGCGGGCCGGTTCGAAATAGACTTCGTGGTTCAAGGTATTCGGTAGGCTGCGCAATATCGCTGATCTCATCGTGCGGTGGCGAGCATCTGTAAGGATTGGATACCAAAGCATTAACACGCCAACTGGCCAGATCTTGGCGATCTTGGCGAGGTGGTTCGGAATGGCGACGTAATCATCCTTCACCTCATAGGACGGATCAATCAACATTAGGCCACGACGAGGTGTTGGCGGGCACATGGAGTAGGCCAATTCGAACCCGTCGATGGCATGGACATGCGCACCTGGGACTGCATCATAAAGCCCCTCGAATTCTTGCGGATGGAGCTCTGCGATATGCAAAACGTCATCGCCGCGCAAAAGATGCGATGCGATCCAAGGGCTGCCCGGATAGGATGTCGCACCGTTCTCAGCCCGACATGCCGCCAGCGTGGACGCGTAGGGGTGCTCGGTGGCAAACCAAGGTTCTGCCACCGTAATACCCGCCGCGGCCTCACCTGTTTTGACAGCCTCATCAGCGCCCAAATCATACAGTCCCCGTCCACCGTGGGTTTCAATATAGCTCAGCGGTTTGTCCTTGCGGGTCATGTAGTCCAACACCCAAGACAATGCGGCATGTTTGTGCACATCCGCCAAATTGCCTGCATGATAAAGATGTTGATATGACAGCATCACACGCTCCTCTTACCCTTGTCTTTGTCTCAAAAATATCCCGGGGAGTCCGGAGGACGGGGCAGCGCCCCAGAATGATTGGCTGGCTCAGTTGACCTTAAACCAATCGGGAAGATTCCACAGCCGCGCGGACAAAATCTGCAAACAGGGGATGCGGCGCAAAGGGCTTGGATTTCAATTCGGGGTGGAATTGCACACCGATGAACCACGGATGACCTGTCCATTCAACGATCTCTGGCAGTTTGCCGTCCGGTGACATTCCCGAAAAACACAGGCCCGCCTCTTCGAGTTGGGCGCGGTATTTCGTGTCGACCTCATAGCGGTGACGGTGGCGTTCTTCGATCGTCAGGCTGCCATAGATTTCTGCGACCTTCGACCCGGCGGTCAGCGTCGCGTCATAAGACCCAAGGCGCATGGTTCCGCCTTTGTTGTCATCGGTCTTGCGTTTAATCTTGGCATTGCCCTGCACCCATTCTTTCAGGTGATAGACGACAGGTTCAAACCGCTTTTTGCCAGCTTCGTAGTCGAATTCTTCCGATCCTGCGTCAGCCATTCCCACGACGTTGCGCGCGGCTTCGATGACCGCCATTTGCATGCCCAGACAGATGCCAAAATACGGAATTTTGCGGGTTCGGGCGAACTCGGCTGCTTTGATTTTACCTTCGGTGCCGCGTTCGCCAAATCCACCGGGCACAAGGACCGCGTGGAACCCTTCAAGGTAGGGGGCGGCGTCTTGGCTGTCGAACACTTCGGCGTCGACCCATGATACGTTGACTTTAACGCGGTTGGCCATGCCGCCATGTGTCAGGGCCTCTTTGAACGATTTATAGGCGTCTTCCAACTGGGTGTATTTGCCGACAATCGCGATGTTCACTTCGCCGTCGGTGGTGTGAATGCGGTCGTAAACGTCGTTCCAAATCTGCAAATCGGGCTTGGGTGCGGGTGAGATATTGAACGCATCCAGCACAGCCTGATCCAGACCCTGTTTGTGATAGGCGAGCGGTGCTTCATAGATCGATTTCAGATCATAGGCCGCGACGACAGAGTCTTTGCGCACGTTACAAAACAGCGCAATCTTTTCGCGTTCTTTCTCGGGAATCGGGTGTTCGGATCGGCAAACCAGAATGTCTGGCGCGATGCCGATGGATTGCAATTCTTTCACCGAGTGTTGCGTCGGTTTGGTCTTCAATTCACCGGACGCTGCAAGGTAGGGCAGCAACGTCAGGTGCATGAAAATGCATTGCCCGCGCGGTTTGTCATGGCTGAATTGGCGGATCGCCTCAAAAAACGGCAGACCTTCGATGTCGCCCACAGTACCACCGATTTCGCACAGCATGAAATCAACTTCGTCTTCGCCGATATGTAGGAAGTCTTTGATTTCGTTGGTGACATGGGGGACCACCTGAATGGTTTTGCCCAAGTAATCGCCGCGGCGTTCTTTTTCCAGCACGTTGGAATAAACCCGTCCTGAAGAAATGGAATCCGTATTTCGCGCTGGCACGCCCGTGAAGCGTTCGTAATGGCCAAGGTCCAAATCGGTTTCGGCACCGTCATCGGTGACAAACACTTCGCCATGTTCAAAGGGTGACATCGTGCCGGGATCAACGTTCAGGTAGGGGTCTAACTTGCGCAAGCGCACGGAAAATCCGCGCGCTTGTAACAACGCACCCAGCGCCGCGGACGCGAGTCCCTTGCCCAGCGAAGACACCACACCGCCTGTGATAAATACGTAACGCGCCATAGATCAGGAGTCCCCTGTGAAACTGGCCTTCCAAATGAAAGACGTTCTAAATTGTGTGGATAACACCCCGATAGCAGCAGGCCAAAACGCATGTATCACGGGATTGAATGTTAAGCGGATTCGGGGGTAATTGGCAACCAAGTCCACCAAAATGGATCAAATGAATCGCAATATAGAGTTGATACCGTCACTTACACCGCAAAGTGTAGTGGCCCCACAACCTGTCCTAGCTAGTCGGCGTCAGGAACCAGTGGTTCGTCGCTGGAGGGTGTCACTACTGGGGGCAACAGGCTTCCGGCCCCACTTGGCGCATCTGACGATTGTTCAGAGCTTGGCAGCAGAGCATCGCCGCCGACCACGGATGCATCGCTGGCCTTTTGTGCGGACAGGATCGTCAGCGCCAATGAAGTACAGATAAATGCGACCGCCAGAACCCAAGTCACTTTGCCAAGGGCCGTTGCAGCAGAGCGGCTGGACATCGCGCCACCGCCACCGCCGCCGCCAATTCCAAGCCCGCCACCTTCAGAACGCTGCAGCAAAACCACACCGATCAAAGTCAGCGCGAGCAGTAGGTGAACGACAAGAACAACATTTTCCATGTGACATAGACCTTTGGCGGAAGAACGAGTGGTACTTAGAAGCGAAAGGGGCATCCCGCAACCCCTCAAACCACGCTAATGTGTCAGTCGTCCACATCATCCATGTCGGCTTGCCCTGAAAGGCGACGACGCACGTGCGACCAGCTTAGCCCGATGCCAAGCACAAAGGACAAAACCACCAAGGCAACCCATGTGTTGGCGGTCGGGTTTTCAAAGCTCATCCAGCCCAGATCATAGGCGACCCAAAGCATGGCCCCTGTCACCGCAGCCACCAGCATCATCCCCACAACACCAATTGAGCGCAGGGTAGCGCGCACGTAAATGATGTAGCCAACGATCAGCAACAGTCCAACCAGCACCGCAATCGATAGATTGTCAGCGCCCGATGTCATGACCCAACGCGAATAGGTCCAGTCCGTCGGGTTGTAGGTCGCCGCCAGCAAGATAAATGCAAAGATCCAGCGCAGTAGAAAACCAGCCATAATGTCCCTCGAAATCAAGATTTGGGGAGAAGATGGCGGCGCGGCGGCGCGCTGTCCAGTGCACCACACCAAATGCCCGCTTTCCCCGCTAGGTGTGATGTCCTATGACGGGCACGGATTTTACCGATTGGGATCGAAGATATGGCGAATGTAGTGGTTGTCGGCGCACAGTGGGGCGACGAAGGCAAAGGCAAGATTGTCGATTGGCTGTCAGAACGCGCCGACGTGATTGCGCGATTCCAAGGTGGGCATAACGCTGGCCACACGTTGGTGATCGACGGTAAGGTTTACAAATTACACGCGCTGCCATCCGGCGTTGTGCGTGGTGGCAAGTTGTCGGTCATCGGCAACGGGGTCGTGCTCGACCCTTGGCACCTGATGAAAGAGATCGCGACTGTGCGCGCACAGGGCGTTGAGATTAGCCCCGAAACGCTGATGATCGCCGAAAACACGCCGCTAATCCTGCCAATGCACGGCGAACTTGACCGTGCCCGCGAAGAAGTCGCAAGCAAGGGCACCAAGATTGGCACCACCGGGCGCGGTATTGGTCCTTGTTATGAAGACAAAGTCGGTCGTCGCGCCATTCGCGTGGCTGATCTGGCTGATCCCGCCACGCTTGAGGCGCGCGTGGACCGTGCGTTGCAACACCACGATCCGCTGCGCAAAGGTCTGGGCATCAAAGCCGTGGATCGCGATCAGCTGATTGCTGATTTGCAGGCGATTTCGGCCGAAATTTTGCCGTTCGCCGCCCCCGTCTGGAAAGTGCTGAACGAAAAGCGCAAAGCAGGTAAACGGATTTTGTTTGAAGGGGCGCAGGGTGCGCTGCTGGACATTGATTTCGGAACTTATCCGTTTGTGACATCGTCAAATGTGATCGCGGGGCAGGCGGCAACGGGTGTTGGCGTTGGACCGACTGCGATTGATTTCGTGCTGGGCATCGTCAAAGCCTACACCACGCGGGTCGGTGAAGGTCCGTTTCCAACAGAGCTCGAGGATGCAGACGGCCAGATGTTGGGCGAACGTGGCCATGAATTTGGCACCACGACAGGGCGAAAACGCCGCTGCGGGTGGTTTGATGCCTGCCTGTTGCGCCAGACTTGTGCGACATCGGGCGTGTCAGGTATCGCGCTGACGAAGTTGGATGTTCTGGACGGGTTCGAGACGTTGAAGATTTGTGTCGCCTACGATCTGGACGGCGAACGTTTGGATTATCTGCCGACGGCTGCCGATCAACAGGCCCGTTGCACGCCGATCTACGAGGAAATGAAAGGCTGGTCCGACAGCACCGAAGGCGCGCGATCCTGGGCGGATTTGCCTGCCGAGGCGATCAAATATGTGCGCCGCGTAGAAGAATTGATCGACTGCCCCGTCGCGCTATTATCTACGTCACCGGAACGCGAAGACACGATCCTCGTGACGGACCCGTTCGCCGATTAGAGCCCGCTTGTTGCCGATTAAAGCCAACTCGCTGATCAAAGGAAGTCAAATGGCCCTTTCCCTCAAAGCCCGAAAACGCTGGTCTTTGGTTATCTTATTGGTGGGACTGCCGATCTATGTGGTGATCGCCGTGAGCACGATGAACTGGCTTTACCCCGACCCAGTGGCACGCGCGCCGATCTGGCTCGAATTGGCCATATATGTTGGCCTTGGAGTGCTGTGGGCGGTGCCATTAAAATTTATTTTTATGGGTGTTGGACAGCCTGATCCGGACGCGTAAAGGATCTAACGGAGCCGCTGCGCGGCGCGTGTATTCTTGGTGCGTTTGGCGCAGTGAGCCCCGCGCGATGAGGGCACATTTGTTTTGACCAAGAAAGCCTGCGGCGCTGGTATTTTAGAACCAAAGAAGGTGTTTAACATCGTAAAAACGGCGCGAAATCGAAACCTTCGCACCGGTTTGGAGTATCGTTTTTGAGTGTCACGTTGCTGCGTTTAGCTGGCGCGGCGTTCGGGGTTGTAGCGGCTGTCGTGTGCCACTTGGAACCGCCCATTGCGCACTTTGGTAAAGCGGCCAGCGCGCAACAGGTCGGCAAAGCTGCGCAACCCATCTTCGCGGTTGAATTCGCCGATCGCCACTGACCGCACACGGCGCAAGATTTGTGGGCGGGAGAATTCATCCGCACCTTCAACGAAGGCGGTGTAGGCGGCTGCTGCTTCGAGAAGGTCAGGCAGTTCGGTTGCGCCCATGTTGTCAGCGAATTCAGCAAATGATCCTGTGGCCTGCGCTTTGACGTCGTTCCTGAGGGTGGCGACACGGCGTGGCACCACTGGAGCCGTAGGACCGCTTTGTTTATCAGCATCCTCTAAGTCGATGCGCTGGGCAGCTACCAGTTTGAGCGGTGCCAGACGCGGTCGCTCTGTGCGGGTATTTGAGCGCACAACAGGACGCGGGGCGGCGCCGGTGTCTGAACTTTCTGGACGAACGGCCACATACAGATCATTGCGGAACGCGTTTTCGATGTCTTGGTTATCGTCCTCGGGTTCACCCACTTGACGGGCGGCTTCTTTGGCGGCAACGGCGGCTTTGAGTTGCGAAATTGCGTCACGGCGACGGCTGCCTTCGGGTTCTTGCATCTGCGCGTCAGATTCAGACATCAGGCGATCAAGTGCTGCGTCGTCAACCTGCGGTTCTTTGGCGTGGAAGGCATTTTCAGGCACGTCCTCGTCGGATAAGCCGCCTTGGGCAATTATTGCGGCGGACTCAGTATCTGCCGTTTCGCCGTCTATCGCATCGACAACATTGACGTCTGTATCTTCGTCGTTTGCGGCGTCATTTACGCGGTCGTCAGGATCAGCGGTCTCGTTTGTAGAACTGGCTGCATCACCGTCCGAATTGCTAGTTTCATCGTCAACCAAACGGGCCGAGGGCGTTTCAACTGCTAGATTGCTTTCGAAATCCGCCTTGATTGCGGCCAGATCGTCTGCGAAATCGGCATCGTCGATATTTGGCATATCGGTGTCGGTGAAATCGCTGTCTTCAAGATAATCGTCGAGGTCTTCAGCGCCATCCAGTAGGCCCAGATCGGGGCCCGCATCGGGAGACGATGCCTTGGCTGGCGCACCCATTTCTCCTCTTTGAACGGCGGCGTCGAAATCGGCGCGCTTGATGCGGATCACACGGGCTTTCGATTGATCCTGAGGTTGTGCTGGGGTTTCTTCCGCAGCCACATCGGGGGCGGTTTCAGCAGCCTCGGTTTGCGGTTCAGCGGCCGTCTCATCTAGGTCGGACTGGTGTGCCATGACGCGGGCGAGCATGTCTGAGCCGTCTTTGTCCTGCTCGTCAGTCGTGTCTGATGAAGCTGTCTCGTCCTGCTTACCAATCTCCTGCGATGCAGCTGTGCCAGTTTCGGCACTGGACTCCGCATCATCTACCTTGGCTTGGGGGGCGTCGAAATTAGCAATTGGATCGGTCGTTACCTCAATCTCGTACTCGTCATTTTGGTCGACGTCCGCCAGGTCCGGTGTTTCGGTCTGTGGCAAGAATTGCTCTGATAAATCATCTGTGGTGGCGTTTTTGGCGTCGTTTGTGTTGCCGACGACAGCGCGGATGCGCTGCAGTTTTGCGGCGAGACTGTCGGTGTCTGGATGGACAGGCAAAGGGACGGCTGCAACGGGGGGCGCTTCAGGGGCTGTTTCGGTCGTGCTCTCGGGGGTGTCGTGCGCGGTATTGTCTGATTTTGTGTTGTTTGATTCCTTAGCACCAGCGTTAGCTTTTGCCTCAGAGTTAACGACGAGGTCATCGTGAGTATCCGCATCAGCTTTGGCGTTTGCATCCGTATCTGCGTCGGCTTTGGCAGCCTTTTCAGCTTTGCGGGCGGCTTTTGCGGCGGCTTTAACTTTGGCCTTTTCAGCCTTGTGGGCAGCTTTTGCGGCTTTACGTGCAACGTCAACTTTTGCGCGGGTGTCGGCGTCGTGCCCTGTGTCAGACGCGTCGCCTGCATCGTTTGATTGATCGCTGAGGGCGGCTGCGCGCAATACGATGCTGCTACCGTCGGTGTGGGCTTCGACGCCGCGCGAAATCTCACGCCCAGCGATCTGGGCCAACATTTCGGCGTCAGGGGTCGGGGGTTCCGCCCCGAAATATCGATCGTCTAAGGCCAAACCTCGAAAATATTCCGCAATTGCTTTCATCGTACTGAAAGAATCATCGAATCCTTCAAGTGTGCACGAGAAAGTGCCGTAGGAGACGGTAAGAATTTTGCTTGGTCCAACCATTATGTGTTCGCTTTCTACTCATCCAGTGACAGTCTATTTACCATCAATTGGTTCGCAATCCGGAACAGAACCGTGTTGAAATAGGTATCATTTTGTGACCTTTTCAAGGAACGTATCCAAAACTAGGGGTAATAAGACGTGAACCAGACGATTGTTTCAAGTGCGACACCAATCACATTGATCGGTGGGGCAGACCCTGCAGCAGATATTCTTACTGTCGCGTTAAAATGGGGCGAAACGGTGGTCTGCGCCGATGGTGGAGCCAATCACGCGCTGTGGGCCGGATTGAGCCCTGTTGCGGTGATCGGCGACATGGATTCCATATCGGATACGGCGCGGGATGCCTACAGCGATGTTTTGCACCCGATCAAAGAACAAGACAGTACCGATTTTGACAAGTCGTTGCGCAGCATTGCGTGTCCTTTGATACTGGGTGCTGGTTTTAGTGGTGCGCGGCTTGATCACGAATTGGGATCGATGACAGTGTTGGTGCGCCACCCTGATCGGCGCTGCATTTTGATCGGCGATGAGACAATCACCTTGCTATGCCCGCCACAGATCACGCTTAATTTGCCAAAAGGCAGCGCTGTGTCGCTTTATCCTATGGCAGACGTGGGGTGCGAAAGTGCCGGATTGC
Organism: Octadecabacter antarcticus 307; assembly: GCF_000155675.2. GTDB lineage: Bacteria > Pseudomonadota > Alphaproteobacteria > Rhodobacterales > Rhodobacteraceae > Octadecabacter > Octadecabacter antarcticus. Next base: position 1,608,003 of record NC_020911.1, read on the forward strand.
GCTGGTCGACCACTGGATTGCGATTTGCGCCGGACAATCGAATCGCGACGTTGAACAAAGTGGATGGCACGGTAACGCTGCGCCCTGATGCGCCAAAGATGCTGTTGATCCTGCCCCGTGCAGCGCTGGATATTACTGTGCCGGCAGTGTTGCAGGACGACGCGATATGGCCCGCTCGCGCGCAATAACATAAAGCCCTGCGGTAATCGTGATGCAAATGCCCACGGCGGCCAATCCATTGGGCAGGTCGCGAAAGATTAAATATCCGATCACGGTGCCAATCGGAATTTCGAGGTATTGCATCGGTGCGAGGGTGGCAGACGGTGCGAACCGCAGCGACCACGTCATCAGCAGATGAGCGACTGTCCCCATGCACCCAAGAATAACGAGGAGTAGCCAAGCGCTGTCAGGGATCGGCCTGATCGCCAAAAGTTGTGTGTTTGGCAATGCGATCATCACCAGCCCAACGACAGGCACGGCCATGACACCGGACAGGGCCTGCAATCCGATGGGGTCGACGTCTTTGGCAATAGCCCGTGTGACCAGCATGAACAGCGCAAACACCACCGCGACTCCAAGGGGCAGGAGTGCGGGCGGACCGACTTGTACGAAATTTGGCTGAACCACCAGTAACGTACCAACAAACCCGACAGCACAGGCCGCAAGCCGGTGCGGGCCGACGTCTTCGTTCAGGTAGACCTTGCCAAGCAGCAGCATAATAAACGGCATGACGAACGCGATTGCGATCGCGTCGGCCAGTTCGAGATATTGGAGTGATGAAAACATCAACGTAATGCCCGCGATATGCAGCACAGTGCGAATGGCCGTCAGCCGGATGAGACGCGCACCCTTTGGCATCGGATATTTCAGGAGCCAGACCAACGGGAGCAGCAAGCCAGCCTGGACTGCGAAACGCACCAGTACCAGAAATCCGACTGACAAATCGTCGCCCAGCACCTTGGCCATCGCGTCTCCAAGCGGTGCCAACACGCAAAAGCCGAGCATGAGCAGGATACCAAGGAAGGGACGGTCGATCATCGGGCCAAGATATGCGCGGGCGCAGCGAAGGTCTAGATGGGGGCATGAGGCAGCGTCGTTATTCGCGACGTGACCCGTTCGCGGTGAATCATATAAAGCCCCGCGCCCATGATCAGCACAATCCCCGCCAGCGCCAGTGTGTTTGGAAACTCCGCAAACACCAGTAAGCCCAGCACCGTCGCCACAGGAATTTCAAGGTATTGCATTGGTGCCAGTGTCGACGAGGGCGCGAGGGTCAAACCGTAGGTCATCATCATATGGCTGATCGTGGCAAAGAACCCGACACCGAGCAGCCAGAGCCAATAGATGCCTTGCGGCCAGACCGGATCAAGTATGGCAACACCGGTTCCATTTGCGATCCAAACGACAGGTAGGCACATCAGCGACGCAATCAGGCCAGTGTGAAACTGCATCATCACCGGATGCAGCCGCCCGCGCAAACCGCGCGTCACCAACACATAGCCCGCAAAACACACCGCCGTGCCAAGCGGGTACAGCGCAACGGCCCCAAAAGTGACAAATGACGGCTGGATCACCAGAACGACCCCCGAAAACCCAACACCTGCTGCTGCAATGCGGCGCGGGCCGACGTCTTCGCCAAAGGCATATTTACCGACCAGCATGACGATGAACGGTTCGATAAACACAATCGCCAGCGCATCGGCCAACGGCATGACCCGAATGGCGGAGATGAAAAAGAACGTCGACAGCACCAGAAGGATCGCCCGCACGGTCAGCAATCCCAGCCGACCGTTAAATCTGAACGACAATCCCATGGCCAAACAGAACGGCAACATTAACCCGACCTGCACCAAAAAACGCGCCGCTGTGATCTGCCCGACAGGGATGACGTCCGACGCAAGCTTGGCTGCAACGTCCAACAACGGTGCGGTCAGGCAAAAGCCCATCATCAGGGCAACGCCCAGCATGATGCGATCTGGCGTTGTATCGGAGGAGGTGGTCTGAGTGGTCATGATCAGCGCATAGCGATAGGGCGGTCCCGCGTCAGGTCCAAAACCGACACCTGTGGATTAATCATGGGCGTTTAATCCAGCGGCGCGTTTAGGGATGTTTGTGCTGTGATGATCCCACCACGATTGCCGATCTCAATCGAGCCGTAGCGTTCACCAAACACGTCCGGCAGCGCGCGATCGTTTGGCATCGACAGCCACAGGCGCAACAGATGACGGCGTTTGTTGGGGTCGGGCCAGTTAGATTTAGGCCAGTCGGTGAATCCCGTGCGGTCGTGCAATTGACTGTGGTTATAAACGAACAGCATATCGCCGGGTTGCAGCTGCATGGACAGGTGCAAGTCTGGATCGTTGGCAAGGCTGTCAAACAGATCAAGCGCTTCGATATGCTGATCCGTCAATCGCGGCGCACCCGCGAACCGTTGGGCGCTTTCAATATATTGGCGCTGATAAAACACCGTCAAATTGCCATCGTGCCAGTTCAGTACGGGTATCCGCATGAACGGGTCCGCGCCGTCGGGAATTTCACCACGACGGTCGGTCGCAATCGGGTCAAACAATAGCGCTAGCAGGTCAGGGCGCTGGGCGGCCATACGGTTGGCGATGGTTTGCGCACTGACCAGAAGGGACATACCACCAACCTGCGCCTCACGCAGACACAATAGACCAACGACGTCTGCGCTATCGGTGTGGAACGTCTGGCGGTCGGCGGTCTGGTAGATACGCGTGGTCGGATCGTTTGCATCAACGCCGATGTTGCGCACATGGCCAAGAATATGTCCGGCGGCGTTTTGCGACCGCGCACGGCCAAGATGTGCGCCGATGCCGCAAAAGATCGTGGCGGCGGTTTCTTGGGTGTAACTGCTGACAGGAAGGCCGCGCAAAACCTCAAACCCGCGTCCATGAAGCAGCGTTTCTGACAGGGTTTTGAGGTGGGCGGCAAAGTTTGGCAGCGGGAATGTGTCCGCCGCGATCTCCCCCACATCGCGGCCCTGCGACAGGTAGTGCGCGGCGGCGGTTTCAAGTCCGCTGATTTGGGCGGGTGTTAGGTGGATCAGCCAGTCGGTTTGACGCGCAGTCATGTCGCGACCAAGCCACGCAGCGGCACCAGTGAAGGGGGTGGGGAGGGGATGTGTCATGAGTTTCATGATTAGCCAATACATCCTATGTTAACCATAGAAATGGCAAACAGAATTGGTTCTGATGGCGGAAAGAAACAAGAATTGGGCAGGTCGTGATTGGATTTCCAGTTTCAACAAGGCCAATTTTAACATGATGGGGTTCGGGTGAGTTTTTTAATACGAAAAGGGTGCGAAACTGATGGACCCGCCGGTATCGTCATGCTGCGTAGATCAATTGCAGAGTTGTGCAAAGCTGATCACCACGATGATAAACAAGTCGTTGCAGACTGGAATGCGAGCAAAACAGAAGCCGCATGGAACGCGTGGATCGCGCGTGAAGATGCGACTGTGATTGTGGCTGAACGGGCTGCGCAAATTCTTGGTGTGGGAATGGTCGATGATATAGGAGAAATCTTATTAAATTAGTTCAGCCCTGACGGTCGATTTTCCGGGATCAGTAAGGCGATTGTTGCCGTCTTGGAAGTCATTTGCCGTAGAAACGGTAACACTGCATGTTTTCTCGAAAGCACTGAAAAAGCAAAGCGATTTTATGAAAGCTGCGGTTATAATGCGCCGCAAAAATCTAACCTAATATACCATAAGGCCCTGTAATTACATGTGCTTGGGTCTGATAAGCTTGTGAAATAGCCCCTTTGACGTTCAGCAATTCGGCACGTTCACCGCCAAGCCACCCAGCGCCGTTTCTTTATATTTATGGGACATATCAGCCCCCGTCTGGCGCATGGTTTCAATCGCTGCGTCGAGCGGCACGAGATGCGTTCCATCACCGCGCAGGGCCAGAGACGCGGCAGACACCGCCTTTATTGCACCCAACCCATTGCGTTCGATGCACGGCACCTGCACCAGTCCGCGCACGGGATCGCAGGTCATGCCGAGGTGATGTTCCAGCGCGATTTCAGCGGCGTTTTCAATCTGTTCGGATGTGCCGCCCAGCACTGCGCACAGGCCTGCCGCCGCCATCGCAGCAGCACTGCCGACTTCGGCCTGACAGCCCGCTTCCGCGCCACTGATCGAGGCATTGAATTTCACCAAGCCGCCGATTGCCGCCGCCGTCAGCAAAAAGTCGGCGATCTTGCTGGCTGACGCGTTGGGCACATGGTCGATATAATAACGGATCGTGGCAGGGACGACGCCTGCTGCGCCATTGGTGGGGGCCGTGACGACCTGCCCGCCGGCGGCGTTTTCTTCGTTCACGGCCATGGCATAGGTCGACATCCAGTCGTTGATCGTGTGGGGGGCTGTTTGGTTCATGCCGGCTTCGGCCAACAGCGCATCATGGATGCCTTTGGCGCGGCGTTTGACGAACAATCCACCGGGTAAAATACCGTCCGTCACCAGCCCGCGTTCAATACAGTCGTTCATCACTTGCCACAGCCGGTCCAGCCCTGTTTTGAGGTCGGCGCGACTGATCCGGCTAAGTTCATTTTCGCGCTTCATGTCGGCGATGCTCAGCCCGCTTTCTGCGGCCATATCGAGCATTTCTGCCGCACTTTTAAACGGGAACGGCACTGGTGCGCCGTCGTCTGTGTCAGCCCCAGATGCCAGTTCATCAGCGGTCAAAACAAAGCCGCCACCGATGGAATAATAGGTCACCTGCGTGACCGCGTCGCCCTGCGCATCACAACCTTTCAGGATCATGCCGTTGGCGTGGCCCGACAGCGCAGGACCGTAGTCAAATTCAAGATCCTCTTTGTGATGGAACGTGAGTTGGCCAAGGCCAACCGGTTCGACCCAGCCGTCAGTGGTGATCCGCGCCATTTCCGCGTCAGCTTTGTCGCGGTCATAATCATCCGCGCGAAACCCAGCGAGGCCAAGGATCGTGGCGCGATCGGTCGAATGTCCAACACCGGTGAACGCCAGTGATCCATGCAGCGACGCCTTAAGGCCCGCGACCTTAAACGGCTGCGCGCGCAGGTGATCTAGGAACCGCGCGGCCGCGACCATGGGGCCAATGGTGTGCGATGATGACGGGCCAATACCCACTTTAAACATATCGAAGACGGAAAGGAACATAATACGGGCCTTGATGATTTTCAGAGTACCTTATGAGTTTGACGACGTTTGTCCCATTGGAAAACGACACATCGACAGGCGTTTCCGGGGGGGGGCTTCAGCAAATTCTAATGCAGGGGTCGCACCATGGGGAAGGCCGTTCTATAAGGGCTGCAGCATCGATTCATCTTGCAGGAGCTACGCCTATGTCGTTCGAACTGTCCCCCATCGACAAAGCCAAATTTGTCGCCGCCAAACAAGCGACCCAATATGTGCAAGACGGTATGAAAGTTGGCCTTGGAACAGGGTCCACCGCCGCGTGGTTGGTTAAGTGTCTGGGCGAGATGGTTGAAAAAGATGGTTTGAAAATCAAGGGTGTACCGACATCTACACGGACCGCAGAACTGGCACGTGACGTTGGTATTGATGTTATTTCACTGGACGAAGCCAAGTGGTTGGACCTGACAATTGATGGCACGGATGAATACGACGGCAATCTGAATTTGATCAAAGGCGGCGGCGGGGCGTTGTTGCAAGAAAAGATTGTGGCCACTGCAAGCGATCAGATGATTGTGATCGCAGATGCGTCCAAGCAGGTAGAAACACTGGGACATTTTCCTCTCCCGATTGAGGTGATTCCGTTCGGCTGGCAGACCACGAAGACCTTGGTTGAAGAAACGCTGATCAGCATGGATGTGCTGGGACGCCAAGTGTCGCTGCGCATGAACGGTGATGCGCCCTATTACACCGATGAGGGCAATCACATCCTTGATCTGCACCTGAACAGGATTGGAAATTCGCGGCAATTTTCGCTTGTTATCAACCAGATACCGGGCGTAGTCGAAAACGGATTGTTCATCGATATCTGTGACATTGTCGTCATCGGCTACGGTGATGGCCGCGTCAAAGTGCGCGATATCAATGCCGGATCAGTTGAGGAAAGCCGCATCGAATTCGTCGAGACTGATAACCTGTTTGCCGATCTCAACGACTAGATCGCAACAGGCGTGAGAACGGGCCCCAATTAATTGAAAATAAGCTATTTTAACGGTTTTGAATAAAATCTAACGGTTAAGAATGTGCTGACGCTCGCGTGCGCGTGACTGGTCATCGGCGCGTGGCTGTGATTTATCCAAAATCGAAAAACTTGACCTCGATTTAATCCTTGACTTAATCCCTTCCTGACCTCCGCTGAAAGGCCAAAGCCATGTCCGATTTTGACTACGATCTTTTTGTAATCGGTGGCGGGTCTGGCGGCGTTCGTGCTGCGCGGGTCGCGTCCGCTACGGGCGCGAGGGTCGGGCTCGCCGAAGAATTCCGCATGGGTGGGACCTGCGTGATCCGCGGCTGCGTTCCCAAAAAGTTGATGGTCTTCGCATCCGAATACCAAGAAATGTTCGCGGATGCGCGCGCCTACGGCTGGGACGTGCGCGATGGCACGTTTAACTGGCCGACGTTTCGCACGCATTTGAACGCGGAACTGGACCGGCTGGAAGCGGTTTACCGCAAGATGTTGGCGGGATCAGACGTGACCATTCACGATGCCCGCGCCACCGTGACGGGCACCCATGAGGTGACGCTGGCGGATGGTACCAAATTTAGCACCAAGCATATCTTGGTGGCAACAGGTGGCCGGCCGGTTTTGCCGGATATGAAGAACGCCGAGCTGGGCATCACCAGCAACGACATTTTCCTGTTGCCTGAGTTGCCAAAGAAAATCCTGATTGTTGGTGGCGGTTATATTGCCAGTGAATTCGCCTGCATTCTCAATGGCCTTGGTGTTGAAGTGACGCAGTTTTATCGTGGTGCGCAAATCCTGCGCGGCTTTGACGATGAAGCGCGCGGGTTGGTGTCAGAGATGATGATTGAGAAGGGCGTTCATTTGCATTTGGGCACCAACGTGCTCGAGATGGAAAAGCAGGATGCCAAAGATGGCGGCGGCATTTGGGTCAAATGCACAAATGGGTCTGAAATGGTGTTTGATCAGGTCATGTTTGCCACAGGGCGCACGCCCAATACGGACGGGCTGGGGCTTGAGGCCGTCGGCGTTGAGGTCGGGCGCAGGAACGAGGTTGTCGTTGATGACTACAGCCAGACCAAGGTGCCTAGCATTTATGGGATTGGCGATGTGACCAACCGTGTGCAGCTAACGCCAGTGGCGATCCGTGAGGCGATGGCATTTGTTGAGACCGTTTTTAAGGGCAATCCAACGAAGATCGATCACGCGCTGATCCCATCGGCGATTTTCACCCAACCAGAGATGGGCACGGTGGGATTGAGCGAGGAAGACGCGCGCGAGCAAGAACAGATTGAGGTTTACGCCGCATCTTTCCGCCCGATGCAAACTGCCTTTGCAAACCGCCCCGACCGCGTGTTGATGAAGCTGGTGGTGTCCAAAGCCACGCGAAAGGTGTTAGGCTGCCATATTGTCAGCCCGCATGCGGGTGAGATGATCCAGCTGGCGGGGATTGCGATCAAGATGGGGGCCACAAAGGAGCAATTTGACGCGACCTGTGCGGTGCATCCGACGATTTCTGAAGAATTGGTAACGATGCGCGATCCGGTGAGGTCAGCATGAATGTACCGCTTGAATAATGAGCCCAAAGGCACATTTATAAGGCAAGAATAATCACGAGACTCGTTCAGAGCCCATGCGAGGGCATTCGAATACTAAAACCGCCCTCCGGGGCGAGAAAAAGGAAGACAAGCTTAATGGCTGGAAATAATGGCGGCCCCTGGGGGGGCGGAGGCGATGATGGCGACGACGACGACGACCGTTCGCGCCCGAATGGAAATGGTGATCGCAGTGGTGGACGCCGCCCTGGTAACGAACCACAGATCCCTGAATTTGATGAAATCATCAACAAAACCAAGGAGCAGCTGCGCGTCTTGATGGGCGGCGGCAATGGCCGCAATCGCGCTGGCGGTAGTGGTGGTGGGGCCGGTGGCCCACAGATCACCCGTGGCATGGTTGGATTGGGCCTATTGGCAGCAGTCGCATTGTGGCTGTTTACCAGTGTTTACACGGTGCGGCCCGAGCAAAGGTCAGTTGAGCTGTTTTTGGGCGAATTTTCGGCCATCGGCGAGTCTGGCCTGAACTTTGCGCCTTGGCCGATCGTCACCTACGAGATCGTCAATGTGTCGCAGGAACGCGTCATCGAGATTGGCGAAGAAGAAGTTCCGGCCCAGTTGGGCGATAGCCGCGCCGTCCAATCCCAGCTTGAGGCCGATATCGGCCTGATGTTGACGGGTGACGAAAATATCGTCGACATCGACTTTCAGGTGGTCTGGAATATTCCTGAGCCCGACAAGTTCTTGTTTAACCTTGCTGATCCGGAAACGACGATCACTGCCGTGGCTGAATCCGCCATGCGCGAAATTATCGCAACGTCTGAACTGGCCAGCCTGAACCGCGAACGTGCGGTGATCCGTGAACGGCTGCAAGAACTGACGCAAAGCACGCTTAACAGCTACGATAGTGGCGTGAATATCGTGCGGATCAACCTTGATGAGGCCGATCCACCCGCAACGCAGGTTCAGGTTATCGATATTGATGGCAACCAACGGCTGACATCGCCACTGGATGCGTTTCGCGACGTGCAAGACGCCGAACAAGAACGCATTCAGTTGCAAAACCAAGCCGACGCCTATGCCAACCGCGTAACAGCAGGGGCGCGTGGTAATGCGGCGCAAATCGTGGAGGCTGCAGAAGGCTACCGCGCCCGCGTGGTGAACGAAGCCGAAGGTGAGGCGAGCCGTTTCTTGGCCGTTCTCAACGAATACTCAAAGGCACCGGAAGTAACGCGTCAGCGTCTATATCTTGAAACAGTTGAAGCCATTTTCGGCAGTGCTGACATCATCTTGCTTGACGATAATGCAGGCGGGGGCGGTGTCGTTCCGTATCTGCCGCTTGATGAGGTGCGTCGTCCAGTCACACAGGGGGGCAACTAAATGAATAAGTCAGTCTTAATTCTACCAGTCATCGTGGTTGCGATCGCAGTGATAATGAGTTCGATTTTCATCGTGGACGAACGTGAAAAGGCGTTGATCTTGCGCTTTGGTCGGGTTGTTCAGGTTCAGGAAGATCCAGGCATCGGTTTCCGTGTGCCCTTCGTGGATCAGGTTGTAACCTATGATGACCGGATCATTTCTATCGACATGGAAGCGCAAGAAGTCATTCCAGACGATGACCGTCGTTTGATTATTGACGCCTTTGCGCGCTACCGGATTTCGGATGTTGTGCAGTTCCGTCAAGCGACAGGTGCGGGTGGTGAACAAGCCAAAGCCGTTGCCGATCGTCGTCTTGAGGATATTTTGCGTGCTCAAACCCGCGAAGTTTTGGGTTCGGTTAGTTCCGGTGACATTTTGTCCACGGACCGTACCGCGCTGATGCTACGTATCCGAAATGGCGCAAGGTCCGAAGCCAGTTCACTGGGTCTGACGCTTATTGATGTGCGGTTGAAGCGCACCGATCTGCCGACTGAAAACCTTGCTGAAACCTTCCGCCGCATGGTGTCGGAACGTGAACGTGAGGCCGAAGACGAACGCGCCCGTGGTCGTGAAGCGGCACAGCGTATTCGTGCGCTGGCGGATCGTACAGTGATCGAACTTGTGTCTGACGCAGAACGTCTGGCACGGATCGCTGAGGGTGAAGCGGACGCAGAACGCAACGCGATTTTCGCAAGCGCCTACGGGCAGGACGCTGAATTCTTCCAGTTCTACCGCTCACTTGAAGCCTATGGCAAGGCCATAGGAAATGGTAATGCGCGTCTGGTTCTTAGCCCTGATCACGAGTTCTTTGACTATCTGAGGAACGAGAACGGCACGCCTGCTGGTGAATAACTGATGCTAGCGGAGCGATAAAAATGGGAATTGCAATTCTGGCTCTTGGGTTGGTTTTGATCGTGGAGGGGCTGGTGTACGCACTGGCCCCTTCGCTTGTCGAAGACCTGCTGGCGGCCTTGCGCCAAATGTCGCTGGAAACACGGCGCTTGGTCGGGCTGGCAGCACTGGCTATGGGCGTGGCGTTGGTTTGGGTTGCGGCAAATCTGGGCGTGCTTGGTTAGGCTGCTTGGTCTAACGGTGCAACGGCTTCGCCGACTTTGCGAGCCAGATCGTAACTAAGCATCGCGTCGATTGCCAATTTGAATCGTGGGTTACGTGCGATTTTCTGTCGCATATCCTCTACGTCCCAACGCAATACTTCTGCGCCGGCAGCAATGGTTGTTGTGGCGACACTGGGCCGTTGCAAAAGATAGGCGACTTCACCCACAAACACCCCGCTTGGCAGCACAAACTGCGCACCGCGTTTACGTACTTTGACGCCGCCAGACAGGATAAAATATAGACTGGTCACTGAATCGCCTTCGGTTGTTACGATTTGATCCACGTCCAATGTGATGCGGTCCGCGTGTTTCATCACCAGCCTGAAGTCACCCGGCGAAAGCATGGTAAACATTTGGTAAATGTCTATATGTGCGGCGGGCAATGAAATCTGAAATCGCCGCAGCATAAGTGTCGTCATGCCGATGAAATTGGCCGTCATCATGCCCATCGTCGAGTAGATGCCGCCATAAAGTGGATCTGCCGCGGCGGTAGCGTAATAGGCGATATAAAAGGTTGATCCGATGAACATCATCATCCGCAATTGCATTTGATTGATCAGTAAATAGCCACATGCAAATGCTGTCGCCGCGCAGGCGATCAGGACATTCGGTGTAAAGAAATCAGTCATTTCGTATGGCCCCCCAAACCAAGAATTTGCACAGAATGGCGGCAAAAGACCCGTTCTGGCAAGGAGTTATTGGTCGTTGCACTTTAGGCGTGCGTTCACGCATGGGTGACGACCCCGTGTTTGCCGTTGCGCTGGCGCGCGCCACGCCTACATTCAAACTCAAGGACTGTTTTACAGTCAATGTATTTGAAGCCCCTACAAGGAGATGCCCAGTGAAAATCCCTTCGATAACCCATGTGAGAATCCATTCGGTTGCAACGCCACAAGCCATCGCAGCTGCGCCGACCAATGACGCGCGCCAGACATGGATCGCTGCCCTCATGGTTGGCCTTGCGTTGTCCTTGGTCACAGTCGTCAGCGCTGACGCCCAAAACCGCCCCGCGACGTTTGCGGATTTGGCTGAAATTGTCAGCCCCGCAGTGGTCAACATCACCACAAGTACCGTAGTTGCTGGCCGCACTGGGCCGCAGGGCGTTGTTCCGGAAGGGTCCCCGTTTGAGGATTTCTTTCAAGAGTTTGGCGAAGACGGCCCACGTCGGTCGTCCGCACTGGGGTCGGGATTTGTGATTTCTGCCGACGGCTACATCGTGACAAACAACCACGTCATTGAAGGTGCCGACGAGATCGAGATTGAATTTTTTCCTGGTGACAATCAACCATCGAAATTGCTGCCGGCTGTCCTTGTTGGTACCGACCCCAACACAGATATTGCCTTGTTGAAGGTCGAATATGACACGCCGCTGAGCTTTGTGAGCTTTGGTGACAGTAATGGCCCCGGATCGCGGGTTGGCGACTGGGTCATGGCGATGGGCAACCCGTTGGGGCAGGGGTTTTCGGTATCCGCCGGAATTATTTCTGCGCGCAACCGTTCATTGCAGGGCACATATGACGATTACATTCAGACGGATGCCGCGATTAACCGCGGCAATTCGGGTGGACCGTTGTTCAATATGAATGGTGACGTGATTGGCGTGAACACCGCCATTCTGTCGCCCAACGGTGGGTCCATTGGAATTGGTTTCGCCATGTCGTCTGATGTTGTGTCCAACGTCATCGATCAGTTGGAAGAATTCGGCGAAACGCGGCGTGGTTGGCTGGGTGTGCGCATTCAGGACGTCACGGCTGATATGATCGATGCGATTGACGGGTTGCAAGAAGCACGCGGCGCGATGGTTACGGATGTTCCTGCGGGCCCTGCCGAAGACGCAGGAATGGAATCGGGCGATATCATTTTGCAGTTCGACGGCATCGCGATTGAGGACACCCGTGAACTTGTGCAAATCGTTGGCAATTCACCGGTCGGCAAAGAAGTCCCCGTCGAAATTCTGCGCGGCGGTGAGATGGTTGATCTGACCGTCGTGCTGGGGCGTCGTGAAACTGCAGAAGCTGTGGCATTCCCTTTAGACGGTGACACGCCGGACGAAGGCACGCCAAACACATCCAACATGCTGGGCATGACCCTGTCCGAAATCACGCCGGATATGGAAGAAAGTCTTGGTGTCGAGGCGGGCAGCGGACTGGTTATTGTCGAAGTTGAAGCGGACTCAGGGGCTGAAACCAAGGGCCTGCTGGCGGGTGATCTGATCACCGAGGCGGGTCAGCAAAATATCAGCAGCATCGCGGATTTCGAAGCGCGCGTTGAAGATGCACAAGAGGCAGGCCGCAAATCCCTGCTGCTACTGGTGCGCCGCGACGGAGCGCCACGGTTCGTGGCCATCGGGCTGGAGTAAGGTATTAGCGAATTTGTGGCAGGGGGCGTTCCGGTTGGGGCGCCCCTTTTCGTTGGGGGAGGTGTACTTTTAGCCCTTTGTTTCCGTTCTGCAGTGTTGCTACCTTGACGCATGATAAGTCGAAGGAGGCACACATGTCAGAGGCAGTCAGGCTGCATAGCTATCGCTATAGCGTATATAGTCGCATTGCACGAATGGCGCTGCTTACGAAGGGCGTTGCCTACGATGCCGTTGAGGTAGATCCGTTCGCTGAACTTGCCCCTTCCTACCTTGAGCTGCACCCGTTCAGTCGGGTGCCCGCACTAACTCATGGCACATTAGTGTTTTCGAAACGCGTGCGATAACTGGCTACATCGACCGTGTTTTTGCTGGACCACCGCTACAGCCAGTTGACATCAAGGCGATTGCGCTTGGATCAAGTAGTCGGAATTATTGTTAATTATGGCTATTGGCCAATGATCAGACAGGTCTTTGCCCATAAGGTATTTAGGCCCCTGGAGGGTGAGCCTCCGGATGAAGAACAGATTGCGGTTGGCATTGTAGCAGCCCAGAAAGTGTTAGCCGTTTTGGACGGTATCGCTAGTGAAGGCCTTGTCTTGAACAGTGAAGTGTTCACGTTGGCAGACTGCTATCTTGCGCCAGTGATGGATTACTTCGTCCGCGCCGATGAAGGGCGCGAGGCCCTTTCAAGGTATACCGCTTTGAGTAGATGGTGGAATGAGGTTTCAGACAGACCTGACCTGAAATCGACAGACCCAATCCTGTCCGAGTTTCCGAGTTAGCGAAGGCCAAATTCGCCCGCACAGCTGCTGTTGCCTAGGCCCTGCACAACCGCTATTCATACTTTCATGAAACATGTTCCAAAAGATACCACCGACGATGCGCTTATTCAGGAATATCTGAACAAGGGCGGTAAGGTGAGCAAAGGTAAAACCAAACCGCTGAACCCTAGCCTTGGGTTGAGCAAAAATGTTTGGAACCAGACGCTGACCAAAGAAGAAAAAGCCGCGCGCGATAAGAAGTGATCGCGGCAGGGCACCGGATTTCGTGGTCGTTCTGCGCTGTGATCAATCCATCGCCACGAGCAGCTATCAACCTATAATTTCAAGACCTTACCGCGGTGGTGTTCATTGCGCTAAAGCATGTCGCGTGGCTGGGCTACGAGGCCAAAGGCGCGTGCGGTTCGCAAGGTCAGCGTCTTTGTGTGCACGTCGTCTTGGGCGGTTTGGAACCGTTCAATCGCAGTTGCGGTGCGCCTGTCAACGCGGCCATTGATGGCACCATTGTAGTAACCACGCGCGATCAGGGCACGTTGAACTGACGCGATAAATTGTGGGGTCATGATGGTGGCGCAAGGGGTTTCAAATTCAACTTCGCGGCGTTCGCGCAGGATTTGTTGCCGTGTCACGGTGCGAAAGGCGGCAGGGGATTGCACGGTGCCATCGCTGCGCACGGATGCGGGTTGCACCATGACTTGTTCGGTGACGGTTTCAATAATCGCGGGTGTGGTTGCGCGGGCAAAACAGGTGCCTTGCGCGGTGTCCACCGTTGCGGGATCGGCCAGCGGACCGATGGGATCACCGCCCGCGCGCATCACTTGCGGCGCGTCCATGCACGCCGTCAAAATGATCAACCCGACCCCTAACAAAAGGGGGGCTGCCAGCGCGCCGTTCGTGGTGCGTTTGCTCGGTATCGTCATCTGCTCATCCTCGGGCTCTGATGGCCCGTTTGTTAGCATTTCATACCGCACGCGGGGGCACAGACAAAGCCTGCATCGGGGGTGTCGGCGAAATCGGGTGCCAATGGTGTCGTTTGCGTGCCACGTTTGATGCATTTAGGGGCGCAAAAGGGGTGGCAGGGCCGCGTGACCCGCCCTATCTAACTGACAACAGTTTTTTTGAGAAAGGGCCGACGCAATGGCAAAGATCACCTACATCGAACATGGCGGAAAAGAACACATCGTGGACGTCGCAAACGGGCTGACGGTCATGGAAGGCGCGCGCGACAACGGCATTCCGGGAATTGAGGCTGATTGCGGTGGTGCCTGCGCCTGTTCCACCTGCCACGTTTACGTTGACGGGGCCTGGGTTGAAAAAATTCCCGCTAAGGACGCGATGGAGGAAGACATGCTCGACTTCGCATACGAACCCGATCCGGCACGGTCGCGTTTGACGTGCCAGTTGAAGGTCACGGATGCGCTGGACGGTTTGATCGTCCAGATGCCTGAAAAACAGATTTAACGTGGCGAGAGCGCCGCGCCAGACGTTGCAGGCGTTGCGAGGTCTTGCGCGCGGCGCAGGGCCGGCAGTGTGTTTGGGGTTGGCGGGGGCTGCATGGGCCGATGTGATTATCGATGAAGTTGTGGGGGCGGGATTTCGGGGTGAGACAGATGCGTATCATCACTGTATCTTGGGCGATTGTATCGAGTGGTCGGCGTTGGAGATTGTCGGGCGAGCGCCAGATGGGACCCAGACATCGCGGGTCTTTGAGGCTGGTGCGGGATTTGTGTTTGAGGACACGGGCGTGCGGTTTTGGGATGTCACGGGCGATGGCCAGTTTGAAGTTGTGGTGATCCTGACAAGCCTGACAAGCCTGACGTTGGGCGCATCCTTGGCCGTCTATAATGCCGAGGGCTTGATCGCGCAGACGCCCCATATCGGCCAGACACAGCGCTGGTTGGCCCCAGTGGGCGCGGCGGATTTTGATGGTGACGGGCGCATTGAAGTGGCGTTCGTGGATCGTCCGCATCTGGCCAAGACATTGCGGGTGTTCGAATGGGACGGGGCTGGATTGGTTCTGGACGCAGAGCTGGCTGGTTTGACCAATCATCGCATTGGGGAGAATTTTATTTCAAGCGGTGTGCGCGCGTGCGGTGCGGGACCGGAGATGGTCACCGCGGATGCCGATTGGTCGGAACTGATGGTGACGCGGATGGACGGTGGGACCTTGGCTGCGCGGTCTTTGGGGGCCTATTCGCCTGAGCGGTTGGCGGCGGCGTTGGATTGTGGGCTTTAGAGCTAGGTATTTCAGAACCAAAGAAGCCGTTAAGAAAACAGGGCTGCGAGGGTCAGCAGCATTGAGATTTCATTGATTTGTTGTGTTGCCCCGAGGATGTCGCCGGTTTGACCTTCGATTTTGGCCTTTGCTATCGCGGCGCAGGTTAGGGTCGCGAGCAGAGCGCTGGCAAGGAGCCAGAGACCGCTGCTGTGCAGCAGTATCATGCAGGCGAAAGTGGCGATTGCGATCGCGATGAGGGATGTCGTCGTATCTGGGCGCCCGACTGACTGGCTGAGTCCTTCGTCGCGCGCGTGGGGCAGGCCGGCCATGACAGGGACCATGGCCGCGCGGCTGAGCATGGCGATTGCGAGGACGCCAGGCCAGAGGGCACCATGGTCAATGATAAGTGTGAGGGCCTGCCAGCGCAGACCGAGGCCCAAGGTCAGAGCCAGCACACCGTAGACCCCAGTGTGGCTGTCTTTCATGATTTTCAGACGATGGTTCTTGTCCCAGCCGCCCCAAAGACCGTCGGCGGTATCGGCCAACCCGTCTTCGTGCATCGCGCCTGTGATGATTACGAGGGCTGCGAGGCTGAGACCCGCGGCGAGGCCGTTTGGCAGGCCCAGCCACAGGGCGATTTGGCCGATGGCACAGGCGAGCGCGCCAAGGATCATACCCGCGAACGGGTAGGCCCATGCCGATGCAGCACCACGTGCGGTTGCGCGGTCGGTGTCGATGCGCACGGGCAAGCGACTGAGTATTCCCAGTGCTGCGGCGATGTCCCAAGGTGCGGCAAATTGTAATTTGTCGGTGTTGTGGGCCATCGCATCGCTTCCTGTCTGGTCATTTCCGCCCCAGTGGGTAGAGAATGCACGAAATGTTTGCAATGAGGCCTTTGTTATGACCGCACCCTTCGTCACTTTGAATGAGTTCCGCGCAACGCTAGAGGCTGCGACGGGTCCTGATATGGAATCCATCGCGGGGGCTAAGGATCGCAACGGCCAGCTGACCAAGCCGCCTGGTGCCTTGGGGCGGCTGGAGGAGTTGGCGATTTGGTATGCAAGCTGGCGAGACACGGATCGCCCCAGCATCAAAAGCCCACAGATTATTGTTTTTGCGGGCAATCATGGCGTTTGCGCGCAGGGTGTGTCGGCGTTTCCATCCGAAGTGACGGCGCAGATGGTGAGCAATTTCGAACATGGCGGCGCGGCGATCAACCAGTTGGCCAAAACCTTTGGTGCGACGCTGAATGTGCATGCGCTTGAACTGGAGATGCCGACGCAGGACTTCACGACCGCCCCCGCGATGAGCCAGGCAGAAGTGGTGATTGCACTGATGGCTGGTTGGAATGCGGTCGATCCAAAGGCGGATTTGCTGGTCACGGGCGAAATGGGCATTGGCAACACAACGTCAGCGGCAGCCGTTGCGGCGGCTGTACTGGGCGGGTCGGCGGCTGAATGGACAGGGCGCGGCACCGGTGTGGATGACGACGGGCTGGCGCGAAAGACGGATGTGGTTGCGCGCGGATTGGCGTTGCATGACGCGTCCGATCCGCTAGAGGCGCTGCGCTGTTTGGGTGGGCGCGAATTGGCGGCGATGGCGGGCGCGATTGGGGCGGCGCGCCATTTCCGTATTCCTGTGATTTTGGATGGGTTTATCTGCTGCGCGGCGGCGGCGGCGCTGGAAAAGGCCGTTTCGGGGTCATTGGATCACACGGTTGCTGGGCATTTGAGCGCTGAGGGGGCCCATGACAAGTTGCTGGAGGCTTTGGGGAAACAGCCAATTTTGTCGCTGGGTTTACGGCTTGGTGAAGGGTCCGGCGGGGCATTGGCGATTGGTGTTATGCAGGCGGCAGTTGCGTGTCATTCCGGCATGGCGACATTTGCAGAAGCGGGCGTTGCGGCGGGTTAGGGGTGCGGCTGGGCAAGGTTCAGAGGCCGCTGGCGCCATTGCTGCCCCCGTCCAGCGTCGTCCCTTGGGCATGAGCCAATGGCGCACAATGAACGGCCCCCTAGGATACTTTTGAGACAAAGGCTGGGGCAGAGTACGGGGCACAGAAAACAGGACGTGGCGGTTAGGGTTTGACGGCGGTCTTTGGCTTTAGCGTGTCGCCGCGACGGGTGGCTTCGCGTTCAGCCTCGTCCAAGGTTTCGGTTAGTGCGCTTTCGAGGTCACGATCGGCGGCTTTGGCACGTTCAATGTAAGCCTTGTTTTTGGCGATGGGGACGTTTGGGTCCCAAACTTTGGCCAAATCGCGCAAGGTGGCGCGGTCGTGGTGGTAGTACGACATCTCGGCCTCGGAGGCTTCGTATTCGGATAGGCCAAGATTTTCGAGCACATATCGACCCGCACGTAGTGAGCTGTCGAACAATTCGCGCACGATGTCATTGGCCCCGGCCGCATAAAGTTCATAGACATGCACGCTATCACGTGCACGCGCGATAATATGCAGGTCCGGCCGGTGGCCGCGGGCATATTTGACCAGCGTTACAGCGGCGTCTTTGTTGTCCAATGCGACAACCAGCACAGAGGCGTCATCCAATCCGGCGGCATGCAGAATGTCGGGGCGGGTCGGGTCGCCAAAGAAGCCTTTGAACCCAAACGTGCGCATCAGCTGCACGGTTTTGAGATTATTATCGAGAACCACGGTACTGAAACCGCTCGACTGCACGAGGCGGTTCACCACCTGCCCAAAGCGGCCAATGCCCGCGATAATGACAGTGCCTTTTTCGTCGATTTCGTCTTCGGGATGCTCCGCATCTTCGACTTTTATGCGGCGCGACACCACGTCATAGACGATGAACAATAGGGGCGTGATCATCATTGATAGGGCCACAACCAGCAACAAGTCTGCACCCAGTATTGGGCCAAGCACGTTTTGTTGTAGCGAAAACGCGATCAACACGAAGCCGAATTCGCCGGCTTGCGCGAGGCCGAGGGTGAACAGCCAGCGTGCGCGGCCTTTGATGTTGAACACGCGCGCCAGAAAATATAGAACGCAGCCTTTGATCACCATCACCGCCAATGTCAGCCCAATGATACGGGCCGGTTTGGCGAACAGAACGCCAAAGTCGATGCCTGCCCCAACGGTGATAAAGAACAGCCCGAGCAGCAGCCCCTTGAACGGCGCCAGGTCGCTTTCGAGTTCATGGCGGAATTCCGAGTTTGCGAGGACGACGCCTGCAAGGAAGGTGCCAAGGGCCGCCGACAGCCCGACGAGGCCCATAAGCGTGGCAATAGACACCACGATCAGCAGTGCGAGGGCGGTATACATTTCGCGCAGACGCGCTTGGTGGATGTAGCGGAATATCGGTTTGGTCAGGAACACGCCGATCAAGATCACTGCGACCACAGCACCGATAGTCACGAGGGTGACACCCCACCCGGGCAGGCCATCCACGAGGCTCATGGAATGGTCGGTGGGTTCTTCAATTGGGCCTCGCGCCATGGAGCCGTCCAACTGGACGCGTACGGGCGCGCGCAGGGCCAGCAGCGGAAGTATCGCCAACATCGGGATGACGGCGATGTCTTGGGTCAGCAACACTGAGAACGTGTTACGCCCACCGCTCGTCTGCATCAGGCCCTTTTCAGAGAGGGTTTGCAACACGATAGCAGTGGAGGACAGCGCGAATATCATGCCAATCGCGAGGGCAGTTTGCCACGGCTGACCCATCCCCATGAACAAGGCTGTGATCAGCAAGGTGGTCAGGCCGATTTGTAATCCCCCCAGCCCGATCAGGCGGTGACGCATGCCCCACAGGGCGCGGGGTTCCAGTTCAAGTCCGATCAGGAATAGCATCATCACGACGCCAAATTCCGCGACGTGTTGCAATTCGGCGGCTTCTGCACCGATCAGGGGCGCAATTGCGACGCCTGCCAGCAAATATCCCAACACAGATCCAAGGCCGAGGCGTGCTGCCAGCGGCACCGCAATGACAGCAGCGCCGAGGAGGATCGTGGCGAGAAGAAGTGTCTGTTCCATTACGTGCTATCCGCGAAAGTTCAAAATTGGAGGTCGCGAAATAATATTTAGTTAGCTTGCTACGCGCAGGGTGATTGCGCGGCCTCGCTTTGTGTAATTGAGCGCTTCGGCGCTGATGGAGGTCACGCTGCCCCCGTCAAGGCGATCCCCGACGGTCACGCGCACGTAACGCCCGTTGCCCATCCGCACTAGTGCGCGGCGATCACCCGAGCCGCCGTAGATGCCGATCAGGTTGACCTCGCGCAGATTGATGGCGTTATCCAATGTTGCAGCTTGCGCAACGGCGCTACCGGTCGGGCCACTTGGGGTCACGGTGCGTGGGGCGACTGCAGCTGCGGCGACTTGTGTGGCGGCGCGTTGTCGCGCGTCGTTGGCCCGCGCGACGATGCGGGCCATGTTGCGCGGCCGCGGATCAGGGCGGCTGCTGGCCGGAACGGCCAGTGCAGTTGGATTGACGATCGGGTTGGGACGGTTGTTGGCGGCCAACACGGCTGCGGCAATTTCCGGTGAGATTTGCAGACCCGTTGGCGCGGGTTGTACGGCGGCATTTTCGGATATGGGTTCGGGGTCAGGTGTTTGAACTGGTGTTTGGACTGGGGCAAGGCCCACAGGACGTGTGCGCGGGCGGAACGCTGTGGCTTGCGCGACGGTTAACGCACCAAGGACGGGGGTGTTTGCGGCGGCAGCCTGTGCGGCAGCCTGTGCGGCGGCGATTTCAGCGGCGGCGACAGCGGTCGCAAGAACGGCGGCTGGGCGCGGCAATGGGCGGAGTGTGTCGGCGGTTGGGACCTGCGCGGTTCTAGTGTTCAGCGCGACAGCGATATCTTGCGTGAGGTTTTCAACATTTCCCTGCGGCGCAACTGTTTCCGAGCGAACAAGCGGCAAATTGGGCGGCGATCCGACGATGACGTTCAAGCCCTCGGGTGATGTGGTTGGAGGTGGCGTTTCAGGAGGGTCGATTTCGGGTGTTGCCGGATCAATCGCCACAACGCTTGGCGCGGTGATCGTTGATGGTGAAATCGTTCCGGGCCGGATGGGTGGCAAAATTGGCGGCGATCCGGCAAGGACCAGAAGGCCATCGCGCGCAAGTAAAGGGGCAGCACCCGACGTAAGTTCTGCGGCCTCGGGTGCTGCTGCAGCAGGGCGGATGGGTGGTTCGATGGCGGGGCGACCCGCGATCACAATCACGCCTTCGGGCGCATCTTCACGGGGTGTTGCGTCCTGTGAGATCACGGCAGCGAGTTGATCTTGCGGTGTAATCAAAGGTGCCACGGTCCCAGTTCGCGTAGGCGGGTTAAGCGGCGGGCGACCGGCGATGACCAAAATACCGTCCGGCGTGATTGCGCCCTGCGGCGTTGCGACAACCAGACCGTTGGCATCATAATCAAAGGTTTGACTTGGTGGCGGTGGGTCAATCGGGGCGGCGATCAGGGCGTCACCTGCGACGCTGCTGGCCGATGCCAGCGGGCTGGCGGGAACCCGTATCACGGGGCGCGTTGACACTGCGAGCGTCATCGTATCAAGCGTGCCTGTGCGGGGGATTTGGGGAATGCGCGGGGCCCTTTGCCAAACGCCGGTCGCGGCATAAATGCGGGTTGCTTCCTCGGGGGACAGGACCTGTCCGCCAGGTATCAGGTTCGGCATCAAATTCGTAGCCAAAGCATCCGTTGTATCTGCTGATGCGGTCGGTTGCGTGGCATTAGCCGCTTGCGGTGCGGCCACCTCCGAAACCGATGTTGGAGCTGGAGCCGATGCTGACGTTGCTGTTGGATCCGATGCCATTTGTGTCTCGGTTGATCCAAAGCCGAACCAGTTGGCGAAGCCGTCCTCAGACAGGGCTGCGACAGCCGCCATGGCGAGCAGGAACAACAGCAGAACCGCTGTCAGGACTAGCCCCAGAAAGCGCGGTTTGCCACCGACGACGGCTTTGGGCTTGGTTTTCGGCTTTTTGCGCGCGCCAAAGACCGTCAGGCGGGATTTTTCGTTCGGTGTGTCGGGATTGCTGGTTTGCGCATCAGTCTTCGCCTCTGCATGGGCCATGCGGCGGCTGGCGAACATACCGCCAACTGCGCCACTGACAGTCGACGGCGCACTGCTTTTCTCGTCTGCCGTGTCAGGTGCATCGCTTTGGTCATTGTCGCCGCCACGATCAGCGCGCGGTACGGGATCAATGCCGAAGGATGCAGCAGAGAGGACAGCGTCGGGCGACAGGGCTGTTGGCGCATCACCAGTGATTGTGGGGGCCACGTCACTATCGGGCGCTTTGGTCGTGATGGGTGGAACGATTGGCGCGGCATTCGCAGTGTGGCTGGGCGCCGAAAGTGACGGCATCGGGTCGGTGCTTTTGCCCGTCGGAACGGATAAGGTCGGCACGGAAAGTGACGGTGGTGATTGGTGGCTGAAGGTGGGTTCTGCGCGTGGGCTTGCGGTCGCGTTGGTTTGGGGGGCGGTTTTTTGTACGGGAGCGGGGCGCCCTTCGTTGCGATCTGCGCGCAGGCGGGATGCGAACATCGGCGCGTCAGTATCGGCTGCGTCTGTCGTGCTTGGCGCAGTTTTCTGGGGATCAGAATCTGGGTCAGATTCGACGTCTGGCGTGATGTGTGACTGTGCACGACCCTCAGCGAATGCTTCGATCATTGGCTCGGTTGCAGACGCGTCGACGGTAGGCTCGGCAAGGTCCGGTTCGAGCGTGGGTGTCGGCGCAAGCTCCAGCTCATCTGGCACAGTCTCGTCCGGTGACAGGGGCTCGTCTGGTGACAGCGGCGCTGTATCGGGTTCGGCCGCAACCGGGTCAGCCCTGTCGGAAAAATCGGGGTCTGGTACAACTGGGTCTGGCACATCGGGGATGAAAGCATCCTCGACGCTTGGCTGCGTATCGGGCGTGATGTTGGCCGCAGGCGCGGCGTCAGCCAGGGTGTCAGTTTCCGGTTCAACGGGGACGTCCGGTTGTGCAGTTGTTATCGCAGCTTCGCCGATGACGATCACTGAATCCTCATCACGTTCAATGGGCTTGCCGTCCACACTGCCAAAAAACGCCTCCCCGACATAGGTAAAGGGTTTGGGAACTGCGGCAAAACTAACAGGATTAAATCCGTGTTCGGCGGCAAATTGTTTCGCTTCGGTCAGGGTTTCTTTGGCGACGGCAGCAACATAAGTGCGCCCGCCACCTTTGGCGTAATCATAGACCAAATCTTGCACCGCGTAGGGCGTGGCTCCGTGTAATGCCTGGCGAACGTCGTCTTCGCTGGCGCGGGTCGTATCCAGCGCAAGGTATTTTATTTGATCGTTTGGAATTAACAACTTGGTTGAAATTCCGGCCGGTTCAAGGATGCCGGCGGCGGCGCGCAGACGATCCAGCGCGCCCGTCAGATCAGCGTCATCCAGCGCAACTTGGCCGACCAAATGCCAACCACCCGATACGCGGTGCATCAGGCGCAGACCGTCAAAGGACAATGACAAGGCGAAATTCGATTTCATCAGCGTGACTTAGCATCCTCCAGCAGGGCTGAAAACTCCCCTTTTTCTTGACCTAGTAAGGTACAGCAGGCTTTCGCTCGCGCCAAGTGAGACTTTTCGTTTCAAAAAATTCAAGGATGGTGGCCAAGGATGGTGGGTTGGGACACGTCAGATATAATGAAACAGCAGAATAGGAGAACTTTCATGCGTCCCTTTATTGGCTTTGGCTTGTTATCAGTAACCCTTGTGCTTGCCGCGATGTCCGCGCCTGTGGCCGCGCAAGACCGCACTATCACGGTGACAGGTCGTGGAGAGATCAGTGTTGAGCCGGACATGGCAACGGTCGTCATCGGCGTGCAGGCGGAGGCTGAAGTTGCCGCGAATGCGCTGGACATTGCGAGTGCGTCTACGGCAGCGATTCTAGCGACGTTGGACGGAGAGGGCATTGCGGTCGAGGATATTCGCAGTGGCGCGATCCGGCTGAACCCGCGTTATTCGCAAAGCGCGCTGAGTTCGGGGACGCAGATCACCGGTTATCAAGCGATCAATTCTGTCGAAGTGAAGGTGACGGATTTGGTGCGTTTAGGCGGCTTGTTGGCCGCGGTTGTCGGGGACGCTGCGAACCGATTGGACGGTGTGCAATTTGGCCTGATTGATCCGGCGGTGGCAACGGACGAGGCGCGAAAGCGTGCGGTGGCCGAAGGCGCGCGGCTGGCGCAGCTTTATGGGGACGCGGCGGGCGTTTCGTTGGGTGAATTGATGATGCTGACTGAGGGTGGCAGCGGCGGTTATCGCATGGTTGAAGTGTCGCCCGTCGTTGCGATGGACATGTCTTCTTCGCCGCAATATGACGTGCCGTTTGCGGCTGGAAAAATCGAAATGAACGCTTCAATCACGCTGGTTTACGCGATCGCTGAGTAGACTAAGAAATGGGGCGCCGCGATGCGCGACGCCCCGTTGTTCGAAATTATTTACGCGGTGGCTTTCGCAAGTGCCTGATCGAGATCAGCAATCAAATCCGCCGCATCCTCAAGCCCGATGGACACACGCACAACGCCCGGGCCGGACCCTGCGGCCTTTTGTTGGTCCGCCGACAGTTGGCGGTGGGTGGTTGATGCGGGGTGAATGATCAATGAGCGGGTGTCGCCAAGGTTGGCCACGTGGCTGAAGATTTCCAGCGCATCGACCAGCTTCATGCAGGCGTCATAACCGCCCTTGACTGCAAAGGTGAACAGGGCCGACGCACCGCGTGGGCAGACATCTTTGATGCGGTGGAAGTACGGCGAGGATTCCAGACCCGCGTAGGTCACGTAGTCGACGCGGTCGTCCGCCTCCAACCAGTTGGCCAGCTTGGTCGCGTTTTCAACGTGGCGGTCCATACGCAGCGACAGCGTTTCAACGCCCATCAACGTGTAGTGCGCCGCTTGCGGATTCATTGTCATGCCAAGGTCGCGCAGACCGATAGCGATGCCGTGGAATGTATAGGCGAGGGGGCCGAATGTTTCTGCGAACTTGAGGCCGTGGTAGGCAGGTTCTGGCTGGGACAAGCTTGGGAATTTGTCAGAAGCAGTCCAATCAAACTTGCCGCTGTCCACGACGCAACCGCCCGTCACAGTGCCGTTGCCCGTAAGGTATTTGGTTGTGGAATGAACAACTAGCGTCGCGCCATGTTCGATTGGGCGGCACAAGTAAGGCGTCGCTGTGGTGTTGTCGATGATCAGCGGAATACCAGCGGCGTCAGCGATATCAGCAACTGCGCGCACGTCCATGATATGGCCGCCAGGGTTGGCAATCGCTTCGCCAAAGATCGCACGTGTGTTGTCGTCAATTGCGGCTTTAATGGCCTCGCTATCGTCGATGTCAACGAACTTTGCGTCCCAACCAAACCGCTTGATGGTCTGGCTGAATTGCGTGACCGAACCACCGTACAAACGCGTAGACACGACGACGTTCATGCCCGGGCTCATGATTGGAAACAGCGCCATGATTTGGGCCGCATGACCGGACGAACAACAAACGGCACCCGCGCCGCCTTCAAGCGTGGCGATGCGTTCTTGCAGCACGGCGACGGTCGGGTTGGTCAGGCGCGAATAGATGTAGCCAACTTCTTGCAAGTTAAACAACGCAGCTGCGTGATCCGCATCGCGGAATACATAGGCGGTCGTTTGGTAAATCGGTGTGTTGCGCGCTCCTGTGGCGGGGTCAGGCCGTGCGCCTGCGTGAATCTGCAGGGTGTCAAAGCCGTAAGATGGGGTGTTTGTCATGAGGTGTCTCCAAGGGTAAAGTTGGCGTGACTCTAGGGTCAAACGCCCTGGACCTCAATGTGGCCTTGGTTGCATCGCGGATCCATTCCGAAATAAGAACAGGGTTCATGGGGATATCGTTTTGACGGGGCGCATGTTCAGGGACTTTGTGTTGCGGCAAACCGACGTTCCCTGTCCGCAAATCTGCGCCGATGAAAAAGGAGCGCGACCGTACATTCTAGGGTCAGGGTACGGCAGTGCGATGGTCACCTCTTAGAGTATCGTTGGGATTTGGCCTTCGCCTCTGGGGGGTATTTGAAAAACAAAGACGGTAAGTAAAACTTAACCTGAATCACCGAGGATGCAGGCGCGGTACAGGCGGGGACGCCGTTGGCCGTAAACGAAGACGAGGAAGACTTTTTGAGCCGGTGTGTGCCTGTGGTACGCGCTGGATATTCGCTGTCTTGTTTGTCTTTGTTTAGAAAATATCCTCTGGGGGGCTCGAAGAGCGGGGGCAGACAGCCCCCTGGGTGATCTTAAGCAATCGGCGGCATTTTTTGGCTATGAATGCGC
Organism: Octadecabacter antarcticus 307; assembly: GCF_000155675.2. Taxonomy (GTDB): domain Bacteria; phylum Pseudomonadota; class Alphaproteobacteria; order Rhodobacterales; family Rhodobacteraceae; genus Octadecabacter; species Octadecabacter antarcticus. The sequence goes on from NC_020911.1 coordinate 1,633,861, forward strand.
TAAAAATGGCTGCGGATTTTTGCATAAAAACCCGCTTGCCGCAGGCGCGGATCTTCAGGTTGTCCAGCCCTTGGTATCAGCGCATCCAGAAGCCTTC